>PDZW01000027.1 GCA_002753155.1 Alphaproteobacteria bacterium WMHbin7
GCTGTTCGAGCAGACCATCACCGCCGACTATCTGATCGACTTCGCAGCCCAGATGGGCGCGTAAGCCTCGGTCCGGCCCGCTTCTAACAAAGGAACAACGCCATGCTGCCCAAGTCAGTCAAAAGCTTCAACGCCTTTATCGACGGTTACGGCTATGCCGGTCTGGCCACCAAGGTCAAGCTGCCCAAGCTTGACCGCGAGATGAAGGATTATCTCGCCGCCGGCATGGCCGGACCGGTCAAGATCGATCTGGGCCAGAAGGGTCTGGAAATGGGTTTCAGCTTTGCCGAGTACAACGCCGCGATCCTGAAGGTCTGGGGCATCCAGAATGCCTCGGGCGTCGGCGCCCGCTTTATGGGGGCCGAGGTTTCGGAATCTGCCAGCGGCACCGACGCCATCGAGATTGAGGTTCGTGGCCGCTGGGAAAGCCTGGATTTCGGCGAGGTCGAAAACCAGAAGCCGACCGAACTGCAGGTGACCATGCCGCTGACGTACTACAAATACACGCGCAACGGCGAGACGCTGATCGAGATCGACATGATTTCGGGCCGCGTGGTGGTGAATGGCAAAGACCTGACCGCCGACATGATGAAAGCCATTGGCCAGACCGCTTAAGGAGAGACGTTGATGAGCAGCCTGACCGCCGAAGTTAATTTATCCATGCCTCTGGGCGAGGGCGAGCGCAAGGTCGATAAGTTGGCCCTGCGCCGCCCTTCATCGGGCGAGTTGCGGGGCATCTCGATTCAGAAGCTGATCGAGATGGACATCACCACCGTGTTGGTCGTGCTGCCCCGCATTTCGATGACGCCGCTGTCGCCCCAGATGGTGAACCAGATCGACCCCGCCGATTTGATTTCAGTCGGCGAGGCGATCTCGGGTTTTTTTACGCCTTTGAAGACGTCGTCATTCCCGACGATGTCTTCACCGCCTGGGGCGTGATCACCAAGGCCTTTCCAGGCAGCCTGCCGCTGGAAGCCTTCGACAGCTTGCCGCTGGATCGCCTGGCAGAACTGTATGGCCTGGCGGTTCAATTCCTGGAAGCCGAGGCCGAGGCGATTAAAAACGCGCAAGGAAAATGAACGATGGCAGATCTGAAGCTGAAGGTGTTGATGGAGGCGATGGACCGTATCTCGGCCCCCTTCAAGAACGCCCAGAAATCCACTGCCGCCCTTAGCAAATCCTTCAAGGAAGCGACCGACAAGTTGCGCGGGCTTGAAAAATCCAGCGCCAATATCGAGGCCTTCAAGCGCCTGCAGGGTCAGGCCAAGGCCAACGCCACCGCCCTGGCGGCGGCCCAGGAAAAGGCCCAGGCCCTGGGCCGTGAACTGGCGGCCAGCGATCACGCCACAAAGAAGCAGGAACGTGCTTTCGGCAAGGCCAAGGCCGAAGTGACGCGTCTGAAACAGGCGCAGATCGAGACGGCCAGGGAAACCAAGATTCTGGGCGACCGCCTGGGTGCCGCCGGGATCGATACCAACCGCCTGTCGATTGCCCAGCGCCGCTTGAAATTCGACCTCGATGCCGCCCGCCTGGCCTTCGACCGCGAAAGCAAAGCGATGGACATCGCTCGGGGAAAAATGGCGGCGATGGCTGCGGCAAGAAGCCGGATGGATAAAACCATGGCCATGCAATCGCGTCTGGCCGTCGGCGGCGCCACCGCCATGGCGGTTGGTGGCGCTGGTCTGGCCGCCGAGGGATTTAGCGTGAATGCGCTTCGAGGTGTCGATGCCGCCAAGGGCAGTCTGGCCCAGATGGATGTCAAGGATCTGCAGAAGGTGATCGAGGCCGGGCGCCAGCTCGAACAACAATACGCCGGTCTGACCACCGAGGCCTTTGTGTCCGCCGCCTACGACATCAAATCGGGCATATCGACATTGAGCGACGAAGGCGTTGCCGCCATGACCCGGTCGGCGTCCATCACCGCCAAGGCGACAAAGGCCGAGATTGGGCAAATGACCAGCCTGTTTGCGACCGGCTACGGCATTTTCAAACGGCAATTCGCGTCGATGGAGGATGGATCGTTCGGCGACATGTTTGCCAGCCAGCTTTCCCGCGCTGTTCAGTTGTTCAAGACGACAGGCGAGGGGATGCAGCAGGCGTTGGAAAACAATGGCGCTACGGCAACGAACCTTGGCATGGAAATGAGCACGCAGATGGCGGCCTTGGGCATGATGCAAACCAGCATGCAAGGATCGGAAGCGGGTACAGGTTTGAAAGCGCTGGCCGCCCATGCCGCCCATGCCCATGAGAAGCTGGGACCGCTCGGTGTTGCCTTTACCGATCAGCAGGGCAAGATGCGCGATCTGGCCGACATCATGGCCGATCTGCGCAAGCATTACGGCGAGACGCTGACGGCAGCGCAGATGTATGAAATTCAGCAGGCGGTTGGATCAGAAGAAGCGATGCGCGTCATTCAAGCCTTGTGGGGACAGGACGACGCTTTACGCAGCAACGCGATGGAATTAAAACGGGCAGGCAATGAAGGATTGGCCTTTGCCACCCGCATGGCCCTGATCGCCGACAATGACAATCTGGATGCGGTGTTGAGAAAGAACAGCCAGAATCTTGGGGTGCTGGCACAGCAGATCGGCGAGAGCCTGAAGCCCGCTATCATCGCTCTGTCACAGGCTTTCGTTTCGGTCGTGCAGACCATCGGCGGATGGGTGCAGGCGCATCCCACATTGACCAGCGTGATCGCCGGAACGGCAGGAGCGCTGGCCGGGCTGGTTTTCATCGGCGGCACGCTGTCGGTCGCCATCGCCGGGCTGATTGGCCCATTCGCCATGGCCCGATTTGCGCTGACCGCCATGGGCATTCAAGGCGGCATTGCCGCCGGAGGGCTGGCCTTGCTGAAAGTCGGATTCACCGGCCTGGTGAGCGTGGCCAGCACGGTTTTCCCGGCGCTGATTGCCGGAATTCGTGCCGTGTCTATCGCTATGATGGCCAATCCACTTGGCTTCATCATCGGCTTGGTGGCGCTGTTGGCTGCCGGGGCCTATTACGTGATCACCAATTGGGAGACGGTAAAGGCCTTTTTCATCGGCATGTGGGAGGGCGTTCAGGCATCGTTTCAATCCGCCTGGGACGTGATCATGTTCGGCATCAAGGCGCTGCTTAGCCCGCTGGGCGCGATGGCCGAACTGGCGGGTAAAATATTCGGGGCCGGTGGTGAAAAAATAGCCGGATCTTCACCAGCGCCCAGCCGACCAGCCCTGAAGATCGCATCGGCGGACACCGTCGCCACCATCGCCGCCAGCCCCGCCGTTGCGGCAGCACCCGTGCATCAGGTGACGCAGGCGGCGGGTTCTGCCAGCTACACCATCAACGTCTATACCCAGCCCGGCCAGAACGAGACGGAAATCGCTAGGATGGTGCGCGCCGAAATCGAGAAGATGGAGCGATCGCGCAAAGCCAATGCGCGGGGCAACCTGTATGACGAGGAGCGCTAAGCATGCTGATGAGCCTGGGCCTGTACGTTTTCGGCATGAACACCGCCCCATTCGAGACACTGAAGCGCTCGACCCAAAGCCGCTGGGAAAGTCAGAACCGCGTAGGCAAGGGTCCGGCCAAGCAGTTTCTGGGGCCGGGCGACGACACGATCACGATCGACGGGGCGCTGGCGCTTGATCTGACCGGCGGCCCTGAGAACCTGGACAAGCTGCGCGAGATGGCGTCCAGCGGCAAGGCCTGGATTCTGACCGCAGGCACCGGCGAGGTGCTGGATGCATGGTTTATCACCAGCGTCGATGAAACGCGCAGCCATATGTATGCCAACGGGCGGCCACGCCTGATCGAATTCGCGATTCAACTCACCCGTTATTGGGACGACGACACCAGCGCCCTGGGCCGCCTGATGGACAGCCTGCCGTGATTCCGGCCTTTCAGGTCATCGCCGATTCGGTGGATGTGACAAGCCGGATTGCGGGCAATCTGAAGGCCCTGCGCCTGACCGACAAGGATGGGCTGGAATCGGACACGGTCGAGATCGTGATTACCGACCCCGAGGGAAAGACCAGGCTGCCCCGGCGGGGCGCCAGGCTGGCGGTTTCGCTGGGTTGGCAGGGCGAGCGCCTGACGCCCAAGGGCGTCTATACGGTCGATGAGGTGGGCGAGGACGGGCCGCCCGACGCTATCACCATTCTGGCCAGAAGTGCCGATTTCAGGGCAACCCTGAAAGACCAGAAGGACCAGAGCTATCACGCCACCGTTCTGGGCGACGTGCTGTCGGCCCTGGCCACGCGCAACGGCTTGACGCCCGCCATTCATGCTGATCTGGCCGGGCGCGTCATTGCGCATCTGGACCAGACCAATGAAAGCGACATCAATCTGGTGACCCGCCTGGGCGAGGATTATGGGGCGCTGACGGCCATCAAGGCGGGGCGGCTGATCTTTGTGCCCAAAGCCCTGGGACTGGCCGCCAGCGGACTGCTGCTGCCATCCTTTGCTATCGCCAGGGCCGAGGGCGACCGGCACAGTTTTCGCGCCGCCGACCGCGAGGGCACGCAGACAGGAGTGAAAGCCAAATGGCACAACCTGGCCAGCGGCATGACCGAGACGGCCTTGGCTGGCGAGGAAGGATCGGTAAAAACGCTGAAAAAAATCTACCCCAACCGGATAGAGGCGCAGGCGGCCGCCGATGCCGCCATGAAGCGGGTGAAGGGCAAGCGCCACGATTTCAACGTAACACTAGCCAAGGCTAGGCCCGAGATTGTGGCGGGCGCAAGGATTTCGCTGTCGGGCTATCGATCCGAAATCACAGACATGATGTGGGTGGCGTCAACGGTCACGCACGAATTGGGCGACGGCGGATTCACGACCAGCATCGAGGCCAGCGAATATCTGGGCGATGAGGGCGAGGATTAGCCAAAAGAAAAACCCCGCCGAAGCGGGGCTTGGAGTGCTAACAAAGGCACCTTTCAGAGATGATTGGCCGCCTCAACCGTCAAACCGGGATTGATTTGGCGTTGAAGAGTCACTTTGATGTCAACCAGCGTGTTCCAGTCGGGGCCGCGCTCGATCAGGTCATGAAGCTCGTCCAATTCCTCGATATCGTGCAGCACACACACCGGCCCGATTTCTGTCCAATATGTTGCGACGGCAATCCAGCGTTTCATGCCGCGTCCTCGTCTTGCCCGCCGGCGTGGGGTTCCTGGCGCAAGATGATGTCTTGGGCTTCCCGGCAGTTGGCAGCATGGGCTTCGTGGTCGCGCATGCGCCAGTTGCGGTTGATGGCCCGGCGCAGCCGGTCGGGCAACATATACCAATGTTTGGGGCACATCAGATGCTCGCGCTGGATCAGGCGATTGCAGCCGGGCGCATGGCATGCGTGAGTTGGGGCGCTCATGGCTGAGGTTCTTTCTCGCTGGCACCGCACCAGGGCTGGCGCTGACCACCCTGATAGGGGCGGGCTAGATCAGCTTTGATGAGTTCGGCAGACATATCTGCGCCGGTGGAGGTCAGCACGCGGGCGCGAATCCGCCCCCCATATTTGTCTTCCCGGATTTCAAGCAGGGTCACCGCTGGGTTTTCAATCAGCCGGGCCAGGAAGGCTTTGGCGGCCAGCGCCTTGTCATGTTCAAGGCCGCATCGGGATTTCAGTTCGGGCGTATCGATGCCCGCCAGGCGCACGGTGGTTTCGACGTCCTGACCAAGCCAGATATGCGCCCGAACGATCAGCGTGTCGCCATCGACCGCCCGCACAGCTTGGGCCGGAATCGGCCCGGCCAGCGGATCGGCGGCCTTTGCGGCCGAGACGGTCAGGAGGATAAGGAGGGAAAGAAAAAACTTGCTCATGACGGATGCCTCCCCAGGAAGGATTCCCGCAGCAGGCGGGTGGTGTGCAGCTGCTTCTTCATGATGTCGAGGACGGCGTTGAACAGGCGTTCCTGCGCCGCCGGGGCGACGTGGTTCGCCATCAGGCGGGCCATGGCCGAGCCCAGGGCGGCAATGACCATGGCCGGGCTTTCGCCCTTGTCGATCAGGTCGCGGGACAGATCATAGACCTGATTATGGGCGGGATATTTCGTGTCGGTCATTTGCGCTTCCCCTTTTGCTTCTTGATTGAAAGCCGAAGCGGCTTGCGACTACCCTTGATCACTATCTGGGTGTCAAGGCCGCGACCAAGCTCGCTTTCTTGAATGCCCATCTGGCGGCGGGTGGCAATGGTTGCCTTCTTCCAATTTTCGTGTGCCTTCGTACCCGGCCTGATGATCCGTTTTGCTTTGCTCATGCCGCCACCCCTTCCTTGGCTGGATTGTTGAGCGGGGCCGTGTTGATGGCGTGCGCCGTGATCTCGGCCTCGGTCGGTGATTGATAGGCGATCTGGAAAACGCGATCGTCGGACGCTCTCTCCCACAGATATTTACCCGCGTTTTTCCACTCGCCCAGCGTGGCCTTGACCACGGTCAGACCGCCGGGCAGTTGTTCGATGATAGCGGTCATGGCCGTTACTCCGCAGCCTGGGGAAGGGTGTGCCGCTCGGACGACATCGATTTGACCAGCGCATAGACGCACTTGCGATTGAGGTCGTCTGGGATCGCCACGAAGTGGCGGACTAGTTCCAGCGTTTCGCGGGAGGTCATGGGGTCGCGGTCAAGCTGGCTGGTGACAGGATCGGCGACCGCGCCCAGGATGTGGCGCGGGCTGGCCCGTTCGACGCCTTCGGGCATGTCGTCGAAGAAATAGGAAACCGGCACGTCGAGGATCTGCGACAGGTCGTACATGCGCGAGGCGCCCACGCGGTTGGCGCCGCGCTCGTACTTCTGCACCTGCTGGAAGGTGAGGCCGAGATATTCGCCCAGCTTGTCCTGGCTCATGCCCAGCAGGGTGCGGCGAAGACGAATGCGGTTTCCGACATGGACGTCGATGGGATTGGGCTTGCCCGAGGCGGTGCGGCCCCGGATGGACTTGCGCGAAACGGGGGCCTGGCGGCGGGTTGCGGCCTTAGTGGGCGATTTGGACATAGTTGTGTCTCCGGTTGGTGGTGATGGAGACGAATGTCACGCAAAGACAAATGGAAGTCAATTGCTAAATGTCACCCTATGACATATGGATTGGTAATGACGCCAATGGCGGCGGACATGACGCCGATTTATGGCCACGCTCAATGAAGCCAATGGATGTAGGAGACAATCGATGTCGCAGAGTACGGTCAAATGCTGGGCGTTCTGGGCCTAGTCATTTTTTTCTGGCGGAACGGGCGTTCCAGCCAACGAATCAATCATTCGGTGAGCCACTTGGCGATCTGGTTCGCTTAACCCCTGGAATTTATGGGCGACGTCGAGCGCTTGTTCTGACAGGCCCGGCTTGTTCCAGACCAGCAGATCGCCCGGGCTGTTGAGGTCCAGGGCCTCGGCCAACGCCAAAAGCCATTTCAGATCCACCGACTGATGGCGTTTCTCGATTTTGTTGATCTGGCTGGCGTTTGCCTTGAACGGCATTTTTTCCGCCAGTTCGGCCATCGACATGCCCCGCCGTTCGCGCCATTCGCGCACGCGGTTGTGAGGAAACGTGCCTTCTTCTTTAGCTTTTCTGGCCATAGCCTATCATGTCAGATGTGGACATATTGGGAAATTTCTTATCCAAACATACAAGACCTAGGTTTTAGCTTGACTGTATGTCACGTAATGACATAGACAGGAGTCATGAGCGAAGCCGATTTAGAAAACTACCGAAAAGAGCAGAACTGGACCTACGGCGATCTGGCCCAATGGCTGGGCGTCACCCAGGCCGCCTCGGCTCGCCGATATGCACTAGGCATCCAGATGCTCAACGCGAAGGCGGTGCTGGACGCCTGCCTGAAAGCGGGCGGGCGCATAAGCCCGCTTGCGATGTACCGCCGACATTTTATGGCGAAGACCGGCGGTATCGATCCCGCCACCATCGCCGCCGGTTATCGAGCGCCGACGGCGGCGCAGGGCGGGTTGACGTCCGGAACTCCCGGCCCGTCCTGCGCACCCCCATCCCACGCCCCAGCGATCCGCCACGATTCCCATGAGCAGGAGCATCGACCATGAGCAGCGAGATTGACATCAAGGCCCATGCCGAACATCAGCGGAACACGAGAAGCGTATTTCGCGATGCACTTTCGCTGTTCGTGGGCCAGGGCAAGCGCTTCTCGGTCGAGGCGATCGCGGCGGCCAGCGGCATCGGCACCGCCACCATTCACGCCTATTTGAATGGGCGCAGTTGCCCGGAATGGGTGAATGCGGTAGCGCTGCTGAACGTTCTGCCCGTCGAATTCGCTGCCGCCGTATTGCGCCCGGCAGGGCTGGCGGGCCTGACCAGAATCGACGGCGAGGTCAGTGCCGCCGAAACGCTGGGCCAGGTGGCCGAGGGTGTCGCCTCGCTGGCGACGGCCCTGGCCGATGGGCGCATCGACCATCAGGAACTGCCACGGGTTAGGCAGGAATTGACCGAGGCCATGGTGGCGATCACGCAGTTTCTGCAGAAACTGAACGGGGTGCGCTGATGAGCAGCCCGGTAACACAAGCCAGGCGGCGGAATCTGAACCGGGCCAACCGCACGATCTGTCCGGTATGCGGCGGCACCTGCAGCACAGTGAAAACCGACCAGATCACGCCGCAATATAGGGAAGCGACACTGGCCTGCGAGAACGTGGAATGCGCCGCCGTGTTCGTGGCCAGCATCACGCCGGTGCGATTTCTGCAGCCGTCGAGGAAAGCCCAGACAGACGAAACCAATTCATCGCCGCAAGCGTAATTTCAACCAAGGCCGGGGGGCCATCATGGCACAGACGAGCAAGGCCGATAACGGCCAGGGGCAGAGCATCCTAAGCGATCGGCTGGAAGCGCTGATCGATCAGTTCACGCTGTATCTCAATGTCGGCATGGAATTAAAGCCCGAAGCCGTGGCCGTTTTCATCATGATCTTGGAATCCTGCCGCGACGAGGCCGAAGCGCTGGAAGAAGCTGCCCAGCGCCATTTCGAGGGTCGGCCAATCCCCGCCGATGTTTTGAAAATCGCCACCCTACTTAGCCGCAACGGCGTTTCCGCCGGCATGCCGAAGGGGCGGGGATGATGCGGTCAGGGTTCGACGGTCACCTTGAATTGAAAGCCCTCATTCTTTGGCCAGCCCATCAGCACGCGCCTGCCCTTGTAGACGGTCTGCCCGCCCTTTGTAAGCGCCGCCGCCATCCAGTCGCCGCCTTCTTTCCAATCGGGAAAGATGACAGCCGATACGGCGGCCAACAGCACAAGCTCCTCCATGGCGCTTTGCTTTCCCTTCTTCAATTTCACCAGCCGGTATTCGAACGTGTGGACATTACTGGCGTCACCAATAAGCTCGAAGACCCCATACCCGTTGGCACCCAGCACTCTTGGCTCGCCATCCTGGCCGATGCCGTGATGCGTTTCGTACCCGGCGGCCTTGAATATTCCTTCAAGGTTAGCCGCCGAAGCGCCGATGCCCTTGGGCGCTGGTGCCGGGGATGTGGCGGACTTCTCGACCGGCACGTTGATGGATGGGGATGCGGGCGTGGAAGATGTCGTTTCAGGCTTCGGCAGCAGCGTCCCGGCGAAGATGAGCAGGGCAAGCCATGTTGCCAGCACCGTGCCCAGCGCCTGCCAGCGCTTCGGGTCTTCCATCTTGCGCAAGATCAGCTTGGGATTGATCAGGCTGGCCGGAATGGCGATCAGACCGGCCAGCACAACAAAAACGGCAAAAGCCTCAGCCATTGTTTTTCACTCCACATAAATATTACCGCAACGGGTAACACCACCGCCCGCAAGAGTCGAGTCATTTTCGGCGCGGTTGTAACCCCATGAACCACGACGCCAGCATCCGTCCTGACGTTCGGGCCGAGGTGGTGGCAAACCTGTTGCGCGACTACAAGTTCAAGGAATCGGGCGACTGGCTGCGCCAGGGCAAGTGCCCCAGTTGCGGCAAGCATGAACTCTTTGTTCATGCGCAGAATCCTTGGGTGGTGAGGTGCGGCAAGCTGAATAATTGCGGCTGGGAAGAGACAACGCGCAAGCTGTACCCGGATGCGTTCGGTAAATTCAACGAGCGATTTCCCGCAACCACGCAAGACCCCAACGCCACCGCCGACGCCTATATGCGTTCCGTGCGCGGCTTCGACCCATCGAAGATCAAAGGCTGGTATCGGCAGGGGCGCTACAGCCATCCGCGTGGCGACCATGCCACCGCCAGCGTGGTGTTCGACATCGACCGCGAGCGTGGCATCTTCATGGAGCGTCTGGTCGAGACGGTCCGGGTGCAGACATCCGACGGCGTCGAAAGCCGCAAGGCCAATTTCGAGGGCAAGCATCAGGGGCTGTGGTGGCTGCCGCCCGGCAAGGAAATCAAGGAGGGCGATCTGTGGCTGGTTGAAGGCTGCATGGATGCCATCGCCCTATGGCTGCACGGTGTGCAATCGGCGGCCATCCTGTCTTGCGTCAATTTCCCCGAAGCCATGCTGGAGAAACTGGACGGCAAGAAGGTGCGCCTGGTCTGGGCGCTGGACAATGACCGGGCGGGCAACAGTTTCACGCGCAAGCACATCGCCAAAGCCAACGAGTTGGGCTTCGATTCGGTGGCCGCCGTCATCCCCCAGAAGGGCAAGGCCAAGACCGACTGGAACGAAGCGCATCTGGCAAGGCAGCTTGAGCCAAAGGACATCGAAACCTATCGCTATCACGGCGATCTGCTGCTGGCCCCCTCGGCCAAGGAAAAAGCGCTGCTGATCTGGGAACAGACGGGATCGACCTGGTTCCCGCTGGATTTCAAAAGCGAAACCTATTGGTTCGCCCTGGATGCGGCACGCCACATGAAGCAGGTGGAGATGCTGCAAAAAGAGCCCGCCAAATATGAGAAGGGGCTTGAGTGGGAAGCGGCAAGGCGGGTGGCGGATGTCGAAAACATCGCCACCTGCACCTTCAAATTTCTGTATTTCATGCGCCACGAGGCATCGGACGAAAGCTGGTATTACGCCAGTATATCGTTACCCCATTTGCAAAAGCCCAAGAAAAGCACCTTCACCGCCGCCCAGCTGGCGGCCAGTTCTGAATTCAAGAAACGCCTGCTGGCCATAGCGCCCGGCGCTTTGTGGGGCGGCAACGGTGCACAGCTTGACTGGATATCGAAACGCTATCTGCGGGCCATCAAGGAAGTTCAGACGGTCGAGTTCATCGGCTATTCGAAAGAGCATGGCTGTTGGGTGTTTCCCGACAAGGCGGTAGCCAAGGGCATGGCCTATGACCTCAACGATGAGGACTTCTTCGAGATCGACAAGATTTCGATCAAGTCACTGAACGTCTCATTGCATTTGACTATCGGAGAGGCCAGGACCTACGACGCGGCATGGGTTGACGATCTGTACAAGGCCTTCGGCCCCAAGGGCATCATCGCCCTGGCCTACTGGCTGGGCGCCTTGTTCGCTGAGCAGATCCGCGATGTCCATAAATCATTCCCTTTCCTGGAAATCATCGGCGAGCCGGGGGCGGGCAAATCGACCTTGATCGAGTTTCTATGGAAGCTGGTGGGGCGGGCCGATTACGAGGGGTTCGATCCCAACAAATCGACCACGGCGGCCCGCGCACGCATTATGAGCCAGGTGTCGAACCTGCCGGTGTGCATGATCGAGTCTGATCGCGGCGGCGAGGACACGGCCAAGGTGCGCCAGTTCGACTGGGACGAATTGAAGCCCGCCTATAACGGGCGGCCTTCGCGGGCCACTGGCGTCAAGAATGGCGGCAATGATACGAAAGAGCCGCCCTTTCGCGGCAGCATCGTGATCAGCCAGAACGCCCAGGTGAACGCATCGGATGCCATCATGCAGCGCATCGTGCATCTGCATTTTACCTGCGCCAAACATTCGAATGAGGGCAAGGACGCCGCCGACCGGCTTTCGACCATGGCGGTCGAAAAGATATCTCATTTCCTGCTGATGGCGACGACAGCCGAAGCGCAGCTGATGAAGCTGTTCTTCGCCCGCACAGCCCAGTACGAAACCAAGGTGATGGCCGAGCCCGAGGTGAAGCATTTCCGGCTGGCCAAAAACCACGGACAGATGATGGCCCTGGTCGATTGCCTGGATGGGCTGGTGAAGCTGCCAGCCGATGTGCGCGCCGAAACCATGAAGGCCCTGATGGAGGCGGCCAAGGAACGCCAGCGGGCCATCGCCAACGACCACCCCATCGTCGAGAAGTTCTGGGAGATTTTCGACTTTCTGGGCGAAGACCTTATGGACCATGCCAGGGAGGATTCGGTCATCGCCATTTCGCTGCCCCATTTCGAGCGCGAGGCGGCGAGGAACAATCTGAAGCTGCCCGACATGCTGGATTTGAAGCGCCATCTGAAATCCAGCCAGAGCCACACTTTCATCGAAATCAAGACGGTCAACAGCAAGAGCACGGCTTTTGTCAAAGACGGCGAAGGCCAGGGCGAGCTTTACGCAGGCAAGGCCGTGAAGTGCTGGATATTCGCCAAAAGCAAAGGGGGCAAGCATGGCTAAGCCTGATTTGAAAGCGCCGCCTGTGTTCGATTTCGGCGAAGCCAGGCCACCAGCGCAGATCGGCGTGGACATGGCGAGCGGCAAGGACATGCACGGCGCCGGTTTTGTGCGCAGCCGCAACGCGGGCGTGAACGTCAGCACCCCTGACCGCGAGGGATATTGGCAGACCGGCAACCGCATCGCATGCGAGGTGAATGCAGCGCCGTCGCTGCAGGCGGTTGAGGATGTCAAGGAGCGCAACAAGGCAGATCTGGAAGCATTGAAAAAACACGCCTGCGACATCGCGTGGGGCGTTAGCTGGTGCTTTCAGGAGCGGCGCAAGTTTCTGCTGAGCATGGCTTCGAGTGGTGGGGGCGGACAATGAAAACGGCCGATCTGAAAATACTGGCCCTGGTGATGGCGCTGATCCTGCTGACCCTGGCGCATAAGACCGGACGCTGGGATCTGCTCGGGCATCTGGCCGTGGATGGGTTTTTCCTGTTCATGGCCGTGCGCTTCGTGCGCCAGGCCATCAAGGAATGGCGCGAATGGCAGACCGAAGAGGCAAAGGCGAAATTCCAGGACGAGGCCGGGGGCACCAGCGGCAATGGCAAGGGGAAACGGGTATGAGCGGCGATCTATCCTCAGACGTCTGGCCCTGGGCCGACAAAAGCGATTTGGCCAGCAAGGCCGAGATGTTTGAGACGCCGGAATGGGCGCCAGAAGCGGTTCTTGACGCCGAGGTGCTGACGCCCCTGGTGATCGATCCTTGCTGTGGGCGCGGGGTGCTGGCCGAGGCGGCCAAGAGGCGCGGGCACAATGTGGCGGCGTTCGACCTTCACGACTGGGGCTATGGCTTGACCGGAATCGATTTTCTGAAATGGCGTCCGACTGTCGATTTCATGAAATGGCCGGATGTGGACTTCACCGTTCTGATGAACGCCCCCTTTTCGCTGGCGGATGAATTCGTGCGCCATGCTCTGGAACTCGGGGCCAGAAAGGTGGTGGCCTTCCAACGCTTCGCATGGTGGGAAAGCAACGAACGCACCGACTTTTGGCGCGATTGCCGCCCAGCCAGAATCCATGTCTGCCGGTCGCGGGCCAGCTGCTGGCGCCTCGACATTCCGCCCGAGAAACGCAAGGGACGGGGCGGATCGACTGCCTATGCCTGGTTCGTCTGGGAACGTGGCCACGCCGCCACCGCAGCTCTTAGCCATCTGGACCGAAAGAAGGAGGCCGCATGACCGCCATTCGCAAGCGACTGCCCGACCGCAGGCGTTCCATCAACCGGCCCGTGCAGATCGGCGCCATCACGGCGACGGGCACCGTGGGCTTTTATCCCGATGACGAGCAGATCGGCGAAATCTTTTTGGAGGCGGGCAAGGAAGGGGCCGACATGCAGCGTTTCATGGCCGACGTGGCCACGCTGATTTCGATCGCCCTGCAATATGGCGCGCCCATCGAGCGTCTGGCCCATTCGATGGGGCGCATGCCGCTGGACATGGTGCGGCCCGAGGATCTGGACGGCAGGCCAAAGATGGGTCCGGCCTCGCCGGTCGGCCATGTGCTGGACTGGCTGCTCGCGCTTGAGGCCGAGGTCATGGCGCAAGCAAAAGAAGCGAGGGTGGCGGAATGACGCATCTTTTTCCACCCACGACACAGGGCTCCAGGGCTAACGAAATCATCGTCGATAGTTTCGCCGGAGGCGGCGGGGCCAGCACAGGGATATTCATGGCGCTGGGCCGCCACCCCGACGTGGCTATCAACCATGATGAACAGGCCGTGGCCATGCACACGGTCAATCATCCCGAGACGGAACATTTCTGCCAAAACGTCTGGCAGGTGAATCCGTCGGACGTGGCACAGCGCGGACCTATCGGCTTGGCCTGGTTCTCGCCCGACTGCAAGCATTTTTCCAAAGCCAAGGGCGGCAAGCCGGTCGAGAAGCGCGTGCGCGATCTGGCTTGGATTGTGGTGGCCTATGCCAAGCTGCCGGCGCATCTGCGCCCACGGGTCATCCTGCTGGAGAATGTCGAGGAATTCATCACCTGGGGGCCGCTGGACGAAAACGACAAGCCCTGTCCCAAGCGCAAGGGCGACACGTTTCTGCGCTGGGTTGGCGAGTTAAAGCGCCATGGCTACAAGGTGCATTGGCGTGAGTTGCGGGCCTGCGATTACGGTGCACCCACCATCCGCAAGCGCCTGTTCCTGATTGCCCGTTGCGACGGTCTGTATCCGGTTTGGCCCGAGCCAACGCACGGCAAGCCGGATAGCCCCGAGGTGCAATCTGGCAAGCTGAAGCCCTGGCGCACGGCTGCCGATATTATCGACTGGTCGATTCCCTGCCCGTCAATTTTTCTGACCAAGGAAGAGGCCCGAGCGCTTCGCATCAAGCGTCCACTGGAAGAGGCGACCATGCGGCGCATCTTTCGTGGACTGAAGCGCTATGTGATCGACAATCCCAGGCCCTTCATCGTGCCGGTGACGCATCAGGGTGGCGACCGCTGCCACGATTCCGCCCAGCCATTGCGCACCATCACCACGGCCAAGCGCGGCGAAATGGCGCTGGTGTTGCCGCATTTGATGACGATGCGTAATGCGGGCAAGCCGTTCAACGAGGCGGACAAGCCGACCCACACGGTCACTGCCGGGGGAGCGGGGTTGGCACTGGTCGAGGCGTTTATAACCAAGTTCCGCAACGGCAGCGTCGGGCATGCGGCGGATGAGCCCCTGCATACCGTGACGTGCAGCCATTCAGACCACCACCCGGGCGGGGCTGCACCGTTGGCCGTTGTTATGCCCTGGATGGCCCAACACAATCTCGGCGTTGTCGGCCACGAGGCATCCGAGCCGGTCAGCACCATTACGCAGACGGGCAGCCAGCAGATGCTGGCGGCGGCCTG
The DNA here is from genome assembly GCA_002753155.1 of Alphaproteobacteria bacterium WMHbin7. Classification (GTDB taxonomy): domain Bacteria; phylum Pseudomonadota; class Alphaproteobacteria; order Rhodospirillales; family WMHbin7; genus WMHbin7. The sequence goes on from PDZW01000027.1 coordinate 15,356, forward strand.
TTTGTCGCAATTCCACGGCACCAACCACGGCAATGCGGGCGATCCCACGCAGCCCCTGGGCGCCATCCTGGCCCAGGGCTTCCACCATGCCGAGGTACGGGCCTTCCTGACCAAGTATTACGGCGAGGGCGGGCAGGATCAGGATATGGACGAGCCTTTGCACACCGCCACCACCAAGGCGCGTTTCGGTCTGGTGACAGTGGCGGGGGTGGACTATCAGATCGTCGATATTGGCATGCGCATGCTGTCGGCCCGAGAACTGTTTCGAGCCCAGGGTTTTCCAGAAAATTACATCATCGACTTTGAGTACAACGGTCGGCCCTTGCCCGGCCACGCCAAAATTCGGATGTGCGGCAATTCCGTCTGCCCGCCTATCGCGGCGGCCCTGGTGCGGGCGAATTGTTCTGATCTGGCTGCGATGCCAGAAGCGGCAGCGGCGGAATAGGAGGACCCATGGACAATACGAAAATCGAATGGTGCGATGCCACCTGGAACCCGGTGCGGGGCTGCACGAAAGTCTCGGACGGCTGCAAGTTCTGCTATGCCGAGGCGATGGCCAGGCGCTTTTGCAAGCCCGGCCAGTGGGGCGACGGCATCGCCACCCGCCTGAAGGGCTGGACGGGAAGGGTGTCGCTGGACGAGGAGGCGCTGCTGCGCCCGCTTCGCTGGAAGAAGCCGCGTAAGATTTTCGTCACCAGCACGGGCGATCCGTTCCACGGGGCCGTGCCCGACGCATGGCTGGACCGCATGCTGGCTGTGATGGCGTTGACCCCCCAGCACACCTATCTGCTGCTGACCAAGCGGCCCGAGCGCATGCGCGATTACCTGATGGATGAGAAGACCATCATGCGTGTGCTGCAGGAAATGGCCGTCATGATCATGCACGCGCCCAAGCGTCAGCACAGCGACCTTGTGGCAAGGCTAGAGTATTTCGACAGAGCCCCCACCTGGTGGCCGCTGCCAAATTTATGGCTTGGTGTGTCGGTCGAAAATCAGAAGGCGGCGGACGAGCGCATTCAGTCACTTCGGGAAACCCCTGCTGCAAAGCGTTTTCTTTCCTGCGAACCGCTGCTGGGGCCGATTGACTTGAGGCATTCCCTTCTCTGCCCGTTCGAAGGAAAGTGCAAGGACAATTGCATGACATGCTCATCCGGCGGAATCGACTGGGTGATCGCTGGCGGGGAATCGGGCCGACATGCCAGACCCATGCATCCTGATTGGGTGCGCGGCCTGCGCGATCAGTGCGCCAACGCCGGCGTGCCATTCCTGTTCAAGCAGTGGGGGGAGTGGCTTCCTGTTTACTCGGAAGATTTGGGAGACGGAAGCGGGCTCACGTTCTGGCCTGATGACGGCGGGCCGCTCGGTCGCCTCGAGGGCAGGCAAGCTCATTCGATTACCGCCAACGGCCAGGAGTTCGCCCGCGTCGGCAAGAAGGCAGCCGGTCGATTGCTCGACGGCCAGATCCACCACGACTTTCCGAGGACCGCACAATGACCCAACTTCAGCCCTATCAGGAACGCCTGAAGAAGCACCTGTCGCCCGAGGCACGCGCCGCCATCATGCGCCAATGGGCCATCGAGAGGCATATCCGCCCGGCGCTATGGCGCGGCGGTTTCATCGGACATCTGCCCAATGCCGATTTCCAGGACTATCTGCAGAACGGCACAGCGCTGTGCCGGGTGCGCGTTGAAGGAATGCGACCGGCTGCGGTGGTGAAATTGGTCAAGGCCGAGGTGATGATTGGCCGTAATGCCGGGCTGCCCATTACAGTGCTTGATCACGGTGGTGCGCCATGATTGACCTGCCCGCCGACGTGCGCTGCTTGAGCATCCGCCAGCCCTGGGCGCATCTGATCTTGCACTGGGGCAAGGACATCGAAAACCGCAAGTGGCTGACCCACTATCGGGGAAAACTGCTGATCCATGCCAGCAAGCAGATCGACTGCGAGCATGAGGAGGTGCGGGCCGAGAACATGCCGCTGGGCGGCATTGTCGGCGTGGTGCGCGTCGTCGACTGTGTGACCAAGAGCGACAGCCCGTGGTTTTTCGGCCCCTATGGATTCGTGCTGGCTGACGCGCGTCCCCTGAAGTTCGTGCAGTGCCGCGGCTTGCAGGGCCTGTTCCGCCCGCCGATCGATGTTTCAACCCTGGAATATGCGTGAGGTGATATGACCGCCATCGCCCCCCTGCTGACCCTGGACGAAGCGGCGCAACGGTTGAACCGGGCGGTGAAAACCAGCGCCTTGCGGTCTGCCATTGATGCAGGCAGACTGGCGGCGGTGCGAATCGGACGGCAATGGCTGGTGTCCGAAGCCGACCTGGCGACCTATGTCGAGGACCTGAAGCAATGCCGAAACCAAACCAAGGGCCGCGCCTGCGCCTCTACGGCCCAGACGGCAAGCATGGCGCCAGCCCAAAGGCCGGATTTCGCGAGTACGTCTGGTATATCGTCTGGTACGAGCACCGCCGCCAGCGCCAGCGTTCGACAGGCCTTGGCCTCGGCGCAACGGCTCAAGAAAAAAACAGCGCCCTCGCCCGGCATATTTCCGCCAGCCAGGGCCGCGAACGACCTGTCACCGGCGGGCCGCTAGATCCCAGCGAAATGACGGTGGCCGCCGCCCTGGCGGCCTATGGCGACGGGCACGCGCCGCACAAAATTTCTGGCTGGCTGATCGGGATGGCCATCGAGCAGCTGGTGAAATGGTGGGGCGATCGGCCATTGTCGGCGATTACCAACGCCACCTGCCAGGCCTATACCCGCGACCGCAAAAATGGAATTCACGCGGCGAAGCTTTTGGCGGCTCGAGCCAGGGCAGCTACGGCAGGGCGGGATCCGGCTGCGGTCAACGTTTCACCAATCACAGACAGCACGCCGCGGCGCGAGTTGGCCGTTCTGGGCGCCGCGGTTAACTGGTGCGTGGCCGAAGGGCGGCTGGTGCGCCCGGTGCCGGTGTGGCGACCGGATAAACCCGAGGCCCGCGACCGCTGGCTGACGAGGGGAGAGGTGGCCCGGCTGCTCTGGGCGACCCGTAAATTGGACAGGTCTGGCGGCTACCTGGCGCTGTTCGTCCGGATGGCCGTCTATACCGGCCAGCGCAAAGAAGCCATTCTGGGGCTGCAATGGCAGCCTAATCTGGCAGGCGGGCATGTGGATCTGGAGCGCGGACAGATCGATTTTAGAAAACCCGGCAACCAGAGCGACAAGCGCCGGTCGGCGATCCCGATTCCACCCAGGCTGCGGATCGCCCTGACGGCGGCCAGGACGCGCACCAGCCAGTACGTGATCGAGTATCGCCGACCTAACGCCACCGAGCGGGCGGCAGGCATTCAGGCGATCCCTGTCGGTGACGTCAAAAAGGCCCTGGCCAGGGCCGCCGATCTGGCCGGGGTGCCTGGCGTCACGGCCCATGTGTTCCGGCACACCGCCGTCACCTGGCTGGTTCAGGGGGGGGTGCCGCTGTGGGAGGTGGCGCAGTTCGTGCGCCTGACGCCAGAAATGATCAAAACCGTTTACGGCCACCACGCGCCGGACGCGTTTACCAACGTGCTCCGGGTCCAGTCTGGGCGGGGCCGGGCATAAAAAACGACGGGACGCTGAAAATAGTTGTTGACACCTGACCTGTTCCGCCCTAAATTTAGGGCATCAAGCGCGGGGATGGCCCCGGCTAAACTGGGCGAGGAGGCCCGATTACGATGACCAACACCACAACGAAAATTTTTGCCGAACACGCCAGCAACCTGGTACTCGGCCATTTCAACCCTAACACGCAAACGGTCCGCGATCTGCGCGACGAGTTGGCCCGCATCTCCGATGAATTTCCTGATTATCGTCCCGATATGTCGGCCCTGCCGACCCTCCCAATTCCCGCTGAGTGGGACGGGGTCTGGGCGCGCGACAGCCAGGGGAACGTGCTGACTGGCGACGACGCCAAAACGGTCGAAACAGTCGCCAGGTATCTGGAAACAATGTCGGCCTAAAAGGCAGTGCCATCAAGGGGCCGGGAAACCGGCCCCAAACATTTGGAGCCAGATAATGAATTTTCCTGACACGTTGGCTGAATTTGGCCGCCTGCTCTACGGAGACCGCTGGCAGTCGGCGCTGGCCGACGAGGTGGTCAAAATAAACGACCGCACGATGCGCCGCTGGATCGCCGGTACTGAACACCCCAGGGATCAGGACGAGGTGATAGCCAGGTGCCGTGCCGCGCTGGCGCGCAGAATAGCCGATCTACTGCTGATCAGCCTGCCGCCCAGGCCGGAAACGCCAAACGCCGACAACCTGATCGGCGAGGCGCTATCGCCGCTCCTAGCCCAAATTCTAGCAGCCAGCGTGGACAGAGGCTGGCATCCTGCCGAGACGCTGGCAGCAACGCTCTCGTGGCTGGCCTCGGCGCTGATCGACGGCGTGGGCGAGGCCGAGGCGGCTAAACTGCTGCGGCAGTCCACGTCGCTGATTGAGCGACACAATAATAACACGCATCCAGCCCGCGATTAGGTGTGATATGGGGAAAATAATCTGTCTCGTGTGTGGTAAAGAGTTTGATTATTTGGCCCCGCATTTACGCCGCGCACACGGACTGTCCGACGATCAATACAGATCCGAATTTCAAATATCGGCCGGAACGCCGCTTTGCAGCGATTCCTACAGCCAGGCGCATCAGGAAAAAATCAGGCGCCTGCAGGCGTCCGGTACACTGACCTACGACCACCTACCGGAGGCGGTAGATAGTGCTAGGCTGGCTGGACGCGGAACCCGAACAGCAGACGATTTACGAGAGCAGGCCGACCGCGCTCGCTCTATTGTTCGCGAACAATTGCCACCCGGAGAAAAACGCGCCGACGGCAGGGATGCAGATCGCGCCAGGGAATATCAACGGGAATATCGCAAACGGAAATTGGAGCCTGACGCCCCCGACCGCCCCAACTATAAAAAGGCCAGTTTCGGGAATTTCAGGAAATCTATCGAAGGCGATCCAAACCCCGTAGATGTGTATGTTGGGAGACGAATGCGGTTGCGGAGAATCGCTCTCGGAAAAACTAAATCAGAAATTGGAAATATGATTTGCATCAATCAGAGCATGGTAACCCGTTACGAGGACGGAACAACACGAATCACAATGGCACGGCTGTTCGATATTTCAACTGCCCTCGGAGTAGACGCCAATTATTTTTTCGACGGAATGCCCGATTCAATCAAACGGCAGAGCCCCGCGCATTTGGACTACAAAAATCCACTCAATTCGTTTGACACCAGCGAAATCAGAGATATGAACGTTGCAGAGCCACCGGAAATCAAATCCAACGGAATTAGTAGAAAAAACCTGGCAGATTGGAATAATCCAGAAAAGAAGGCGGCCCGGATCGAGGCGCAACAAAAAGCGTGGAACGATCCAGAGCGCAAAAAGGAACGCCTAAAACTGCTCACTAATTTTATTAACTGGCGAGAGAATAAATCAAAAAAACATAAATAGCATCCGCGCGACATCCGTGCATCGAGGCAATTCGAAAGCCATTTTCACGGCCTGTTCCTCACCGAACTTCTGCGAAATCCCAGCATTTACGCCAACGCGCTCTCCGGGCTGATTGTTCGGGAGCTAGGGGCCGGAGGTTCGAATCCTCTCACTCCGACCATATTTTTCAATGACTTATCCGCCGGCGCGCCACTAGCCAAATCCGCTGTAAGTGACTCTTGTAAGTGACTCTGGCACGATATGGGCATTGGCATCGCCTCAACAGCAGCCCGTTTGTCCTCTTCCAGCACATCCAAATAACGCAAAGTCGTCATCGGGTCGGTGTGCCGGGCAAGTTTTTGGGTAGAACGGCTGCGGATTCGTTTCGTTTGGCATGTACTAAGACTAATGAAAAGGGGGCGAGTGTTGATTCTGTGCATGCCATCAAAATCTGCCTCTGCACCTGAATTTTAGTTAGTTCTTTGTTTGTGATGCAATTTTCCGAGTTTTGTTGAGGCGTGCGAAGCATTGCACGAAGTGAGCTTGTAATGATTGGCCCCGCTGCCTTTGACAAAACAGCTCGGTTGTGCTTAACCAATTCCTAATTCGCCTGGACTTAAATGGATGAGTACTGGTGAGAGTCGGGAGACAACCGTGACCTCAGGGGTTCCAGAGAGTTCTTTGTCGTATGCTGAGATCGAAAAGGCGGCAGAAGAATTTGCACGCCTGCATGAATTCGACTCTCAGACATGCGACATTCGTGACTTGGTGCACAGGCTAGGCGGAGAGCTTGATGTCGCCATTCTTCCAGATTCAAAATCTGATGATGGCGGATCGATGGATGCGAGGAGAGATGGTCCGTTTGTTATTCACCTTTCCCCTTTCACTGGAGTGCTCCGTGATAATTTCACGATAGCCCATGAATTGGGGCATTTTTCGTTGCACGTTCCTCTGTATTTTAAGGAGCATCCTGATCGGCAAGAGGTTCGGGTTAATCGCTTTGGCGCAGATAAGCCCGAACTCCAAGCAAACCGCTTTGCAGCCGCATTGTTGATGCCTGCTGCCAAATTCAGGGAAATTGCAGAACAGGTGAGTTGGAGTTCGATCGCTTTGTCAGTGCACTTTAGTGTTTCTCAGGCGGCTGCGCAGTATCGGGCTGATTTTTTAAGGCGCTAGCTTATGGCCATTCCTGACGATCTGAAAGATGTCGGAGTGCGCTTGTTTCTGTCTGTCGATATTGCTGGCGCGACTAAGTTCAAAGGATCGCGCCCATCAATCAAAATCGATCCGTATGCATCTGCGATAAGCGGCATTGATACGCCTTGGGTGCCGGTTTTTCGGGACTTTTTTATCGATTTTCCGGCACTTTTTAAAAAGGACTTGCTTCACGCAGCGGCAAATGAAAAACACTCCACCCCAGGTTTTGCAAGCGGCTTGATGCTATGGAAAATGTTGGGAGACGAACTGGTATTCGTGATTTCCATAAAATCCGAGCAAGATGCCGGCTGTACGCTTCTTGCCTTCGAGCAGACGATTTCCGGCTATCAAGCCGCAATCAGGAAAAAGCATCCCGAGTTGAAGTTGAAGGGAACCGCTTGGACGGCGGGCTTCCCTATTCGTAATAGGCGGGTGTTGGTGCCGCAGCACAATGAGGCTAGCGTTGAGGACTACATTGGCCCGGATATGGATATTGGTTTCCGGCTTGGGAAATTGGCCCGTCCAGGTCCAATTGTTGCTTCTATGGATCTCGTTGATATATTGATTGGTCGAAGCTACCAGTCTCAATTCCATTGCGCCTTTGTCGGTTGGGAAACCTTAAAAGGGGTGTTCGCTGATAAGCCCTATCCGGTCCACTGGTTGGTCCGTAAGGAAAAGGCGTTGCTTCTTCCTCCTTGGGAAGAATCAGTTTGTCGCTTCGCGCAAGGGTATTTAAAATGGATCAACTCAAAGGAGATGCCGGAGGTAACCTCAAAGCGCATCGAAGAAACACGCAAAGTTCTGAACGAAGAAGAGAGCTTAGACTTGTTTTCACCCTACCTTGATCCATTGAATATGCCTGAGCAGCACAGGAAAATTCACGCTTGGCTAACCGAAAACGACCGTTCTGAGGTTCTCAGTGAGGCTGACTTCGGAACAGATTAAGTCGGGAAGGATGAGGGGCTTATAAGGTCTGCCGATGCAGTTTCTGTAAGTGACTCTGTAAGTGACTTTGCTTGTGAATCAGGATGATTCAGGCATCATTCGCTGGTTTTGGGGTATTGATTATTAAAGGGTTATCGTTTGCATTCCCGTTTCGGGAGCTAGGGGCCGGAGGTTCGAATCCTCTCACTCCGACCATTTTTGTGGGTTTTTGGCCCGGATGGTCGGTTCGCAGATGCCAACCCCCTCATTTTGCAGGTTGTGAGCCCCCGGGGCTTGGCGTTAATATGTTCTTATGCGGATTGTGCTTTCATGGCACCATTCCGGTGAACGAGGGATTTTTCGATGAATAAGCCAGTCAGTGGCGATTCCAAGAATACGCTTTATTGCTCTTTCTGTGGCAAAAGCCAGCACGAGGTCAGGAAACTGATCGCGGGTCCGACGGTGTTCATCTGCGACGAATGCGTCGAATTGTGCATGGACATCATCCGCGAGGAGCATAAGACGCATCTGGTGCGGACCAGAGACGGCATACCCAGCCCCAGGGACATCCTGACCGTGCTGGACGATTACGTGATCGGTCAGCCGCATGCCAAGAAGGTGCTGTCGGTGGCCGTGCATAACCACTACAAACGCCTGGCCCATCAGGGCAAGACCAACGATGTCGAACTGGCCAAGTCGAATATTTTGCTGATTGGCCCCACCGGCTGCGGCAAGACCCTGCTGGCCCAGACCCTGGCTCGCATCCTGGATGTTCCTTTCACCATGGCCGACGCTACCACGCTGACCGAGGCTGGTTACGTGGGCGAGGATGTCGAGAACATCATCCTGAAGCTGCTGCAAGCCGCCGATTACAATGTCGAGCGGGCCCAGCGCGGCATCGTCTATATCGACGAGGTCGATAAGATCAGCCGCAAGTCGGACAATCCCTCGATCACCCGCGACGTCTCGGGCGAGGGTGTTCAGCAGGCCCTTTTGAAGATCATGGAAGGTACTGTGGCTTCCGTTCCTCCTCAGGGTGGGCGCAAGCATCCGCAACAGGAATTCCTGCAGGTCGATACCACCAACATCCTGTTCATTTGCGGCGGCGCCTTTGCGGGGCTCGACAAGATCATCAGCATGCGCACCAGGGGCACCTCGATCGGCTTTGGCGCCGACGTGCGCGCCCCCGACGAGCGGCGCACCGGCGAGGTGCTGCGTCAGCTTGAGCCTGAGGATTTGCTGAAGTTCGGCTTGATTCCGGAATTCGTGGGACGCCTGCCGGTGGTGGCGACGCTGGAGGATCTCGACGAGGCGGCGCTGGTCGATATCCTGACCAAGCCCAAGAACGCGCTGGTCAAGCAGTATCAGCGTCTGTTCGAGATGGAGAGCGTGCGCCTGACCTTTGCCGAGGATGCCTACAAGACCATCGCCACCAAGGCCATTCAGCGCAAGACCGGGGCTCGTGGCCTGCGCTCGATCATGGAAAGCATTCTTCTGGATACCATGTTCGATCTGCCTTCGATGGCGGGTGTCGATGAGGTGGTGATTTCCGGCGAAGTGGCCGAGGGCCGCACCAGCCCCTTGCTCTCCTATGCCGAGAAGCGTTCGGGCGAATCGGCCTGACCCTGTTTGCCGGTAAATCGGGCCTTCCCTGCGCCATTTCAGTGCAGGAGGCCCGATTTCCATTTCTAGTTTCTGCTCTAAGCCGCTTTATTCACGGCTTTTTTCGATTATCCCCGCAAGAGCTATTGAACTGCTCCAATTCCTGATCCACCTTATGAGATGTTGGCGGATGGGGTCTTCCGTTCTGCCTCTTTGATATGATGAGGATCTATGGCTGATTTGCCGCGCGGTGATCTGTTTCCGGTTTTGCCGCTCCGGGACATTGTCGTCTTCCCCCACATGATCGTGCCGCTCTTCGTTGGCCGCGAGAAATCCGTGCGCGCCCTCGAAGACGTGATGAAGGACGACAAGCAGATTCTTCTGGTCGCCCAGAAGAACGCGGCCCAGGACGATCCCGGCAAGGACGACATCTATCAGGTGGGAACGGTATCGACCGTCCTTCAGCTCCTAAGACTGCCCGATGGCACCGTGAAGGTGCTGGTCGAGGGCGGCAAGCGCGCACGCATTCAAAGCTTTTCCGAAAACGAGAATTTCTTTGAGGCCTATGCCCAGATTCTCGACGAGAAGCAAGGAGAGCCACAGGAAATCGAAGGGCTGTCCCGTTCGGTGGTGGGGCAGTTCGAGCAGTACATCAAGCTGAACAAGAAGATTCCGCCTGAGGTTCTGGTTTCGCTGAACCAGATCGAGGATTCCAGCAAGATGGCCGATACCGTGGCCTCGCATCTGGCGCTCAAGATTTCCGACAAGCAGGAACTGTTGGAGACGGTGTCGGTGCCCGAGCGCCTCGAGCGCGTCTTCGGATACATGGAATCCGAAATCGGCATGCTGCAGGTCGAGCGCAAGATTCGCAATCGGGTCAAGCGCCAGATGGAGAAGACCCAGCGCGAATATTATCTGAACGAACAGATGAAGGCCATTCAGAAGGAATTGGGCGAGGGCGAGGAGGCCAAGGACGAGGCTTCAGAGCTCGAGAGCCGCATCAAGAAAACCAAGCTGACCAAGGAAGCCAACGAAAAAGCGTTGGGCGAGTTGAAGAAGCTGAAAAGCATGAGCCCGATGTCGGCCGAGGCCACCGTGGTGCGCAACTATCTCGACTGGCTCTTGAGCATCCCCTGGAAGAAACGCACCAAGATCAAGCACGACATCAAGGGGGCTTCGAAGATTCTGGATGCCGAGCATTACGGGCTTGAGAAGGTCAAGGAGCGCATTCTGGAATATTTGGCCGTGCAAGCCAGAACCAATTCCGTCAAGGGTCCCATTCTCTGTCTGGTCGGCCCGCCTGGCGTCGGCAAGACCTCGCTTGGCAAATCGATCGCCAAAGCGACGGGGCGCAATTTCGTGCGCATGAGCCTGGGCGGTGTCAGGGACGAGTCGGAAATCCGCGGCCATCGGCGCACCTATATCGGCTCGATGCCGGGCAAGGTCCTTCAGGGCATGAAGAAGGCCAAGACCTCGAATCCCCTGTTCCTCCTGGACGAGGTTGACAAGCTGGGTTCCGACTGGCGGGGCGATCCCTCCTCGGCGCTTTTGGAGGTGCTGGACCCCGAACAGAACAACACCTTCAACGATCATTATCTCGAGGTCGATTACGACCTGTCCGAGGTGATGTTCGTTACCACCGCCAACACGCTGCGTATGCCTCAGCCGCTGCTCGACCGCATGGAAATCATTCGCATCCACGGCTATACCGAGGATGAAAAGGTCGAGATCGCGCACCGCCATCTGATTCCCAAGCAGATCAAGGCGGCGGGTCTTAAGAAGGGCGAATGGAGCATTACCGACGAAGGGCTCAGGGACCTGATCCGCTATTACACGCGAGAAGCGGGTGTGCGCAATCTCGAACGCGAGTTGGCCAATCTTACTCGCAAGGCGACCAAGGACATTCTGGTCAAGAATCTAAAGCAGGTTCGCGTTTCGCCCAGGAATCTTGAAAAATACGCAGGCGTTCGCAAGTTCCGCTATGGCGAGCTTGAGGAAGAGGATCTGGTGGGCGTCGTCACCGGTCTGGCCTGGACCGAAGTGGGCGGCGAAATCCTCAATATCGAAGCCGTGGTCATGCCGGGCAAGGGGGCCGTCTCCCATACCGGCAAGCTGGGTGACGTGATGCAGGAATCGGTGCAGGCGGCGCGCTCTTATGTGCGTTCGCGTCTGGTCAGCCTGGGCATCAAGCCAACCTATTTCGACAAGCGCGATATCCATGTTCACGTCCCTGAGGGAGCGACACCCAAGGACGGCCCTTCGGCGGGTGTCGCCATGTGCACCGCTATCGTTTCGGCGCTGACCGGCGTTCCCGTGCGCAAAGATGTGGCGATGACCGGAGAGATCACACTGCGCGGTCGCGTCCTGCCTATCGGCGGCTTGAAGGAGAAGCTGCTGGCGGCCTTAAGGACAGGAATCAAGACGGTTCTCATTCCCAAGGACAACGAAAAGGATCTGGCTGAAATCCCCGACAATGTGAAGAAGGGGATGACCATTCTTCCCATGACCACGGTCGACGAGGTGCTGAAGCACGCCCTTGTCCGCGAGTTGGTGGCCATTGAGTGGGACGAGGCGGAAGAGGAGGCCAAGGCGGCTGAGAAGAAAAAGTCCGCTGAAGCCGGTGCCTCCGCCGTGGTGACCCATTAGACTGGGCATCCGGTTTCCTTCAGCCGAAGTGTGTCGAGATTGAAACCGCCGGGGAGATAGCCTCCTTCCCGGCGGTTTTTATGTTTCGTCTAGAGCGGGTCGTCTGAAATCGAAGCCGTTAAATGGCTTCGATTGAGGGCGTGAATCCGCTCTACAGATTTGTTTTGAGCTGCCGATTCACGTTTAACCCCGAGTCATCCAAGTGACTTGGGGTTAAACGATCGTACGCTAGGCGAGAATCAGGAAAGGGCTGCTGGGGATAGCCTCCTTTTTCACGGATTTACGCGCCGTTCAAACCATGCTGGGTTGAAATATGGCTGTATTGTGGACGTTTTTTTGCTATTTCCGACCGTTTTTGTGCAGAAAGCTGGGGAAAAGCGATTCGTTCGATTGACGGCGAAAAATATTGGTGTCTAGACTCCGCGCATCCTATGAGAACCAGCCTCACTCCCGGGGCTGGCTCGTGATTTCAACGAAGGGGGCCTTAAGTGAACAAGAATGACCTCGTGGCATCCGTCGCCACCAAGACCAGCCTGTCGAAGACCGACGCCGCCAAGGCCGTGGACGCCGTGTTCGACTCGATTACGGCCTCTCTCAAGAAGGGCCAGGAAGTGCGTCTGGTGGGCTTTGGCACCTTCAACGTGACCAAGCGCGCCAAGTCTGAAGGCCGCAATCCGCGTACCGGCGAGAAGATCGTCATTCCGGCTTCCAAACAGCCGAAGTTCAAGGCCGGCAAGGGCCTGAAGGACGCCGTCAACACCAAGTAATATCATGCCCCTTTACGATGCCGGCTGCCGAACTGGTGGCCGGCATTGTCATTTTTTGCGGTCTGGGCCATCATGCCGGATCGCGTCGCGCCTGGGGCGATTAGCTCAGCGGTAGAGCATCTCGTTTACACCGAGAGGGTCGGGGGTTCGAACCCCTCATCGCCCACCAGCGCGAATTGCGGTCAGGCCATTCCGCCCGCGGCCTTGCTGTAAAGGATGCCGTAGCAGCTTTTGGTCTGGCGGTCGTATTCCATCAAGATGCGCTGCACGGCGTCGAACGACTGGTAGCAGTCGTGCAGGATCGCGGCCATGCGCAGCAGCGCTTCCGGCTTCAGATCAGACAGTTTGGTCAAATCTCGCACGAAGATTGCAACCCCCCAGAGTGATTGGCTGAATCCGGCCATGATGTCGTCGTTGAGAATCATTGGTTTGAGTACGCGGCTGACGATCTGGCTGAAGCGATGCAGATAAAATCCGTTTTGGCGCAGAAAGATGTCGATTTCGGAAAAGAGCGGCTGGCCCACATACATGGGCAGGAATTCGACCTCGGTTTCGATGACGGTCGCCTGGGCGAGGCGTGTTCTGGCATGTTCAAGCACCATCAGTTCAGCCCCTTGAACGTCCAGCTTGATCAGGTCGGCGCCTGACGTTTCAGCAATGTCATCCAGGCGAACCGTCGTCACCTCCTCGGTCCGTTCCACATGCCCCCAATCTAGAAATCCGTGAAACAGCCCCAATACATCGGGATTGGGTTCAAGCAGCGAGGTCATGCCCGGCGCATAGCAATGATGCAGCCGGTGGGTCTTTCCGTCGCCCAGGGCATGGGGCAGATAAATTTCGTTGGGGCCTTGGGCCGATTTCAGCTTTTCCAGGGCTTCAAGATTGGGCTCGAACCCGATGACCTTGGCATGTCCCGCCTTCAGCAGGCTGTCATAGGCGGGGGCGCCGTCGATGGGATTGGCACCGGCATCGACAACCGTTACCGGAAAGGACAAATTGAGGATAGAATGCAGGGATGGAGCGGTGTTGGACATGCAAAGAAAGTCTCACATTCCATTTTTGCCGACAAGCGTTCAAATCCTTCTGTTGCGCAGGTGCGGATGAGCCAGGAAGAGGAGCAACTTTTTCAATCGGCCCACGCCTTATGGGCCAGTGGCGAGGCGGCCTTGGCTGTGCCCGTGCTGGAAGCGCTTTGCCTGGCGCATCCCGAGAATCCCGGCCTGTTTTCCGCCCTGGGGGTCTGCCGTTATGAGAGCGGCGATGCGAGAGGTGCTCAAGAACCGCTCGAGCAGGCACTGAGGCTCGATCCTTTGCAAGGTGTTGCCGCCTACAATCTGGCGCATGTGCTGCTGACACTGGGCGAGGAGGAGCGGGGGCTGGCTCTTTATGAGCGGCGCTGGTCCAGCTTTTCACGTCCCGCCTGGCATCCGGCGTTGGAGCTCTCCTGGGACGGCAAGCCCCTGGAGGGAACACTGCTGGTGCTGGCCGAGCAGGGATTCGGCGACATGATCCAATTCGCGCGTTTTCTGCCCCTGGCGGCGCAGTGTTGCAACAAGCTGATTCTGGTGGTGCCGCCGGAACTGAGGCGCTTGCTTGCGGATATGCCGGGCGTGGCGCAGGTGGTCAGCACGGGCGAAGCACTGCCCCCCTTCGACCGCTTCATCATGATGATGAGCCTTCCCTACCGGTTAGGCGCTTTCGGCAAGAATCGTCCTCACCCACCATATCTGAAGCCGCCCCTTTCTTCGAACCAGACGCGGGAAACGAGCCCGGCATCCAATATTGGTCTGATCTGGAGCGGCAGGGCCGATAGCCGCCATCAGAAGGCGCGCGCCCTTGACCTGGCTCTGCTGGGGCGTCATCTAGGCGCCGCTCGGGATGTCGTCTTTCACAGTCTTCAACTGGGGGAGGCTGCCTCTCAGTTGCCCGATTGGACGGGGCCTGCCCCCTTGATCGATCGGGCGGGCGAGATGACGGATTTTGCCGCCACGGCGGCTCTTCTGCAGGGGCTCGATCTTCTGATCACGGTCGATACGGCTTCGGCCCATCTGGCGGGGGCCTTGGGCATGCCTGCTTTCGTCCTGCTGCCTGCCCTTCCTCATTGGGTCTGGGGGCTGGAGGGAGAGGTGACGGGCTGGTATCCCAGCCTCAGGCTTTTCAGGGCCGATGAGCAGGGATGGACTCAGGCCTTGATGAAATTGTCGCAAGCCCTATCCGAACGGGTGGATTCCCGGCCCGGCTAAGGCTATTCTTCCCCGAGGACAACAAGCGCTTCGAGGTTTTACATGGCCGGTTCGCTGAAGACTTGGTACGTCAAACTCGCTTTTTCAGTGGCGGGCGGCCATCTGACCTGGGCCTCGCATGTTCAGGCCCGGGACAAGGAAGGCGCTGTTCTGGTGGCCGTGGACTGGCTGAAAGCCCAGATCAATTTTCCCCAGAAGGTCCTGCCCTACGAGGTTATGGACATCTATGAGGACGAAGGCGGCGCCCGCCCGGGCTGATTTTCTCTGAAAAGCGAACGCACTGCCTTGCTGCTAAGGCCCGGGCCAGGCACTTAGAGCGTCATATGTTGCCTTGACACCGGAGACGCCAGGAGATACACAGCCATCCTTCCGTTTTGCGGGGGTGTAGCTCAGTTGGTTAGAGCGCCGGCCTGTCACGCCGGAGGTCGCGGGTTCGAGCCCCGTCACTCCCGCCATTCCCTTTCAGATCATCTCCTTGAAATAATTCACCGGAATCCTGTGAATTGTCCCCTGCGGGTAGGGTGTTCCCCTCCTAAAACGGTTTGACGTCATTCCTGCGCTCTGCTAGACCTCGGAGCAGGGAGACCGTCGATGCCGTCACAAGAACGGCGGGGCGGACCGCGTCCCCCCAAGGGGTGCGCGTCGTCAAGAACGAACAAGGGGCTTCGAGGTGAGTGACATGGACATCCTGCTCCAGGAATACCTCCCAATCCTGGTCTTTCTGGGTATTGCCATCGCCATTGCCGTGATCGCCATTGGTGCCTCGTGGATCGTCGGCCATCAGAAACCCGATACCGAAAAATCCTCGCCCTATGAATGCGGCTTCGAGCCCTTCTCGGACGCGCGCTCGAAATTCGATGTGCGCTTCTATCTGGTCTCCATCTTGTTCATCATCTTCGATCTGGAAGTGGCCTTCCTTTTCCCCTGGGCGGTTTCGCTGGGCGATATCGGGCTGTTCGGCTATTGGTCGATGATGATTTTCCTGGCCGTCCTTACCGTCGGCTTCGTCTATGAATGGAAGAAGGGAGCCCTGGAATGGGAGTGACCCTGACCAAGGACATGCCCCCCGACGCCCTGGCGGCGGCCGTGGCGGGCGAGGTGGCCGACAAGGGCTTCCTGCTCACCAGCGTCGATGCGGTGGTGAACTGGGCCAGAACCGGCAGCATGTGGCCGATGACCTTTGGCTTGGCCTGCTGCGCCGTTGAGATGATCCATGCCGGTTGTTCGCGCTACGATCTCGACCGCTTCGGCGTGGTCTTTCGTCCCAGCCCCCGCCAATCCGATCTGATGATCGTGGCCGGAACGCTGACCAACAAGATGGCGCCCGCCCTTCGCAAGGTCTATGACCAGATGCCCGAGCCGCGCTATGTGATGTCGATGGGCTCGTGCGCCAATGGCGGCGGCTATTATCATTATTCCTATTCCGTGGTGCGCGGTTGCGACCGCATCGTGCCGGTGGACGTGTATGTTCCCGGATGCCCCCCAACCGCCGAGGCGCTGATCTACGGCATTCTGCAATTGCAGAAGCGGATCCGGCGCACCGGGACCATCATGCGATAGGCGATCAGCGATGACTCTTCCGCTCGATGAATTGGGAAGCGCCATTGAGGCGGCTCTGCCGGACGATGTCCTTGGCACCCATCTTGAGAAGGGCGAACTGGTCGTGCTGTCGCGCATGGGCGGCATCGGTCATGTCCTGACGCATCTGCGCGATGACTCAAGCTGCATGTTCAAGCAATTGATGGATATCTGCGGCGCCGATTACCCGGATCGCGAACACCGTTTCGAGGTGGTCTATAATCTTTTGTCGCTGAAGCATAACCAGCGGGTGCGCGTGAAGGTTTTGGCCGACGAGGGCGATGCCGTTCCCACCGTGACCGGCGTTTTTTCCACGGCAGGCTGGTTCGAGCGCGAAGTCTTCGACATGTACGGCATTCCCTTTGATCAGCACCCCGATCTGCGCCGCCTGCTGACGGATTACAATTTCGAGGGCTATCCTCTGCGCAAGGATTTCCCGCTGACCGGCTATTACGAAGTGCGCTACGACGACGAAACCAAGCGCATCGTCTACGAGCCGGTCAAGCTGGTGCAGGAATTCCGCAATTTCGATTTCTTGAGCCCCTGGGAGGGCATGGTCACCAAGGGCGAGGCGAAGGGTTAGGCGATGGGGACGAGCGAGGACCAGACCTACTTCGTCAATTTTGGCCCGCAGCATCCGGCCGCGCACGGCGTGCTGCGTCTTGTGCTGGGCTTGTCGGGCGAGGTGGTGGAACGGGCTGATCCGCATATCGGGCTGTTACATCGCGGCACCGAAAAGCTGATCGAAAACAAGACCTATCTGCAGGCGACGCCCTATTTCGACCGCCTGGATTATGTCGGCACCATGAACCAGGAGCACGCTTTCGTGCTGGCCGTGGAAAAGCTGATGGGCATCGAGGTTCCGGCCCGGGGCAAGATGATCCGCACGCTTTACTGCGAGATCGGGCGCATCCTCAATCATCTGCTCAACATCACGGCCTATGTGATGGACGTGGGCGGCATGACCCCCATTCTGTGGGGCTTCGAGGAACGCGAAAAGCTGATGGAATTCTACGAGCGGGCCTGCGGGGCTCGTCTGCATGCTAATTATTTCCGCCCGGGTGGTGTGTCCTTCGATACGCCCCAGGCGCTTTTGGACGATATCGGCGCCTGGACCGAAAGCTTTCCCAAGATCATCGACGATATCGAGACCCTGGTTACTGAGAACCGCATCTTCAAGCAGCGCACGGTGGATATCGGCATCGTTTCGCCCGAGCAGGCGCTGGACTGGGGTTTTTCAGGCCCCAATCTTCGGGCTTCCGGCATCGCCTGGGATTTGCGCAAGTCGCAGCCCTATGACAGCTATGCCGAGATGGATTTCGACATCCCCATCTGCAAGCATGGCGACTGCTACGACCGCTATCTGATCCGCATGGTCGAGATGCGGGAATCCGTGAAGATCATCAAGCAGTGCCTGGCCAAGATGCCGGGCGGGCCTGCCAAGGCGGAAGACCGCAAGGTGACGCCGCCACCCCGGGCCGAGATGAAGCGCTCGATGGAAGCGCTGATTCATCATTTCAAGCTGTTCACCGAGGGTTTGCGCGTTCCGGCAGGCGAGACCTATACGGCGGTCGAGGCCCCCAAGGGCGAATTCGCCGTCTATCTGGTTTCGGACGGCACTAATCGTCCCTATCGCTGCAAGATCAGGGCGCCGGGATATGCCCATCTGCAGGCCCTCGAGATGATGGGCAAGGGCCATATGCTGGCCGACGTGGTGGCCATCATCGGTTCCATCGACATTGTTTTCGGCGAGATCGACCGATGAGTCTGCACCGCGAAGAACCCAAAAGCTTTTCCTTCGACGCCGAGACATTGGTCAAGGCCAAGCAGGTCATCGCCAAATATCCCGAGGGGCGGAGCAGAAGCGCTGTCATGCCTCTGCTCGATCTGGCCCAGCGTCAGGTCGGCGGCTGGCTGCCTCGCGCTGCCATGGATTACGTGGCCCAGTTTCTGGGGCTTGATCCCATCAAGGTGTACGAGGTGGCGCATTTCTACACCATGTACAATACGAAGCCGGTAGGACGTCACCATGTCCAGGTCTGCACCAATCTGCCCTGCTGGCTTCGGGGCTCGGACCAGGTGGTCTCGGCTTGCAAGAAGACGTTGGGCATCGGTGTAGGCGAAACCACGCCCGACGGACAGTTCACGCTGTCCGAGGTGGAGTGTGCGGGGGCCTGCGTCAATGCGCCCGTGGCCGCCATCAACGATGATTATTTCGAGGATCTGGACGAGGAAAGCGTCACCCGCGTGCTGGAAGCCATCAAGCGCGGCGAGACACCCAAGCATGGCCCGCAAAACGGACGAATGAATTCAGCGCCCTTGGGCGGCCCCACCACCTTGAAGGGGGAGGGCTGAACCATGTTGGCTGATAAGGACCGCATTTTCACCAATCTCTACGGCCAGCATGATTTCGGGCTTAAGGGTGCGAAGTCGCGCGGTGACTGGGACGGCACCAAGGACATTCTGGCCAAGGGCCGCGAATGGATCATCAATGAGGTGAAGACCTCGGGCCTGCGTGGTCGTGGCGGCGCCGGATTCTCGACCGGTGTCAAATGGTCCTTCATGCCCAAGGAAGTGGGGGCCAGGCCGCATTTCCTGGTGGTCAATGCCGATGAGGGCGAGCCCGGAACCTGCAAGGACCGCGAGATTCTGCGCCACGATCCGCACAAGCTGGTCGAAGGTTGTCTGATCGCCGGTTTCGCCGTGCAGGCCCATGCCGCCTATATCTATGTGCGCGGCGAATTCTTTCGCGAGGCCGAGAATCTTCAAGCTGCCATCGATCAGGCCCGCGAAGCCGGGCTGATCGGCAAGAATGCCTGCGGCTCGGGCTGGGATTTCGAGGTTTATGTCCATCGCGGCATGGGGGCCTATGTCTGCGGCGAGGAATCGGCCCTGATCGAAAGCCTCGAGGGCAAAAAGGGCCAGCCGCGCTTGAAGCCGCCTTTCCCAGCCGGTGTCGGTCTTTATGGCTGTCCCACCACGGTCAACAATGTGGAATCGATAGCCGTGGTGGCGACGATCCTGCGAAGGGGTGCAACCTGGTTCTCGAGTTTTGGGCGGCCCAACAACACGGGCACCAAGCTGTTCTGCATTTCGGGCCATGTCAACAAGCCCTGCAATGTCGAGGAATCGATGAGCATTCCGTTAAGGGAGCTTATCGAGAAGCATGCGGGCGGCGTGCGTGGCGGCTGGGACAATCTGTTGGGAATCATCCCCGGCGGCTCGTCGGTGCCGGTGCTGACCAAGGATGTCTGCGATAACGTGCTGATGGATTTCGACGCGCTTCGCGAAGTGCGCTCTGGCCTGGGCACCGCCGCCGTCATCGTGATGGACAAATCCACCGATATCGTGAAGGCGATCGCAAGGCTTTCCTACTTCTACAAGCATGAAAGCTGCGGACAGTGCACGCCTTGCCGCGAGGGAACCGGCTGGATGTGGCGCATGATGGAGCGCATGGTCTCGGGCGAGGCCGAGATCGAGGAAATCGACATGCTGGACGAGGTGACGCGTCAGGTCGAGGGCCATACCATCTGCGCGCTCGGCGACGCCGCCGCCTGGCCGATCCAGGGATTGATCCGCAATTTCAGGCCCGAGATGGAGCGCCGCATTCTGGCGCGCCGTCAGGCCAGACTGTAACGGCAAGGACGGAAAACGATGCCGAAGCTTACGATCGACGGCCAGGAAATCGAGGTTCCCGCCAACACCACGGTGTTGCAGGCGGCCGAGATGCTGGGCATCGAGATTCCGCGCTTCTGCTATCACGAACGCTTGAGCATCGCGGGCAATTGCCGCATGTGTCTGGTCGAAGTGGAAAAGGCGCCCAAACCCGTCGCTTCCTGCGCCATGCCGGTGGGCGAGGGGATGGTGGTGCGCACCAGCACCCCCAACGTGCTGAAGGCGCGCCGGGGCGTGATGGAACTGATCCTGATCAACCACCCCCTGGATTGCCCGATCTGCGATCAGGGCGGCGAATGCGATCTGCAGGATCAGGCGGTGGCCTTCGGGCGCGATCATGGGCGCTATGCCGAAAAGAAGCATGCCGTGCGGCGCAAGAATTTCGGCCCCCTGATCAAGGCCGAGATGACCCGCTGCATTCATTGCACCCGCTGCATCCGCTTTACCACCGAGGTGGCGGGGGTGCCCGATCTGGGCGGCATCGGCCGGGGCGAGCATATGGAAATCGACACCTATGTCGATAAGGCCATCGGCACGGAATTGTCGGGCTGTCTGATCGATCTGTGCCCGGTGGGGGCACTGACCAGTGCACCTTATGCCTTCAGGGCGCGGCCCTGGGAGTTGAAGAAGACCGAGACCATCGATGCGCTGGATGCCGTGGGCTCTCATATTCGCGCCGACAGCAAGGGCGGCGAAGTTCTGCGCGTCATGCCGCGCAACAATGACGACATCAACGAGGAATGGCTGGGCGATAAAAGCCGCTTTGCCATCGATGGCCTGATGCGCCAGCGCCTGGATCGGCCCTATATCCGTGAGAACGGGAAGTTGCGCGAAGCCACATGGGACGAAGCCCTGTCGCTGGTTTCCGCCAAGCTGAAAAATACAGACGCCAAGGCAATGGCCGCCATCGCAGGCGATCTGGCCGATTGTGAATCCGTGGCGGCGCTGAAAGACCTGATGACGGACCTTAAAGTATCCAATCTCGATTGCCGCCAGGATTTCGCCCAGATCGATCCTTCTTGTCGCGCCGGCTATCTGTTCAATGCGGGCATAGCCGGAATTGAACAGGCCGATGCGCTGCTGATCATCGGCTCGAACCCGCGCAGGGAAGCGCCGGTGATCAATGCCCGTATCCGCAAGCGCTCGCTTAGGGGCGGCTTTCCGGTGGGCGTCATCGGCCCCAAGATGGACCTGACCTACAAGACCGAGCATTTGGGCGAGAGTGCCGCCCTGATCGAGGCGATTGCCTCTGGTGCGCATCCCTTTGCCGCCAAATTGAAGGCGGCCAAGAATCCCCTGCTGATACTGGGCATGGGCGCATTGTCGCGCCATGATGGCGGGGCCATTCTAGCGTCGGCGCGCAAACTGGCCGAAGCCTGCGGCGTGGTGAAAGAGGGCTGGAACGGATTTTCGGTTCTGCACACGGCAGCAGCGCGCGCAGGCGCTCTTGATCTGGGCTTTGTTCCTGCCCAGGGTGGACGTGACGTTAAGGGGATTCTGGAGGGCGCCGAGAAGGGCGACATCCAACTGGTCTATCTGCTGGGTGCTGACGAGATCGACATGAGCCGACTGGGCAGGGCCTTCGTGATCTATCAAGGCCATCATGGCGATGCCGGGGCGCATCGGGCCGACGTTATCCTGCCGGGTGCGGCCTATACCGAAAAGAACGCCACCTACGTCAACACCGAGGGGCGTGTGCAGCATACGCGTCTGGCTGTCTTTCCGCCCGGTCAGGCTAGAGAGGATTGGAAGATCGTGCGGGCGGTGGCCGGGGCCATCGGCATCCATATGCCCTACGACAATCTGCCTCAAATCAGGGCGCGACTTTGCGATATGAACGCTGTTTTCGCCAGGGCCGATCTGCGCCAGCCCGCCGCCTGGGGCGCCTTTGGCAGTGCGGGTACGGTGGCCGACGAGCCATTAAAGACCGCGATTGCCAATTATTACATGACAGACCCCATCGGCCGGGCCTCGCCCACCATGGCGGTGTGCGTCGAGACCTTCTTAAGCGGCGCCGAGCCCAGGACGGGGACCCATGGCTGATCTTCTGCTCAATCTCTGGGCCGACTATCTGTGGCCGCTCTTGTGGATCGTCATTCTGATCGTGGCCATCGTTCTGCCGCTCTTGATCGCGGTGGCCTATCTTACCTATGCCGAACGCAAGATCATCGCCGCCATGCAGATGCGCAAAGGCCCCAATGTTGTGGGTCCCTTCGGCCTGTTGCAGCCCATGGCCGACGGATTGAAGCTGTTCTTGAAGGAAACCGTGCTGCCCAGCCGGGCCAATGCCACGGTCTATTTCCTGGCTCCCATGATGACCTTCTTCCTGGCCTTGGTCGGCTGGGCGGTCATTCCCTTCGGCGAGGGCATCGTTCTGGCCGACATCAATGTCGGCATTCTTTACCTCTTCGCCATCTCAAGCCTCGGCGTTTACGGCATCATCATGTCGGGCTGGGCCTCGAATTCGAAATACGCCTTTCTGGGCGGGCTTCGCTCGGCTGCCCAGATGGTGTCATATGAAGTCTCGATCGGCTTTGTTCTGATCTCGGTGCTGCTGACCGTGGGGTCGCTTAACCTGTCCGATGTGGTGATGGCGCAAAAGTCGGTGTGGTTCTTCATTCCGCATCTGCCTATGTTCGTCGTTTTCTTCATCTCCGGTCTGGCCGAGACCAACCGCTCGCCCTTTGATCTGCCCGAGGCCGAGGCAGAGTTGGTGGCGGGCTACAATGTCGAATATTCCGCCATGCCCTTCGCTCTCTTCTTCCTGGGCGAATATGCCAACATGATTCTGATGAGCGCCATGACGGTCATTCTGTTCCTGGGCGGTTGGCTGCCCCCCATGGATATCGCCCTCTTCTCTTGGATTCCGGGGCCCATCTGGTTCATCGCCAAGATCTGCTTCGTGCTGTTCTTCTTCTTGTGGGTTCGCGCCACCTTCCCGCGCTTCCGCTACGACCAATTGATGCGCTTGGGCTGGAAGGTCTTCCTGCCGCTGTCATTGGCCTGGCTGGTGCTTACCGCCAGTGTGCTTCAGTTCACCGGCTTGGTTCCGAAGTGAGGGGGGCGGGATCATGAGCTTCATCAACCGCACCGCGCGCGCCTTCTTCCTGGTAGAACTGCTGCAGGGCATGGCCTGTACGCTGAAATATTTCTTCTTCCGCCCCGCCGTCACCATCAACTACCCCTTCGAGAAGGGGCCGCTTTCCCCCCGCTTTCGTGGCGAGCATGCGCTTAGGCGCTATCCCAATGGCGAGGAGCGCTGCATCTCCTGCAAGCTGTGCGAGGCGATCTGTCCGGCACTGGCCATCACCATTGAGGGCGAGGTGCGCGAGGATGGTTCGCGCAGGGCTCGGCGCTACGATATCGACATGACGAAGTGCATCTATTGCGGCTTCTGTCAGGAAGCCTGTCCCGTGGATGCCATCGTCGAGGGCCCCAATTTCGAATACGCCACCGAAACAAGGGCGGAACTGATGTACAACAAGGCCAAGCTGCTCGCCAACGGCGAGCGTTGGGAAACCGAACTGGCAGCGCGCATCGAAGCCGATGCGCCTTACCGGTAGGGCCGTGGAGAGGATGAGACCATGATCCAGGCCGCCGTCTTTTATATGTTCGCCATCCTTGCCGTTCTGGGCGGGGTGGCGGTGATTTCTGCACGCAATCCCGTGCACTCCGTCTTGTTCCTCATCTTCGTCTTCTTCAATGCGGCGGGCCTGTTCCTGCTTCTGGGCGCCGAGTTCCTGGCCATGGTGCTGGTCGTGGTCTATGTGGGTGCCGTCGCTGTGCTGTTCTTGTTCGTGGTCATGATGCTCGACATCAATTTCGTCGAACTGCGCCAAGGCTTCCTGACCTATCTGCCGGTGGGAGCCGCCATCGGCCTGGTCCTTCTGGTCGAACTGGCCAGCGTGTTTGCCGGATGGCATGTCGCCCCCGAAGCCAAGGACGTGATCGCGGCCGCCACACCCGATCTCATGCAGGTCACCAATACCGAGGCCTTGGGCCAGGTCATCTACACGAAATATGTCTATCTCTTCCAGGCCTCGGGCATGATCTTGCTGGTCGCCATGGTGGGCGCCATCATGCTCACACTTCGTAAGCGTCCGCAGACCAAGCGCCAGAG
>PDZW01000006.1 GCA_002753155.1 Alphaproteobacteria bacterium WMHbin7
GAAGAATCGTTGCTGATGATGACGGCCGGTCGCGTTTTTTGGATTTCGCCGCCACCACCGCCGCCGCCGCCGCCACCACCGCCGCCGCCGCCGCCACCCGAGGCCGAGGCCTGGTTGAGGTTCAGCAGCAAGGGAGCGGTGTAAACCGCGGCCATCATCAGGCCAAGGCGCGCCAGGGCCCGGCGGCGCCCGAGATCGGCGCCAGCCTTGGCCTCATGGGAAATCTGCAGGTTACTCATGGACATTCTCCTGAATGAATCGTTTGCATTTTGAAAGAGCCGCTACGCCTGAACCCACTGCCCGTTTTTGCCCAGGCAGGCACGGCGATGATTGACCAGAGTCTTGCCCCCAAGATTGAACACGCCGTTATAGGAACGGCATTTGGCGCCGCCCGGCCCTTTGTTGTCGGTCGAAAGTGGCAAAATTTGGACGTTGATCTGCTTTTTCGAATCCTGCCAGGCCACCGGCTTGCCATCGGGCGATTTGCCAAGCGTCGCTTGCACCTGGGCAACCAAGGCCTTGCGTTCGGCATCGGGCAGAACGCTGGTGTCGAATTCATGAGCCGTCAGCTTGCGTCCCGATGTTCCGTTGGACACCGATTCATCATGGCGCGCCACGTAATAGCCCAGCGCCGGGGCGTAGTGGAAGGTGCGCGTCTGGCGCAGATAGCCGGAATAGGTCCTGTAGCAGACCACTTTCTGGGTATCGAAGGTTCCGGCGGGCACTGTCGTCTTTCCAGCGCCATCGACCTTGCATTCCCAATCTTGCGTGTAACGCTGTTCGGCCTTGCCAAGCTGTGCTTCGGTCATCACCAGATAGAATCGGGTATACTGCCCAGGCGACGGTGGCCACAAGGTTGTAGGCTTGAGATCGGTCTGCTGAAGACGTCCGGCATATTGCCCACCCCACCATTGCAGATAGGGCAGCAAGGGATTTCTGAAAGTGGTCCGTGAAACGCCGCCGCTGGCGCGCCAGGTCAGGACTTCGCCATCGACGCCGACCACGGTTTCGCTGCGCCCATCGTCGAAATGAAAGGATTCTCCAATCACGAAATTGGGTAAAGGCTCGCCCTTGACCGGCGCCGTACTGATCCCCTGAGGCTGCCAGGAACCAATTTTCGTTCCGATCTCCTGTCCGGCCACACAGCCGGCAAGCAAGACGGACGTAGCCCCCAACAGGGCGCAATTGAATGCAACACGCATGAACCTTCTCCTGAATTTTCTTTCTGGCGTTTACTTGTCATTTCCACAGGCCAAAGCGAACTCTTGCCTTTTTCATATCCGTTTTCTGGGACTGAGGAAGTGACGGCTGTCACCGTCAAGACACCTCCCCCGATGATGGCGAACATGCACAAGACAAGCTGAACCCAGGCTGAACAGGCGCTAGAAAATCAACGCCCTCGCCCTGTGCTTTCTTGGCGAACAGGATGGAAAATTGTTATGGATTTGTGACGTTTTCCATGGCGAAAAACAGGCACATTGTCACGGAACTGACACTGTATTTGTAACAATGCTTGGGCCATCTTGGCACCATCCTTACCCCCCCCACACCGTACGAGGGAACAAGATGAAGACCTTGACCAAGACTCTGGCT
Source organism: Alphaproteobacteria bacterium WMHbin7 (assembly GCA_002753155.1). Taxonomy (GTDB): domain Bacteria; phylum Pseudomonadota; class Alphaproteobacteria; order Rhodospirillales; family WMHbin7; genus WMHbin7. The sequence continues at coordinate 1,594 of PDZW01000006.1, forward strand.
CTGGCCCCCCTGCTCGCTCTGGCCCTGGCTGCCTGCGCCGCCAATTATGGCAAGCCCGGCTATTACACAGAAGTGAAGGATGGCCGTCTTTGGGTGTTCGAGGAAGGCTCGAAGGACCTGGAGCAGTTCAAGAAGACGGGCGAGCCCGCCAAACAGTACACCAAGATCGGCGCCGGGCCCGATGGCATGACCATCAAATCCTCGGACGCCAAGGTGATCGACGCCTATATGGCCGCGAAGTAGCCCTTCGTAACGTCGCGACTCTCTCCAAAACGAAGGGCCGGTCTTTCACAAGACCGGCCCCGGCTTTTGGAACGTAAGTTCTCTAATGCGACATGATGACTGGAACGGTCATGTGCTTAAGGATGTGGCGCGTCGCCCCGCCCAGCACCATCTCGCGCAGGCGCGAGCGGCCATAGCAGCCCATGACGATCAGATCGACATTCTCGTCGGCGGCGCGTGACAGCAGCATGTTTCCGACATCGACATCTTCGGCAAAGACATGCTGGGCCTCGGCCTTCGCCCCATGACGGGCCAGATGCTGGGCGATGTCCGCCCCCGGCACGGCGCCGTGGCCGTTCCGCCCGCCCTTGGGATTGATGGCCAGAACGATCACCTGCTTGGCATCCCTTAAAAGCGGAACCGTATCGCCCACGGCCCTGGTGCTCTCGCGCGAGGCATTCCAGGCCACCATGATCCGTTCGCCCACTTTCTTGAAATTTCCGGTATAAGGCACAACCATCACCGGGCGGCCCAGCTCAAAGACCAAATCATCCGCGATATCGATCGAAGCGGCATCGGCCCCGGAAGATGTGTCGCGCTGTCCGACCACGACCAGATCGGCATAGCGACCGTGCAGGGAAAGCTGCTCGATCGGATGGCCCTCTACGGCACGCCATTCCGCGGCAACGCCCGCGGACTTGGCAATGCCTTCGAAAAGCTTCTGGGCTGTTTCCGTCGCTTCCTTCAGAAACTTTGCCTGAACATCCTGAACCTGCTGACCCATCATGGCCTGAACGAATTCCGGAACCTCTGGGCTCGCTGCGACGAACAATCCGATCAGATGCGCGTTCTGTGCGCGCGCCACCGATGCCGCCAGTTCGATTCGCGAAGCACAGCTCTTGGAACCGTCGACATGCACGAGGATATCCTTATAAGGCATGGCACTCCTCATTTAGCGGGGCAGACCGGGATGCTGCGCTGCACACTCTAGCGCAAACGAAACAGCTTGGCATCCCTTCTCCTGAATTTACGAAGCGTAAATTGCAAATCAGGTCAGAGGGAGATTGTCGATCAGGCGTGTGCGGCCCAACCAGGCGGCCCCCAGAATGCGGGCCGGGGCTTTGGGATGCTCGACCGGGGCAAGGCTGTCCGCATCGCGCACTTCAAGGTAATCGATCTTGGCAAAGCCCGCCTCGATCAAGGCCTTCGCCGCTTCAAAACAAGCCAGGGAGGCCGCTTCGCCAGCCTGCACGCGCTTGGCGGCTTCAAAGAGCAGACGGTAAAGAGAGGGGGCGACCTTGCGTTCTTCTGGCGTCAGATAGGCATTGCGCGATGACTTGGCCAGGCCATCGGCCTCCCTCAAGGTGGGAGCGCCCAGAATGCGCACCGGAATATCGAGATCTAGAACCAGGCGCTTGATCACCTGAAGTTGCTGGTAATCCTTCTCGCCGAAGACGGCAAGATCAGGCAGACCTTGCAGCAGCAGCTTGGCGACCACGGTGGCAACGCCGGAAAAATGCCCGGGACGGCAGTTTCCACAAAGCCCTTCCGAAACACCCGATACGGAAATCGTCGTCGAAAATCCTTGCGGATACATGGCAGCGACGGTGGGCAGATAGGCCAGATCGCATCCGGCCTGCTTCAGGAGAGAAATATCCGCTTCCTCCTGGCGGGGATAGCGGCTGAAATCCTCGTTGGGTCCGAACTGGGTGGGATTGACGAAGATCGACACCACCACGCGATCCGCCTGCTCACGCACCTTGGCCAGAAGCGACAAATGCCCTTCATGCAAGGCCCCCATGGTCGGCACCAACCCAACCTTCAGCCCCTCTTTCTGCCAAGCGGAAACGCTGGCCCGCAACTCGGCCGGGCTGGCGGCAATCAGCATTACTCGGCCCCGCCTTCGGAGAGCTTGATCAGCAAGGGAACGTTATTCAGCATGACATGCGAATTGTCGGGAATCAGGATAACGCCCAGCTTCTTCAGATGCGTAAAGGTGCGGCTGACCGTTTCGATGGTAAGGCCCAGAAAGTCGGCGATGTCCGAGCGGCTCATGGGCAGGGCGACCGGACTCTCCGGCTGGCCCCGCTCGGTGGCGCGCCTTGCCAACGAGGCCAGAAACGAGGCCAGACGTTCCTGCGCCGTCTTGCGGCCCAGCCACAGCATCTGCTCATGCGCCCGCATCAATTCGCGGACAGCCAGATCGAACATGCGCCTTTCCAGCATCGGCACCGATTCGCGCGTTGGATCAAGCACCTTCTGCGGAAAGCGGCAGGTACTGGCTTGGTTCAAGGTTTCCGCTGTGTAGGGATAGCCTCCCAGATTGGTCAGGCCGAAAACATCGCCGGGAAAGAGAAAACCCACGATCTGGCGTCGCCCGTCGGACAGCAGCTTGTAAAGCTTCACGGAACCCGAGGTCAGCGCATAAATGTGGGCCGCCCTGTCGCCTTCCCGAAAGATGGTGTGCAGCGGCGGAAACTGGAACTGGTCACGCAGCGCCAAGACCCGGGTGAACTCGTCCTTGGGCAGCCGCGAACAGATCGAGGTTTCACGGTTGATATCGCAGATGCGACACAGTTGAGTGGGATGGTCGCTGGGACGGCTCCCCTCTGTATCGGCCGGATCGCGGCTGTCGCGGACATCAAAGGAAGCATTCATGAGGAAGGGGTATCCTTTTTGATATCCGGTTTTGCGTTGATCGGCTCGTCATCGAACAAAATACGGTGTGCCGCCCCGTCCAGATCCTCGAACTGCCCGGACCTCAAAGCCCACAGAAAGGCCATCAAGCCCCCCAGGCCCAGCAACAACGCCACCGGAATCAAAATCAACAGATTGGTCAAGTGCGTCTCCCAAGGCGCAGCGCATTCAGGATCACGACCAGCGACGAACTCGACATGGCCACCGCTGCAATCAGCGGTGTTACGTGCCCGGACATCGCCAGGGGGACGGTAACCAGATTATAGAGCAAAGCAAGCGCGAAATTTTGTTTCACCAGCCGACTGGCACTTCGGGCCACGGCCAGGGTCTCGGCCACGGGCGCCAGCCGATCACCCTGAAAGACCACGTCAGCCGCGGTTTGGCTGACATCCACCGCCGTCGAGGGCGACATGGAGACGAAGGCCGCCGCCAGGGCGGGGGCGTCGTTCAGCCCGTCCCCCACCATCAAGGGATGCTTCCCAGCCGCCTTCAGTTCCTCCAGCCGGGCCACCTTGTCAGCAGGCAGACAGAGAGATCTCCAGTTTTTTATGCCTACTCTGCGGGCAAGGGATTCGACTGCCGCCTTTCGGTCGCCCGACAGCAATTCCAGAATATAATTCTTGTTCTTCAAGTCGCTGACCGTTGTCTCGGCATCAAGGCGTGGCGCATCCTCGAAGGAAAAGCGGACGGCCGCCCTGCCGGGGCGGGCCAGCCATAATTCCGGCCCGACGCCATCGGCCAGATCATCCGAGACTCCGCACCAGGCGCGCCGCCCCAGACGCACGCCTTGGCATTCCAATCCAAGCCCGGCCATCTCCGAGACATGGGCTTCGGGAAGGATATCGGGGCGGGCGCGGGCCAGGGCGCGGGCCAGGGGATGACGACTGGCCGCAGCCAGACCCACCGCCACCGCCAAATCCTTGTCTGTCCAATCGCCCGGCATCAGGTCCGCCCGGCCCAGCGTCAGGGTTCCCGTCTTGTCGAACAGCACATGGTCGGCCAGGGCCAGACGCTCCAGGGCGGTCGCACTCTTTAACAAAATCCCCCGGCGCATCAAGCGCCCCGAAGCCACCACCTGCACCACCGGCACCGCCAGCGCCAAGGCACAGGGACAAGTAATGATCAGAACCGAGACGGCGATCATCAACGAAGGCTGCCAGGCCAGCCCCACCCACATTGTCCAAAAGAGAAAGGTAAGAAGGGCCGCCAGATGCACCACGGGGGCGTACCAGCGCGCCACCCGGTCGGCGATGGCGGCATAGCGGGCGCGTCCCTGCTCTGCCGTTTCCATCAGGCGCACGATTTCGGCCAGCAAGGTGGCCTCGCCGGTGGCCGTGACTTCCAGGCGCAAGGCCGCCGACAGATTCAGCATGCCCGCAAAGACCAGAGTGCCCGGCTTGGCTGGAACCGGCAGCGTTTCGCCGCTGATCAGGCTGGCATCGAGATCGGAAACACCTTCGATCACGCATCCATCGATACCGATCCGCTCGCCCGGTGCTGCCAGAACAATGCTTTTGGCGGGCACCTGACCGGGCGGCAGCAATTTGCGCGACCCATCGGGCAACAGCACGGTGACGGCGCGAGCCCCCAAAGCGATGAGATGCGAAGCCGCCCCCCGCGCCCGACCCCTGGCCCGGCTGTCGAGATAACGACCGATCAGCAGAAAAAACAAAAGCGAGATGGCGGCGTCGAAATAGGCATGCTCGCCAGCCCGGATGGTTTCCCAAAGGCTCATGCCTGTGGCCAGCAGCACCCCCAGGGAAATCGGCACATCCATGTTGGTGCGCCCCACCCTCAAGGCCTCCAGCGCCGACGTGAAGAAGGGACGGCCGGAATAGGCCACGGCGGGCAGGACGATCAAAGCCGACAGCCAATGCAGGAAGGTGCGGGTCGCCCAACCCATGGTGTCGGCATTCCCCGCCCAGATGGAGACCGAGAAGAGCATGACGTTGCCCGCCGCAAAGCCCGCCACGGCCATGCATTTCAGCAGCATCCGCTCATGCGCCGAGACGGCGTCACCCAACGCTTTCGGATCATAGGGAACAAGGCGGTAACCAAGCTGGGCGACGGCATGGATCAGCTCATTGGGATCGGCCAAGCCGGTCTTCCAGCGCAACTCCAGACGGCGCGTGGTCATGTTGAGGCGGGCATGCGTAACACCCTCCTTACGGGCCAGCACATTCTCGATCAGCCAGACGCAGGCCGCGCAATGCAACCCCTCGACCATCAGATAGAGAACCTGTTCGTCCTTCTGATAGGATTTGGCGTGTACCGAAAAATCGAGAGACTGCGCCTCGTCATCCTCGGGCACCAGGGCGCGCTGGGTGGGATCTAATGAGCGGCGCTGATAATATTGATCGAGCCCCAGGCCCTCTATCAGGGAAAAGGCCGCCCTGCACCCGGCGCAGCAAAAGCCGCCCTCGATCTCTTTGCCGGGGATCAGTTCCTGGCCACAGTGACGGCAACTGGGCATCTAGGCCGTAAACTCGTAAACGCCACGGACGCGGCGCTGGAGATTTTCGTGTCCGGGCAGGCGCTTGACCCGCCGTGGACTGGACGTCCACAAGGGGCAAGCAACACATCCGGGCACGAAAAGCACCGCGTCCCTTCGGGCTTGGGTGAAAATGGCCGGCTGATGCGTCGAAAATCTCGACCGTATCACCGATACGCTCATCGTTTTTCTCCTGTCATCCGGACATTTTCACCACAAGCGCGTCTCGTGGGGTTTATGTGTTTACGGCCTGACCTTCAAGGTATCTGGATACGCTGGGCCAGTTGATAGCTGTCCTTCTCGGCAATGGCAACCACGCGCAGATCCCAGACCCCATGAAAATCAAGTTCCGCCCTGGCCGCATAGAGGCCATTTCCCTTGGACACCAGGGGAATGCTGACGTCATGGCCCGGCTGAACCGGACGGATGAACAGCGCACGCACCGCCATGCCATCCAGGGAAGCGCCGTCCTTGGTCTTGAAACTGGCCTCGACCGCCACCAGGCGCCTGGCCCCCATGCTTGAATCGGCAACCGGATCGACCTTGGCCTCGACCTGCCAGCCGAGTTCCGCCTGTCTGCGGGTCATCGCGATATTCGTGTTGTAGGCATTGCCCTTTTCATAATGGTTCTCGGTTTCAAGGCCGGTAAAGGTGCTGGTGGCCGAATAGATCATGATGCCATTGGCAACCAGCACGACCATGAAGGCCGCCACGAAGATATAGGGATACCACCAGCCGGATTTGCGCGTCTTGGCCATGTCCATTCCTATTCCTCCGGTCCTGCGAAGACATCCAGCGCCCTGGCCGTCTCGCCGGTCTTCAAATCGCGGATGACAACGGTGATGGGCACCGATCCCTTGGGCACATTCTCACGCGCCACCGAGACGAATAGGCGGTAATCGCCCACCGAGTCAGGCTTGACCGGCAGCATGGGAGATTCGCCAGCATCTTCCCGGCCGATAACCGTCGTCTTGGCGACCTTGATTCCCTCGATCTCAAAGGCGATCTCGCGGGTTTCTCGAACCATGTTGAGTATCTTGAGGGTATAGCCGTTGCGCACCCCGCCATCCGACAAACGCGAGAACAAGGGGGCTCGTTCGTGCAGCACATTCAGCTTCAAGCGGTCGCGCGTGGACAGAGAATAGGCCATGACGACACTGACGATGACCAGCACGGCGGCATAAATCATGGTGCGCGGACGCAAAAGATGCGATTGCGGTTTCTCGCCTGTCGATCTGGATTTCTGGTTGGCGACAGAATCATAGGTGATCAGACCGCGAGGCAATTTAAACCGGTCCATCACATCGTTGCAGGCATCGGCGCACAAACCGCAATTGATGCAGGCCAGTTGCGAGCCTTCACGGATATCGATGCCGGTAGGACAGGCCTGAACGCAGGCCTTGCAATCCACGCAATGGCCGCGTCCCTCGAAGTTGTCGTCGGTCTTGGCATGCGCCCTGGGCTCGCCGCGCCAGCCTTCATAGGTGATGATCAGCGATTCGTCATCCAGCATGGCACCCTGGAATCGGGCATAGGGGCACATATAGATGCAGGCCTGCTCTCGGGCCCAGCCCGCCATGACATAGGTGGTGGCCGTGAAGAGAAACAGGAACAGATAAGTGCCGCTGCCCGCTTCGCCCCGGAATATCTCGCCCAGCACGGTGGGGGCATCATTGAAATACATGATCCAGGCTCCGCCGGTGAGCAGGCTGATGATCATGAAGAGAATATGCTTCAGCGTTTTCTTGCCGAACTTGGCAACCGTCCAAGATCCTTTGTCGAGCTGAATGCGGTGCGTGCGATCACCCTCGACCTTCGCTTCGACCCAGAGGAACAAATCGGTCCACACTGTCTGGAAGCAGGCAAAGCCGCACCAGACACGCCCGAACAGCGACGTTGCGGCAAACAGAACGATGGCGGCGATGATCAGAAGGCCGGTCAGGTAATAGACTTCCTGCGGCCATATCTCGATGAAGAAGAAGTAGGCGCGTCTGGCCGGCATGTCGATCAGAATGGCCTGGCCTGGCCCCTCGCCGCGGTCCCAGCGCAAAAAGGGCGCCAGATAATAAATGCCCAACAGAACGAACAGCGTCAGCCACTTATAGCGGCGAAAAGCCCCTTTGACATTGCGTGGATAGGGCTTCTCATAAGAAGAGTAAAGCTTGCTTTGCTTGCCTTTTATCTTGGCTGCTGCGGGCGAAGAATTTGCCATCTCTCGTTCCGTCCTGATTACAATGTTGGCGCCAGACTGTAGCGCAAGCTTGCGCACCAAAAGGGGCTGGTGCGCATAACCGCCATACCGTTTCAACATGCCGAAGTTAGGCGGCGCGGCTTGGCGAAGAGGCCCAGAACCATGGGCCAGTTCATTGTGAAGGCTTTTATATTAGGCCATTCTCAACTAACAATCCAGCCCTTATATGGGCTCTTTTTCTTGACCTTGATCAAACAAAACCGCCGCTTCCATCAAGAAAGCGGCGGCCTGCTCGATCCTAAAGACCTAAGGTCATTTTACTTTTCGCCGCCACCCAGCGAATGAACATAGATGGCAAGCATCTTGACCGTCTCGGCACCCAGGCGATCCGCCCAGGCAGGCATGACACCGTGCTGGGGGTTGGAGACCTGAAGGGCAATTGAAGTCTTGTCGCCCTTGATATGCGTGAAGATGGCGTTGTTGAGAGCGGGCGCACCCGTCTCACGCATGCCAACGCCGCCTTCGCCATGGCAAGCCACGCAGTTGTCGGTAAAGATCTGGGCACCGGGGGCATTGGCATCGCCCTTGCCCGAGGACAGGCCCAGCACATAATCGGCAACCTGATCGATCTCGGCCGGCTTCAGAACGCCTTCGACACCGAACTTGGTCATCTCGGCAAAGCGGGCCTTTTCATGGCCCGAGCGGATGCCGTAGGCGATGGTCTGCTGGATGTCCTCCAGCTTGCCGCCCCAGATCCATTCGTCGTCGGTCAGGTTGGCAAAGCCCAGCGAGCCGCCACCACCCACGCCATGGCAAGGCGCGCAGTTTTCGTTGAAGGCCGCCTTGCCGCCCGCCATCGCATAGCGCAGCAGGCCCTGATCCTTGGCAATCTCGCCAACTTCCTTGCCCTGGAAATCGGCCAGCCACTTGCCACGCTGCTGGGCCTGAACCGCCAGATCCTTGGCCAGCTCGTCGCGAGAGCTATAGTTGAAATAGCCCTTGGTGTAGCTTTTCAGGAAAGGAATCGACGGATAGAGAACGAAATATCCAATCGACCACAGAATTGAGGCCCAGAAAATATAGACCCACCATTTCGGCAAGGGAGTGTCCAGCTCCTTGATGCCATCCCACTCATGACCGGTCGTGTTCTGACCGGAGATGAGATCCTTTTCGACGTTAGCCATCGAGCGCTCCTCGTTCAATCGTCATTCAGGGGGATCGAGCCGTGTTCTTCCAGCTTGGCCTTGTTTTTCGGCCAGAAAGCCCACGCCACTATCCCTAAGAAGACTAAGAAAATCCAAACCGTCCATAAGGGACGTGCCAACTGATAGATTTCTTGCAATGACACGTCCCTTGCTCCTTTTACCGGTTAACCAGCTCGGGCTTGACCGACTTGATGTCGACCAGCGTGCCGAGCATCTGGAGGTAGGCCACCATGGCGTCCATCTCCGTAATCTCGTCAGGCTTGCCGTCAAAGTCGCCGATCTTTGCCTTCGGGTAGCGGGCCTCGACAGCCTTTGCCGCATCGCCGCCCTTGGCCTGAGCCTCGAGATCGGCAACCGCATTGGCGATCTGCTCGTCGGTATAAGGGACGCCGACCACTTTCAGCGTCTTCATCTCGCCGGCGATGGTGGAAGCCACCGCCAGAGGACGCGTCATATGCGCATAAGTCGGCATGATCGATTTCGAGACGACGTTACGCGGATTGATCATGTGCTTGACGTGCCAGTCGTTCGAATACTTGCCGCCCACGCGGGCCAGATCGGGGCCCGTGCGCTTGGAAGCCCACTGGAACGGGTGGTCGTACTGGCTTTCAGCCGCCAGGCTGTAATGACCGTAACGCTCCACTTCGTCGCGGAAGGGACGGATCATCTGGCTGTGGCAGTTATAACATCCTTCACGGACGTAAATGCCGCGGCCCGCCAGTTCGAGAGGCGAATAGGGACGCATCCCCTCGACCTTCTCGATGGTGTTTTCGATGGTGAACAGAGGAATGATCTCGACCAGACCGCCGATCGCCACCGAAACGACGATGCCGACGATCAAGACAAGGGTGTTTGTTTCGAAGATTTTATGGCTGAACATTGCCACCCCCTTAACCGCGAGCCAATACGTAGCCGGTTGCCTCGTAAGGCACTTCGTCACGCATATTGCCCAAAATGGTCTGGATGAAGTTATAGGCCATGATCAATGCACCCACGAGGAACAGAACGCCGCCCATGGCACGGATCACGTAGTAGGGATGCATGGCCGCCACCGTCTCGATGAACGAGTACTGCAAGAAGCCAAGATCATCGTAGGCGCGCCACATCAAGCCTTGCATGATGCCCGACACCCACATCGCGGTGATGTACAGCACGATGCCGATGGTGGCGATCCAGAAGTGGTAGCTGACCAGACGCATCGAATAGAGGCGTTCGCGCTTCCACAGCACCGGCACCAGATAGTAAAGGGCGCCGAAGGAAACGAAAGCCACCCAGCCCAAAGCGCCCGAATGCACGTGGCCGACGGTCCAGTCGGTGTAGTGCGAGAGCGAATTGACTGCCTTGATCGACATGGCAGGGCCTTCAAAGGTGCTCATGCCATAGAAGCCGATCGAGGTCACCAGGAAGCGGATCACCGGATCGGTGCGCAGCTTTTCCCAAGCCCCCGACAGCGTCATCAGGCCGTTGATCATGCCGCCCCACGAAGGCATCCACAGCATCACCGAAAAGGCCATGCCCAGCGTCTGTGCCCAGTCGGGCAGAGCCGTGTAGTGCAGATGGTGCGGACCGGCCCAGATGTAGAGGAAGATCAGGGCCCAGAAATGCACGATCGACAGGCGGTAGGAATAGACCGGACGCTCGGCCCGCTTTGGCACGAAGTAGTACATGATGCCAAGGAAGCCCGCCGTCAGGAAGAAGCCCACCGCGTTGTGGCCGTACCACCACTGCGTCATGGCATCCTGAACGCCTGCGTAGATGTTGTAGCTTTTCAGCCACGAACCGCCGAAGAAGCCGGTCGGAATGGCCAGGTTGTTGCCCAGGTGCAAGAGCGCGATGGTCACGATCATGGCCAGGAAGAACCAGTTGGCCACATAGATATGCGGCTCACGGCGCTTGTAGAGGGTGCCGACGAAAGTGATCAGATAGACGACCCAGATGACCGTCAGGAACAGATCGCCGAACCATTCGGGCTCGGCATATTCCTTGCCCTGGGTGATGCCCAGAACGTAGGTCGTTGCCGCGACCACGATCAGCGCCTGGAAGGCGTAGAAGACGAAGCCGCCGAGAGCAGCGCCGCCATACAGCCCCACCTTGCAGGTCCTTTGGACCACGAAGAAGGTGGTGGCGAACAGCACGTTGCCGCCGAATGCAAAAATGACCGCCGAGGTGTGGACCGGACGCAGGCGTCCGAAAGAGGTCCATTCGAGGCCAAGGTTCAACGCCGGAAAGGCCAACTGCGAGGCAATCACGACTCCGACCAGAAAACCGACAATCCCCCAGAAGGTCGCTGCGAGAACGAACTTCTTGACGAGATCATCCTGGTACGGGGCCGCGTCCATATAGGTCGCTTGGGTCATGCGAAACTCCTGTTTCGACCGAAAAACTATTCCCCTGACGGCCCAAGGGCCGCCACTCGATACGATTCGAACCCTTGTCCGGCTCGAATTCCGGGTCTTGCGGCTGCCCCTTTGCCAGGGAAACGCCCGTAAAACCCGTTTGCCGCGCTTCGTTTCAGGGTGGCGAGCCAGACCTAAAACCACACTTGGCGGATGGACTATGCCCCTCGCGCCAACAGCCTCCATTGATCTAGATCAAATCGCAAAAAAATATATAAGAATTTGCTCACGTTGCCATGCGGCAAATCTTCACCTGTCTTTACATGGCGTCAGTCCCATGTAAGGCTCTAATTGGCTTTATATTTCAGTGTATTATACGCTGCTTAAAGCTGCGGTGGGGCCCGTGGTTGGGCGAAGGCCTGCGCATAGGCAGGGAGATTTGTGCGGTAGCTAACAAAAAATATTTTTGTCGGCGGGCCGGATAGGGCCTCCGGAAGCGCTCCGCCCCCCAGCAAAGCAGGGCCACCACAGGTCAGGGGAAGGCAGCATTGGCAGCTCGAGTCGTCGTGAAGGACCAAGCGGGGGGCCTGTCCCTCAGGAATCGGCTTCAGAACGCCATCGCGACCGCAAACCTCATTGGCCTGAGCGGATGAAGTGCTGCCGTGTGACGAGCTGGAAAAACCCGCCGATGAGTAAGCCAGTTGAAAAACAAGGGCCAGCAGCAGAATACGCGACCAACCTTGCAGCTTGGCCTGCAAGGTTTTGAGTGCCAGTCCTTTGTCGTATCCGCTTCGGGCCATGGTAAGCTAGCCGCCGCCCTTTATATTAGGTGAAAGAACTATAAGATGACCGCCGCCACCTTGTCAAACCTCCCCCCTGCCTCCCTGCCCCTCCTCCGCCTGCAAAAGGGCCGCAGTTCACGCCTTCGGGCCGGTCATCCCTGGGTTTTTTCGAATGAAATCGACATGGATGCCCGAGCCAAAGCGCTGGCGCCGGGCAGTCTGGTCCGCCTTCAAGATGCGGGCGACGAAATCCTGGGCACGGCCTATTTCAACCCGCACAGCCTGATTGCGGCGCGCCTTTTATCGCGCAACCCCGATCAGGTGATCGATTCCGCCTTCATCGCCCAGCGGATTCGACAAGCCCTGGCATTGCGCGAAACCTTGTTCGACCGCCCCTTTTATCGCCTGATTCACGCCGAGGCCGACGGTCTGCCCGGCCTGATTATCGACCGCTTCAATGATCATCTGACCGTTCAAGCCAACAGCGCCGGGGCAGAGAACTTGCGCCCTCTCATCTTGGATTCTCTTGAAACCGTTCTGGCCCCAGCCGGCATTCTTTGGGATGGAAGTAGTCCCGTGCGTCGTCTTGAAGGGCTTGAGACCTGTTACGAAACCATCACCGGCAGCTTCGAATCCCCCTTGGAGATCGAGGAGAACGGCGCCTTCTTCTTTGCTCATCCTGGCGAGGGACAGAAAACCGGCTGGTTCTTCGATCAGCGCCCCAACCGCGCCTTGGCGGCAAATCTTTCCAAGGGAAAAAGCGTCCTCGACCTCTATAGCTATGCTGGCGGTTTTGGTGTGCTGGCAGCCTGCCAGGGAGCAACGCAGGTGCAATGCGTTGATCGTTCCGCCCCTGCCCTCGAGATGGCGCAAAAGGCAGCCGAAAGAAACGGCGTTGCGGCCAAGATCAGCTACGAAAAAGCCGATATCTTCGAGTTTCTTGAGCAAGCGGGAAAGCGCCCCGAGCGCTTCGGACTGGTTATCGCCGACCCGCCCGCCTTCGTCAAATCGAAGAAGGATCTGGCTCAGGGTGCCAGGGGCTATCGCAAGCTGGCGCGTCTGGCCGCTTCTTTGGTCGAACCGGAGGGATTCCTGGTCATCGCGTCTTGCTCACACCATATGCCGCTCGAGCTGTTTCAATCCGAGGTGATTCAAGGAATTAACAGGCGCAGCGGGCGCATTCTGGCCCAGGGTGGCGCCGGGCCCGATCACCCCGTCCATCCTCAATTGCCTGAATCGGCCTATCTGAAAGCGTTGTTCTTACAGTTGGATTGAGCGGGAAACGCTCTAATCGAACGCCTTCGACAGGCGCCTTAGCATGTCCAACAACTGGGCGCGCTCTCCCGCCTTCAAGGTGGCGTCCATCTTGCGCTCCTGCTCTTCAACCAGCAGCGTCGCCTTTTCAAGCAGCAAGGCTCCCTGGCGGGTCAGGCGCAGGGCATAATAGCGCCCATCCCTGCTATCCTTTTTCCGTTCGATCAGTTCCTTGCGCATCAAATCCCTGATCGCCAGGGACAAGGTCGATTTGTCCAGATTGTGCAAGGTGACAAGGGTGATCTGGTTGATCCCCGGATTGGCCCCGATCAGGGTCAGCAGGCTGAACTCGCCGGGTGTCAGGCCTGTTTCTTCCGTGATACGGGCAAAATCCCGAAACACCGCCGTCTGGGCCTGACGGGCCATATAGCCGATATAGCTGCGAAGGCCCGCAAAATCGACCGGATCGGCTTGCGTCGGGGGTTTCCTGCCTCGTGCCATGGAGCGAATTTCCTTTCTCCTGATCGTGATAGCCAAATTCTGGGAGAAATTCAAATCGCCCTTCCATCTTTGCCCCAATATAGTTTGACTTACAAACTATATTGGGGCTAGGATTTTCCAAAGGCCGTAAAAGAACGCCAACCCAGGGAAACGCCGCACATGATCCTGTTCGATTTCGAGCATGAAAGCTCGCCCTCGGCCGAAGCGGCGGTGGCGCGCTTGAACGAGGTTTCGGAAGAGACCCGCTTTCTGGCGGGCGGCACCGATCTGATCCCCAATATGCGAATCGGCATTACGAAACCGGAACGGCTGATCAGTCTGACATCCATTCCCTACGCGCCGCCCACCCTGGACGCTAAGGGTTGGCTTGAGATCGATGCCCTGACCAAACTGTCCGAAATAGAACACAGCAAGCTGGTCGGCGATGCCGCCCCCATGCTGGCCGCCAGTGCGCATAGCGTGGCAGGCAACCAAATCCGACAGGTGGCAACCCTGGGCGGCAATCTGTGCCAGGAAACCCGCTGTCTGTATCTTAATCAGAAACATGATTTTCAGTTCGTCGAGCCCTGCTTCAAGCGAGGCGGCGATTGCTGTTACCCCTTCCCCAAAAACAAGAAGAATGTCTGCTGGTCTGTTTACATGTCGGATATCGCCCCCGTCCTGATGGCCTTGAATGCCGAGGTGAGCGTGCTGGGTGCTGGCGGCGAGGTCCGTCTTCCCATCGCCGCCCTTTTCACCGGCGACGGACTGCGCCCCCACACGCTTAATCCCGGCGAACTGATCCGCAGAATTCATATCCCCCCCGCCCCCTCGCACTTCGGCTGGGGCTATCACAAATCGACCGTGCGCGGCGGATTGGAATTTGCAACCGCCTTGATGGCCGTGGCGCTGGAAGTGAAGGCTGGCGGATTGGTCTGCTCAGATGCCCGCATCGCCATCGGGGCCGTGAACGAGGGGCCTGTGCGCCTGGACAAGACCGAGGCGGCCATGAGAGGCCTTGAGCTTAATCCGGCCAACTTGCGCATGCTGGCCGATCAAGCCAGCCAAGAGGTGAATCCGCTGCCGCATCACGGCTTCTCGAAACCCTATCTGCGCGACAATATCCGCGTGCACTTAAAGCGCACGCTGAGCTTGGCCGTCGAGCGGGCAGGAAAGGGACTAAAGGAGAACCGGTCATGAGAGATGCAACAGCCAAAGCCCGCCCGGCGCCCCGCCTGATCACGCTCACCATCAATGGCGAGGTTCGGGAAGTCATGGTGCGCCCGCGCATCATGCTGCTGGAAGTGATCCGCGATCATGTCGGCCTGACCGGCACCAAGGATGGCTGCGAGTCGGGCACCTGTGGGGCCTGCACCGTTCTTTTGAACGGAAAGCCCGTGCTGTCTTGCATCACGCTGGCGGTGGAATGCGACGGCAAGACCGTCGAAACCGTGGAGAGCTTGAGCGAAGGCGGCAAGCTGGGCGACTTGCAAGAGGCCTTTCTGGATCAAGGTGCTACGCAATGCGGCTTTTGCACCCCCGGCATTCTGATGTCGGCCAAGGCGCTTTTGAAGAACAACCCCAAGCCTTCGCTGCCCGAAATCAAGAAGGCGCTGGAAGGCAATCTGTGTCGCTGCACGGGCTACAACGCCATCGTCGATGCCATCCTTCAGGTCTCGGACCAGGGCGTTGCGCCCTTGATGAAATAAGGGGACGAGAATGTCGAAGCTGAAATATGTCGGACAGAGCCTGAAGCGCAAGGATGGGCCGGACAAGGTAAGCGGGCGCGCCGTCTATACCCAGGATATTAAGCTGCCCGGCACACTGATCGGCCGGGTGCTGAGAAGCCCACACCCACATGCGCGCATCTTGAAGATCGATCCCTCGAAGGCATTGGCACTTCCCGGGGTCAAGGGCGTCATCACCGCCAAGGACACCATCGGCGTCAAGCACGGCTTCGTCGAAACGCCGCGCTATCCGGCCGATCAGGATGTGCTGGCCATAGACAAGGTGACGCATGTCGGCGAGGAGATCGCCGCCGTCGCCGCCATCGACGACATCACCGCCCAGCGCGCACTGGAGCTGATCGAAGTCGAGTACGAGATTCTGCCGGGCGTCTTCGATGCCGAAACCGCCATGCAGCCGGGTGCTCCTGAAATCCGCCCTACCCATCCCAAGGTCAAGGAAGACTTGGTCAATATCGCGGGCAAGACCGAAACCGAATGGGGCGATGTCGAGAAGGGCTTTGCCGAAGCCGATTATATCCGCGAGGACCGCTTCGAGAATCAGTTGCGCACACATGGCTATCTTGAGCCCCAGGTCACGCTGGCCCATTGGGAAGGCGATAAGCTTAATGTCTGGACCTCGTCGATGGGCACCTTTATCAAGCGGGCCAAGCTGTCGCGCACCTTGGGCTTACCCTATTCGCAGGTGCGTATCCACAAGACCTATGTGGGCGGCACCTTCGGCGGCAAGATCGATCTTTATTCCCACGAATATTGCGCCGCACGTCTTAGCATGCTGACCGGACGCCCGGTGCGCATCACCGCCAACCGCGAGGAAATCTTTTCGGCCTACCGGCACAGCCAGACCCTGACCATCGAGATCAAGACCGGCGTCAGGAAGGACGGCACCATTCTGGCCCAGCGCTTTCGCATCATCAACAATGCGGGTGCGCACAGGGGCAGCGGCGTCGTGGTGATCTTTCTGGCCTGGGGCTTCATCATGGGCCCCTATCGCATTCCCAATCTGAAATACGAAGGCTATGCGGTCTATACCAATCACACCACCCGGGCTCCGCAACGCGGGCACGGTGCTCCCAAGGTGCGCTTTGCCGTGGAATCGCATCTGGATATGATCGCCGAACATCTGGGCATCGATCCCATCACGATCCGCCTTAAGAATGCGCGCGGCCCCTGGGAGCAACTGCCCAACAACGACAACACCCACGAAGCGGGCCTGATCGACTGCATCAAGATGGTTTCCCAGAAAAGCGCCTTTCTGGACAAATGGCGCCAGGCTCGCCCGCCCGCCGATCCGGAAAGCCCGCTTAGGCGCGGCATCGGCATCGGCGTTACCAGCTATATGAGCGGCACGTTGATCTATCCCAACGGCTCGGGCGTGATCGTGAAGCTGAATGATGACGGCAGCGTAATCGTGCTGACCGGCGCCTTGGATGTCGGCCAGGGAGCCGAGACCGTTCTGTGCCAGATCGTGGCCGAGGAATTGGCCGTGGGCATGGATGACATCAAGCTGATCACGTCCGATACCGACACCACGCCCCAGGATATCGGGGCCTGGATCAGCGGCATGACCTATGTCACCGGCAATGCCACGCGCCAGGCCGCCACCCATGCGCGGGAGAAGATTCTGAAGGTGGCGTCCGAAGAGATGGGGGTTCCCGAAGAGGATCTGGGGATTGAGGACAAGAGCGTCTTCAACCTTCATGATCCCCAACAACGCATGAGTTACGCCCAGGTTTTTTCCGCCAGCGTTGCCAAGCATCGGGGCGACACCATCATCGGAGAAGGCTTCTGGCGCACCATGCGCGACGAGCCCACACATCCCAGCCTGGCCACCACCAAGGGCCGCTGGACGGAAAACTACGCCTTCAGCGCCCAGGTGGCCGAGGTCGAGGTGGATATCGAAACCGGCGAGGCTCGCCTGATCAAGGCCTATACCGTTCATGATTGCGGATTCCCGGTCAATCCAGGACTGATCAAGGGCCAGGTGGACGGCCAGGTCTCGATGGCGCTGGGGCAAGCCTTCATGGAAGAGGTGATGACCAAAAACGGCTATACGCTTAATCCCAACTGGCTCGATTACCGCATGCCGCTTATTCACAACATGGCGGGTTCCGAGGATTTCGAGGTGATTACCGAGCAATATCGCATTGGCCAGCCCTATCGCACCAAGGAAGTGGGCGAAGGCCTGGTTTCGGGCGTTCTGGCGGGAATCGCCAATGCCATCTATGATGCGACAGGGGTGCGCCTGACCTCGGCCCCCTTCACGCCGGAAAAGATACTGGCGGGACTTCGCAAATTGGAGCGCGAGAAGGCAAGGGAACTTGCATAAGAAACGGCGAGGGAGGGGGATATGACGCAAAGCATGATGTGGCGGCCAGAGCAGGAACGGTTGTCGGGCCAAGCGCTCACCGACCACCAGCTTGACCTTTTGCGAGAACGCCTGGCCTATGTTTCCGAGCGCAGCCCCTTTTACCGGCGCAAGCTGAAGGAAGCGGGAATAGTCCCTCAGGATATGCAGAGCCTGGACGATGTCCGGCGCATTCCCTTTACCGTCAAGGACGAGATGAAGGACAGCCAGGCCGCGGCTCCACCCTGGGGCGATTTTCATTGCATTCCACAAGACGAGGCCGTGCGCGTCTTTCAGACATCGGGCACCACGGGCCGCCCGGTGCGCATCATGCTGAACCGGACCGACTGGCACGAAAACTATTACCAGCAATTCATGCATTATCGCTGCGGCTATGGCCTGACCGAAAAGGACATCGCCTTCTTTCCCTTCAATTACGGGCTTTATGTCGCCTGGTGGGGATTTCAGACCGCCATGGAAAAGGCGGGATTGATGGTGTTGCCCGGCGGCGGACAAAGTTCCAAGGATCGGCTGCGCAATATCCTGGACTGGAACGCCACCGTGGTTTGCGGCACCCCCTCCTACCTGCAATATCTGGCGGAAATGGCCATCAAGAGCGGCCTGCCGCTGGCTGAAAGCCCGGTCAAGCGCATTGTGGTGGCGGGTGAGCCGGGCGGCAGCATTCCAGCCACGCGCAAATTCCTGGAATCCGCCTGGGGGGCCGAATGCTTCGACGATGTGGGCTCGACCGAGATCGGCAATTTCGCCTTTGAATGCCAAGCCCATGACGGGCTGCATGTGATCGAAGGCATGTATCTGGCCGAAGTGCTGGACCCCGAGACGTTGATGCCGGTGGAAGATGGCGAAGTGGGCGAACTGATCCTGACCAATCTGTGCTGCGAAAGTACGCCGCTGATACGCTATCGCACCCGGGATCTGGTGCGCGCCTCGCGCAAGCCCTGTTCTTGCGGACGCCACAGCATGCGTCTTGAAGGCGGCATTCTGGGGCGTTCGGACGATATGTTCCAATTTGCCGGCGTCAACATTTTCCCCTCGCAGATTCAGGGGATTTTACATGGCATCGACGAGTTCTCGCAGGAATTCCAATTGCTGATCCCCAGGCAAGGCAGCGGCAAGCGCCTGATCATCCGGGTTGAGCCGATGAGCGAGCAAGTGTCCGAGTCAGACCTGATCAGAGCCCGCGATTATCTGATCGAGACCGTTAGATACCGCATCACCATCACGCCTGATATCGAGATCGTCGAAGCGGGAAGTCTGCCGCGTTCGGAAGGAAAATCCAAACGCGTCATTCGGGAGAGCTGAAACGCATGTCCAAAGCCGGGGTCATTCTTGCGGCGGGTTTATCAAGCCGCTTTCCCGGCAACAAACTGCTGGCAAGGTTTCGGGGAGAACCGGTCATTCGTTATGTGGTGAAGGCAGCCCTGGCCTCGCGACTTGACGAAACAATCCTGGTGATCGGTCATCAAGGCGATGCCCTGCTGGAATGTCTTTCCGATCTTGGCGCCGCACCCGGCTTCAGGATCAGAAGAAACCCCCGCTACCTAGAAGGCCAAAGCAGCTCGATTCAAGAAGGCCTTTCGCAAGTGGCGGACAAGGCCGAGGCTGTCTTGTTTCTGACCGCCGACCAGCCCCTGATGACGCCCGCGATCATCGACCGACTGATCGAGACCCACGCCAAATCGAAAAAAGCGATCTGTCTTCCCCGCATTCAAGGAGCCCGGCGCAATCCCGTTATTTTCGGTAAATCCTTGTTTGGCGAGTTGATGGGCTTGACGGGCGACGTGGGAGGGCGTGCCCTGCTAGAAGCCCATGCCAACGATATCGCTTTCGTCGATTTCGACGACCCCACCCCCTTTGCCGATATCGACACCCCGCAAGATCTGGCCAGGATGGAGAAATCTTGATGATCTCGCCTTCGATTCTGATCAAGGGGGCGGGCGAAATGGCAAGCGCTGTTGCGCATCGCCTCTATCGGGCCAATATGCGCCATATCTGCCTGATCGATCTCGAGCGGCCCCTGGCCGTACGCCGCACGGTTTCCTTCTGCCCTGCCTTGGAAACCGGTACGGCGACGGTCGAGGAGATCGAGGCGCGCAAAGCATCTACAGCCCAGGAGGTGACGGAAGCCTGGAAACAGGGACGGCTGGCCGTGGCACAGATCGATTGCTGGCAGGCTCATCCCCTTTTCAAGCCCGATATCGTGATCGATGCCATTCTGGCCAAGCGCAATCTGGGCACACGATTGGACGAGGCCCCGCTGGTGATCGCTCTTGGCCCTGGATTCTGCGCTGGCACCGATGCCCATATGGTCATTGAGACCAACCGCGGCCATGATTTGGGGCGTGTCATTCAAAAGGGTTTTGCCGCCCCCAATACCGGTATCCCCGGCAGCATCGCGGGCTTTGCCGCCGAGCGCGTGTTGCGCGCCCCCTGCGACGGCGAATTCACAGCCTGGCGTGAGATTGCAGACAAGGTCGAAAAGGGGGCGGCCATCGGACAGGTCGGGAAGACACCTGTTACGGCACCCCTGGAGGGCATTTTGCGTGGATTGATCCGCTCGGGCACGCTCGTCAGCAAGGGGCTCAAGATCGGCGATATCGACCCCCGGGGCGATGTCGCCTACTGCCATACCATTTCCGACAAGGCCCGCGCCATCGCTGGCTCCGTGCTGGAGGCCGTGCTCAGCCATGCCAATCGCTCGTGATCTGACTCTTGCGGTGTCGCGCGTTATCGCCGTGGCTGGTGCTGGCGGAAAAACCAGCTTGATCGAGGCGCTGGCGCGGGAATTCGCCCAGTCAGGCGAACAGGTTCTGGCCACCACCACCACCAAGGTGGGGGCTTTAGAATTCACCTCGGACTGGCGGGTCGTAGCCGAAGCGACAGAGGAATCTCTTTTGAGCCAGAAGGGAACGCTTCCCGTCTTCGCCTATGATACGCTGACAACGGATGGCGCCAAGAAGACAGGGCTTTCCTGCAAGCTGATCGACTGCGTGGCCGAAATGAAGAGCTTCAGCCGCATCCTGATCGAGGCCGACGGATCGAAGCGCTGTCCCTTGAAGATGCCAGCAGAACATGAACCGGTCATTCCCGCCTCGGCAGACACGCTGATTTTGGTAGCCGGATTGCGCGGTCTGGGAGAGCCGCTTTCGGAAGACATCGTGTTCCGCTCAAAACTTTGGTCCGAAATGACGAGAAAGCCCCTGGGATCGATCATCGAGCCTGCCGATCTTGCGGTCATGGCGCGCCTCTATGCCAATAAGACGCCTCTGATTCATCGGCGCATTCTGTTCCTGAACTCGGCCTTTTCAAATCAGCCCAAGGACATCATCGACAAAATCGCCGAACTGATGAAGCCTGAGGGCTTTGACGTGTCTGCCGGTCTCCTGCCCATCCCCATGCCTTGAAGGTTTCGTGTCATGTCCTATCTTGAAGTTCTGGAAAAAGCGCGCGACCTTTACCTGGCGCATATTCCCTTTTGCAGCGCCACCATCGTCGAGGGACAGGGCAGCATTCCACAAATTCTTGGCGCCAAGGCGCTTTTTACCGAGGAAGGCCTGGTTTGCGGCACCGTGGGCGGCGGACATCTGGAAAAGCAGTGCGAAGAGATGTGCCGCGAGATGCTCTCAGGTCGTCAGCAATCGCGCACCCAACTGGTCAAACTGAATTTGCAACGTGATCTTGCCATGACCTGTGGCGGCGAGGTTACTGTTTTCCTGGAATGCCAAGGCAGCGTCTCTGACTGGACCATCGCCATTTTCGGCGCCGGGCATGTGGCGCAAGCGCTTTGCCGCCTGTTGGTCAGCCTGGATTGCCGCATCCTGGTCTTTGATACGCGCTCCGACTGGCTGGCCGCCCTGCCCGCATCGCCCCGTCTGACATCCATCCGGATTTCCGACATGGCCGACGGAGCAAAGAGCGTTCCCACGGGGGCCGACATTGTCATCATGACCATCGGACATGCCGAAGACGCGCGCATTCTGAAATCCCTGGCCATGCAGGAAATGAACTTTCCCTATATCGGAGTTATCGGAAGCCGCGCCAAATCTCTCTCGTTGCGCAAAATGCTGAACAAGGATGGGGTGCCAGAATCCTTCGTCTCCGACATCATCTGTCCGATCGGCGAGAAAATCGGCAACAACACGCCTGCCGAGATTGCCCTCGGCATCGCCAGCCAGTTGTTGAAACGGCGCAGGAGCGAATCATGAGCGAGATTGTGAAACTGACGCGCCTTTCCCATGGCGGCGGCTGCGGCTGCAAGATAGCACCCGCTGTGCTGGAGCGTCTGTTGTCCGATCTTCCCAAATCCGCCCTTGCCTTTCCCGATCTTCTGGTCGGCATCGAGAATGGCGACGACGCAGCGGTTTACCGCATTGGCAACGGCATGGCCTTGGTGGCGACCACCGATTTTTTCATGCCCATCGTCGATGATCCCGTTGATTTCGGGCGCATCGCCGCCACCAACGCCCTTTCCGACATCTATGCCATGGGGGCAAAACCGATTCTGGCCCTGGCCCTTCTCGCCATGCCGCTCGACAAACTTCCGGATCACGTCATCCGCGATATCGTGCGCGGCGGTCACATGGCTTGCGAAGCGGCGGGTATTCCGCTGGCGGGCGGCCACAGCATCGATTCCGTCGAGCCGATTTACGGACTTGTCGCCTTGGGACTTGTCGAGGAAGCGAAAATTAAGCGCAATGACAGCGCCAAAGCTGGCGATATCCTGATTCTTGGCAAGCCGCTGGGCATTGGCATTCTGTCCGCCGCCCTTAAAAAGGGGGAGTTATCTGCTCGCGGCTATCAGGCCATGATCGACTTGACAACGCGGCTGAACAGCGTGGGCATGTCGCTGGGCGAATTGGACGGCGTGCACGCCATGACCGACGTTACGGGATTCGGCCTGCTCGGCCACTGTTTTGAAATCTGCCGCGGAAGCGGCCTTTCGGCCAGGATCGATTTCGCGGCTGTTCCCCTAATTTCCGAGACGCGCCAGCACGCCATCAACGGTATCGTCACCGGAGCCTCGGGGCGCAACTGGTCCAGCTACGGCGCTGAGATTGCGTTGGAACCGGGAATCTTGGATTGGCAAAAGAATCTTCTGACCGATCCGCAAACCAGCGGTGGCCTGCTGGTCGCCTGCGCCCAGGATAGTGTCAGCGACATCCTGTCTCGTTTTCACGCCGAGGGCTTTGCCGATGCCGCCGTAATCGGAAAGCTGGAGGCGGGCAAAGCCGGAATTTCTGTTTCGATGTGAATTCAGTCGCTCAGCTTTGACAAACTTGCCAGCAGCACCTTGCCCGCCTCGCCGCCTTCTCCGGTCATCTTGCGGCTTTCCACCAACAAGACGGCATCGACATAGATGCCGACGATCTCGGCCGTGCGGACGTCAGGTGCTTCGATGGGCGCCAGATATTTCTGCAGCGAGTCACAGATTGCGGTGACCAATGGGTAGCCGAACTGACCGCCCTGGCCTTTCATGTCGTGCGCCAGAAAACGGATATTATCCATCACCGGCTTGGCCAGGGTTTGCTTGAACTCTGCCGTCATCTGCCTGAGGCTAGCGCAATCCCTGGCAAGAAACTTGGGATATTCAAGACCGATCTTGTCCACCGCCGCCACAGCCTTCTTCAGCGCCGCGTCCAGATCCACCTTCGAAGGCGGCGCCTTTTTCTTCAGCGTATCCGATGGTGGGTCGATGATCACATCCCCTTTGGGTGTTTTGTCACGCGCGTTCATTATGATGCCGTTGCTGAGAAAAGATCGTCATCCATATTTCTCCGTTTTGGCCCTTCGTAAACCGTATCGTCGTGGCGATGTCGACAAGGGCCGATGTAATTCTTTGCCCGAATGAAAGGGCGCGGGCGCAGAATGACATTCTCGATCCGCTTGTAAAGCTCGCGCGCGGAAATGGGCTTGGTCAAAAACTCGGTAACACCCTGATCGCGGGCCAGGCGCACATTGGAGGGCGTTGAATAGCCCGAAGCCATGATAACGGGAACGCTGCGCTTTTCCGCCACCGGCTGGCGGCGGATCAGCCGCACCAATTCCAAGCCGTCGATGGGCCGCATCTCCCAGTTGGTTATCACGATATCAACAGCTTTGTGTTCAAGCAGCCCCAAACCGTCGGCACCCTCTTCCGCCTCAAGAAACTTTCTGCCTCCAAAGCAGCGCAGGAACTCCTTGATCAAAGAGCGCATATTTGGATTGTCCTCGACCAAAAGAAAGGCGAGGTCGGAAAGATCGAGTATATTGTGAGGCTTGCTCGCCATCCCCGGCTCATCAATCCTTTAAGTGCGCTCGGCCAAGGATAGCCTTGAAGCAGCGCATTTTCCACTTGATAGATAGGAAATGGGGGATTTATCGCAGATCTAGAGCATATTCCGACCATATACGGTCGCCTGCGCATATGGTCGGAATATGCTCTAGCCGGTACGGCGCTTGAACAGATTGATGTTGGGAAGCGGATTGAATTCGGAAATGTTGGCAGACGGCTTGCCGAACAGGAAGCCCTGCACATAGTCGCAGCGGCAGTCGCGCACGAAGGAAAGGGTTTCTGGCGTGTCGATCATCTCGGCGATGGTTTCCACCCCCAGACGGGTGCACAACTCGGTCAAGGCTGACAGGAAGGCGCGTCCCTTGGGCGCCTTTTGAGCGTTCTTGATCGCAGAACCGTCGATCTTCACCACATCCACTTCCAGGGCCGACAGATATTGGAAGCTGGCGGCACCGGCGCCAAAATCATCCAGACAAACATGGTGGCCCTTCTTGCGCAGGGCCTGAATGAAGGCATTGGCGGCCTCAAGATCGCTCATGCGCGAGCTTTCCGTAATCTCGAACATCAATTTTCCCTGTGTCCAGGGATTGTCCTTGATCAGCCTGTGCAGGGCCTCGACATATTGCGGAACGCCGATCGAGAAGCCCGAGATATTTACCGCAACGCGATACTTGTTATTGTTGCGCGGCATCTTGGACAGCCACTCGACCACCTTCTTGGCCATGGCCAGATCGAAATCGTGAATAAGGCCGGTTTCCTCGGCAAAAGTGATGTAGCGATAGGGCGATTCGCCCGGCGCCGATGTGTCGAAACGGCACAGTGCCTCGTAATGATGCACATCACCGTTTTTGATGTCGATGATCGGCTGAAGCGCTACGAAGAACTTGCCTTCGGAGACGATGCGCTTGAATCCGTTGACCTCTGCCGCTCCCTTGGTAACCAGGGTCGTGATATTGGTCGACAGTTCGGCTAGGCTGAACCCCTTGCCCGATTCGCGCTGGAAACTGTTCATGGCGTAAAGCAGGCCCTTGGCCATGTCTTCCTGGCTTAAGGTCTCGGCCCCTTCCATGTCCAGGCTGGCCGCATCGATCTTGACGCCATCGCCCTTGGGATCGGCGGCTTTGGCAAGGTCTTGAATTTGCGCCGTCAGTTGCGCCAGGTCCAGCGAGGCCTGATGGACCAGGGTGAATTTATCATCGCCGATCTGCGTAGCTGAATCGCCATCGACGGCATTGGCGCGCAGAGCCTCGCCAACGCGAGCCAGCAGTTGATCCGCAGCCTGTCCGCTCAAGCGCCCCTTGAGATCGCCCAGCCCTTCCAGCGAGAGGACCGAAACCCCCGCCTTCTGGCCCATATCGGTTAACTGCTTGATGCGCTGACTGGCCGACAAGGAGAAGGCTTCGTGATTGATCAGCCCGGTCTTGTCATTGCGCGAAATACGGTCCGTGGCCAGATTGAGATTGCCCGAACGCAGGCGCAAGGCGACATAAAAACTGTTGCCCAGGCAATAACCCGCCGCCATGACGGGAAGCGGCAATCCATGCGGGCGCTTGAGCTTCAGAATATCGGTATCGTGACGCCCGCGTTGGGTAACGCCGCGTAGAAACATCTGCACATCAGGCTGCTCTTCCGGCACGAACAAATCCATGAAGGATGTGCCCGGCAGGTCACGGGCACTCTTGCCGAGAAAGGGCCCTGTCGCGCCCGTGGCAAAGCTGAGCTTGCCCGTCTCGTCCATCTCGAACAAAAGATCGGCCCAGCAGAAGGATAGAGCCAGATAACGGTCGCGGTCGGGCTTTCCATTGGCCGCCACCGTCGGAGACGGCGGCTTCGGCGCAGGAGCCTGCTTGGCAGAGGACGGGGGGGCTACGGAGGCATTCATGACAGCCCCATGAAACCCCTGATTCGCCATGCAGGCAAGCGATGAATCGGCAATAACCTTAATAAAATTCCGTCAATTTCACCTCAGCGCGGCCTCGATATTTCCCCCGTCGACAGTAACCACACAAGCCGACGTTTTGGAGGCCAAGGCCAGATCAAGGAAAGCCTGCGCCACGTCCTGGGCCGAAACCTCGCGGCCCAACAAATTTCCTGCCATATAATCGTTTTGCGAGACCCCCCGGGCCTTCGAGCGCGCGGCGATCATGGTGTCGGTCAGCAGGCCCGAGCGGATACGATCGGCATTGACCGCATTGGCGCGAATGCCCTCGCGGCCATGGTCCAGGGCATACTGGCGCATCAGGAACAAGGTGGCTGCCTTGGCAAGTCCGTAGGGGCCGAAATCGCGTCCCGGATTCACCGCCTGCTTTGACGTGTTGTAAAGCAAGCACCCCCCGGTGCCCTGTGCCCGAAACAAGGCAACGGCTGCCTGCGATACGCGCTGATGTCCCCAGAAGTTCAACTCGAAGCTCTTTTGCAAGACAGACTCGTCGACGGTGCCGATGCGGCCCTGCCAGGCCGCCCCCGCATTCGAAACCAGGATATCAAGCCCGCCATAAGTTCGCGCAATCTGGGCAAAGGCCGCCTGAATCGACGCCTTGTCGGTAACGTCGCAGGCCAATCCCAGGCCCTTGACCTCTTTCGCCACGTCCTGGGCGGCCTTTGGATTAACATCCAACACCACCACTTCGGCGCCCGCCTTGGCGAAGGTCCGGGCCACGGCGGCTCCGATTCCGGAACCTCCGCCGGTCACGGCAACAATCTGGCGGGCCAGAGGCTTTTCGGCCCCCTTGCCCAACTTGGCCTGTTCCAGCGACCAATATTCCATATCGAACAGTTTGGCCTTGGGAATGCTTTCAAACTTGCCCAGCGCCTGGGCATCCGTGATCACCGAAACCGCCGTCTCGGCCAGATCGGCGGCAATCGAGGCCTCTTTCTTGGAGGCCCCCAGTCCGAACAGGCCCAGCCCCGGCACCAAAACGACGCGGGGCATCGAATCGAGCGGCGTCTTTTTGGGATTTGCCTTGGCGTTATGCTTCAAGACATAAGCTTGATAGCCCTTGGCGTAGCGTTCGACGGCCTTCTCGACGCCCTTTGCAAACACATCCAGCTTGCCCGCTTCAGGCGCAGGCACCAGCAAGGGCCAGCCCTTGATGCGAATAACGTGGTCGGGCGTCACCGTTCCCACCTGGGAAATGTGCGCCACGTCACGCGCGTTGACGTAAGCAAGAATCTCCGCCGATGTGCGGAAATCCATCACCATGCGTTTGAAAACACCCTCGCCCCGATGGATCGCCACGGCACCGCGAAGGATCGGCGCCACGTCTTCCAAGGAAGCGATGTTGCGGGGCTGACGAGCCGGAACGAAGACGCGACTCTTCTTTTTGCGGGCTTGCGCCAGATAGCGTTCGGCCATCGAGACGAAGCGGATATGGCGTTCATAGGCCTCCTCAGCCGTGGCGCCAAAGGTGAACAATCCGTGTTTTAACAGCACCAGACCCTGAACCTTGGGATTGGCCTCGAAAACCTGCTTGGCCTTCTTGGCCAGGGCGAATCCTGGCATGATGTAGGGCACAAGGGCCAAACGGTTCTTGAAGACCGCCTCGGCATGCTTTGCGCCCTCGGGCTGATCGGTCAGCGACAGAATGGCGTTGGCATGGCTGTGATCGATGAATTTATGCGGCAGAAAGGCATGCAGCAGGGTTTCTACCGACGGATTGGGCGAGGAGGCGTCCAACAGATTGATGCGCTGGAAATTGACCATGTCCTCATCGGACAGCGACTTCAGGCCGGACAATTTCAACAGCGGCTCCAGGCGCACGGCAGGCAGGCCCTGAGGCTCGATATTGCCCATATCCCAGCCCGAGCCCTTGACGCACAAGACATCGGTTTCCTGGCCGCCACGCGGACTCATCCGCGTCTTGACCGAGGTATTGCCCCCCCCATGCAGAACCAGTTTGGGTTCCTGGCCTAAAAGGCGGGTGGTGTAGACACGAAGCGCCAAATCCTCGTTGACTCCCGCTGCGCCATAGCGCGCCACGGCCTCTTTGGCTGCCTTATCCGACCACCGGCTCTTCATCGCTTGTCCTTTCTTCATACGCACATATTCCGATCCCTGAATGAACCATCCGATTTAGCGCCTAGCAAGCAGTTTCTGGCAATTTGCTGGTTGACGGATGTAGAATGGGGGCCAATCTTACACCTTCGCCCGTTTCATACTTTCCGGAGACAGTTTCATGACCGATATCGTCATCGCCGCCGCAGCCCGTACCGCCGTCGGCGCCTTTTCAGGCTCTCTTTCCGGCTTCCAAGCCGCCCAGTTGGGTGAAATCGCCATCCGTGAGGCGCTTGTTCGGGCGCGTGTCGATCCATCCGAGGTCGACGAGGTGCTGATGGGCCAAATTCTGACGGCAGGCAACGGCATGAATCCCGCCCGCCAGGCCGCCTTGAAGGCGGGACTGAGCATCGAATCCTCGGCCCTTACGATCAATCAGGTCTGCGGCTCGGGCTTGCGTGCCGTCGCACTCGGCATGCAGTCACTGCTGGCTGGCGATTCGACCATCGTGGTCGCGGGCGGCCAGGAAAGCATGACCAATTCCCAGCATGCCGGTTACCTGCGCTCGGGCATCAAGATGGGGCCGATGGGATTCGTCGATACCATGATCGTGGACGGCCTGACCGACGTCTTCAACAATGTCCATATGGGCATCACCGCCGAAAACGTGGCCAAGGAATTCCAGATCAGCCGCGAGATGCAAGACGAATTCGCGCTGGCCAGCCAATTGAAGGCCGAAGCCGCCATCAAGGCCGGGCGCTTCAAAGACGAGATCATCCCGGTAAAGATCATGGTCAAGAAGGAAGAAAAGACATTCGACACCGACGAGTTCGTGCGCCTGGGGGCGACCATGGAGGGCTTGCAGAAACTGAAGCCCGCCTTTGCCAAGGACGGCACGGTTACGGCGGGCAATGCTTCCGGCATCAATGACGGCGGTGCTGCCACCGTTCTGATGACTGCCACCGAGGCGGCCAAGCGCGGCATCAAGCCCCTGGCTCGCATCGCAGGCTGGGCGACGGCCGGGGTTGATCCCAAGGTGATGGGCACCGGGCCGATCCCCGCCTCGCAGAAGGCCTTGAAAAAGGCAGGCTGGAAGGCCGAGGATCTGGATCTGATCGAGGCCAACGAAGCCTTCGCGGCCCAGGCCATCGCGGTCAATCAGGGCATGGGTTGGGATACCGCCAAGGTCAATGTGAATGGCGGCGCCATCGCCATCGGCCATCCTATCGGGGCCTCGGGCTGCCGCGTGCTGGTCACACTTCTGCACGAAATGGCCAAAAGGAATGCCAAGAAGGGCTTGGCCACCTTGTGCATCGGCGGCGGTATGGGTATCGCTCTTTGTGTCGAGCGCGCCTGAATTTTAAATGAGCGCCCTACGAAGGGCAAAACGGGGAGTTCTTAATATGACAGGACGCATCGCACTGGTATCGGGCGGAACGCGCGGCATCGGCCGCTCTATCTCTGAAACGTTGAAATCGGCAGGCTACCGTGTTGTCGCCAATTATTTCGGCAATTCCGAGGCCGCACAGCGCTTTACCGAGGAGACCGGCATTCCCCACTACCGTTTCAACGTCGCCGATTTCGGCGAGTGCAAGGCGGGCGTCGAAAAGATCGTCCATGAGGTCGGCCCCATCGAGGTTCTGGTCAACAATGCAGGCATCACCCGGGACGGAACGCTGCACAAGATGGATTATGAAAGCTGGGAAGACGTGATTCACACCAATCTTACCAGTTGCTTCAATCTGTGCCGTCTGGTCATCGATTCCATGCGCGACCGCGGCTTCGGGCGCATCGTCAATATCGGCTCGATCAACGGTCAGGCCGGACAGTACGGCCAGGTCAATTACGCCGCCGCCAAATCGGGCATTCACGGCTTCACCAAGGCGCTGGCTCAGGAAGGGGCGGCCAAGGGCATCACGGTCAACGCCATCGCCCCCGGCTATGTCGATACCGACATGGTGCGCTCGGTGCCGCATCACGTTCTGGAAAAGATCATCGCCAGAATTCCCACGGGCCGCCTGGGCCGGGCCGAGGACATCGCCAGGGGCGTGATGTTCCTGGTGGCCGACGATGCCGATTTCATCACCGGTTCGACCCTGTCCATCAATGGCGGGCAGCACATGTACTGAGGGGGCCTGTATCGGAACCAGAGCCAAGCGCTCTGCCTCATGATATAACCCCCCTATGTGCGGCATCGCCGGTCTTTTCTCGATTGAGTCCAACGCTCCGCCGATTGATGCGGGTGAATTGGAGCGCCTGCGCGACGCCATGATCGCCAGAGGCCCCGACGGCGAGGGGGCCTGGATTCACCCGAAGGGCCGGATCGGGCTGGCGCACCGCCGCCTTGCCATCATCGATCTCAATCCCACCGGGGCGCAGCCCATGGCCTCGGCGGACGGCAGGCTTGTCGTCAGCTTCAACGGCGAAATCTATAACTACCGCGAGCTGCGCGCCGAATTGGAGGCCAAGGGCTGCCGCTTTGTCTCGCACAGCGATACCGAAGTGCTGCTGCATCTCTATGCCCGCGAAGGTAAGGCGATGCTGAAGCTTCTCAAGGGCATGTTTGCCTTTGCGCTTTGGGACGAAGCAAAGCGGGGATTGTTCCTGGCCCGCGACGCTTTCGGCATCAAGCCGCTTTACATCGCCAGGGAACCAGGGCGGATCGCCTTTGCCTCGCAGGTAAAGGCTCTGCTGACCTTGCCCTGGATCGACAAACGGCCTGAGCCCGCAGGACATGCCGGATTCTTCCTGTGGGGGCATGTGCCCGAGCCCTATACGCTTTACAAATCAATCCGCACCCTGGCACCCGGCGCCTGCCTATGGATCGATGCTGAAGGCAAGGAAAGGGCGGAGACCTGGTTTGACCCAGCCGCCGCCATGTCGACTGCTGCAAAAGCCACCCTTCCCCTGGCCGACGCCTTAAGAGAGTCGGTCAAGCGCCATCTGGAAGCCGACGTGCCGGTGGGCCTGTTCCTCTCAGCCGGGCGTGATTCGGCCACCGTGGCGGCACTCGCTTGCGAAATCGGCGAGGCGGCACAGATCGACGCGCTGACCCTGGGCTTTGCCGAACTGGCGGGATCACCCGCCGACGAGGTGCCGACGGCTAGGCTTCTGGCCCGCCATCTGGGGGTTCGCCACACCGTCCGCCATATCGAGGAAGAAGAGTTCCATGCCTGGCGCGCCCAGATCCTTGCGGATATGGACCAGCCCAGCATCGATGGCGTGAATAGCTGGCTGATCGCCCGAATGGCGCGCGAACTGGGGCTTAAGGTGGCACTGTCGGGGGTAGGCGGCGACGAGATGTTCGCAGGCTACGACACTTTCACCCAGGTTCCCGCCCTGGCCAGCCGCCTGTCCTGGGCAGCCAACTGGCCTGGACTGGGCAAAGCCTTCCGCCGTGCCCTGGCACCCTGGATCGGCGCCCTGACATCGCCCAAGGCGGCGGGACTGCTGGAACTGGGCGGCACGTTGCCCGGAGCCTATCTTTTGAAGCGCGGCCTATTCATGCCCTGGGAACTGCCTGAGCTGATCGGCCAAGGCATGGCCCGAGAGGGACTGGAGGAACTGGCCGTGCTGAAGCGCCTGGACGAAAGCCTCAGAGGATTGAAGACTGCCCGCGAGCGCATGGCGGGACTGGAAATCGGCAATTACCTGAAGAACCAGTTGCTGCGCGACACCGACTGGGCGGGCATGGCCCACGGCCTTGAAATCAGGACACCCCTGGTCGATGTCGCCCTGTTCGAAAATCTGCTGCCGCTTCAGGCTTCGAAGGCAGATATGGCGGCCACCCCCAAACGCCCCTTGCCCCCTGAAATTCTGCATCGGAAGAAAAGCGGCTTTTCCGTGCCCGTGGTGCGCTGGATGGGCGAAACCAGCTATCGCGGCTGGGCAAAAGCGGTACATCGGGCGTTTGCGGATGGCGACGAAGGCGACCGGGAAGAAAGATCGACTTAAACGGTTAACGCTTCAAACAGCAGAGACAATGAACTTGGGGAGTAGGTCTCGTAACGACACGTCACGATAAGGTCGTTGAACATGTTCTCCTTGATGCGCACCACCTTTCCTCCCAGAGGATAGGCCTTGATAATTCCCGCCCCCACGCAGAAAGCGAAGATCTCGTTGACGTAGCGGTCGCCGGGGCGCGGCTTGCAAGAGGACATGCCTGTCAATTCGATTTCCTTGACCTTACCCGCCTTGATCAATATCTCCCGCAGCTTCGTTTCCGTAATGACCTGAAGGGGTTTGAGCTTCCTGATCCAGTAGGCATAATGCCCCGCCTTCTTAAATTGGTTTGGGGCCGGAACATTCTGGAGCGATTTCAAGGAGCGATGGGTCATAACGACGCACTCCTCCAACGCACCACCATCGATCATAATTTGCCAGCAAAACTTCCCCTGCATCTTCAGAATGACGGGCGTGAACCAATGCTGGATAGTGTTTCGAACTTGATCGCGATAGTCTTTAGATGATTCATCAAAATCGACCATAAGGGGCATCCTTTTGCAACAAAAAGGGGCTTGCCTCGAAAGGCAGGCCCCGCATCAGTCAGACAGAACTTAAAGCGCCCCTTTGCGGACCGCAGAAACGGCACCCTTCCTATGGGTCAAGAGATCGACGCCCTTGCTCAAAACGTCCCAGTTTTCATCAATGAAGTCCACCGCTCCCTTCGCGGCTCTTTCGATTTCGAATTCCGGCATATCGTTAACGGCATAAGGATCAAGAAGCTTGCCGAACTCTTCGTCGGTCAACCCCTCGCTCAACCAAATCAATGTATTTTTGCGTTCCGACATGGCTTTCTCTCCACTACGTCAGTATAGGGTCAGCAAAAGGCAATTTCAATTGGTCTCTCCAGGCACACCCGACAAAAACCCAATAATTGCACTTCTGTCAGGGCACACCTACGAATCAACCACAAGAGGTTTCAGTCGCAATGGGATACACGGGTTCAGCGAGAAACGTCAACAGAATTCAGCGGCCTGCTTTATTAGATATGCGCAATATAGCGATGACAACGCGCCGATCATCTGTACACAGCTATAATATCCCATTGAAATAACGTATTGTTCTTTCGAGGCCTTCCTCCAGCCCCACCTTGGGCTCCCAGCCCAGTTTTCCCTTGGCCTGGGTGATGTCGGGGCAGCGCTGAAGGGGATCGTCGGTCGGCAGCGGCTTGAATTCCAGCTTCGACGACGACTTGGTAAGCCGAATCACCATCTCGGCCAGTTCCAGCATGGTGAACTCGCCGGGATTGCCCAGATTCATCGGCCCCGTCACCTCGTCGGGAGCGGCCATCAAGCGCACGAACCCCTCAATCAGATCATCGACATAGCAGAAGCTGCGGGTCTGCTGACCATTGCCATAGATGGTGATCGGATGGCCCGAAAGTGCCTGGACGATGAAGTTGGAGACCACGCGGCCGTCATTGGGATGCATTCTGGGCCCATAGGTATTGAAGATGCGGGCCACCCGGATGCGCAGATTGTGCTGGCGCTTGTAATCGAAGAACAGGGTTTCGGCGCAGCGCTTGCCCTCGTCATAGCAGGCCCTGGGGCCGATGGGATTGACGTTGCCGCGATAGCTTTCCGGCTGCGGATGGATGTCGGGATCGCCGTAAACCTCGCTGGTCGAGGCCTGGAAGATCTTGGCCCGCGTGCGCTTGGCCAGCCCCAGCATATTGATGGCGCCATGCACGCTGGTCTTGGTGGTCTGCACCGGATCGTACTGGTAATGGATCGGCGAGGCCGGACAGGCCAGATTGTAGATCTCATCCACCTCGACATAGAGAGGGAAGGTCACGTCATGGCGCATCAGTTCGAATCGGGGATTGGCAAAGAGATGGGCCACGTTCTGGCGCCGACCGGTGAAATAATTGTCAACGCACAGCACCTCGGCCCCGTCATTGGCCAAACGCTCGCACAAATGCGAGCCCAGGAACCCGGCCCCACCGGTAATCAGTATGCGCTTGCCGGGATACATCGGCCCACCCTTGGTTGGAAAGTCAGACCGGAACCTAACAGATTCAAATCTATGTGTGAAGAATCCAACGCCGTTCACCCTCCAGCCCCACGGCGGTCAGGGTACCGGTCCGCCAGGCGCCGGTATCGATTCCGATGCGGTTGGGGTGCAATTCCGGCTCGAAAGTCACCGTATGGCCGTGAACCACCAGTTTCCCATGAGAGCTCTTGCTATCCAGAAAGCTGTCTCTAATCCACATCATATCCTCGGGCACCTGATGGGAAAGCGCCACCCCCGGGCGCAGGCCGGCATGCACGCACACCACTCCGCCATCAACATGCTTGAAAGGCATATCCGCCATGAACTGGCGTTCCTCCTCAGGCAGGCGGCTCACAAAATCAGCGTGCAACCCTTTGATTTCCTTTGAATCAATAATGGCAGGCAGGTCGACATCCCAACTCGCCAGGGCCTGGGCGCCGCCATTCAGCAAAATCCACTCGAACCCGCCATGAAGCGGGTGATCGAGAAAGCGCAACAGCATGTCCTCGTGATTGCCTCTGAGGCACACCATCTGTTCGACTCCGCTGGGCGGAGGCCCCATCAGACGGCGGACCACCCCCCGCGAATCGGGCCCTCGATCGACATAATCGCCCAAAAACACGATCTTTGTCCTGGCGGAGGGGCTTCTCTTGGCGTCCCGGGCGATACGGGTCAGCAGCTTGTCCAAAAGATCGGGGCGCCCATGGATATCCCCCACGGCATAAAGGCGCGTGCCGGGACTGGGGCTGAAACGCTTGGCTTGTGGCATCTCCTCTGGTTCCTAACCCAAGTGGATGATATGTCTTAAAACAAGACCCGAATTAATCATATCTTATCGCTTCGCCAACAAAATTGATAGATTAGGGAGATTATAGATAGCGATGGCGCTGGAAGTCGCATCGGCCGGTCGGGAATATGTCACCCAGGAAAAACTGCTCTTCGATACCGTCGAGCGGCTGGGCCGTGATCCGTCCGATTGGATGGCGATGCAGGTCTATCTCTCGAAGCTTTTGCCCGCCAACAAGGTAGAGGCGAAGCTGCGCATCGCCTTTCGCATGTTCGACCAGTTGATCAGTTCCTTTCGCTCGCAGATCTTCATTCTGTCCAATCACGATATCGTCGTGCTGGGCAAGGATATGCGCCTGTCCGACATCGACGAAGTGATCGAGAAGCTGAAAAACCTGTTCAATCTCGACCCCCTGACCTTTTACGACTATGGCAACGAAAGTCAGTTCTACCAGTGGTACGAGCTGACTTATAATTATAGCGACTTCTTCGAGCTGTGCCGCCAGATGGTGAGCAGGGCGGACACCCGCAGGGGACCCAATGTTCAACAGGGGGCAGTGCAGCTCACCCCCCGCTCCCTGGCCAATGTCTTGAAGGCGGTCAGCGCCACCGACATCAGCCCCTTCATTCAACGTCAGTCGATCATCGGCTTTACGGAAAAAGGGCGCGGCACGCTGGCCTTTCAGGAGTTTTTCGTCTCGATGAGCGATCTCGAGCGGGCCGTGGCGACGGATATCCGCCTGGCAGGCAGCCGCTGGCTGTTCGACCATCTGTGTCAAATGCTCGATCTTCGGGTTCTGGATGCCATCAAGCGTCTGCCGCAAGCCTGCATCCCCCGGACGATGAGCTTGAATCTTAATCTGACCACACTGACCACGCCGGGCTTCATGTCCTTCCTCGACTGGTGCCATGGACGCCTACCGCTCGTCGTCGAGGTTCAGAGTGGTGACATTTTCAATGACTTCTCGGCCTATTTCCAAGCCAGAGACCTTTTGCACAGTCGCGGCCATCGCATCCTGATCGACAGCATGAACCATATGTCGCTGCGTATGATCGATCCCAGTCAATTCGGGGCCGATCTCGTCAAGCTGGTCTGGGCGGGCGAGCTTCCCGCCCTTCTCAAGGATGTTTCAGGAAGCGATGTTCGCGCCTGCCTGCAGACGATCGGCATGCAACGAATCGTTCTGGCTAGGTGCGACAACGAAAAATCCATTATGTGGGGAATCGAGCAGGGCATCACCATGTTCCAGGGCCGCTTTCTGGATTCGATGATGGCCGCCGTTACCATGGCAAAATGCGAAAAAAGCGGCGGCTGCTCTTTGGCGCAATGCACACAACGGCGCGGCGTCGTTTCGGGACGCGCCCGGTCCGAATGCCCGAATCCGCCGATGGTCGATCACCAGCCCGATATTCGAACGATGGGGAAGTAAGGAATGGCCCTCGCTCCATCAGAGCCGGCAAAGCGCC
This sequence comes from Alphaproteobacteria bacterium WMHbin7, assembly GCA_002753155.1. Classification (GTDB taxonomy): domain Bacteria; phylum Pseudomonadota; class Alphaproteobacteria; order Rhodospirillales; family WMHbin7; genus WMHbin7. The sequence goes on from PDZW01000006.1 coordinate 37,877, forward strand.
ATAATACGACGCAGGAAGGCCTTCTGGTCGATTACCTGTTCCGACTTGAGAATTTCAAGAAAGGACGGCGCGCCGTTCAGATCAATCTTTCCAAACTGGAAGCGCAGAACAAGCGCGATCAGCATATCCGTGCCGCAGCGTCCAGCTTTGAGCCGCTTGTGCGCAGGGGTGATGGTCAATTGTTCGCGCTGACCAACGCCGATTTGATCTTCGTCTTCAAAACAGAGATCGAAGATGATGTCATGGCCATCGTCACCCGTCTGCGCTTCATGTTCGCCGACGATCCCTTGCTTCTGGACGACATTCCCGGCGTGCGCGAACTGTTCTGCAGTTGGTACGACCTGAACAGCGATTATGAAAAGCTTCTGGCCGATGCCAAGGTCATGGCCGACACCGAGGAAAAGAAGCGCAAGGCGAAGGAAACGGTTACCCAGCAATTCGCCTCACCCCATCACAAACAGGCGGGAACGCCGCTGACGCCGGAGCTTTTGGGAAAGATCGAAGATGCGCTGTCGCAGGCGGACCTTTCGAATCTGCTGCGACGCCAATCGGTCTGCGCCATCGTCGGAAAGGCCGCCCCGCAACAGATTTCGACCGAACTGTTCGTCTCGATCAACGATTTGCGCCAGACCCTGATCCCCAACGCCAATTTCACCTCCAGCCCCTGGCTGTTTCAGCATTTGACGGAAACCCTTGACCGGCGCGTCCTGTCGCTTCTGGCCAAGAATGACGACCGCACACTTCTGCAGGATTTCTCGGTCAACTTGAACATTTCCACCCTGCTTTCCCCGGAATTCCTGAAATTCGACGACAGCGTACGCTCGGCTTCGCGCGGCACGATTGTTCTGGAATTGCAAAAGACCGACATCTTCTACGATCTTGGGGCCTATCTCTTTGCCCGCGATTTCGTCCACGAGCGCGGCTATCGCGTCTGCATCGATGGTCTTACCCATCAGGCCATGCGATTCGTCGACCGCGCCAAGCTGGGAGCCGACCTCATCAAGCTGGTCTGGTCGCCGGATCTTCCCGGCCTTCTTGAAAACGAGGCCGAGCGCAAGAAAATCGCCGACCTCGTTCTTGAACGCAGTCCTGGGCGCATCATCATGTGCCGTTGCGACACCATCGAGGCCATCCAGATCGGTCAGTCGCTGGGGCTTACCATCTTTCAGGGACGCTATGTCGATCAGCGCCTTTACGACATCACGCAGCAGGGATTGCGAGCCAAGCGCCTGGGAATGGCGCGCAAATAAGTGGTTGCAATGACTTCACCCGTACCGGACATGACCTCCTTGCCGCCAGCCGTTCAGGTTCAAAATCTCGTCAAATGCTTCGGCGCCACGCATGCCGTCGACCATATCTCTTTCTCTGTCCCCAATGGCGGCTGTGTTGCCCTTTTGGGCGGCAACGGGGCAGGCAAAACGACCACCCTGTCCATCCTGCTGGGATTGCTGGTTCCCGACGAGGGTACCGTCGAGGTGCTGGGGGAAGACATGATCGCCCACCGCTGGCGCGTACTGAACCGCATCAATTTCTCCTCGCCCTATGTCGATCTGCCGCATCGCCTGACCGTGCGCGAAAATCTGACCGTTTACGCCCGACTTTTTGGCCTTGCCGACGCCAAGGCTCGCATTGAGAGTCTGGCCCTGGATTTCGGCGTGGCGGATCATCTCGACAAGCCTACCGGGCGTCTGTCCTCGGGCCAGCGCACGCGCGTTGCCTTGGCCAAGGCCCTGCTCAACGACCCCGACCTGTTGCTGCTGGACGAACCCACCGCCTCGCTTGACCCCGACACCGCCGACTGGGTGCGCACACATCTTGAGACCTGGCGCGCCAAAAGCGGGGCGGCAATGCTGATCGCCTCGCACAATATGGCCGAGGTGGAGCGCCTGGCCGATTCCGCCCTGATCCTCAAGCAGGGAAAAATCGTCGAAGCGGGAACCCCAAAAAGCCTGATCGAACGCCACGGGCGGGCCAATCTGGAAGAAGTGTTCCTGCATGTCATGCGCAGTCCGGAACTGACATCATGAAATCGACCCCCGCCCAACGCATCGGCGCCCTGGTGCTGCGCCATTACTATCTGTTTCGGGGCTCGTGGCCGCGCATTCTGGAAATGGCCTATTGGCCCACCGTCAACATGCTGGTCTGGGGTCTGGTCAGCCAGTTTCTGGCCGAAAGCTCGAACTGGGTGGCCCGGTCGGGTGGCGTCTTCATCGCCGCTGTGCTGCTTTGGGACGTGCTGTTTCGGGGAAATCTGGGTGTCGCCCTGGCCTTTCTGGAAGAAATGTGGTCGCGCAATCTGGGCCAGTTGTTCGTAAGCCCGCTCCGGCCAATCGAACTGGTGGCCGCCATGCTGGTCATGAGCCTGTTGCGCACCACGGTTGGCATTCTGCCCGCCGCCCTTCTGGCCATTCCCTTCTTCGATTTTTCGATCTTCAAGCTGGGCTGGCCGCTTTTGGCCTTCTACGCCAATCTGCTTTTCTTCGGCGGCGTGATGGGGCTGGGGGTTTCCTCGCTGGTCCTGCGCTTCGGATTGGGGGCGGAAAGTCTGGCCTGGGTGCTGATCTTTGCACTCGCCCCCATTTCCTGCGTCTATTACCCGATTTCAGTGCTGCCCGACTGGATTCAACCCCTGGCCTGGGCCCTGCCCCCCACCCATGTCTTTGAGGGGTTGCGCGCCGCCATGATGGACGGTCGCTTCGACACCAGCCACTTTCTGGCGGCCCTTGGCCTCAATGTCCTCTACGCTGCCGGCGCCACCATCTTATTCTTAAGCGTTTTCCAAGTGGCCCGCAAAAAGGGGCTGCTGCTCAATGTCGGCGAGTGATTAGGCTTATACCAGTTTGCATGAATCGTAACCGATTCATGCAAGCCTCAAGCGCCGGGCGGGCGCTGTGCGCCCTTGGCTCCCGCTCGCCGGGAGGCTCGCGCGCGGGCCTTGCCCGCGAGCGGAATGAGCCTATCTTTTTGCAATCCGGTATTAGACGTCCTTCCCGCTCACCATCGCCTCTGCAAACGTCGCCATGCCGTTGTGACAGGCCAGCGCTGCCTTGACGATGCCGATCGCCAAAGCCGCCCCCGAAGCCTCGCCCAGACGCAAACCAAGATCGAGCAAAGGCGCCTTGCCCAGCTTGGCGCACAGAGCGCGGTGCGCCGGTTCCGCCGAGGCATGAGCGACCAGACAGTGATCCAGAGCCTGCGGATGCAGCACATGCAAGGGTGCCGCAGCAGCCGTCGCGACATAACCATCCAGCAGCACCGGCACGCGCTGCAGGCGCGCCGCCAGCACGGCGCCTGCCATGGCGGCCAGTTCGCGCCCGCCCAGGCGGCGCAAAGCATCAATGGGATCGGAAATTCCCGGCTTGTGGAAAGCCACCGCCTCGCCCACCACCATGGCCTTGTGCGTCAAAGCCGTTCCAGCGACACCAGTCCCCGGGCCGGTCCAATCTGAAGCCTCGCCACCGAACAGGGCATGGGCCACGGCAGCCGCCGATGTGGTGTTGGCAATCCCCATCTCACCCACGGCCAGAAGATCGGTGCCTTCCTGGAGCGAACGCATGCCCTTTGAAAAGGCCTCGACGAACTGGGCCTCATCCATCGCGGCTTCTTGTGAAAAATCTTGGGTCGGGTGGTCCAGATCGAGGGCTTGGACCTGAAGCTCGGCCCCAAAGGCCTTGCACAATTGATTGATCGCAGCCCCCCCGTTTTGGAAATTGGCCACCATCTGTGCCGTCACCTCGGCGGGAAAAGCCGAGACTCCCCTGGCCGCCACCCCATGATTGCCCGCAAAGACAACGCAACGGGGGGTTTCCAGCCTTGCCGGATGCTGTCCCTGCCAGGCGGCCATCCAGGCAGAAATCTCCTCCAACCGGCCAAGCGCGCCGGGAGGCTTGGTCAGTTGCGGCTCACGCGCCTGGGCTTTTTGCAGTGCCGCCTGATCCGGCCCCGGCAAATCTGCCAGAAAAGCAAGGATATCAGCCATTGAGCCAGGAAGGGGGAGCATTATAAAAACCTCAAGGAAGAGCGGTTGGCGGAAGGGGGACTCTCCTATAGTCTTACGCCCCCTGTCCATACGAGGTTGATAAGGCTTGAACGATTTCCTGCGCGATCTAAGGCTGGCCGCCCTGTTTCTGACCCGCCTGCCGCTGGCCCCTCTGCCTGAAGCACAGTTGGTGCCTCTGGCCCAGACCATGCGCGCCTTCCCTCTGGTCGGTGCGGCGATTGGGCTGGTAGGCGGCCTCGCTCTCATGTTGGCCGAGCATTTGGAATGGCCTCCACTGGCCACCGGACTGGTGGCGGTTGCCGTGATGGCCCTGCTGACCGGCGGCCTGCACGAGGACGGGCTGGCCGACTGCGCCGACGCCTTCGGCGCCAATGGCGACAAGGAACGCAAGCTGACCATTCTGAAAGACAGCAGCCTTGGCACCTTTGGGGGGTTGGCGCTTATCCTCTCGACCGGACTCAAGGCCTCGCTTCTGGCCGCGGTTCCCGCTGCCGATGGCTGCTGGATGCTGATTGCCGCCGGAGCCATGTCGCGGGCCTCGGTACCCCTGGTGATGTCGGCCTCGATTCCTGCCAAAGCCGAAGGGTTGGGAAGCAACGCCGGAACGCCCGACGGCACGACAATTCTGTGGGCCATCGGCATCGGCCTTCTCTTGTGCGTCCTGGCCCTGGGTGCTGCCACGCTGGCCGCCGTTGCCTATGGCGCCCTGGCGGGCAGCCTGATGCTGATTCTCGCCAAGCGCCATATCGGCGGCTATACCGGGGATGTTCTGGGCGCTGTCATTCTGTGCGTCGAGATCGCCGTGCTGACGGCGGGCCTGCCATGACGACCCGCTGGTGGCTGGTCCGTCATGCTCCGGTGATGGGGGACATGAACAAGATTATCGGACAAAGCGATCCCGATGCCGATGTGCGAAATCTGTCGGCCATACCCAGATTACCCAAATCGCCTGGCGCGGTCGTGGTTTCCTCGTTGAAACGGACGAGGCAAACCGCTCTGGCGCTGGGCTACCGCCCCACCCATACCGAGCCGGAACTGGCCGAGCAGAATTTCGGCGACTGGCAGGGAAAAAGCTGGGACGACATCACCGGGCCCGAGGGCCGCGCCTTCTGGACCGACTTTGCCAAATCGGTCCCCCCGGGCGGCGAATCCTTTGTGCAGCAGATCACGCGGGTGACCTTGGCCCTTGATCGCCTAAGCGACAGCATCGGCCATGGCGACATTCTGGCTGTGCTGCATGGCGGCACCATCCGGGCCTGTTTGGCCCATGCGCTGTCTCTCGACCCCATGAAAGTATCTGCCTTCGTCATCGAAAATCTCAGCCTGACCCTTCTCGAGCGCACGCCCTATGGCTGGCGCATCGATTGCGTCAATGAAAGGCTGCATTCATGATCACGCTGGTGTTGGGCGGAACGCGTTCGGGAAAAAGTGCTATGGCGGAGTCCCTGCTGCCGAAAGGCGGTCTTTACATCGCCACCGCAGAAATTCTGGATGCTGAGATGAAGGCCCGCATCAAAGCCCATATCGCTAGACGCGGGACGACTTGGCAAACGCTTGAGGCGCCGCTCGATCTCGCCCAAGCCCTTGGTCGTCAGGACGGACCAGCCCTGGTCGATTGCCTGACCTTGTGGGTAAGCAACCTTCTGCTGGCTGGGCGCGACGCCACGCTTGAAGTGGCTGACGTGATCGAGGCCTTGAAATCGCGCCGCTCCGATACCGTTCTGGTCTCCAACGAAGTGGGTCTTGGCATCGTTCCCGACAATGCGCTGGCCCGCGACTTTCGCGACCGTGCTGGAATCGTCAATCAGAAAATCGCCGCCATGGCGGATCGCGTGGTCTTCGTCGCCGCCGGTCTGCCCATGGTTCTGAAAGGATCGCTATGAGAAAGATCCCCGTCACCGTGATCACCGGTTTTCTGGGGGCCGGAAAGACCACGCTGGTCCGCCATCTGATGTCGAACGCAGGGGGGCGGCGCATCGCCCTGGTGGTCAACGAATTCGGCGATGTCGGCATCGATCGCGATCTTCTGCTGGGCTGCGGCGATGCGGCTTGCACCGATGACGATATCGTGGAACTGGCCAATGGCTGCCTGTGCTGCACGGTGGCCGACGACTTCCTGCCCGCCATGACCCGGCTTATCGAACGCGCAAATCCGCCCGAGCACATTCTGGTCGAAACTTCTGGCTTGGCGTTGCCCAAGCCATTGGTCAAGGCCTTCGGCTGGCCCGGCATCAAGGCTCGGGCAACAGTTGATGGCGTGGTCACCGTGGTTGACGGCCCCGCCGTGGCAGCGGGTCGCTTTGCCTCCAGCCCAGAGGAGATGGCCAGGCCCGACCACGAAAACCCGCTGGATGAAGTGTTCTCCGATCAACTGGCCTGCTCGGACCTGGTGCTATTGAACAAGACGGACCTGATGACGCCTGAGGCTATTCGCTCTCTCTCGGGCGATTTGTCTTCCCGCCTGCGCCCCGGCACGAAACTGATTGCGGCGCGGCAAAGCCGCATCGCACCTGACATTCTGCTGGGTCTCTCCGCTGCCGCCGAGGACGATCTGGCAAGCCGCCCCTCGCTGCACGATCTCATGGACGCACATGATCACGAGGACTTTGAGAGTTTTGTTCTTTCCCTCTCGCCCATCGACAATCCTGATGACCTGGAAGAGCGCTTGCAAAGCGCCATCGCCGCCCACGACATCCTGCGCATCAAGGGATTCCTCGATGTTCCCGGCAAGCCCCTGCGTCTGGCGCTGCAAGGTGTTGGGGCACGCATCGAACGCTATTTCGATCGGCCCTGGCAGGCAGGTGAGCAACGCGCTTCCAGACTGGTCGTCATCGGCCAGAAGGGCCTTGATCGCAACGCCATCGCGGCAATGATCGGCGCAGGCTGATCCATGCATCTTCTGGCTGCCGAGGCGGGGCTGATCGACGACGGCAGTCAGGCCATCGATCTGGACCAGAGCCCGGCCCCCCTGGTCATTCTGTCTTCAGCCGATGCTGAGTTGGCCCTGCTGGCCCGAGCCAAGGAAGCTCTGGGCGCCGATGTGCCCGATCTACGCCTGGCAAATTTGAATCTTCTCAAGCATCCGATGTCGGTCGATCTCTACACCACCTCGGTGATCCGCCATGCCAGGCTGGTGGTGGTGCGCCTTTTGGGCGGGCGCGCCTATTGGCCCTATGGAAGTGATGAATTGGCCGCCCTGGCCCGGAACCAAAACATCGCTCTGGCCCTGCTCCCGGGCGATGCCAGGCCGGACGCAGATCTGTCGTCCCTGTCCACCCTGCCCGCCGATGCGCTTTTGCGCCTGCATGCCTATCTGGCCGAAGGGGGCGAGGCCAATGCCCGCCAGTTCCTGCTCTACGCGGCGTCGCTGGCCGGAGAAGAGTCTTCCTGGCTGGAACCAAAACCCCTGCCGCCAACCGGATGCTGGTGGCCCGAGTTGGGCGAAACCGCCTATGAGAACGTCGCCGCCCACTGGCGAAAGGGCGCGCCGGTAGCACCCCTGCTCTTCTATCGCGCCCTCGCCCAGGCGGGCGACACGGCCCCCATCGCAGCATTGGTGGCAGCGCTGCAAAAACGCGGAATCAATCCCCTGCCCCTGTTCGCAACCAGCCTCAAGGACCCGCTGGCGGCAGGGCTGGTGGAAAGCCTGATTGCGCGCCATCCTCCCTCGCTTATTCTGAACGCCACCGGCTTTGCCCTGGGCGAAGCGGGTGCTGATCCCCTGGCAGGTTTCGATGTGCCCATTTTGCAAACCGTTCTGGCTTCGACGGAGCTGAAAAGCTGGACGGAAACAACGCGTGGACTTCCGCCTCGCGATATCGCCATGAGTGTCGCCCTGCCGGAAATGGACGGGCGTGTCCTGGCAGGCGCCATTTCCTTCAAGGAAATCGCCGCCCGCAATACCGCCACCCAAAGCGACACCATCCGCCATCAAGCACACGAGATGGGTATCGATCATGCCGCCGATCTGGCCGCTGGTTGGATTCGCTTAGGCCAGACGCCGACCGAACAAAAGCGCGTCATGATCGTTCTGGCCAATTACCCCAACCGCGACGGACGGTTGGGCAACGGCGTGGGGCTTGATACCCCGGCCTCGGCCTTCGCCATCCTGAAGGCGCTGCGCGAAGCTGGTTATGACGTGGGCGATATCCCTTCCTCTGCCAAGGACCTGATGGACCAATTGCTGGCGGGCCCCACCAACGATTTGAAACATCGCTTTGAGCGAGAGGGCGGCGAAGTTCTGCCGCTGCCCGACTATTTCGCCTTTTTCCAAACATTGCCCGAAGCAACGCAAGACGCCGTCAGCAAGCGCTGGGGAGCGCCCGAGGCCGATCCCTTCTTCAAGGAAGGCGCAGTTAGCTGCGGCGGATTCTTGCTGGCGATTCATTCCTTCGGCCATGTGGCGCTGGGCGTGCAGCCAGCTCGGGGCTACAACATCGATCCCACCACAAGCTATCATTCGCCCGATCTGGTGCCGCCGCACGGTTATCTGGCCTTCTATGCATGGGTGCGAAACCAGTTTGCCGCCCATGCCATCGTGCATCTGGGCAAGCATGGCAATCTGGAATGGCTGCCCGGCAAAGCGCTAGCCCTTTCCAACGCCTGTTTTCCCCAGGCGATTCTGGGAGCCGTGCCGCACCTCTATCCCTTCATCGTCAACGATCCCGGCGAGGGAACGCAGGCCAAGCGGCGCACCTCCGCCGTTATCATCGATCACCTGACGCCACCGCTGGCCCGCGCTGAAAGCTACGGCACCCTTCAAGAGCTTGAGCAGTTGGTGGACGAATATGCCGACGCCGCCGGGCTTGATCCCCGCCGCCTTGATGTTCTGACAGCCGACATTCTCTCCCATGCCCGCAAGCTGGGGCTGGACGAGGATTGTGGCATCCGCATCGACGAACCGCTGGATCAAGCGCTTAGAAAGCTGGATGCCCATCTGTGCGACATCAAGGAAATGCAAATCCGCGACGGCTTGCATATCTTCGGAGCCTCGCCCGAGGGCGATCAGCGCATCGATCTTCTGGTCTCGCTGGTGCGCACACCACGACTGGGACGCGATTCTTTGCTTCGAGCCCTGGCCAAGGATCTGGGCCTCGCCTTCGATCCTCTGGATTGCGGCTTTGCCGATCCCTGGACCGGCCCTCGCCCGAATCGCCTTTCAAAAATTCTGAACGAGCCCTGGCGCAGCCAGGGCGACACGGTCGAGCGCCTCGAAATCCTGGCTCGCTCGCTGATCGCTGGCGCGTGCCAGCCGGAAGAAGGCTGGACGAGGACGCAAACCGTTCTTCAAGAAGTATCCTCCCAATTGGCGGTGGCCCTGGATGCTTCGGGCAAGCGGGAGATGGATCATCTGTTGAAGGGACTTCTAGGGCGTTTCGTTCCTCCCGGCCCCTCCGGCGCACCCACGCGGGGACGGCCCGACGTGCTGCCCACCGGCAATAATTTCTATTCCATCGACACGCGCTCGGTTCCTACCCCCGCCGCCTGGCATCTGGGTTGGAAATCGGCGGCACTTCTGATCGAGCGCCATCTGCAAGACCACGGCGACTGGCCCAAGGCCATGGCGCTCTCGGCCTGGGGAACCAGTTGCATGCGCACCGGCGGCGACGATGTGGCGCAGGCCCTGGCTCTGATGGGCGCACGCCCCACCTGGGATGCGGGGTCGGGGCGCGTCTCGGGCTTCGAGATTCTGCCGCTTTCTGTTCTTGATCGTCCGCGCATCGATGTGACGCTGCGCGTCTCGGGCTTTTTCAGGGACGCCTTTCCGGGCCTGATGGATCTGGTCGATTCAGCCGCCCGCGCGGTTGCCGAGCTTGACGAGCCGGACGCCCTGAATCCCCTGAAGGCCCGGGCGCACAGCGAGGCCCAGGCCCTGAAAGCCCAAGGGTGGGGCGAGGAGGAGGCAAGGCAGCGCTCCGCAACGCGGGTCTTCGGCTCGAAGCCGGGAGCCTATGGCGCCGGGCTGCAGGCCCTCATCGATGAAGGAGGCTGGGAATCGGATGCTGATCTGGCCGAGGCCTATCTGTCCTGGGGCGGCTATGCCTATGGCGGCGGGTCGGAAGGCGTTGCCGCCCGCGATCTTCTAAAGCAGCGCCTGACCCAGGTCGAGGCGGTGGTTCAGAATCAGGACAACCGCGAACACGACCTTCTGGACTCGGACGACTATTACCAGTTCGAGGGTGGTCTGGCCGCCACGGTGCGCAATCTTTCGGGAACCCAGCCCGCAATCTATCATCCCGATCATTCGCGCCCGGAATCGCCCCGCATTCGTACGCTTAACGAAGAGATCGCCCGCGTGATCCGTGGCCGCGCAGTCAATCCGAAATGGATCGCCGGAGTCATGCGCCACGGCTACAAGGGGGCCTTCGAGATGGCGGCCACGCTGGATTATCTGTTTGCCTTCGCCGCCACCGCCCGCTGTGTGGGCGACCATCATTTCGACGCCCTGTTCGATGCTTACTTGCGCGATGACAAGGTGCGCGGCTTCATCGAGGAACATAACCCGGCGGTTTTGACGGAAATGCAGGCCCGTTTCCAGGAAGCCATCCGGCGCGAATTATGGCATCCTTTTGCCAATGATGTGCGGGAGTTGTTGGAAGAGAGGCCATCATGACCGGCTTGGATGCATCCGCCCTGTCCCATCACGATAAAATGGCCCGTAAGAAAACGGCCAGGGACAAGATGATGGCGGGAAAGAACAGCGAAAAGGGGCTGGTGATCGTTCATACCGGTCCGGGCAAGGGCAAGACGACGGCAGCGCTCGGCATGGCGCTGCGCGCCATCGGCCACGGCATGCAGGTTGCCATCATTCAGTTCGTCAAGGGCAAGCGCGAGACGGCCGAACGGAAGAGTCTGGAGCGCTTTGCACCCCTGCTGTCCATTCAGGCCCTGGGCGAAGGCTTCACCTGGGAAACCCAGGACAGGGGCAAGGACATCGAGGCGGCAAGGCGCGCCTGGGAAATCGCCAGGCAGCATCTGGCCGATCCGCACTGCGCCCTGGTCATCCTGGACGAACTCAATATCCTGCTGCGCGACGAAAGCCTGCCGCTCGCGGACGTGCTGGCCGCCCTGGAACAACGCCCGCCAGCACAGCATGTGGTGATCACGGGCAGAGGGGCCCCCGCCTCTCTGATCGAAATAGCCGATCTGGTCACCGAAATGACACTGGTCAAGCATCCCTTCAAGCTGGGCGTCAAAGCCCAGGCGGGGATCGAATTCTGATGACACCCGCCTTGATGATCCAGGGCACTGGTTCGGACACCGGCAAGTCGCTCCTGGTGGCGGGCCTGTGCCGAGCCTTTGCCAATCGGGGCCTGAAGGTGCGTCCCTTCAAGCCGCAGAACATGTCGAACAATGCCGCTGTCACACAAGACGGCGGCGAAATCGGACGCGCCCAGGCCTTGCAGGCCAGGGCGGCTCGCATTCCCACCTCGTAACACATGAACCCCGTCCTGCTGAAACCGCAAACCGAAACAGGTGCCCAGGTGATTGTGCAGGGCCATGTCGTCGGTACTGCAGGCGCTCTCGATTATCAATCCCTGAAGCCCACATTGCTGCCCAAAGTCCTGGAGAGTTTCACCATCTTAGGCGACGGGGCCGATCTGGTGCTGGTGGAGGGAGCAGGCAGTGCCGCCGAGATCAATCTGCGCGCGGGCGACATCGCCAATATGGGCTTTGCCCTGGCGGCAGAGGTGCCGGTGATCCTGGCGGGCGATATTGATCGGGGCGGCGTGATCGCGCAGATCGTGGGTACGCACAGCCTGCTGACCGAGGCCGAGCGTGATCTGGTCAAGGGCTTCCTGGTCAACAAGTTCCGAGGCGATGCCCGCCTGTTTGCCAGCGGGATGAGCGAGATCGCGAGGCGGACGGGCTGGGAGCCCCTGGGGCTTATTCCCTGGTTTTCCGAAGCCGGTCTGCTGCCCGCCGAGGATGCGATGGGACTGGCCTCGAAAGGCCAAAATCAGAGCGGCGGCGCCATCAAAATCGCCGTGCCGAAACTACCCCGTCTTTCCAACTTCGATGATTTCGATCCGCTGCTGGCCGAGGCGGATGTCTCCTTGGATTTTGTCGAACCGGGAACCCCCATTCCAAGCGACGCCGATTGGATTCTGCTGGGCGGATCAAAGGCCACAAGGGCCGATCTCGATTTCCTGTTCGCCCAGGGCTGGGATATCGACATCAAGGCCCATCTGCGCCGGGGCGGGCGCGTGCTGGGACTGTGCGGCGGCTATCAGATGCTGGGCCAAGTCGTGCGCGATCCCTTGGGTCTGGAAGGGCCGCCCGGCGAAACGCCAGGCCTTGGCCTGTTGAAGATCGAGACCGAACTTTTGGCGGAAAAAATTACCCGCGATGCCAAGGGCACGGCGCGTCTCAACGGCCAGGCGGTTCGGGGCTATGAAATCCATATGGGGCAAAGCGAGGGCGAGGATAGCTTGCGCCCGATGCTGGACCTGGCGCACGGACCCGACGGCGCCGTGTCCCAGGACGGTCTTGTCATGGGCTGCTATCTGCATGGGCTTTTTTCAGCCGATGGCTTTCGCCATTCCCTCCTGAAACTCAGCTCGACGCTTCATCACGATGGGCTGGTCGAAGAGGTGCTGGACAGGCTGGCCGATCATCTGGCGGCCCACCTCAGTCTCGACCAATTGCTCAGAACGGCCAGACAAAGGTGATGTGGCCGCCCTTCTTGAGAAAAAACCACAACCCTCCCACCAGACCCGCATTCAATAAGCAGCCGACCGCCAGCATGTAGAGCGAGCGGCGGATATCCTGGGCAGTGGCCCGTGCTCGAAATTCCTTGCCCAGCCAGGGCTCGTTGCTGGGTCCTTCCGCATAATGACGCGGCCCAGAGAGTGAAAGCCCCAGGGCTCCCGCCATGGCGCCTTCCGGCCATCCGGCATTGGGCGAGCGGTGTTTTCTGGAATCGCGCAGCATGACCTTGGCGGCCCGATAGGGATTGGCCGTGGGCACGAAAAAGGCCGCCAGAACGAACAGCAGGCCGGAAAGCCTAGCCGGTATCAGGTTCATCAGGTCATCGAGTCGGGCCGAGGTGACACCGAAGGCATGAAACCGCTCAGTCTTGTGGCCGATCATGCTGTCTAACGTATTGACCGTCTTATAGACAAGAAGCCCCGGCACCCCGAACAGCACATACCAAAAGACCGGGGCCACAACGCCATCGCCGAAATTCTCGGCACACGACTCGATGGCCGCCCTGGCCACCCCATGATCATCAAGCCTAGCCACGTCGCGCCCGACGATATGCCCGACAGCCTCCCTTCCTGCTGACAACCCCTTGTTTTTCAATGCCTTGGCGACAGCCAGGACATGTTCGAACAAAGAGCGCTGGGCCAGCAGCATCCAGGTCAGGGCCAGTTCCAGCACCCAACCATAGGCAAAGCTGCGCTTGATTTTTTCGACTCCGAACCCCGCTCCTACCGCCAAACCCACCATCAGGGCCAGAAGAATAAAGCCCCTAAAGGCACGGTCCATGGCGCGGCGCCTGGGGCGGTTCAATTTTTTTTCGAGAAAGCCCGCCAGACTGCCGACAATCTTGACGGGATGAGGCAAGATGCGGAACACAAGCGGGCTGTCGCCCAGAAGGGCGTCAAGCGCCAGGGCGGCCAGGATCAGCAGCAGGGGGTCCACGGCCTCAAGGCCCGACGCGGTAAATGGAAGCATGACGGCAAGAATATCGAAAGGATGAGGATATGGCTAGAACCGGTATAATGATCTGCGGCCATGGCAGCCGCGATCCGGATGCCATCCGGGAATTCGAGCGTCTGATCGAGAAGCTGGCGCCGCGCCTGCCCGATGTCGATCTGGCGGGGGGCTATCTGGAATTCGCCCGCCCCATCATCCGGGAGGGACTCGAGTCGCTGGTCGAGAAGGGCTGCAGCCGCATCCTGGCCATTCCCGGCATGCTGTTCGCCGCCGGGCATGTGAAAAACGATCTGCCCTGGGAAATCAACAGCTTTGCCTCGGATCATCCCGAGATCGAGATGATCATGGGGCGCGAGCTGGCCATCACGCCTCTTTTGCTCAAGGCCGCCAACGAGCGCATTCACGCCGCCGAGGCGCATGCCCATCATGATGTGGCGCGGGAAGACACCTGTCTGGTCGTGGTGGGGCGCGGCACCAACGATTCGGATGCCAATTCCAATGTCGCCAAAGTGGCCCGCATGCTGGGCGAGGGCATGGGGTTCGGCTGGACCGAGGTCGCTTTCTCAGGTGTCGCCCATCCCAGGGTCGATGAGTGCCTGACGCGGGCGGTCAAGCTGGGCTTTCGGCGCTATCTGGTCTTTCCCTACTTTCTCTTCACCGGCGTCCTGGTCAAGCGCATCTATGAACAGACGGCAGAAGTGGCCGCCCAGTTTCCGCAGATCGAGTTCATGAAGGCGCATTATCTGGACGACCATCCGCTGGTGATCGACGCCTTCCTGGAACGCATCCGCGAGACCGACCAGGGCATCGGCGCCATGAACTGCCAGCTTTGCAAATACCGCGAGCAGATCATCGGCTATGAAAAGGACAAGGGTTCTGCACAGGCGGGCCATCACCATCACGTGCGCGGCATTGGCACCGACGAGCCGCATCATCACGATTCCGACCATGATCATCACGGCCATGATCACCATCACCCCCACGAACATGCCCATGAACCGCATCACAGCCACCAGCACGGGCATTTTCACCGTCCCTCGGGCAGGCGTTGATGGACTATCTTAAGGACGGCGCCGAAATCTACCGCCAATCCTTTGCCGCCATCCGGGCGGAGACCAATCTTAAGGGCATTCCGCTATCGATTCAGCCCTTCTTGCTGCGCATCGTGCATGCCACGGCCTCGCCTGAGATCGTTTCCGATTTTGCCTATTCCGAGGATGCCGCCCGGGCAGGCCACGAGGCCCTGTCGAAGGGAGCCCCCATCTTCGCCGATTGCGCCATGGTGATGGCGGGCATCATCAAGAGCCGCCTTAAGGGCAACGAGGTGATTTGCACGCTCTACGACGAGGAAGTGAAGGATCGGGCGCAGGCCTTGAAAACCACGCGTTCGGCCGCCGCCGTGGATTTGTGGAAACCGCGCCTTGATGGCGCCATCGCGGTGATTGGCAACGCCCCCACCGCCTTGTTTCGCCTGCTGGAACTGATTGCCGAGGGGGCCCGTCCCGCCTTGGTTCTAGGCTTTCCCGTGGGCTTCATCGGGGCCAGGGAGTCGAAGGAAGCGCTGATCGCGCAGGCCCAGGGTGTGCCCTACGTGACATTGAAGGGACGGCGCGGCGGAAGCCCGATGGCGGCAGCAGCACTCAATGCCCTGACAGGACCTGAGGGGGGTGCATGACGACGAAGAGCCTGTCCGGGAGGTTTTCATGGAGTTTCATTGGTTTCGCTTGGCCCGAATGGCAGGCGCAAGCCCGCAGGCGATGTGGTGCATCGTCAAGGGATTGCAACGAACCAGGCGGGCCAAGCCAAGCCAACCGCAGGCGGGCTTTGGTTGGACGGCCAGGGCGTCGAAGGCCGCTCATGATGTACCCGCATCATGTCGCGCCCTTCTCCTGCTGGACCGTCTCAACCCAAGCCCGTGAAATCTCATGAAAACCTCCCGGACAGGCTCTAAAATCACCATTGTTGGTATCGGCGAGGCGGGGCTGGTGGGGCTTAAGCCCGCCGCCCGCGCCCTGATCGAGAATGCCAAGGTGCTGGTGGGCGGTGCGCGCCATCTGGCGATGATTCCCGAAAGCCGAGCTTTGCGCATCGAATGGACCGATCTTTCCGCCACGCTGGAGGCCATCGAGGCCCATGCCAACGAGGATCTGGTCGTGCTGGCCAGCGGCGATCCCATGTGGTTCGGCCTGGGGGCGACACTGGCTAAACGCTTCGGTCCAGAACGCCTGTTTGTGGTGCCAACGCCGGGGGCATTTTCCCTGGCGGCCGCCCGCCTGGGCTGGCCCTTGCAGGAAACGCTCTGCCTGACCGTTCACGGACGCCCCCTGGAAAACATCCTTCTGCATCTGGCCCCGGGGCAGAAACTGCTGGTGCTGGGCGAAGACACCTTCACCCCCATGAAGATCGCCGATCTTCTGCGTAGCGGTGGATTCAAATCCAGCCGGATTACCATTCTGTCGAATCTGGGCGGCCCGCGTGAGCGCATCGTCCAGGGTGTTCAGGCCGGTCTTGGTCTTGATGTCATCGCCATCGACTGTGTTGCGGACAATGCCGCCGCTGCCCTGTCCCGCGCCCCCGGCCTGCCCGACGAGGCTTACGAACATGACGGCCAGATCACCAAACGAGATATTCGCGCCGCCACCCTGGCCCGCCTGTCCCCCCTGCCCGGCCAGACGCTTTGGGATATCGGCGCCGGAGCGGGCTCGGTCGCCATCGAATTCCTGCGCGCTGTTTCCTCTGCCAAAGCCGTGGCCTTCGAGAAAAATCCCGAGCGAGCGGCTCGCATCGGACGCAATGCGCTGGCGCTGGGTGTGCCCGCACTTGAGATCGTGACGGGATCAGCGCCTGAGGTTTTGCAAAATCGTGAGGAAAGACCCGATGCCGTGTTCGTAGGCGGCGGCGTTTCGATTCCCGGCCTGCTAGAATGCGCCTGGAAGGCTTTGAACCCGGGCGGACGACTAGTGGCCAATGCGGCGACCATTGAAGGCGAGGCAAGCCTGCTAGCCTGGCAAAAGGCAGAGGGTGGCGATCTGGTCCGCCTGTCGGTCGATCACCTGGAATCGGTGGGCGCCTTCAAGGTCTGGAAGCCCGCGATTCCGGTCGTGCAATATTGCAAGGTAAAAACCTGAATGCCAAAAGCTGTTCTATATGGCGTCGGCGTGGGACCGGGCGATCCTGAATTGCTTACCCTGAAGGCGGTGCGCCTTCTTAAGGAAGTGCCCGTTATCGCCTATCCCGCCCCGATGGAGGGCCCCGGGCTCGCGCGCTCCATCGTGGGTGATCTGGTGCCTTCTGGCCGCATCGAAATCGCCTTGCGCATGGAGATGAGTCTCGAGCGCGCCTCGGCCAATGCCGCCTATGATTCCGGTGCCGTGGACATCGCCAAACATCTAGATGCCGGAAGCGATGTCGCCTTTCTGTGCGAAGGCGATCCCCTGCTGTTTGGCAGCTTCATCTATCTGATGGAACGGTTGGGCGAGAGCCATGAGATTCAGGTCGTGCCGGGTGTTGCCTCCCCGATGGCCTCAGCCAGTGCAGCCCTCTTCCCCCTGGCAACTCAGGACGAGTCGGTGCTGCTGGTCCCGGCCTCGCTCAGCGAAGAGGATCTTCTGCGCCTGATCGGTGCTTGCGAAACCGCCTGCATCTTCAAGGTGGGTCGCCATCTTGCAAAAATCAGGCGCGTCCTGGTTCAACTGGGCCGCCTGGACAGGGCTCGTTATGTCGAACGGGCCAGCCACCCTGATCAGCGCGTTCTATCGCTGGATGAGGCCATCGACAAGGGCGGCATCTATTTCGCCATGGTCCTGGTCGGCTCATGACGCACAAGATCGCCCTGATCGCCCTGGACGAGCAGGGTGCCACCACGGCAAAGATTTTGAGGACTGCCTTGCCGGGTGCAGAAGTTCACGGGCTGGCACAGCGTGTTGTAGAATGCGATGTCTCTTTCTCGAACAGCATGGCGCATCTGGCAGGCCTGTTCCGCTCAAACCATGCCATCGTGGGATTCTGCGCTGCGGGCATTCTGATCAGGGCCGTTGCCCCGCATCTTGCCGACAAGAAATCCGAACCGCCGGTGATCGCAGTGGGCGACAACTCGGTCGTTCCGCTGCTGGGCGGACATCGCGGCGCCAACCGCCTGGCCCTTGAGATCGCTGAGCGGCTGGGACTAGCTGCCGCCATCACCACCTCGGGCGACACGAAACTGGGTGTTGCCCTTGACGATCCACCTGCGGGATGGAAAATCGCCAATCCCGAGGCCGCCAAACCCATCGCCGCCGCCCTGCTGGCGCACGAGAATGTGCGGCTTGACGATCCCCTGAATCTCGCCACATGGCTGCCCGGCGAGCTGTTTTCCGAGGAAGGTGCGCTTTGTGTTCGCGTAACTGAAAAACAGGTGATCGACCCCGCGCAGGATTTGATTTTGCATCCGCCCGTTCTGGCCCTGGGTGTCGGCTGCGAGCGTAATCTGTCCTCTGATGCCCTGATCGCTCATGCCAGGAAGGTTCTGGCGGATGCCGGTCTCGCTGAGCAAGCGGTGGCCTGCGTGGTCAGCCTTGATTTAAAATCGGATGAAGCTTGCATTCATGCCTTGGCAAAGGAACTTGGCGTTCCCGCTCGCTTCTTTGCGCCAGACATTCTGGAGTCCCAGGCCCACCGCTTGTTAAATCCATCCGATGTCGTGTACCGGGAAACCGGTTGTCATGGCGTGGCCGAGGGTGCTGCCCTGGCTGCTGCTGGTCCTTTAGCGGAGTTGATCGTGCCCAAGATGAAATCGAAGCAAGCCACTGCGGCGGTTGCCCGCGCACCCCACTCTATTGACCCGCAGGCGGTGGGCAGTGCGCAGGGCCATCTTTTTGTCGTGGGCATCGGCCCGGGAGAGTCGGCAGCGCGAACACCCGAGGCCAGCCGGGCCCTGGCCCTATCGACCGATCTGGTCGGCTATGGGCTGTATCTCGACCTGATCGCCGACCTCATCACCAGCGACAAGCGGCGCCATGACGGCACCATGGGTGCCGAGACTGAGCGGGTGCGCCAGGCGCTTGATCTGGCGGGCGAGGGCAAGACGGTGTCGCTGGTCTGTTCGGGTGATGCCGGAATCTATGCCCTGGCCACCCTGGTCTTCGAATTGCTGGAGAATGAAGGGGCCGAGCGGCCAGACTGGCAACGCATCGGCATCGAGGTGGTTCCGGGCCTAAGTGCGCTTCTGACAGCTGCCGCGCGGGCCGGAGCGCCGCTCAACCACGACTTCTGCGTCATTTCGCTCTCCGACCTTTTGACGCCGATGGAGACCATCGAGAAGCGCCTGAAGGCCGCCGCCGCTGGCGATTTCGCCATCGCCCTTTACAATCCGGTTTCGAAAAAGCGTCGCGATCAAATCGTGATGGCCCGCGATCTTCTACTGGCACAGCGCCCGGCGACAACGCCGGTCATGGTGGCGCGCAATCTGGGCAGGCCCGAGGAAAGCCTGGACATTTTCCCTCTCTCGGAACTGGGTCCCGACAAGGCCGACATGCTGTCCATCGTGCTGATCGGAAATTCCGAAACGCGCGTCATCACGCATGGCGGCAGGAAGCGGGTCTATACGCCCAGGGGCTATGCCGGAAAAAATCTGAAGACTTAATTCCAGTTTGCATTAATCGTGAACGATTAATGCAAGCCTCAAGCGCCGGGCGGGCATGCCTGCTTCGCAGGCTCAATAAATACCTGTCGGCGAAGCCGACTGTGCGCCCTTGGCTCCCGCTCGCCCACCGGCTTTGCCGGTACAGCATTTATTGGCCCGCCATTGGCGGGACGAGCCTCGCGCGCGGGCCTTGCCCGCTATCGGCATGAGTCATTCTTTCTGCATGCCGGTATGAGAGGGTGCTCACAAAAAAACGGCCCCCAATCGGGGGCCGTTTCTTTTTGAAGATACCTGAGCGGCCTTATTGGGGCAACAGGATCTCGACGCGGCGGTTCTGCGGCTCGCGCACGCCATCCGGCGTCGGCACCAGCGGCTGCTCCTCGCCCTTGCCAGCGACGCCAATGGCGTTCTGGGCGATGCCCAGCTTGACCATGGCGGCCTCGACGGCCTTGGCGCGGCGCATCGAAAGCGCCAGGTTGTACTTGTTCGAGCCCGAACGGTCGGCGTGACCGGTCAGTTCCACTCGGGTCATGTTGCCTGCCTTGGCATAGGCCACGGCCTGCTCGATGATCTTCATGGCTTCAGGCGTGATCTCGGACTTGTCGAAGTCGAAGAAGACCAGGAAATTCTTGGGCTCCTTCGGCTTGGCGGGCGCCGCGGCCTGTGCAACCACCGGAGCGGGCTGAGCCACAGGCTGAGCCGCCGCCGCCGGAACAGGAGCGGGGGCTGCGAACTTATAGGCGAACCCGACCATCACAGTGTGGGCATGATATTCGGCATCGACGGCAACGCCGGCGGCGCTCTTCAGGCCGAGATCCAGAGTCGAGAAGTAGCGATAGTCGAGGTTGGCACGCCAGTTGTTGGTGATCTCCCAGCCCAGACCGGCAATACCCTGATAGGCGAAGGCGGTGTCGCTGTCGTCGATCTGGGAGACACCGGCGCGCTTGACGTTATCGACATTGACGCGGGCCGCACCGATACCGGCGCCCAGATAGGGACGGACGGGAAAGGTGACCGGCACATCCCACAGGCCGTTAACCATGCCGCTGAACACGTTGACGTCGCCAGACAGGCTGCCCGGTCCACTCACGATGCCGGTGCCCGAGACGGAGTTGGCGCCGTTCTGCCGATAGCCGAGTTCGAGTTCGGCGCGCAGATTGCCCCAGTTGAAGCGGCCGTAGTCATAGCCCAGCGCTCCCAACACACCGAAACCCCCGTCAAAATCGGCCTTGGCGTTGACGCCGTTGCCCTTGATGTCGGAGTCCTGCAGCCAGTTGTAGCCGCCCATCAGCCCGGTATAGATCCCGCTACCAGCCTGTTGGGCCTGAGCCGCCCCCGAAAGCCCGACCAGCAGGGCCGCGCTCAGAATCGCCGTTGAGAAACGCATTTTTACTTTCCTTCCACGTCATACTGAATAAGGAAACGAATTTGAATGCTTCTACCAAAGCTGGGGCCATTTCGCAATCGCACATCATGAAATTCCGCTTATTTAGTGAAGATACCTGCTCCCCTGTTGCGATCGAGCCACAGGTATTTTCACCCCCCTCTCAAGCAAATTAAAAAAGATTTAAGGATAGGTATTGCCTCCCCCAATGGGCGGTAATAGCTTAGGGGTATCACCTTCTCTACTGGCGGCGGCCCAAAACACGAAAACAGCCATGCCCCGCCCAACACTATTAGGAGGACGGTCAATGCGCTTCCAATTGAAATTCCTATCTCTTCTGGCCGGAGCGGCGGCTCTGACCTTTGCTCTTCCGGGTTCGTCCCTGGCGGCCGACCCCATCGTCATCAAGTTCTCGCACGTGGTTGCACCCAACACGCCCAAGGGCAAGGGCGCTGAATTCTTCAAGAAATTGGCGGAAGAGCGTACCAAGGGGGCGGTCAAGGTCGAGGTCTACCCCAACAGCCAGCTTTACAAGGACAAGGAAGAGATGGAGGCCCTGCAACTGGGTGCCGTCCAGATGCTGGCTCCCTCGCTGGCCAAGTTCGGCCCCCTGGGCGTCAAGGAATTCGAGGCTTTCGACCTACCCTATATCCTGCCCTCCAAGGATGCTTTGCGCGCCGTGACCGAAGGCCCGGTGGGCCAGAGCCTGCTCAAGAAGCTGGAGACCAAGGGCATCATCGGCCTGGGCTTTTGGGACAACGGCTTCAAAATCATGAGTGCCAACAAGCCCTTGCATACACCCGACGACTTCAAGGGCCAGAAACTGCGCATCCAGTCCTCGAAGGTGCTGGAAGCCCAGATGAAGGCGCTGGGCGCCCTGCCCCAGGTGATGGCCTTCTCCGAGGTCTATCAGGCCCTGCAGACCGGCGTGGTGGATGGCACGGAAAACCCGCCCTCCAACATGTTCACCCAGAAAATGCATGAAGTTCAAAAGCATGCCACGATGTCCAATCATGGCTATCTGGGCTATGCGGTGATCGTGAACAAGAAGTTCTGGGAAGGCCTGCCCCCTGATATCCGGGCCACCCTGGAAGGGGCGATGAACGAATCGACCCGCTTCGCCAACGCGATTGCCGAGACGGAGAACGCCGATGCCGTGGCCGCCATGAAGGCTTCGGGCAAAACGACGTTCTACGAACTGACAGCCGCTGAGAAAGCCGCCTGGAAAAAGGCCCTGCTGCCGGTCCATCAGGAAATGGAAAGCCGTGTTGGCAAGGATCTTTTGCAGGCCTTCTACGCCGAAGGCGAAAAGGCCGAAAAAGCCACCAAGAAGTAAGCCTGACGAATACCAGGGGCGCCACAACAGGCGCCCCTGGACGTTCTACAACGATGCACAGGGGAGTGGACGTTGCTTAAATTTCTCGATCATCTCGAGGAATGGCTGATCGCCTTCCTCATGGGGGCCGCGACGCTGATCATTTTCGCCGCCGTCATGCATCGCTACGCCTCGGGCGTTTCCTTCCTCTACGAATTCTCGCGCCTGTTCAACTTCGGCTGGGCCCAGGAGTTGTGCATCTACATGTTTGTCTGGATGGCCAAGTTTGGTGCTGCCTATGGCGTGCGCACCGGCATCCATGTCGGCGTGGATGTGGTGATCAACCGCCTTGCCCCCGCCATGCGCGGTAAGTTCATCGTTTTCGGCCTGCTTTCCGGCGCCTTGTTCACCGGCACCATCGCCACGCTGGGTGCGCATTTCGTTTGGGAGAACGGCGCCCATTACAGCATTTTCACGCTGCTGGGCATCGCCGGTCCCGACCTTTACGAGGGCCCCACCACGCCCGATCTGGAATGGCCGACCTGGATCGTCTATTCCGCCATTCCCCTGGGCTCGGCACTTATGTGCTTTCGCTTCCTTCAGGTCTGCGTTGCGTTCCTGCGCACAGGCGAATTGCCGCATCACGATCATGGCCATGTCGACGGCATCGAAAAGGACGAAAAGGGCCAGGTGACCGACGTCAACTGGTTCGAGATGGAGAACGACCTGCACCCCAAGGACCCCAGCCATAACGGCGACAAGCGGGAGGGCAACTGACATGAACGCCGCCATCATCTTCGGCCTGTTGCTCGCCCTCATGCTGACCGGCATGCCCATTTCGATTTCGCTGGGCCTGACCGTTCTGACCTTCCTGTTCGCCATGACCGACGTGCCGGTGCAGGCCGTCGCCCTCAAACTTTTCACCGGCATCGAGAAGTTCGAGATCATGGCGATTCCGTTCTTCATCCTGGCTGGAAATTTCCTCACGCATGGCGGCGTGGCCAAACGCATGATCACCTTCGCCACCGCCATGATCGGCCATTGGCCGGGCGGCCTGGGGCTGGCGGGTGTCATGGCCTGCGCCCTGTTCGCCGCCGTGTCGGGCTCCAGCCCCGCCACCGTGGTCGCCATCGGCTCGATTCTGCTGCCCGCCATGGTCAAACAGGGCTTCCCTCAGCGCTTTGGCGCGGGCGTCATCACCACCTCGGGCGCTCTGGGCATTCTGATTCCGCCCTCGATCGTCATGGTGATGTATGCCGTGGCGACAAATTCCTCGGTCGGGCAATTGTTCATGGCGGGCGTCATTCCCGGCCTGATTCTGGCCACCATGCTGGGCTTTACCACCTTCTGGCGGGCCTGGAAGAACAACTATCCCCGCTGCCCCAAAACCGGTTTCAAGGAACGCCTGCTGGCCTTCAAAGACGCCATCTGGGGGCTGTCGCTGATCATCATCGTCATCGGCGGCATCTATACCGGCGTCTTCACGCCGACGGAAGCCGCCGCCATGAGCGCCGTCTACGCCTTCATCGTCGCCGTCTTCGTCTACAAGGACATGCCGCTTTCCCAGGTGCCGAAGATTCTGCTGAACTCGGCCAATATGTCGGCCATGCTGCTCTACATCATCACCAACGCCGTCTTGTTTTCGTTCGTTCTGGCCAACGAAAACATTCCCCACGCCATCGCCGACTGGATCGTGGAAAAGGATCTGGGCGTCATCGCCTTCCTGCTGGTGGTCAATATCCTTCTGCTGGCGGCAGGCAATTTCATGGAGCCCAGCTCGATCGTGCTGATCATGGCCCCCATCCTGTTTCCGGTCGCCATGAAGCTGGGAATCGATCCCATACATTTCGGCATCATGATGGTGGTCAATATGGAAGTCGGCATGTGCCATCCGCCGGTAGGGCTTAATCTGTATGTCGCTTCGGGAATCACCAAGATGGGCATCACGGAATTGACCATCGCCGTCATGCCCTGGCTGATCACCATGCTGATCTTCCTGGTCATGATCACCTACATTCCAGAAATCTCGCTGTGGCTGCCAAGAATCCTGGGGATGATGTAGACTTATTCCAACAATAACTACTGACAGGTGTTGAACCCCTGGATATAATTTCTGCCGGGTGATCTTTTAACCCTGCGTTGAATTGCGCCGCGATAAATGCGAAGTGGGGAATGTGTGACCGGCTCGAAAACCGAAAAACCTGCGAAGAGTGACGAGAAAAAAGCCGGTCGAACCAGGGCACTGTCCTCTCATGCCAAGTCGAAGCCGTTCATCGTCGGCGTCGGCGCTTCGGCGGGCGGGCTGGAAGCCCTGGAGCGCTTTTTCAGTTCCCTGCCGATCACCACCGGTATGGCCTTCGTCGTCATTCAGCACTTATCTCCCGACCATAAGAGCATGATGGTCGATCTGCTGGCCAAACGGACCAGCATGGTGGTGACACAGGCCGAACACGGCCTGACCGTGGCCGCCGACACCATCTATGTCATCCCGCCCGGCAAGCTGATCACCATCGACCACGGCATTTTGTACCTGTCGGCAAAAAGCACCACCTCGGGGGTTACGCTTCCCATCGACATCTTCCTGACCTCGCTGGCCAAGGATCAGGGAGCGCGCGCCATCGGCATCATCCTCTCGGGCACGGGCAGCGATGGAACTCGGGGTCTGCGCGCCATCCACGAACAGGGCGGCATGGTGGTGGTGCAAGACCCCCTAACCGCCCGCTTCGACGGCATGCCGCGCTCAGCCATCGAGAGCGGCATCGTCGACGACGTGATGATGCCAGAACGCATCTTCGAACGGCTGCTGTCCTATGTTCGCCAAGCCAACAGCGCTCTCGATTTTCCAAGCCTGGAAGCAGAAGCCGATACGCCCGCAGGGGGCTTAAGCCGAATCTTAAGCATCTTGAATTCGCAGACAGGCACGGATTTCGCCCACTACAAGAAAACCACGCTGATCCGGCGCATCGAACGGCGCATGCATCTCAATCAGGTAGCCAGCCACGAAGACTATGCCACGCTGCTGACCGCCAACCGCCAGGAGGCGGAGAATCTAAAGCGCGAGCTTCTGATCAGCGTCACCAATTTCTTTCGCGATACGGACGCCTTCGCCGATCTGAACCGTCAGGCCATCGTCGCCCTGGTCGCCAAGACTGCGGAAAACGGCAATATCAGGGCCTGGATCTGCGGCTGCGCCACCGGTGAGGAAGCCTATTCGGTCGCCATCCTGTTTTCAGAGGAAATGGAGCGGGTCGGAAAGTCTCTGGAGATCAAGATATTCGCCACCGACATCGACCGCAACGCCCTTGAAGTGGCCGGCGGCGGAACCTATCCCGAAAGCGTCGTTTCCGATGTCGATGAACAGCGCAGAAACAAATATTTCAGCAAGAACAACTCCACCTACAAGATCAAGCCGGACATCCGGCGCATGGTGGTGTTCGCGCCACACAACGTCATCAAGGACCCGCCCTTCACCAAACTGGACTTGGTTTGCTGCCGCAATCTGCTGATCTATTTCGAATCGAATCTGCAACAGGCCGTTCTGTCGCGCTTCCAGTTCGCCCTCAAGCAAGGGGGTATGCTCTTCCTGGGCTCCAGCGAGACCCTGGGGCCCCAGGCGGCGGATTTCGAGCCGATCAACGCCAAGCACCGCCTTTACAGGCTTTTGCATGGCCGCTCGTTGCCGATTACCGAGCTGCGCACGGATTCCGCTCGCGGTTCCGAGCTGCAGCGCGCCTATCCCCAGCCCACGATCGATCAGGCAAGGCGCGAGGAATTGCGCGCCGTCGAGGAGGGCACGCGCCAGCTTCTCACCGGCTACTGCCCGCCCTCGCTGCTGATCGACGAAAAGCAGGAGATCATCCATAACTATGGCGGCGTCGAACGCTATCTGCGCATTCCGGCAGGCGAGGCGACGCTCGATGTCTGCCGCCATCTTCCCTCGTCGATCGGTACATTGGTCGCCGCTACTCTGCACCGGGTTTTTCGCGAGTGGAAGGAAATCAGCATCCAGCAAGCTGATCTTGACAGGGACCAACAGCAGGCAAGCGAACACCGTGACATTGTGCAGATCAGATTTAAGCCACTGACCCTTCCCAAGGGCGGGCAGCGCTATGTGATGATGCATTTCGTCTCGGTTCCAAAATTCAGCGACAATCTTCAAACAACCGCCATCGATGTTTCGGTTGAGACGGAAGAGCGCATCAAACTGCTGGAATCTGAATTGCAGTCCTCGCGCGAGAATCAGCAGGCGGTGATCGAGGAGCTGGAAACCACCAACGAGGAGCTTCAGGCCACCAACGAGGAACTGCTGGCCTCGAACGAGGAGCTGCAAAGCACCAACGAGGAATTGCAGTCGGTCAACGAGGAGCTGTATACGGTCAATGCCGAGTTGAAGGAAAAGGTCGATGAGTTGACCAACCTCAACAACGATCTCGACAATTTCATGCGCACCACTCAGATCGGCACCATCTTCATTGACGCCAATGGAACGCTGCGCCGCTTCACCCCCGCCTCGACGGAATTCGTCAATCTGATGGACCGGGATATCGGGCGTCCCTTCTCCGACATTTCAACGAATATCGACTATCCGAATTTCGACGAAGATATCGCCCATGTCATCAAGGCAGGTGCGGAGATCGAGCGTCACGTCATGTCGCCCAGCGGCAAGGCGACCCATGTCCGCGTCCTGCCCTATTCCACGGAAACCGGCGCCATCGGCGGCGCCGTCGTCACCTTTGTCGACACGACCGACCTGACAAGGTCGCGCCAGCGCCTGCAGTCTTATATCGATTCTCTGCCCCACCATATCGCCGCCCTGGACAAGAATGGCGCGATTGTGGCCGTCAACGCCGCCTGGAAACGCTTTGGCGATGAGTGCGGGCTGGCCAAAGACTACGACTGGGCAGGCCGCATCTATCTTGAATCTTGCGTCTCTGCGGGTGGTCCCATGGTTACGGATTATTCGGACGGCGCCCGGGCGGTCGGAGGTCTGCGCTCGGTGCTTGATCGCAAGGAAAATTTCTTTTCCCTGGAATATATCAACCGCGCCACCGGCCGGAAGCGCTGGTTCCAGATGAATGTTTCGCCCCTGCTGCCTGACGAGGGCGGCGTGATCGTCACCCACAATGAAATTACGCATCGCGTCTTAAGCGAGGCCCGCCTCAAACTTTCCGGAAAGATCATCGAGAATTCCAGCGAGGCCATTGTCATCACGGATCCCGAGGAAAGGATCCTTTATGTCAATAACGCCTTCACCAACATCACGGGCTATAGCGAAGAGGAAGTGACCGGCAAGACGCCGCGCCTTCTCTCATCCGGCCGTCACGACAAGCATTTCTACGCAAAAATGTGGACGGCGCTGCTGGCCCAGGGCCGATGGGCGGGAGAGGTGTGGAACAGGAAGAAGAGCGGCGAGGTCTATCCCGAACTGGTCTCCATCAACGCCATCAAGGATGACCGGGGGGCCGTGATCAATTACGTCTCCTTCTTCTCGGACATCACCAGCCTGAAACAGACCGAGCGCCTGCTCCGCCAGAAGAACGCCGATCTGCAGCAGTTCGCCCACGTCGCCTCGCACGACCTGCAAGAGCCGCTGCGCATGGTCGTCAGTTTCCTGCAGCTCTTAAAAAAGCGCCATGACGGTGATCTGAGTTCCGAGGCGCAGGAATACATCTCCTTTGCCGTGGATGGCGCACTTAGAATGAACAATCTGGTGCGCGATCTTCTTGAATTCTCGCGTGTGGATTCGAAAGCCGAGCTTAACAAGCCCGTCGAGATCGCCAAGGTTCTGGCCAATGCCCTCAAGAATCTGGATGTTTCCATTCAAGAGTCGAAGGCCAACATCACCCTGCCTACAGAGCTTCCTTGCCTGCCGGGCGATGAGAATCTGCTGTGCAGCCTGCTTCAGAATCTGATCGGCAACGCCCTTAAGTACCGCGATCCCAACCGGGTGCCAGAAATCCGCCTGGAAGTCAGCGAGGGGCAGGGCTTGTACAAGTTCTCGGTCATCGACAACGGCATTGGCATCAAGCCGGATTATTTCGACAAAATCTTCATGATCTTCCAGCGCCTGCACACCAGGGAGGAATATCCCGGCACCGGCATCGGCTTGGCCTTGTGTCGGCGCATTGTCGAGCGCCATGGCGGCGTCATCTGGGTGGAAAGCAAGCCGGGATCGGGCAGCACCTTCCACTTCACTTTGCCCGCCCAGCCCTTCTCCTTAGCATCCTAGTGCCGTCAAGGTAATCTTGTCAGCCTCTGGGGCCAATTGCCCCAAGGGCCTGCAGTCGCCTTGGCTGCACAGAAGGTAGCCCGTCACATAGGGCGATTGCGTCAACACCACGCGCTCCAGCATGGCCTGCCGGGGCTGCCAGCGCCAAACGCCATCCTTGAGAACGGCACCCTCGCCGGGTTCCATGCCAGCCCCTG
Source organism: Alphaproteobacteria bacterium WMHbin7 (assembly GCA_002753155.1). Taxonomy (GTDB): domain Bacteria; phylum Pseudomonadota; class Alphaproteobacteria; order Rhodospirillales; family WMHbin7; genus WMHbin7. The sequence goes on from PDZW01000006.1 coordinate 66,285, forward strand.
AGCCCTGCACGCGGGCCTCGACCAGGATGAGCTTTCCACCTTCGGCTCGCCAATCTTCCTGCCATTCGATCTTCTCAACCGAATGGGTCCAGACCAGCGTGTAGAGAACCCCCGCCAGCAGGCAGACGGTGCTCATGCCAGAGCCTTCTTCCGGCGCGTCTTTCGCCATTGCCAGACAAGGAAGGCAGCAGAAAGCGCAAAGCCTGCCTCGTCCGTTAAGGGAATGGCCAAGACAAGAAGAAAGGCCGCTATGGTCGCCAGTATCCGCTCGGGCCAGTTCAGTTCGTCCCAGAAATAGCCGATGGCCGCAGCCCCCCACAGAGCCACCGACAAGCAGGCCTTGATGAAGACATAAGCCGTGTCCAAAGGCCCGCCGGATTGCAGCATCAAGGCCGGCGCATAGACCGCCATGAAGGGCACGACATAGCCCGCCAGGGCGATTCTGGTGGCGATCCAGCCGATTTCCATATGGCCAGCCCGGCAGATCGACGAGGCGGCCAGCGCCGCCAGGGCCACCGGAGGCGTCAGGTCGGCCATGATTCCGAAATAGAAGACGAACATGTGCGAGACGATCAGCGGCACCCCCATTTTCAAAAGCACGGGGGCGGCGATGGAGGCCGTAATGATGTAGTTGGGAATGGTGGGCAAGCCGGTGCCCAGAACGATGCAGGCGATCATGGTCAGCACCAAAGCGATGAACAGATTGCCTTGCGACCAATCCAGCACCGACATGGCAAAGCTGGAAGCGATGCCGGTCAGCGTGGTGACGCCGATCAGAATGCCCACCAGGGCGCAGGCCATGCCGACACCGACCGCACTTTTGGCCCCGTTGGCCATGCCATCCAGCATCAATTTCAAGGTGGCGCGCCCGCCTTGATGCAGAGCCGAAGCCAACGTCAGAACCGCAACGACGCCCGCCGCCGCCAGTTCGGTCCGAATGCCCGACCTCAGCAAGAGGGCCGCCAGCAGTCCCAGAACAACCCAGAAGACGAGGCGCTTGGCAATGCCTTTCAAAGGAGCGCTTAAACTGTTGCCGAGAATCAGCACGATGGTGCACATCAAGCCCACCACGCCGGCAAAGGCAGGGGTGAAGCCATCGAAGAGAAGGAAGATCAGCACCGAAAGCGGCAGCACCAGATACCAGCCCTGGCGCAGCGCTTTAAGCGCACTCGGGCACTCTTCCTTTTTCATGCCGGTCAGATTGTGCCGCCCGGCTTCCAGATGCACCATCCAGAAGGCGCTGCCATAATAGAGCAGGGCCGGAATGACGGCAGCGATGGCGATCTCGCTATAGGGCACGCCGATGGTCTCGGCCATGATGAAGGCCACGGCGCCCATGACGGGCGGCATGATCTGGCCGCCCATGCTGGCCGTGGCCTCGACGGCGCCCGCAAAGGCCGGGCGATAGCCAAAGCGCATCATCAGGGGAATGGTGAATTGTCCCACCGTCAGCACATTGGCCACACCCGAGCCGTTGATGGTTCCCATGAAACCCGACGAGATCACCGCCACCTTGGCCGGTCCACCCTTCATATGGCCGACCAGGCCCAGCGAAACATCGTTGAACAGGCGGATCATGCCCGCCTGTTCCAGGAAACTTCCAAACAGAATGAACAGGAAGATGTAAGTGGCCGAGACATAGGTGGGCGTTCCATAGATACCCTCGGTGCCCAGGAACATCTGGTCGATCACCTGATCGAAGCCGAAACCCCGATGCGCCAATGGCCCCGGCAGCCACGGCCCCAGCAGGGCGTAGGGAATGAAAATGCCGCACATGATGGGCAGGGGCCAGCCCATGATGCGCCGCGAGGCCTCGAACACCAGCGCCAGAACAAGGCACCCCACCGCCAGATCGACCGTGCTGGGATCGCCCGCCCTCAAGATCAGCTCGCCCTCAAAGACGAAGTGATAAAGGCCCAGCAGGAATCCGCCCGCCGCCAAGACCCAATCCCACCAGGGAATGCGCTCGCGCTTGCCGGTTTCCTTCCAGCCGAACAGCGCAAAGGCGATCAGCAGAAGAAAACCGACATGGACCGAGCGCACCACCTGACTGGACAGGGGGTTGTAGATGGAAATCAGAATCTGAAAGGCCGAAAAGGCAACGCCGATGGCATAAACCCATGCCCCGGCGCTGCCCTTCAGATAGCCGACGGAAGCCGCCGGGTTTTCGCGGTCAAGGATTCGCTGTTCAGGCGTGTCCGAAGCCTCATCGGCGCTCATGTCCCACCCTTTACTTGATCAGTCCCTTCTCGCGGTAATATTTCTCAGCGCCCGGATGCAAGGGCAGCGGCATGGCCTTGGCCGCATTCTCAAGCCGGATGTCCTTGCCCGCCGAATGCGCCGCCTTGAGATCAGGCAGATTTTCGAAGATCGCCTTGGTCATGGCGTAAACCACAGCGTCGGAAACGCCCTGATGCGTCACCAGGAAGTTGTTGATCGACACCGTGGGGATGTCCTTGTCCTGGCCCAGATAGGTCTTGGCCGGAATAACCGTGGAGATGAAGGCCGGATCACCCGTCTTGGCCACCACGGCGGGGGGAATTTCCACGATGTGAATGGCGATCGAGCTGGCCAGATCGCGGATCGAGGCAACGCCAAGACCGGCCGACTGCAAGGTGGCGTCAAGCTGGCGGTTCTTCATCAGTTCGACTGATTCGCCGAAGGCCAGATACTGCACCTTCATATCGTCATAGGAGAGACCGGCCGCCTTGAACACCGCTCGGGCATTCAGTTCGGTGCCCGACTTGGGCGCGCCCACCGACACCCGCTTCCCCTTGAGATCGGCCAGGGTCTTGATGCCCGATTCCTGTGACGAGACGATCTGGATGAAATTGGGATAGATACCGGCCACGCCGCGCAGCTTCTTGAGTGGCGCCTTGTAGCCCGCCTCCTCGACGCCGCTCCAGGCCTGCGAGAGCGAATCGCCCAACGTGAAGGCCAGTTCGCCGCGTCCCGCTTCCAGCAAATTCAGATTCTCGACCGAAGCCTTGGTGGCCTGCACGCTGACCTTGGCCTCGGGTATCGCCTTGGCAAATAGGTTCGACATGGCATTGCCCATCGGGTAATAGACCCCGCTGGTGCCGCCGGTCAGAATATTGATGTATTGCTGAGCATTGGCGGGCATGCTCATCGCCACCATGGCGGCGGCAACGAGATAAGCGATCTTGCGCATGGCTTCCTCCTGGTTTGGATTATTCTTGAAAGTGCTTGTTGTAAAGTTTGGATCAATTTCAGGGCAAAGCAAGGGCTAAGCGATGAAGCGGCACACTATTTTCGTCCTGGCCCTGGCGGGTTTTCTTGGCGCCTGCGCCCCTTTGGCGCGCGAAACCAGTCCCGTCTGGGTACCCTCGGAAAAACGCTACATTTCCGAAGCGCAAGCGCTGGAGCGCCTAGCGACAGCCCCCGTCCTCCTCCTGGGCGAAAGCCATGACAATCAGGAGCATCACCGGCTTCAGGCCCGGGTGGTGGCGCATCTGTCCGGCCTGGGACAAAGGCGCGCACTGGCCTTTGAAATGATTGATCGCGACCGTCAGGCCAGCCTGGACGGTTTTGGAACCGGCGAAGGGAAAGAGGCGCAAGCCCTGCGGCTCCTTCTCGATTGGGACAAAAGCGGCTGGCCCGATTTTGCCCTCTACGCCCCCATTTTCCAGGAGGGAATGAAGGCTGGCTGGCCCATCATTGCCGCCAACCTGCCCAAATCCTCAATGAAGGGAGCGGGCAAATCAGGCGGGCTTTCGCAAGCGCAGGAAGATCAACTGGGTCTCAACACGCCTTTGGCGCAATCAGCCAGCGATGATCTTAAGCAGGACCTGATCGACAGCCATTGCGGCTTGCTGCCGGAATCCTCGCTGCCTGCCATGATGCGCATTCAGATCGCGCGCGACGGCGCCATGGCGCTCAGCCTGATTGAAAATATGGACGAGTCGGGAGCTGTGCTGATCGCCGGGGCCGGTCATGTGCGGACCGACCGCGCCGTCCCTCTGCACATCGCCCGCTTGAAACCGGGACTTGGCGTCCTTTCCCTGGCCTTTCGGGAGCGAGCCGAGCCCCCCTCGCCGCCTGAAAGCGGAAATTGGCCCTATGACCTGGTCTGGTTCACGCCGCCAGCACCCGAGGTCGACCACTGCGCAGGACTGAAAAAGCGGCTGGAGAAGAAAATTAAAGAATGAGCGCACCGGCCAAACCCCATTGACAGGTCGCCTATGTCTACCGATAGTTAAGCCATGAGTACCATGATTTCCGAAGTGTTCGAGGCGTTTCGCTCCGTGGGTGTGCCGGAAGACAAGGCGCGCGCGGCGGCGGAGGCTTTGTCCGAAGACCAACTCGCGACAAAGTCGGATATCGCACGGCTGGAAAAAGAGATTCTCGTCATCAAATGGATGATCGGAGTCGTCATCGCAGCCGTCGTCGTCCCCTTACTCAGGCCTTTCTTCCAGTAAACTCAATTCAGGAAGCCCTAGAGCGGCTTGCGATAAATCTGAACCACTTTCGTTGCGTTCGGGCGAGCGCGCTTGGCAGGAAAGTCGCGCAAAGCGATGGGGTGCATCGGTTAAGCGGCTTGACGAACCAAGCGCCCGCCCCAACGCAACCCGGAAGGGCCGGGCGATTTTTTGCCGTGGGGGTGTCGAAGGACTTGCCCGTATTCCCGATACGGGCTGCGCCCTTCTCCTGCCCACGGCGAAAAATCGCTCCGGCGAAAATGGTTCAGATTTATCGCAAGCCGCTCTAATTGCAGCGCGACGGAACGGCGGTGTGGCCGTTGATGGTGGTGGCTGCAAAGCTTGCCAGTTCCGGTCCCCGCAATCCCATCACGGAATTAAAGGTCTGGCCGATATTTTCGCAAAAATCGGTGGCATTGATGCTGTGGGTCGAGGCGTCGTTGGCCAACTGAGTGATGAAACGGTCGAAACTGCGCTGTGAATCCTTAGGGTTCGCCTGTTTGAAATGCCCCATGATGACCCGAGCACTATCGGCGATTTGCGAACCGAAGGTGCGCACGAAGCTGTTGTAGCTGGCGGCATGCTCGGGCATGTGGGAACATTTGAGGGCGGCCACCATCAATTGGGTCTGAAGCTGGCGCACCTGGGTAGCCTTGACCACTTCCGGCCCAACGCATTCAGCCGCCATCGCAGGCGTCAACACCATGGCACCCACCAGAATCAGAGCCGCAAGTCTCAGCTTCATCAGAAAAACCCTCGATCATGGTGAATAGCAGGCCCGCCCATTCTACCCTTCGGCTTGGGCAAAGACAATGACCGGGATATGCCTATTTTTTCACAGGGTTCGCCGGACGCGAGGGCGGCATCCATTTATGCACGCTGACCGGGCGTCCGGTATGCGAGCGCAGCACCTTGGGCCTTAACACCTGCCCGATGGGCGGGGCACCACCCGGCGCCGACTGTTCATGTGCCTTGGCTCCGTAGAATTTCTGCATGTCGTCCAGAAGGATCGGCGTTCCGATTCCATTGGCCAGAGCATCGGTAAAGGGCTTGTGGCCCTTGATCTGGCGCGACAGATAATCCGAGGAATGCTGGCCGAAACGACGCCAGATGCTGTCCAGGAAATCAGCGGCCGCCCCGCTCATCGGCTTGGTTTCGAAATAGGGCCTGCCCGGCTCGAAGGCGCGGAAGACGTCGGGCGCCATCGGCCCCGCCTCGTAGGCCACGAACAAGGTCGGCATGAAGTAACGGCCATGATTGGCCACGGCAAAATAAGCCTGGGACAGATAAAGCAGCCGGTGCATCTTCTGGGGTTGCAGATACTCGCCATCATTAAGCGCCCGGTCAATGAACCAGGCGGCGACATCCAGCGATGAGTCCACGGCGCAACTTTGCATGCCTCAATCTTACCTTAACTTTGCCTCAATCGACGGGCATCATGGCGCTTCTCGGGTAAAGGTTTGGTGAATCCCCCCCCATGTTGGCGCAACGCCGCAGTTTTTTGATCCTATCCCTGGCCCTTTTCTTGGGGCTGGGAGCGACTTTGCCCTGGCTTTTGGCCCCTTGGCTGCCGGAAATCCTTAAAGCCGCAGGCTTCAAGCGGGTTGAATTGGTCGTCGAGGAAACCGGCTGGACGCAGCTATCGCTCAAGGATGTCCGGCTGGACGACACCATTTCCGCCAAGCGCCTGAGCATCGGCTTTTCGCTCTTCGGCCTGTCTAGCATCGATGCGGTCAATCTGACCCTCAAGGCCGGCACCGACGGGCAGAGCCTTACCCTGGGACATATGACGATCCCCTTCTCCTCAAAAGGCTCCGGGCCGGTTCTGGGGTTGCCCCGGATCAGGCTCGACCGCGCCAAGCTTGATCTGGCGACGGATATGGGCGCCGTCCAGGCCCTGGTCAGCGCCGAGCCGGGAGATGGTTCGACCAAGATTCGCATCGATCTTGCCTCAATCGACAAGGTGGAGCGATTTTCGTCCCTGGTGCTTACCGGCATCGTCACCGAGGACGGCCCTTTACTCCGCTTTGCCGGACGCTTGAATGATTCGGCCCATCGCCTGACCTTGAACCTGCAAGGCCGCCATGACCAGCTTGACAATTCCGGCGAGGCCAACCTGATCCTGGAGCGCATCGACTTCACTCCTTCCGGACTGCAACCTGAAAGCCTGCTTCCCCAGGCCGTCGCCTATATTCAAAATGTTTCCGGCCCTCTGGAAGGCGACATGCGCTTTGTCTGGCAAAAGGGCAAACTGGAGAGCAGCGCCACCATCGGTTTGCACGGCCTGTCCTTTGAAGCCAAAGGCGCCAAGGTGCGCAACCTGATGGGAACGCTCTCGCTGGATCGCGTCTGGCCGCTCAGAACGCCTGCACATCAAAACTTCAGCGTCGGCATGCTGACGGCGGGCGTCCCCTTGGGCTCGGGCTCGTTTTCCTTCTCCATCGAAGAGGATGGCGCCCTCTCCATCAAGCGGGCTTCGCTCAATCTGGCGGAAGGCAAGCTTAGGCTCGACCCCACGCGCATCGCCCCCGACATGACGGGCAGGCTCGATTTTCAAGCCAAAGGGATCAACCTTGAACATCTGGCGCCCCTGATGGGAATCGAAGGCATCGCGCTTGACGGCATCGTCGATGGCACCATTCCCGTCATTCTGGATAAAACCGGCGTCAAAGTCGCAAAAGCCAACTTGGTGACCAGCAAGCCCGGTTATGTGCGCTACCGCCCGAAGGCGGTTCCCGATGCGTTGCAAGCGGGCGGAGAAGGGGTTAGCCTGATGCTGGCAGCCTTAAAGGATTTCCGCTTTGATGACCTCACCCTGGAACTCGACGGCCAAGCCGGTGGCGAAACGACGGTTTTTTTCCATGTCAAAGGCCGCAACCCAGGTCTGCACAATGGCGTTCCCTTCGAACTTAACTTCCGCCTTACCGGCCCCCTGGACCGACTGGCCCAGCAGGCTTGGGGTATCGTTTCCCTGCCCGAAACCTTTGAGGCCATTCCCCATGATCAAATCAAACCTTAGATTCCCCGTCGTCTTGCTGGGGCTTGCCTGTCTTGCGGCCTGTACGCCGACAGTCAAGATCGAAGCGCCCGACAAGCCCATCGTGATCAATCTCAACGTCAAGATCGAGCAGGAAGTCCGCGTACGCGTCGAACGCGACGTCGATACCTTGATCAAAGACAAGAAGGAAATCTTCGAATGAAACGTCTCCTCCTCGTGCTGCCCCTGTTATTGATTTCCCTGCCCGCTGAAAGCGGGCCGCTGGAAGATGCCAAGCGCCAGGGACTGGTCGGAGAGCGGGCGGACGGCTATATCGGCGCCCCTCCCGGTGCCACCTCCTCGGGATCGCTGATCGAGACGATCAACGCCAAGCGGCGTCAGGCTTACGGCGAAATCGCGGCGCGCAACGGAACAAGCATTCATGACGTGGGCATACTCACCGCCCAGAAACTGATCGATCAGTCCCCCTCCGGCAGTTGGGTCATGGATGCGCATGGCGTCTGGCACAGAAAATAAACTGGACAGCGATGCGCTTTCTGCCGCCATCCGCTGGCAAGAAGAGGGACGCAGCGTCGCCCTGGCGATTGTCATGGCCACCTGGGGCTCGTCGCCGCGTCCCGTGGGAAGCCTTCTGGCAGCCCGCGATGATGGATTGTTCACCGGATCAGTGTCCGGCGGCTGCGTCGAGGGCGCCGTTCTTTTAAGTGCCAGGCAAGTCATCGCCGATGGCAAGCCACGGCGCCAGTCCTTCGGCATCAGCGACGAAGACGCCTGGGCGGCCAGTCTGGCCTGCGGCGGATCGATGGAAGTTCTGATCCTGCGCCCACCCGCCCTTGCCCCCTTGCAAGAAGCCCTTCGCGAACGCCGCGCTTCTGCTCTTGCTCTGCGTCTTGATGGAAGTGCATGGGGAATCGTGGCGGCAGATCGCAAGCTGGGATCGCTGTCGCCAAGCGACTTGGCACTGGCGCGAACCTATCTTATCGATGACAGGACGGCACTGGATGAATCGGGGCAGCTTTTCGTCTGCTGTTTTGCCCCCAGGCCCCGGCTGCTGATCGTGGGGGCTACCCATATCGCCCAGGTTCTGGCCGAGATGGCACCGATGGCCGGGTTCGACGTGGCGGTGATCGATCCCCGCCCCGCTTTCGGAGATCCCGCCCGTTTCCAGGGCACGGCGCATCACCAAGACGACCCCGCCAAGATTCTGCCCAAGCTGGGGCTGGATGACCGAACGGGGGTGGTGACACTGACCCATCAGCCCAGGATCGACGAGGAGGCCTTGGTGCTTGCCCTCGACAGCCCCTGTTTTTATATCGGCGCCCTGGGCAGCAAGAAAACCCACGCGGCCAGACTTGCAAAACTGGGGCGCGGCCAGGATCGCATCCATGGCCCGATCGGCCTTGATATCGGCGCACGTACGGCCTGCGAAATCGCCGTGGCGATTTTGGCTGAAGCCATTCAGGCCTGGCGCAAGGGGCCACACGCCTCATGATCTTCGATGAATTCGATCTGGACGCAGCCCTGGGCGTGCTTCTGGCGCATTCCATGAGAATCGAAGGGCGAAAACTGGGCAAAGGAAAGCCTCTGGGCAAAGACGATATCGCCCTTCTGGCAAATGCCGGATTGCGCAAGGTAATGGGCATTCGGCTTGAAGCGAATGATGTCGGCGAAGATCGTGCCGCTCTTCAATTGGCCGAGCGCTTGAAGGGTGACAATCTGGAATGCGGCCCGGCTCTGACCGGACGCTGCAATCTGATTGCCGTCAAGGCGGGGCTCGCGGTGATTGATGCCCAAGCGCTGTCCCGTGTCAATCATGTCGATGAATCCGTAACCGTCGCCAGCATTCCTCCTTATGAGGTGATCGAGCCGGGGCAGATCGTCGCCACCATCAAGATCATTCCTTTTGCCGTTCCAGAGCCCGTTCTTGAAACCTGTCTGGCTGTCGCCTCGGCCTCGATTATTCGCGTCCTGCCCTTTCTTCCCATGCGTATCGGCCACATTCTCAGCCGCCTGCCGGGTCTTCCCGAAAGCGTTATTCGCCAAACGCGCGAGATAACGCAGATGCGCGTCAAGGCACTGGGCAGTCAGGTGACAATGATCGCTGAAGCGCCTCACGACACCGGCGCTCTCTCACGGGAACTTCGGAAAATGTCGGCTTCGAATGTCGATCTGATTCTGATCTCGGGCGCATCGGCGACACAAGACAGGCGCGACGTGGTGCCCTCGGCCCTGGTGCATGCGGGCGGCGTCATCGATCATTTCGGCATGCCGGTCGATCCTGGCAATCTTCTGCTGCTGGGCCGGATTGGAAAACAAATTGTCATCGACATGCCGGGCTGCGGACGCTCGGCCCGCCTTAATGGCCTCGATCTGCTGCTCAGGCGCCTGCTGGCAGGATTGCCCGTTACCGGCGCCGACTTGATGTCCATGGGCAGCGGCGGTCTTTTGAAGGATATCGGCTACCGCCCCATGCCGCGCAGACCCGAAAAGGCCTTCGCCGCTTCGCCAAGAACGCCCAAGGTGGGTGCGGTGATTCTGGCCGCCGGAAAATCCGTACGCATGAAGGGGGCCAATAAATTGCTGGCGATGATCGGGGATCAGCCGATGGCCCGCCACGTCGCACAAACCGCCCTTGCCGCCAAGCTTGCCTCGGTGGTGATGGTCACCGGATATCAGGAAGATCAGGTAAGGGCGTGCCTATCAGGGCTGAAGCTCGTCCTGGTCAGCAATCCCAGCTTTGCCGATGGGCTTGCCAGTTCGCTTCGGGCAGGCTTGCAGGCCCTGCCTTCAGACATCGATGCGGCCCTCATCTTGCTGGCTGACATGCCGATGGTCACGCCAGATCAGATCAACCGCCTGATCGCGGCCTTCGACCCGGACGAGGGCCGGGCCATCATCGTCCCCACGATCAGGGGCAAACGCGGCAATCCCGTACTTTGGGCGAAAAACTTTTTCGGCCCCATCCAGGCGATTGAGGGAGATGTGGGAGCCCGCCATCTGATCGGCGAGAATCTCAACTCCGTCTTTGAAGTCGAGATGGAAGATGATTCCGTACTGACCGATATCGACAAGCCAGAGGATTTGGAAGCAGTGGCTGCTTACGAAAAGCGGTAATTGGCCTGGGGAGCGCCGTCGATGGAGCGCTTGGCTGATTCGTAGACCTCAGCCCCCTTGCCCGCCGCATGCGGCCCCAATCCGCGCGAAGCCGCAGTTGTCGGCGACGAGGATGCGCCTTCCGTCCGCTCCTGCGCAAAATAGGCCATCGGCGCCAAGCCGACGATGCTGAAGCGGGGAATCTGGAAGGGGGGAGACGACGCGACGGGGCGCTGCGCCAACGGGCCGAAGCCTTCAAAATTATCCGGAGTCGACGCCTCGGCCCGGGTCCCGGCCAGATGCGCCCCCTGCAACTCCGCAATCTGAGACGCCCGTGAGGCAACGGCATCGCGCACCGATGACGGCGCACGCGCCATACCTAGCGGGGATCCGTAGGAAGAAGAAGCCGATGCCTTGAGTGGGGCAACCGCCATGGGTTCGCTCCCTGGTTAATTTCCTTGTATTATAATATAGCAAATATGAAGAAAATATTCAAGGGATGTTTAAATGTTGATCACTTTTTCGCCGCGAATATTTCTCGAATGAAGTCCTGCGCTTCTCTTTGCGCCCCATAGTCGAACAGATTGGCATGGCCAGCCTGAGGGAAGAAGCGGCCTCTGGCTTCTGGGCCTGCCGCCGCCAGAAGCGCCCGGCCATGCGAAACCGGCACGGTCTGGTCCAAATCTCCGTGCAAAATCAAGATGGGGGATCGTATGGCACTGATCCGGGCCAGATTGTCGAAACGGTCTTTGACCAGCCAGCGGGCAGGCAGATAGGGATAATGAAATTGCGCCGCTTCCGCCACCGACAGGTAGGGCGCTTCCAAAATCACCCCGGCCGGTCCGGTTTCTACCGCCAGTTGGGTCGCAACACCTGACCCCAGGGATTCGCCATGCAGCACCACCTGCCCTGCTGGGATACCCCTATCCGCAAGATAGGCCAGGGCGGCCCGACCATCGGCATAAAGCCCCTCTTCCGTCGGAGATCCTTCGCTTTTGCCGTAGCCCCGCCAATCGAACACCAGCACCCCCAGCCCGATCTCAAGATAGGGCGACAGTTTGGCGGGCAGACTGGCCAGATTTCCGGCATTGCCGTGCAGATAAAGAAGGACGCCCCTCTTGCCCGGAGCGGGCGGGGCGTACCAGGCGTTGAGCCTGAGACCATCCTCGGTCTTCAGCCAAACTTCTTCCATCCCAGCCAATCCCAGGGTAACGGGTGCTGCTGGGGCCGAGCGGTCGGGATGGTAAAGCAGGCCGCGCTGATAGACATACATGCCCCCCAGCAAGGCGAGATAGCCCAGTGCCAGCCCGCCGACCAGCGTTAGAAGCGACGAGGCTGGCGTCACGCCACTTGCGGCAAGCAGTCAAGCGCTTGCTTCAACGCCGCCTCGTCATAGGGCTGATCGACCAACTTGCCCGCGAAATAATCGGTATAGGCCTGCATGTCGAAATGCCCGTGACCGGAAAGGCTGAACAGAATGACCGGCGAGGTTCCCGCTTCCTTGGCGCGAAGCGCGTGGTGAATTGCGCTTTTCACAGCGTGGTTGCTTTCTGGAGCGGGCACGATGCCCTCGGCCCGAGCGAAGGCAACGCCTGCCGCGAAACACGCGCTTTGATGCCAGGCCTCGGCCTCGATCAGCCCCAACTGCTTCAGATGACTGACCATGGGCGCCATGCCGTGATAACGCAGGCCGCCTGCATGAAAACCGGGGGGAATGAAGGTCGAGCCCAGCGTGTGCATCTTGACCAAGGGCGTCAGATGCGCCGTGTCGCCGAAATCATAGGCGAAATGGCCGCGCGTCAATGTCGGGCAGGCCGCCGGTTCGACGGCAATCACGCGGGGCTTTTTTCCGCCGCGCAGGCTGTTTCCGATGAACGGAAAAGCTAGGCCAGCGAAGTTCGATCCGCCGCCAGCGCAACCAATGACGAAATCCGGATAGTCGTCGGCCATTTCCATCTGAGCCAAGGACTCAAGCCCGATCACCGTCTGATGGGTCAGAACGTGATTGAGCACACTGCCCAGCGCATATTTGGTGTCGTCGCGCTTGGCCGCCACCTCGACCGCCTCGGAAATGGCGATGCCCAGGCTGCCCGTGCTGTCGGGATGTTCCTTCAGAATGGCCCGGCCTGAGTCGGTTTCATCGCTGGGGCTGGCAACGCAGCGCGCCCCATAGGTTTCCATCAGGGCGCGGCGATAGGGTTTTTGCTGATAGCTGATCTTGACCATGAAAACCTCGACGGTCAGACCAAACAACGACCCGGCAAAAGCCAACGAACTGCCCCATTGTCCGGCCCCGGTCTCGGTGGAGAGCCGCTTGATTCCGGCCTCTTTGTTATAGAAGGCCTGCGGCACGGCGGTATTGGGCTTGTGGCTGCCCGAGGGGCTGACGCCTTCGTATTTGTAATAGAGGCGCGCCGTGGTGCCCAAAGCCTGCTCAAGCCTGCGCGCCCGGTACAAAGGGGCTGGACGCCATTGGCGGTAGACCTCGCGCACCGGCTCGGGAATCTCGATCTCGCGTTCCTGACTTACTTCTTGAAGAATGATCTCCATGGGAAACAAAGGTTCCAGATCGGAGGGCCCGATCGGCTCTTTGGTTCCGGGATGCAGCACCGGAGCCAGAGGGACTGGCAAATCAGCGGCGATATTGTACCAATGGGTGGGAATATGGCTTTCGTCGAGCTGGTATTTGACGGTTCCTGACATGACACTCCCCGGGCAGAAAGAAAGGTTGGATCAAGCCTAGCAGAGCCTTACGTTCACGGAAAGCCGCGTTTCCTGAGCACCAGACAGGCCCAGCCATCGATCAGAATGCGCCGCTCGAGACTTAGGCCCTGCATCCGGTGGGCCGACAGCACCATGCGCTCCTGGCGCTCCAGCAAACCCGCCAGCACGGCGACGCCGCCCGGCTTCAGATGCAAGCTTAAATCCTTGGCCAGACGCATCAGGGGACGCGCCAGGATATTGGCGAAGATCAGGTCATAAGGCGCACTTCGTTTAATGAGCCTGTGCCGGTAGCCGGGGGCGGTAACCGTTGTCAGGAATTGGGCGGCACGGTTGTCCCTGGCGTTCGATTTCGTAACTCTCATGCTTTCAGGATCGATATCCGAAGCTAGTACCCGTGAATGCCAAAGGCGCGCCGCCGCCAGACCCAGAATGCCCGAGCCGCAGCCGACATCGAGAATGTTGAGAAGGCGTCCCCGCTTGGCCAATCCATCCAGGGCCATCAGGCAGCCCTTGGTGCTGGCATGTTCACCAGAGCCGAAAGCCGTGCCCGCATCCACCTTAAGGGCGATGGTGGCAGGGGGAGGTGCTTCGGTGATGTGCGAGCCGTGAATGAAGAAACGACCGGCGCGAATGGGCGGGAAGGAAGCGAAGTTCAGAGAAAGCCAGTCTTGCTGCTCGAGGCGCCCGAAATCCATCTCGGGCATCTCCTGGCCTAGTGCTACCGCAATCGCCGCCACCGCCGAGGTGACGGCAGGCCGGTCGATGGGATGGCGCGAAAGTCCCTCCACCACCCACAAGCCTCCGTCGCCCTCGTCCTGCCCTTCGGCGGCAAAGCGCGACACCGTGTCGGCATGACCCTCCAAGGCCTCCTCGAAGGCCGCCGCCTTCAGCTCATCAACCGCCAGCGCAACCCGCCACAAATCCGCAACCGCCGTCATGCTTTCCTCACGAAGCTGTCCACCACTTTCTTGGCTCCCGCCTTGTCGAACAGAATATCCAGCCTGGTGCCATCGACATCCAGCACGCGGCCATAGCCAAACTTTTCGTGAAACACCCGGTCACCCTCGGCAAATCCTGCATCCGAGCGCACGACGAAACCTTGCGGGGCCGTTTGACGGGAGGCGAAGCGCTGCCCCCATCCGGCCCCGGTTTCGGTAAAGCGCTGCCCGACATCAAGCCCCTTCATGCCCCGGTTCTCGATATGCGCTTCGGGCAATTCGTCGATGAAGCGCGACGGCGACGGGTGGGCCCATTGATTGAAGATGCGCCGCTCGCCCGCATAGGAAATCACCGCCAGCTTTCTGGCCCGCGTGATGCCCACATAAGCCAGACGGCGTTCCTCCTCGAGCCCCCGATCACCCCGGTCATCCATGGCCCTAGGATGGGGAAACAGCCCCTCCTCCCAGCCCGGCAGAAAGACAGCATCGAATTCAAGACCCTTGGCGCCGTGCAGCGTCATCAAGGTCACTTTGTCGGTATCGGCACCCGCGTTGTTGTCCATGACCAGGCTGACATGTTCTAGAAACGTCGTCAGATTCTCGAAGGGCTCGATGGCCGAATAGAGTTCCTTCAAGTTTTCCACCCGGCCCGGCGCATCGGGTGCCGTGTCGGCCTTCCAATGGGCGATATAGCCCGATTCCTCCAATATCTGCTGGGCCAGATCGGCGGGGGCGATGCCGCCGATCAGGCTGCTCCAGCGCTGGAAATTGTCCAAGAGCGCCTTCAGGCTGGCCCGCGCCCGGGGCTTTATTTCGTCGGTTTCGACCAGAACGACCGAAGCCGCCAGCAGCGACTTGCCCAAGGAGCGAGCCAGCTTGTGAATGGTTTGCAGCGTGCTGTCGCCCAGCCCGCGTCTCGGTGTATTGACGATGCGTTCGAAGGCCAGGGAATCGTCGGGCTGAGCTACTACGCGCAGATAGGCCAGGGCGTCTCGGATTTCCTGACGCTCGTAGAAGCGCGGGCCCCCCACCACGCGGTAAGGCAGGCCGATGGTGATAAAGCGCTCCTCAAATTCGCGGGTCTGGAATCCCGCCCGCACCAGGACGGCCATTTCGGAGTAGGACAGGCCTTCTTTCTTCAAAACCACCATGCGGTCGGCGATCTGGCGCGCTTCCTCCTCGCCGTTCCAAAGCCCCATGATCTCGACCTTGGCCGCCTGATGCTTTCCCCCCTCGCGGCCCACGCGCAAGGTCTTGCCCAACCGACCGGCATTGCGGGCGATCAGCCCGCTGGCGGCCCCCAGAATATGCTCGCCGGAACGGTAATTGCGCTCAAGCCGGATCACCTTGGCGCCGGGAAAATCATGTTCGAAACGTAAGATGTTGTCGATCTCGGCACCGCGCCAGGAATAGATCGACTGATCGTCGTCGCCGACACAGCACAGATTGGCGCTTTTCTGGGCCAAGAGGCGCAGCCACAGATATTGCGCCACGTTGGTGTCTTGATACTCATCGACCAGCAGATAGCGAAAACGCTCCTGATACTGGGCCAGCACATCCGGATTCGCCGTGAAAAGCTGAAGGCACAGCAGCAAAAGATCGCCGAAATCGGCGGCATTCAGAATTTGCAGGCGTTCCTGATATTGGCGGTAAAGGGGGATCAGGCGCTTGTCGGGATCGTCCGCCTCGGGCACCTGGGCAGGCGTCAGCCCCTTGTCTTTCCATGACTGGATTTCGCGAAGCACGCCAGCGGGCGGCCAGCGTTTGGGATCGACATTGCCCTCGCTCATGATCTGCTTGATCAGGCGAATCTGGTCGTCCTCGTCCAGCACCGTGAAGTTGGATTTGAGGCCCACCGCCTCGCCATGCGCCCTTAGAATGCGCACGCCAATGGAATGGAAGGTGCCCAGCCAGGCCGAGCGGGCCGCCGGCCCCACCAGGCTGGCCACGCGCTCCTGCATCTCTTGCGCCGCCTTGTTGGTAAAGGTCACGGCCAGCACCTGCCAAGGCTGGGCGCGCCCACTTTCCAGAATATAGGCCAGACGGGCGGTCAGAACGCGGGTCTTGCCGGTTCCGGCTCCGGCCAGGACCAGCACCGGCCCCTCGGTCGCCAGGACGGCTTCCTGCTGCTCGGGATTAAGCCCGTCAAGATAGGGATAGCTGGGCGGAGCGACCGCCGTGGGGCGAGGCTGCGGCTCGTCGTCTAGGGCAAAGGGATCGGACATGGGCGGCAGTATATCTTGAGTGAAGTTTGTCCTTCTATGCTAGATTTTGCCCATGGAAAGTTTGATCCTCGCCGTCTTTCTGGCAACCTATCTCGGCATGGCGTTGGGCCGCGTTCCGGGCTTAAAGCTCGACCGCGCCGGAATCGCCTTGTTCGCCGCAGTCGTTCTGCTGGCCACGAATGCCGTTCCGGTTGAAAGGCTGGGCCAGCGGATCGATCTACCCACCCTGCTTTTGCTGTTCGGCCTGATGATCATCTCGGCCCAGCTTCAAGGGGCCGGGTTCTATCGCTATGTGGCAGGACGGATCGCCACGGCCCAGGGCAGTCCCCTGCTTCTGCTGGGCCTGACGGTGGGGGTGGCGGGCGGATTGTCCGCCTTGCTGGCCAACGACATCGTCGTCTTCGCCATGGCGCCCATTCTGGCCCTGGGCACGCGCCAGCGGGGACTTGACCCGCGGCCCTTTCTGATAGCGCTTGCCGGAGCTTCCAATGCGGGATCAGCCATCACCGTCATCGGCAACCCGCAGAATATTCTGATCGGGCAGTTGGGCGGGCTTGATTTCTGGCGCTTTGCAGCCGTTTGCGCCGTGCCGGGGCTGCTGGCTCTGCTGACGGTTTTTCTTGTCGTCTGGGCGGGCTGGCGGGAAAGCCTGCGCAACCCACCAGCAGCCTCGATCAAAAACATCGAACCAGTACAGCCATGGCCGACGATCAAGGGCATTCTGGCCGTTCTGCTTTTGATTCTGGCCTTCGCCACCCCCTTCCCGCGCGAGTTGTCGGCCTTGGCCATTGCCGCCCTGCTGCTGGCCAGCCGCAAGATGGCCAGCCGCGACATGATCGGCGCGGTGGACTGGCACCTGCTTTTGCTGATCGCCTGCCTCTTCATCGTCACCGGCGCTTTTGCCGAATTAAATATGACGGCACAGAGCGTTGCTTTGCTTAAAGCCGAAGGCTGGGCGCTGGAAAGCCTAAGCGTGATGACGCCTCTGCTGCTTGTTCTATCGAACAGCATCGGCAACGTGCCTGCAGTGATTCTGCTGCTCTCGCTTTTCGGAACTCCCGATGCGGGAACGCTTCATGGCATGGCACTGATTTCCACCCTGTCGGGCAATCTGCTGCTGACCGGGTCACTCGCCAACATCATCGTGGCCGAGCGGGCGGCCAGTGTGGGCGTGCGCTTAAGCTTTCTCGATCACGCCAAAAGCGGCATCCCGATGACGCTGATCAGCCTAGCCCTAGCCGTGGCCTGGCTGTGGGCGGTAGGAGAGATGAGGTTTTAGGGACTTGCACTCCATACCAGTTTTGGTATAATCCAGGGCATGCCGAGGCCCCTTGCCAAGGGCGAGAAGCCCGTCGATTGGATTGGATCGTCAAAGAAGGACTTCATGGCCTTTCCGAAGGCCGTGCAGGTCGAGATGGGCATGGCGCTGGGTGTCGCTCAGTACGGAGCCAAACATCCTTCGGCCAAACCGCTCAAAGGCATGGGAAGCGGAGTCTTGGAAATCGTCGAAAGTTTTGACGGTAACGCCTATCGAGCCATCTATACCGTGCGGTTTGCAGATCGGATTTATGTGCTGCATGCCTTTCAAAAGAAATCGGTTAAAGGTATCGCAACGCCGGATCATGAGATCGATTTAATTAGAAAACGGCTGCGCATCGCCGAAGATGACGCGGCAAAAGGAAAGAACAGGCTATGACAGAAAAATCCATCACCCGTGGATCGGGGAATGTCTTCGCCGATCTTGGCCTGGAAGAGGCTGGAGAACTTCAGGCCAAGACCCAACTTGCCGTCACCCTGAACCGCCTGCTGGACAGGCGCAAACTGACCCAAGCCGACACGGCAAAAATGCTTGGCCTTACCCAGCCTAAGGTGTCGCTGCTGCGCCGCTACAAGCTGGATGGTTTTTCTGTCGAGAAGCTGATGACGCTGCTGAATTCGTTGGACCGCGACGTCGAAATCATCGTCAAGCCGAAACCGCGCTCCCGCGCCAATGCACGGATTTTGGTTAGGGCAGCTTAGGGAACTTGCCGTGGCCTGTCTGTGGGCGGTGGGAGAGATGAGGTTTTGATCCCTCACGGCAACCAATAATCGCGACTGCCGTGGCGGATGTGAAGCACATGCACAATGTTGCCGTCGATGGTGAAAAAGATGCGCCATGGCGTACCGCGCCCATGCAGGGCTTGGCGGATGTCGCAATCGAAGGACTCGCTTTCCGGCGCAAGGGCGTGGGATTCCGGCAACGTTTCTAGACCCAGGATTTTTTCGCGGGTGCCCGTCAGCCACTTGGCCGCGTAGGTTGGGTTTTCAGCAGCCAACCATTCGTAGGCTTGGCGGATGTTCTCGGCGGCATAGGGCGTGATGACGACCCTGTACCGCTTCATACCTTGTCCGCATCAAGTTGATTAAAGAAGTCTGCGGCATCCGTCCCCTGCCCGTCACGGGCTTGAGTCAAGCCCTTGCGGATGGCGGTGACCGTGTTGGCGTAATCAAGTTGGTCCTGGATGTTCTGCCAAGCCCCAGCATCCATGACGACCAGCGACGGCTTGCCGTTGACCGTCAGGATCGATGGGCGACCGGTTTCCTTCAGGTGCGACATGAAACTGCCGGTGTCGCGCTTGAACTCGGTCAGCGGTCGAATGTCCTTGGTGATGTCCATAAACCACGCATCTGCAAAGCATCGAATAAGATGCGAATATAGCGCAATTTCCCGCTCATGTCGAGACGGCTTTGGGATCCTTAATTGCTGTCCGGCCCGCTCATAAACTCGGGCAGCCAGCTTTCATGGGCACTGGCCAAATCGGTCAGGCTGGCGCTGGAGGCTCCCAGGATCAGCTTGTCACCGCCGGTGGTGCCAATCAGCGCCGCCTTGATGCCAAGCGCTGCGGCTTCCGACAAAATCGTCCCGGCTTCGCCAGCGCTCGCCGTTACCACATAGCGCGCCTGATCCTCGCCGAACCAGTAAGCATGTTCGGGCACATCCTTGGGCGCATCGGCCAGTGTTGCGCCAAGCCCGCCCGCCATCGCCATCTCGGCCACCGAAATCAGCAAGCCGCCGCCCGAAACATCATGGCAAGCGGTGACGCGCCCAGAAACAATCAGCCCGCGCACGAAATCGCCGTTCTTGCGTTCGACCGACAAATCGACCGGCGGCGGCGCTCCCGCCTCAAGTCCCGCCAGTTCGCGAGCGTAAAGCGAGGCCCCCAGATGGCCGGTGGTGGCGCCGATAACCAGCACCGCCTCGCCATCGGCCTCGAAGGCCATGCCGACGCAGCTTTCCAGATCGTCGATCAGCCCCACGGCGCCGATGGCGGGTGTGGGCAGAATGGCGTTGCCGTTGGTCTCGTTGTAAAGCGAGACATTGCCCGAGACGACCGGGAAATCAAGGGCTACGCAGGCTTCGCCCATGCCTTTGATGGCGGTCACGATCTGGCCCATGATCTCGGGCTTTTCCGGATTGCCGAAATTGAGATTGTCGGTCACGGCCAGCGGTCTGGCGCCTACCGATGTGAGGTTGCGCCAGGCTTCCGCCACCGCCTGCTTGCCGCCCTCGAAGGGATTGGCCTGGCAGTAGCGCGGTGTGACGTCGGTGGTGATGGCAAGGCCCCGGTTGCTGCCATGGATGCGCACCACGGCGGCGTCGCCGCCCGGGCGCCCTACCGTATCGCCCATCACCATATGGTCGTACTGCTCCCAGATCCAGCGCTTGGAACACAGATCGGGCGTGTTCAGCAATTTCTTCAAAGCTTCCAGCGGCGCCACGGCCTTGACCGCATCCGCAGCAATCGGGGCCGCCAGCTTGGGGGCCACCCAGGGCCGGTCATATTCCGGGCTGGCCTGGGCCAGGGGATCGATGGGCAGATCGGCCACCACAGCGCCATGGCGCTTCAGCACCATGCGCCCGCTATCGGTCAGAACACCCACGACAGCGAAATCCAGTTCCCATTTGTCGAAGATGGCCTTGGCCACCTCTTCGCGACCGGGCTTCAAGACCATCAACATGCGTTCCTGGCTTTCCGAGAGCATGATCTCGTAGGCCGTCATGCCCTGTTCGCGCATGGGTACGCGATCCAGATCCATCTCAATGCCCAGGCCGCCCTTGGAAGCCATTTCGAAGGAGGACGAGGTCAGTCCCGCCGCCCCCATGTCCTGAATGGCCACGATAACATCGGTCGCCATCAGTTCCATGCAGGCTTCGATCAAAAGCTTTTCGGTGAAGGGATCACCCACCTGCACGGTGGGCCGCTTCTCTTCGGAATCCTCGTTGAATTCGGCCGAGGCCATGGTGGCGCCGTGGATGCCGTCGCGTCCCGTCTTCGAGCCGACATAGACCACAAGATTGCCCACACCGGCAGCCGCCGAATAGAAGATGCGGTCCTTGGCGGCCAGGCCCACCGTCATGGCGTTGACCAGGATGTTGCCGTTATAGGCCGCGTGGAAATCGCATTCGCCGCCCACGGTGGGCACACCCACGCAATTGCCATAGCCGCCGATGCCCGACACCACGCCCGAAACCAGATGGCGCGTCTTGGGATGATCGGGAGCGCCGAAGCGCAGCGCGTTCATGTTGGCGACCGGGCGCGCCCCCATGGTAAAGACGTCGCGCAAGATTCCACCAACGCCGGTGGCCGCCCCCTGATAGGGCTCGATGAAGCTGGGATGGTTGTGGCTCTCCATCTTGAAGATACAGGCCAGGCCCTCGCCGATATCGATAACGCCTGCATTCTCGCCCGGCCCGCAGATCACCCAGGGTGCGGTGGTAGGCAGGGTCTTCAGCCACTTCTTCGAGGATTTGTACGAGCAATGCTCGCTCCACATCACCGAGAAGATGCCAAGCTCGGTCAGATTGGGCGCGCGCCCCATGATCTCAAGCACCAGCTTGTATTCGTCGGCGCTAAGACCGTGCGATTTGACGACGTCGGGGGTGATCTGGCTCACGACAGCGCCTCCATGAGCGATTCGAACATCGGCATGCCATCCGTACCGCCTAAAAGCGGATCGGCCAGCCGCTCGGGATGCGGCATCAGTCCCAGCACATTGCCCGCCATGTTGTAGACGCCCGCAATATTGTTGAGCGAGCCGTTGGGATTGGCGGCATCAGTCAAGTTGCCCTCCTCGTCGCAATAGCGGAAGGCCACCTGCCCCTCGTCCTCGATGCGGTTCAGCATATCGGGGCTGGCGAAGAAATTGCCGTCGGCATGGGCGATGGGAACGCGGATCACCTGAGACTTTCGGTACTTGGCGGTGAAAACCGTATCGTTGCGCGACACCGTCAGATGCACATCCTTGCAGCAGAATTTGAGGCCCCGATTGCGCATGAGAACGCCGGGCAGCAATCCCGCCTCGGTCAGAATCTGAAAGCCATTGCAGATACCCAGCACCCGCACACCCTGATCGGCCCTTGCCTTCACCTCGCGCAGGATCGGCGAATGGGCCGCCATGGCGCCCGAGCGCAGATAGTCGCCGTAAGAGAACCCGCCCGGCACCACGATCAGATCGAGTTTGGGCAGGCTGCTGTCGCGGTGCCAAGCCATCAGTGCTGACTTGCCGGTGACGGCCTTCAGACTGACGGCCACGTCGCGGTCGCAGTTGGAACCGGGGAAGACGATGACGGCGGCTTTCAAGGGAGGGGCCTCGGGCTTAAGGGGAAAAACCGCCCCCTTCATAAAGCCAAGCGCCGCTTTTGGCAAAGCCCGCCATGAAAGGCCAGGAATCCAGAGGGTTAGAAGCGGGTCACAAGATCGGTCGGCCCGCCCGGCATGACCAGGACGAGTCGCTCTCAAGCGGCCTTGCGCACGAGCAGGCCTGGGGCGGATAATTGGGGATCCTGGGCTGTTTGGAGGAGGATTGCGTGATGAAGCCCGTCTGGCTGCTGCTGCCCCTGCTGCTGGTTTTTGGGCCAAGCGTTCCTGCCCAGGAAAGCGGGCAAGTGCCCTATATCGATACCCACGCCCATCTGCACGGCGCCATGGGCCAGGGCCGCTCGGACTATGAAGGGGCAGCGCGCCTAGCCCTCCAGGTCATGGACGAACTAGGCATCCGCCAGACCATCCTGCTTCCCCCGCCCTTCACTTCGGGCCACGACGTCGCCTACGACATCGAAACCCTAAAGCCGGTCATCGACAAATATCCCGGTCGTTTCCGCTTCATGGCGGGTGGCGGCAGTCTTAGCCCCCTGCTGCTCGATGCCGCCAGAAGCGGCCAAGTCAGCGAGGAGACGAGGAGCCGCTTCATCGCGGTGGCGGAACGGGTGGCGGCTTCGGGTGCTGTCGCTTTCGGCGAACTGGCGCTCGAACATTTCGGGCTGGGTCCCGGCCACCAGTACGAATATGTGCCGCCCGACCATCCGTTATTGCTGCTGCTGGCCGACATCGGTGCCGAGAAGGACATGGTGTTGGAAGTGCATATGGAGGCCATCGAACGCGAGGCCCCCACCGCCTCGCGCTACGTCGCCTTCGGCAATCCGGCCGTCATGAAGCCCAATATCGAGGCCTTCGAGCGCCTGCTCGCCCACAATCCGAAAACCCGCTTCGTCTGGTCGCATATGGGATGGGACAATACCGGACAACGCACCCCCGCCCTGATGGCCCGCCTGCTGGCGAAGCATCCCAATCTGTTCGTGAATATCAAGATGGGGCCCGACAGCCTGCCCGTGAACCGCCCCCTGGAGCGGGGCAGTGGACTGGTTCCGGAATGGGCGCAACTGATCGCGACATTTACCGACCGCATCATGCTGGGCAGCGACCAGTTCTATGTGACCCCGGCCTCAAACAAGCGCTTTCCCATCCATATGCGCCCGGTGCGCGACCTTCTGGACGCCCTGCCCAGGGATCAGGCGGTCAAGGTCGGTTACGAAAACGCCATCCGCGTCTACCGGCTGGAACGCTAAACAGAATTGATCACACCATGCCAATCGCCTGAGATTCATATGTCCCTCGCCGGGCGCTTGCCTTCGGCAAGCTTGGCCGCCGCCTCAACGGCGGCTGGGACGCTGATCACACCATGCCAATCGCCTGAGATTCATATGTCCCTCGCCGGGCGGTTGCCTTCGGCAAACTTGGCCGCCGCCTCAACGGCGGCCAGAAGGGCCGTCACACCATGCCGATGGCTTGCATATAAAGTTCGAGCAGTTCTTCCTGCTCCTTGCGATCCTGGGGATCGGCCTTGCGGATGCGGATGAGCTGGCGGATGATCTTGGTATCGAATCCGGCGGACTTGGCCTCGGAATAGACATCCTTGATGTCGGCTGCCAGGGCCGTTTTTTCCTCTTCGAGACGCTCGACGCGCTCGATGAAGGACTTCAGGCGTTCGCCCGTAATGCCGCCCTTGTTGCTGGGTTTGTCCGCCGACATGATGCTATCCTTACTTTGAACTCGAAGGGCGGCAGATTGCCAAAGCCGGGAGCAGGAGGCAACAGCTTCCTTAAAACCCCCTCTTGCGGATGAGGTTTTTTTCCCCATATCTCGGCCGGGACGTTAATCTAGAGGGGTTTGCAGGCGGCTGCAGGTCAGAGCCTTAAACCCTGTCACAAGGAAGCGATGCATGGATCTCGAGAAATATTCCGACCGCTGCAAGGGTTTCATGCAGTCGGCCCAGATGCTGGCCTTGCGCAGCGGTCACCAGATGTTCACGCCCGAGCATCTTCTGAAAGTCCTGTTGGAGGACCAGGAAGGGCTGGCGGCCAATCTGATCACCGAGGCAGGCGGCGATGCCAAGGCGGCCCTCAAATCCGTCGAGGCGGTGCTGGACAAGCTGCCCAAGGTCGAGGGCAGCGGCGCCGGGCAGATCTATCTGACCCCCGAACTGGCCCGTGTGCTGAAAAGTGCCGAGACCCTGGCCGAGAAGGCAGGCGATTCCTTCGTCACCGCCGAGCGCCTGTTAATGGCGCTCGCCCTGGCCGCCGGAACGCCTTCGGCCAAGGCGCTGACTGATGCCAAGGCCACCGCCCACAACCTGAACCGAGCCATCGAGAATGTGCGCAAGGGCAGGCAGGCCCATTCCGCCTCGGCCGAGAATTCCTATGACGCGCTCAAGAAATATGCCCGCGATCTGACCCAAGCGGCCCGCGACGGCAAGCTTGATCCCGTGATCGGACGGGACGAGGAAATCAGGCGCACCATTCAGGTGCTGGCCCGCAGGACGAAAAACAATCCCGTGCTGATCGGTGAACCCGGCGTCGGCAAGACTGCCATCGTCGAAGGCTTGGCGCTGCGCATCGTCAATGGCGACGTGCCCGAAGCGCTGAAAGACAAAAAACTGATGGTGCTGGATCTGGGAGCCCTGGTGGCGGGCGCCAAGTTCAGGGGCGAGTTTGAGGAGCGCTTGAAGGCCGTACTGAACGAAACCACGGCGGCCGAAGGCAACATCATTCTGTTCATCGACGAGATGCACACGCTGGTGGGCGCAGGTGCTGCCGAAGGATCGATGGACGCCTCGAACCTTCTTAAACCCGCTTTGGCCAGGGGCGAATTGCATTGCGTGGGCGCCACCACGTTGAACGAATACCGCAAGCATGTCGAAAAAGATGCCGCCCTGGCTAGGCGTTTCCAGCCTGTCTTCGTGGACGAACCCACCATCGAGGACACGGTCTCCATCTTACGCGGCATCAAGGAAAAATACGAATTGCACCATGGCGTACGTATCGCCGACGGTGCCCTGGTGGCGGCCACCACGCTATCCGCCCGCTACATCACCGACCGTTTCCTGCCCGACAAGGCAATCGATCTGGTCGACGAGGCGGCTTCCCGCCTGCGTATGGAAGTCGATTCCAAGCCCGAGGCGCTGGACGAGCTGGACCGCCGCGTCGTGCAGTTGAAGATCGAGCGCGAGGCGCTTAAGAAGGAGCCCGACGCAGCATCCAAGGACCGCTTGCAAAAGCTGGAAGACGAATTGGCCGGGCTTGAGAAGAAAGCGTCCGACATGGCAGCCAGTTGGAAATCGGCCAAGGACGGGCTGGCCAACGCCACCAAGATCAAGGAACTGCTGGAACAGGCCCGCATCGAGGTCGAGAAGGCGCAGCGCGAGGGCAAGTACGAAC
Source organism: Alphaproteobacteria bacterium WMHbin7 (assembly GCA_002753155.1). Classification (GTDB taxonomy): domain Bacteria; phylum Pseudomonadota; class Alphaproteobacteria; order Rhodospirillales; family WMHbin7; genus WMHbin7. The sequence goes on from PDZW01000006.1 coordinate 91,736, forward strand.
GCGCCGGAGAACTGCTCTATTCCGCCATCCCAGAGCTTGAAAAGAAGCTAGCCAAGGCCGATGGTGGCTCGGACAAAAGTGGGCTGAAAGAAACCGTCACGCCTGAACTGATCGCAGGCGTGGTTTCGCGCTGGACCGGCGTTCCGGTTGACAAGATGCTGGAGGGCGAGCGCGCCAAACTGCTCGCCATGGAAAAGAATCTGCAAAAGCGCGTCGTTGGCCAGGAGGAGGCCGTGCTTGCCGTTTCGAATGCCGTGCGCCGCTCGCGCGCAGGCCTGGCCGATCCGCACCGGCCCATCGGCTCCTTCCTCTTTCTGGGCCCCACCGGCGTTGGCAAGACGGAATTATGCAAGGCCCTGGCGGAATTCCTGTTCGACGATGACACGGCGCTTTTGCGCATCGACATGTCGGAATACATGGAGAAACATTCGGTGGCCCGTCTGATCGGCGCCCCTCCCGGCTATGTCGGCTATGACGAGGGCGGTGCTTTGGCCGAAGCGGTGCGCAGGCGGCCCTATCAGGTCATTCTGTTCGACGAGGTGGAGAAAGCCCATCCCGATGTCTTCAATGTGCTTTTGCAAGTGCTCGACGACGGACGCCTGACCGATGGCCATGGCCGCACGATCGATTTTCGCAACACACTGATCGTGCTCACCTCGAATCTGGGAGCGGATATTCTGGCCAATCAGCCTGAGGGCGAAGACTCGGCCTCGGTCAAGGAACCGGTGATGGAGATCGTGCGGGCCTCGTTCCGCCCGGAATTCCTGAACCGCCTGGACGAGATTCTGCTTTTCCATCGCCTAAGTCGTGCCCATATGGACGGCATCGTCGATATCCAGCTGGGCCGCTTAAGGAAGCTGCTGGCTGATCGCAAGATCACGCTGGATCTCGACAAGAAGGCCATCACTTGGCTGGGCGATCAGGGCTACAATCCGGTCTATGGGGCCAGGCCCTTGAAGCGCCTGATTCAGCAGGCCTTGCAGAATCCGCTGGCCGGGCTGTTGCTGGAGGGCACGGTCAAGGACGGCCAGACCGTCAAGGTAGGCGTTAAAGGCGGTGAATTGGATATCAGGCCGGGTTGAGCACCTGCTTTAGAACCGCCTGCCTCCGGATTTCATTGAATTCTCAGGCTAATTTGTGGGGGCCGTGTCGGCTTGGCGACAAGGCGCAGGCACCCCATGTATTCGAATAGATGAATTTGCCCGGAGAATATGAATGGAATACAATACCAGCTTGCAGAATGAATGACCTATTTCGTGGCGGCCAGTCGCCATGTCCGGGCAGGCAGGACGCGAAGGGCGATGTGGTTCATCGTCCGAGCGGCCTAACAAACCCGGCATGGCGAATGGCCCACCGCAGGCCGGGCGCTTTTTCACGGGCAATGCGTTGCGAAACGCTTACTGTGAACCACACAGCCGCGCGTTCCGCGCCTGTTGCCCGCGAAAAATCGCTCCGGCGAAATAAGTCATTCATTCTGCAAACTGGTATAAGGAGGCAGATTCGGGAGATCAGTGGGCATGCCGGAAGTCTCACATATGGCACGGACGATGCGCATGCCGGCACGCCGCCTGACATTTCTTGTCGGGTTTTTGTTCATCCTGCTCTTCAACGTCGTTCTGGTCGGCTGGCTCGCCAGCTTGCATCAATCCATGCTGGAACACGGGCGGGATACCGTTCAGGGTCTGATCGCAGTCTTTCGAACCCACGCCGAACGGCTGCTGGGCGAAATCGACCAAGCTATTCTTGAATTCAAGGACTTTCCCTACGCCATCAGTTCCCAGGACATGGAAAAGCTGATGCTCTTCAAGCGCAAGCAGAACCCCTCCATTCTAAACATCTTCCGGGTCGACAAGAACGGGCAGATAGGTGCCTGGACAGGGGGCGAATGGAAGCCCGACGTCACCGACCGCCCCTATTTCACCCTGCATCGCGATCAACCGGACTTGGGGCTGTATGTCGACAGCCCAAAGCAGTCGCGACTGAAGCCGGGAAAATGGTTCATCAGCTTAAGCCGCGCCGTCAGAACACCGAAAGGTGATTTTGACGGCAGCCTAGCCATCAGTATCGACCTCGATGAACTAGATGAGAAATTCCTGGCCATTTTCGACACGCCCGGCGCCTCTGTCTTGCTAACCCACTTCAATGGACAGATTCTTTTGCGTCAACCCGAGGGCGAGGGAATTGCGGGAAGCACCCTGCCTTCCTTCCAGGGTCGTAATGGCGGCTTTCCCGAATTGACCTTCTGGTTCGCCACCTCGCCGATTGACCATCAAGAGCGGCTCGTCGCCTTTCATAACGTTCCGGGATTTCCGATTGCGGTCGGCGTGACCATTCTGAAGAAAAACATCTTCGCTGACTGGTATCGCTATTTGTCCCTGGCCATTTTCCTGTCCCTGGCGGTCACATCGGCCACCATTTTCGTGATATGGCGCATAGCAGGCTCGCTTGAGCGGCGCGAGCGCTCCATCCGGCGCCTGCGCGACAGCCGCGCTTCAATCACCGCCCAGCTTCAGTATCAGCAGACCCTGCTCAACGCCATTCCCGTGCCGATTGCCACCAGCGATGACAAGGGGGTCTTCATTCAGTGCAACAACGCCTTTCTGCGCTGGATTGGCCTTTCCGTAACGGAAGTCCTGGGCCGTACCTGCACCAGCCTTATGCCTGCCCCGGTGGTCGAGAAATATCGCAAGTCCTTCGATGAGATTCTGGAGGCAGGAGGACAAATTAAATTGGATGTCGAATGGCACGATCCCCACGGAAAAGCCAGATACGCCATGATTTACCGCACAGCACATCAGGGAATCGATGGGCGCGGCGCGGCCATCATCAGCATCATCATCGACGTCACGGCCCAGAAAACGATCGAGGATGAACTGAAGCGATCAAACGGCGAGCTTGAGCAATTTTCCTATGCCATCTCACACGATCTTCAGGAACCTTTGCGCATGGTGTCCAGCTATCTGACGTTGATCGAGCGTCGCTACAAGGACGTGCTGGACAAGGACGGACTGGAATTCATCGACTTCGCCGTCGATGGTGCCAAACGCATGAGCGGCATGATTCAAGGCCTGCTTGAATATTCGCGCGTCAACCGCAAGGGACAAAGCTTCCGCCCGGTCGAGTTAGAGACGGTTACCCGCGACGCCCTAGTCAATCTGGCCCTTGCTCTTAGCGAAAGCGAAGGATCAGTCGATCTGCAACCTCTGCCCGAGGTCATGGGCGATCCTGGTCAATTGATGCGCCTGATGCAGAATCTAATCGGCAATGCCCTGAAGTACCGAGCCCCCGGACAGCCCCCCAAAGTCGTCATCTCGGCTCTGCGTGAGGAGGATCACTGGATCGTCACCGTCGCCGACAATGGCATCGGCATCAAATCCGATGATATCGGGCGGCTGTTCCGGGTTTTCCAGCGGCTGCATGCCAGAAGCAGCTACGAGGGTTACGGCATTGGGCTGGCGGTTTGCCGGCGCATCGTGGAACGCCATGGCGGGCGCATCTGGGTGGAAAGCGAGCCTGGGCAGGGATCGCGCTTCAATTTCTCGCTGCCCGCAACGAACGGCGATGCCTGAACTGCCCGAAGTCGAAACGGTGGTTCAGGGCCTGCGCAAGGTCCTGGAAGGCGCTGTCATCGAACAGGCCTGGGTGCGCAGGCCCGATCTGCGTCTGCCCTTTCCCAAAGGCCTGGCTGGCAAGCTTAAAGGACAAACAATCGAGCGCATTGCTAGGCGGGCAAAATATGTCCTGTGCCATCTGTCGAAAGGTCAGGTACTGCTGATTCATCTGGGCATGTCGGGTCGCGTCAAGCTGGGCAAGGGCGCAATACCTGAGGGAAAGCACGCGCATTTCGTTATCCGGACAGATGACGGAAACTGGGCCTGCCTGGAAGACCCCAGACGTTTCGGCGCCGTCGACTTGATCGATCAAGCCCTTCTGTCCAGCCATCCCTTTCTGGCTGGGCTCGGCCCCGAACCGCTGGAGAAGGATTTTGACGGAAAGATGCTTCACAAAGGGCTGGCCCGGCGTAAGGGGCCCATCAAGCCCGCCTTGATGGATCAGAAGCTGGTGGCCGGAATCGGCAATATTTATGCCAGCGAAGCTTTATTTCGCGCCTTTATCTCGCCGCTCAGGCCCTGCAGCAGTCTGACCCTGACGGAATGCAAGGCCCTGGTCAGGACGGTCAAGGACGTCCTTGCCGCAGCCATCGAAAGCGGCGGCTCTTCCTTACGCGATCATGTGCGCCCTGACGGCGAGCTTGGCTATTTCCAGCATCATTTCGCTGTTTACGCACAAGAAGGCGAGGCCTGTCCGCGCTGCCGCGCCAAGGCCCGCATTCTGCGCATCGTTCAGGCGGGACGCAGCAGCTTCTATTGCAAGCGCTGCCAGCGGTAAGGTAGAACCATCCCTTATGAAATGGCCCGTCCTTCTTGCCCTGATCCTGAGCCTAGCACAGCCCGCTCTGGCGGAAAGCGGCTTTCTGTCGGGGTCGGGCGATCTGCCTTTGATGCCGGGCCTTCTGGAAGATCAGAAGGCGGCGGTAATCTTCGATACGCCCGAGGGCAGAATCGCCCATTTCGCCGCCCAAGGCGCTGCCTTACCCGCCGAGGTCAAACGCTTCTACGAAGAAGCCCTGCCCGAACTGGGCTGGACATCGACCGGCCCCAACCGCTTCAAGCGCGAGGGTGAAATCTTGCAACTGACAATCAAAAAGGACGGAAAAAAAGGCCTCGAAGTCCGTTTCGATCTGACCCCGTCTCGTCCATAATAAGATAAATCCCACCAGGAGATGCCGCATGACCTTTGAAAACATCATCGTCGAAGCCAGGGGCCGCGTTGGCCTGATCACGCTCAACCGTCCCAAGGCCTTGAATGCGCTCTCCAGCGCGCTGATCGGCGAGTTGGGACAAGCCCTCGACAGATTCGAAGCCGATGCCGACATCGGCTGCATCGTGCTGACCGGCAGCGAAAAAGCCTTTGCCGCCGGAGCCGACATCAAGGAGATGGCGCCCAAGACCTATATGGACGTCTATCTATCCGACTTCATCACCAAGGACTGGGAGCGCGTGGCCAAGTGCAGAAAGCCCGTGATCGCCGCCGTGGCCGGCTATGCGCTGGGTGGGGGCTGCGAACTGGCCATGATGTGCGATTTCATTCTGGCCGCCGACAATGCCAAATTCGGCCAGCCCGAAATTTCCCTTGGCATCATTCCCGGAGCGGGCGGCACACAGCGTCTGACGCGCCTTGTCGGCAAGTCGAAGGCGATGGAAATGGTTCTGACCGGACGCAACATGGACGCCGCCGAGGCGGAGCGCTCAGGCCTGGTCAGCCGCATCGTGCCCCTGGCCGATCTGTTGGATGAAGCCCTGAAGGTGGCCGAGCGCATCGCCGCCATGTCGCTGCCCGCCACCATGATCGCCAAGGAGAGCGTTAACCGCGCCTTGGAAACCACGCTGGCCGAGGGTGTCCGCTTTGAGCGCCGCCTGTTCCATTCCCTGTTCTCGACCGAGGACAAGATGGAAGGCATGGCCGCCTTCAGCGAAAAGCGTCAGCCCGACTTCAAGCATCGTTAGTTCCCTTGCCCCGACCGCCTCCTTGCCTTGCGCAAGGCGGCGGTCTTGGCTATGGTCCCGGTACAAGACATAGGAAAGACACCATGGATATCGTGCTGGTTCCGCTGTTCGGATTGATCAACCTTCTGATCGATCTTTATATCTACGCCCTGGTCGCGGTAGTCATTTTAAGTTGGCTGACCTCGTTCGGCGTGATCAATAACCACAACCAGTTTGTCGCCAGTGTGCAGCGCTTCTTGTACCGCATCACCGAACCTGCCCTGGGCCCCATCCGCCGCATGATACCTGACCTGGGCGGACTTGATTTATCACCCATGATCCTGCTTTTAGGGCTTTGGTTCCTTCAGGGTATGTTGAGCCGTCTTGCCATCCACCTTTTATCGACCGGCTGACCACCGGACTCGCCTGTTCGTGCGCCTGACTCCCAAGGCGCGCGCCGAGCGCATCGAAGGCACCATCTTGGATGGCGACGGTCAATTGCGCTTGAAGATCGCGGTCACGGCACCGCCCGAGGACGGCAAGGCCAATGCCAGCCTGATCGCCTGTCTCGCCAAGCGCTTGAAGATCGCCAAATCCGCCATTCAACTTGAAAGCGGTGCCACCAGCCGCCTGAAGACACTGGTGATCGAGGGAGCGGCAGACGATATGTCGGCCAAGCTGGATGCGCTGGTTGATTAACCCTCATCAAGGCCTGTCCTGGGTTGACCCCATTATGCTGGCCCCATGACGCTGCTGCTGCTTTCCATCCTTCTTTTTTTGGTCGCCCATATCCTGCCGGCCCTGCCCAAGGCGCGCGCCCGCCTTGTCGCCTGTTTGGGCGAGAAGACCTATCTGCTGGCCTATGGCGCCCTGTCGCTTCTGCTTCTGGCCTTGGTGGCCCATGCTTACGTCCAGGCAGAACGCAGTCCGCTTTGGCCGGTCGAGACCTGGATGCGCCACACAACACTTCTGGTCATGCTGCCCGTCTGCCTGCTGCTGGTCATCGCCTTCACCACGCCCAATCCCTATTCGATCGGCATTGGTGCCAGGGGCTTTGATCCCGCAAACCCGGGGCCGCTGCGAATGACCCGCCATCCCCTGCTGCTGGCCCTAGCCCTGTGGGCGGCGATTCACCTGCTTCCCAACGGCGACGGCGAATCTCTGGTGATGTTCGGATTCTTTCTGCTTCTGGCCCTGGCCGGATTTCCCATGATGAAGGCCAAGCGTAAGGCCCCGCCCTTCCCCTCCCGGCGGCCGGTTCTTTCGGATATCGGCTGGTGGCGCCTGATCCTGGCGGTCTTGCTTTATGCCGCCCTGCTTTGGGCGCATCCCGTCGTTATCGGGGTTGATCCGCTATAACAGTTTGCATTCATCGTGACCGATGAATGCAAGCCTCAATCGCCGGGCGCGCCTCCGGCGCTTGGCTCCCGCTCGCCCACCGGCTTTGCCGGTACAACATTTGTTGGCCCGCCATCGACGGGACGAGGCTCGCGCGCGGGCCTTGCCCGCGAAAGTCTACATGCCGGTATTAGACTGAATACGCCCTTACTGCCTGCCGCTGCTCGCCCAGGCCAGCGACGCCAAGATGCATGACGTCGCCGGGGCGAAGAAACCGCCCGCTCTTCAGGCCGACGCCCGCAGGCGTGCCGGTGGTGATGACATCGCCCGGCTTCAGCGTGAGAAACCGGCTGACATAGGAGACCAGAAAAGCCACGGAGAACACCATGTTCCTTGTATTGCCGGTCTGCATACGCTGGCCGTTGAGATCAAGCCATAGATCGAGATCTTGAGGATCGGGAATGTCGTCGCTGGTGACCAGCCAAGGGCCCAGGGGACAGAAACTGTCGGCCGATTTTCCCTTGATCCACTGACCGCCCTGTTCCAGTTGGAAGGCGCGCTCGGAAACATCGTTGCAGACCAGATAGCCCGCCACATGGGACAAAGCGTCCTCTTGGCTCACCTGGAAGGCACGCTGTCCGATCACCAAGGCCAGTTCGACTTCCCAATCGCCTTTCAAAGCCCCCGGCGGCAAAACGACCGGATCGTTCGGACCAGACAGAGCACCCGTAGCTTTGCTGAACAGCACGGGCTCGGCTGGCAGGGCCATACCCGCCTCGGCGGCATGGTCGCGGTAATTGAGCCCGATGGCGAAAATGTCGCGAATACCCGCCACCGGAACACCCAGGCGAACGCCCTCGGGAACCAGAGGCAGCGCTGCAGGATCGATGGATCGCAGTTTATCAAGTCCCACGGGCGACAAAAGCTCAGGTGTGATGTCGTTTGCAAACGCTGAGAGGTCGCGCACTCTTCCCATTGGATCGAGTATGCCGGGGCGCTCGCCCCCCCGCTCTCCGAAACGCACGAGTTTCATGAAGGCGTCTTCAGAAGCTTTGCGAAATCCGCAGCCGTCATGGGGCGGCCGAACAGATAGCCCTGGGCCAGTTCACAGCCCTGACGGACTAAGAATATCTTCTGAGCCTCGTTCTCGACACCCTTGGCCACCACTTGGCGTTTCAGCGAATGCGTAAGGCCGATGATGGCGGAAACCATCTTGGCTTCGTCGCCGTGATTGACCACTTCTCGCAAGAAGGAATGGTCGATCTTAAAGCTCTCGACGGGCAGGCGCCCCAATTGGGCAATCGAGGAGAATCCCGAACCGAAATTATCCAGCGCCAGATGGACGCCCAACGCCTTCAACTCGGCAACGCCCTTGCCGCCGGTACGGCTGTCTTCCTCGATGGCCGTTTCCGACAGATCGACCTCGATCATCGAGGCATCAAGGCTTGAGGCGGACAGAATGGCCTTGAAGGAATCCAGATACGCCTCGTCTTGCAGTTCCTCGGCTCCGAGATTAAGGACCAGACGGACCCGATGGCCCTGGCGATTCCATTCGGCAATCTGCAGCATGGCACTTGCGGCGACCCTTCTCGCCAGATCCGGCATCATGCCAGATTGGCGCATCACTTCCAGGAATTCTCCGGGCGCATCCAGCTTGCCGTCGGCATGCTGCCAACGGACCAAAGCTTCGGCAGCCACGATGTTTCCTTCTGGCAGGGCAACCACAGGCTGGTAAAAAACCACGATCTCGCACTGTTCCAAGGCCTCGGAAAGATTGCGCTCCATCACCAGTCGCTCGATGGCGCGACCGTTCAATTCCTCGGAACTGAAGCGGGCCTCGTTGCCGCCCATGCGCTTGGCCCGGTACATGGCGGTGTCGGCCGCCTTGTAAAGCACGGTCCCTTCAAGCCCGTCCTCAGGGTAAAGGGCGATGCCGATGCTGCCATCCAGCTTGATGGCGTGTTCCTCGATCTGGAACGGATCCTTCAAGGTGTCGAGCACCTTTCTGGCCACCGTGGCGGCGATTCTGAAATCGTCAAGATCTTCGACAATCAACAAGAACTCATCGCCGGAAATCCGGGCCACCGTATCGCCCTGGCGCACACAGGTGGTCAGCCTTTCGGCCAGCCGCTGCAGCAGCACATCGCCCACCGGATGGCCAAAGCGCTCGTTGACATGCTTGAACCCGTCGAGATCGAGAAACAGCAGGGCAACCTTGAGGCCAGCCCTTCTGGCCCTTGAAAGGGCACGATCAATCCGTTCCTCGTAAAGAATGCGATTGGCCAGACCGGTCAAAGGATCGTGATTGGCCAGATAGGTCAGGCGTTCCTCGTTCTGCTTTCTGGCCGTGATATCGTGAAAGACCGCCACGTAATTGACGATCTCGTCTTTTTCATTGCGCACCACGCTGATGTCAATCCAGCAGGGAAAAACCTCGCCGGACTTTCTACGGTTCCAGATTTCGCCCTGCCACATTCCGGCAGAAGCAAGGGCCGCCTCGATGCGGTCGAAGAATTCATGGGGATGGCGGCCCGAGGCCAGAAGACTGGGCGTCATACCCACCGCCTCGTGGGCATCAAAGCCCGTGATGCGCGCGAAGGCGGGATTGACTTGAAGGATGATCCGGTCACGATCAGTGACGAACACGCCCTCGCTGGCCGCCGCGATGACACGGGCATCCAGGCGCATGCGTTCTTCCAGCTTCTTGCGCTCGTCGATATTCTCGATGATCGAAAGCCCCATCTTGGGCTGGCCCAGCGCATCGCGCACTAGCGACTGGGTAACGCGGCCCCAGACAAAACCGCCATCCGCCTTGCGATAGCGTTTCTCCAGAAAGACATGGGCCCGCTTGCCGCCGATCATCTCCTTGGTCAGACGTTGGCTTTCAACCCTATCGTCGGGATGGGTCACGGCGTCGGGCGTTATCCCCAACAGCTTTCCGGACTCATAGCCCAGCATGCGCTCGAAGGCGTGGTTGACGGCCAGAAGCCTCAAATCCGTATCGAACAGAACGATGCCGAGAGCCGCCTGCTCGAAGACGACGCGGAACATCGATTCGCTTTCGCGCAGCTTTTCCTCGGTCCGTCCGCGCTCGATGGCGTAGCGGATGGCGCGCTGCAAGGCCTCGGCCCCGCCCCAGCCCTTAACCAGATAATCCTGAGCGCCTTGTTCCAGCGCCTCCATGGCCATGCGGTCGTCGGAATTGCCGGTCAGAATCACGATCGGCAGGCCGGGGGCGGCCACCACCACGCGCTTTAACGTATCCAACCCCAGGGAATCGGGCAGGCCAAGATCCAGCAGAGCGACATCGAAACTTTCCGATGCCAAAAGCTTAAGGGCGTCGTCGAGGCGCTGCGCCTCTTGCGTCTCGAAAGCGACTGGGGCCTCGGACAGCATGATGCGGACCAGCCTGGCATCGCCCGGATTGTCCTCGACCATCAGCACCCGCAAAGGACGTACCGCCCTCGGAGCGTCGCCGACCGGACCAAGTGCCCCGGTATCGGACAGAGACGCCATGGTCAGCGCGGCGGCAGTTTAACGGTTTGACACCAAAAACCTTCGATCGTCTTGACCACATTGATAAATTGGTCAAGATCGACGGGCTTGGTGATGAAGCAGTTGGCGTGCAGTTCGTAGCAGCTCATGACATCCTGCTCGGCCTGCGAGGTCGTCAGAACAACGACCGGAATGCGGCGCAACTGCGGATCGTTCTTCACCTCGGCCAGAACCTCACGGCCATCCTTGCGGGGAAGATTGAGATCGAGCAGCAAAAGATCGGGTCTGGGCGCATCGGCATGCGGCGGCTCGCGCTTCAAAAAAGCCATGGCCTCGACGCCGTCCTGAGCCAGATGCAACTGCACCTTGGCTCCGCCCTCGCGCAGCGCCTCAACCGCCAGACGGGCATCTCCCGGGTTGTCTTCAACTAGAAGAACATTCAGCATTTTGGTTCCGGAACCTTTTCCCCATTGGCTTCTTGCTTCGATACATTAGTGCACGAATCGATACTTGTCCCAGCACTATTTTATATTTTTCTCCCCATTCGCTCCTCTTACCTGCCAAGAGCACCTAATAGGTGCGAAGGGCCTGCCTTTCTGGCCCAAAAGGCAGGTTCTCCAAATTTTTCTTGTTACATCACACCTTCTTCATATACGTTGTTTCCACAATTGACTTTGCTCGAATCCGTTCCGGAGTCGCCCCAGGCGCACTCCCCAGCAGGGATTTTTTCGATGAAGATCGCCGCCATCGCCCTTAATGGGCAGAACCTTCGCACCCTCATCCTTGGGGTTGTCAGCCTCATCCTCTACATCATCTTGTTTTCGAATGAGACGACCGTGTTGGAATTGAGCATGACCAAGGGGTGGGGCTTCCTGGTTCCCATCGCCATCGCCTTTCTGTTCTCCTTCGTCCACGGCGCCTTCACCGGCGGCTTCTGGGACATGCTGGGATTGAAGGCCAAGACCAGAAAGGAGCCCAAGCGTTGGAGCAAGTAAGTCAGTTCATCGCCCTCGACTGGACGGGCATGACCGGCCTGTTCCTGGTCGGTTTCGTGGGTGGCATGGTTTCGGGCTTCATCGGCTCGGGCGGCGCCTTCGTGCTGACGCCCGCCATGATGACCATGGGTGTACCCGGCATCGTGGCCGTGGCCAGCAACATGTGCCACAAATTCCCCAAGGCCCTGGTGGGTGCCTACAAGCGGGCCAAATACGGCCAGGTCGATGTCAAGCTGGGGCTGATCATGGGCGTTTCGGCCGAAGGCGGTGTGCTGTGGGGGGCTCACCTGCAACAGCAGATCAAAACCGCCTTTGGCGATACCGGATCGAATCTCTATGTCAGCTTCGTCTTCGTGGTCACCCTGGCCATCGTGGGCAGTTTCGTCCTGAAGGACGCCTACAAGCAGTACAAGCTGGGCCCTGCCGGCAATGACGAGAAGCCCACCAAATTCGCGCTTTGGGCCCGCACCCTTAATATTCCTGGCACCATGGTTTATTTCAAAAGCATCGATGCCAGGGTCTCCTGGCTGATCACCGTTCCCATGGGCTTTTGCACCGGCCTGCTGGCCGCCACCATCGCCGTGGGCGGCTTCATCGGCGTGCCTTCGATGATGTACGGCCTCGGCGTGCCCTCGCTAATGGCCTCGGCCACCGAATTGGTCATCGCCTTCGTCATGGGCCTGGGCGGCAGCATCAAGTTCGCGCTTTCGGGCTATGTCGATATCCGTCTGGCCATGATCATCCTGGCCGGATCGCTGTTCGGCATTCAGATCGGGGCCATCGGCACCACCTATGTGAAGCCCTATATGATCAAGCTGGTCATGGGCCTGATCATGGTAACCGTGCTGTTCTCGCGCCTGTTCGTCATCCCGGTCTATCTCAGCCAGTTGGAAATCATCGCTCCGATGAGCCCCGATCTGGCATCCGCGTTGAAGTCGATCAGTTTTTGGATCATGGTATTCGCGCTGGTGATGGGAGCAACCGTCATTCTGAAGGCCATCTGGAGCGGCATGCGGGAAAGCCGCGAAGCTGCTCAAGCCGCCCAATGACGCGATAAGGGAGAGACAGTCATGGCCGATCAGCTTTCGCCCACGGGGCGATTCGAGCGCATCTTGCTTGCCACCGACGGCTCGGATTTCTGCACGGGCGCCGAGCGCGTAGCCATCGCGATGTGCGTGAAAAGCGGGGCGTCGCTCACCATCACCACCTCGGTGATCTCAAGCCCCGAATTCGACACTCACGGGGCCAGCGAGGCCCAGGACCAGCGCGAGGCCGAGGCCAGCGCCCATCTGGACAGGCTGGAGGCCCAGGCAACCAGCTTGGGTATCGCCACGACCAAAGTCATCCGCTATGGCGACGATCCCTATAAGGATATTCTGGCCGAGGCCGAGCATGTAAAGGCCGACCTGATCGTGGTGGGACGCCGGGGGCGCCGGGGTTTGGCCCGCCTGATGCTGGGCGATGCCACGCTGAAAGTGATCTCGATGGCAAAGTGCAATGTCATGGTGGTGCCCAAGGCCTGCGACATGTGGAAGAGCCGCCTGCTGCTGGCTACCGACGGCTCGCGCTCGTCCGACGCCGCCGCCGTGGCCACGTCGCGCATCGCCCATTGCTGCGCCGTGCCGGTGAGCGTGCTGTCGGTCGAGGTGCCCGGACATTCCGCCGAGCGCCAGGCCCAGGCCCGCCCCATCGTTTCGCGCGTGGTGACCCTACTCAAGCAGGAAGGCGTCGAGGCCGAGGCTTTGGTCGAGAAGGGCGAAACACATCACGCCATCCTGGACGTGGCCCGCCAGAAGGGGGCCGACCTGATCGTCATGGGCAGCCACGGGCGCACCAGCCTGGGCCGCCTGCTGCTGGGCAGCAATTCCGAGCGCGTGATTGGCCGCACCACCTGCCCGGTTCTGGTGGTCAAGGGCTGACGACTCTTTCCCAGGCTTATCTTTTCGTCACGACCGGGCTTGAGATAGCCCCTCACCCTCCCGCTTTCGCGGGTCTCTCCCTCTCCCCGCCTGCGGGGAGAGGGTTGCCTCCTTCCCGCTCAATAAATTCCCGGAAAGCTTCATGTTGTGGGTCATCACTCTTCCATACTTGAAAGGCAGCTCTTGAAGCCTCTTATATGGCGAGTAGTGGACCGCGAACGTGCCCAATCGCTCTGGGAAAGATCAGCCGTATGAAGCAAGTATTGCGGCATATTGCCGCTAAAAAACGGGCCTATGACCAATTGCCATTGTTCGAATGGATGCGCGATCAAGGGCTCACGCCGCGCGCGCGATTGGCCTTCTATCCCTGCATGGCTCCCTTTATCCTGAGCTTTGGCGATCTTAACAAGTTCGTGCTGCGCGAAGAACGTCCAGGGGACCTGCTTCAGGACATGGTCAACACCCACACCCTGGAAGACGACCACCATTGGCCCTGGTACCTCGAGGACTTTGGCAAGCTCGGCTTTGACGCCCTGCTGCGTGGCACCGAGTGGATGAAATTTCTATGGGGCGAAGAAACGCTGCAAAATCGCGTCTTGATGGCGCGTCTCACGGCATGGATCTGGGGCACCACCGGCCTGGAACGACTCGTCATCATCGAAGCCATCGAAGAGACGGGCAACGTCTTGTTCTCGACCATGCTGCCGTTGGCCAAAGCCGTCGAGCGAGAAATCGGCGAAGAGCTTCGCTTCTGCGGGACCTTTCACTTCAATATGGAATCAGGCCACACGGTCGGTGCCAACCACCAGGCACTCGCCAACATCACGCTCCACTCGCAAGAGCAAGGCCGATGCTTCAGACTGGTCGACGACGTGTTCAACGCGTTCGAAGCGTGGACGCACGCGTTGCTTCGCTATGCGCAGGCGCACCCAACCAGCACCCATCCGGGCGTAGAGCCATAGAGGTCAACTAGCATGCTGTCACAGCAAGGGGGAGAAAGGTGGGTTATATTTCCCCAATCGCTCCATACACCCGGTCCAACGGGCTTTCGCTGATGGAATAGGGGGGCATCACATAGATGGTGTTGCCAAGCGGACGCAGCAGAACGCCCGAGGCGATAAAGCTGTCATAGAGAACCCTAAGCCGCCTCTTCGCCGCCCAGGTCGCGCAGCAGTTCTGGATGTTTGTCCAACAGCTTCAGCAATTGGATGGTTGGGCCGCTGGGTTCGATGAGGTTGCGCTCGTATTTGTCGAAAGCGCTGGGGCCGACGCGAAACAACGCTCCCGCCGCCCGCTGGCTCAAGCGCAGTTTGGTGCGAATGCGCCGGATTGTTGCGGGCGATGGCAGGCCATCCACCTGTTCCTTCAGCATGCGCAAAGCTTCGTCGGCTGCCGCCATATCCTTGCCGACATGCACCGACTCGCCCTCGCCCTCGGGATAAAATCCCGGCAGATCAACCACCAACTCATGGCCCTTGTAGCGCACGGAAAATGGCCGCACTGCGCGGCGCAGGGTTTCCCCCGTTTCGGGGCAGGGCATGGTCGGCGGCAGCATTTTATTTTTCTGGGCCATAATTATTTCTCCTTGAACGACACCACCCGAAACTCGGTCACGATGTCGGCTTGAAACTTCACATAGAGGACCAAATCATCCGCCGGGACGTGATAGACATCCTGCCAAAGTCTGTGGTCGGCATGCGTGGTCATCGACTTGACAAACATCGTCCGCTTAATGCCCTGAACCACCGCCACAATCCCTGGACGATTAAAGCCCAGCGAAAGGGCATCTGAAAGCGCCGTGCGCGTAATCGCCAACGTCTCGACGGAACCGATAGCTGCTTTGACAGCATCGATATCGTAGGCCGGTTTTCGCTTCTCCATAGCCCCGATGATGCCACCATTATGGTGTCAAGGCAAGGGGCCGTTTTGCTTACTCCACCGCTTCCCCAATCGCCTCATAAACCCGGTCCAACTGGCTTTCGCTGATGGAATAGGGCGGCATCACATACACCGTATTTCCAAGCGGCCTCAAGAGCACACCCGCCTTCATGAAACCGGCATAAAGCCTGGGGCCGATGCCCGCCAGATAGCCCTGATCCGCCACCTTGACATCAAGGGCAGCGATGGTGCCGATGCGCCGCACATTCTTGAAACGGGCATCGTTCCTGAAGGCGGCCAAGCGCTCCTCCTGCCAACGTCCCAGCGTCGCCACGCGATCCCGCACGGGTTCCTGCTCCCACACATCAAGGTTCGCGTTGGCGGCGGCACAAGCCAGGGGGTTGGCCGTGTAGGAACTGGAATGGAAGAAGGTCTTGGAACGATCCTCGGAATAATGGGCATCGAAGATGTCGGCCCTGCAAAGTGTTGCGGCCAGGGGCAGGCTGCCCCCGGTGATCCCCTTGGCGAGGCACAGGATGTCGGGAGCAATGCCCGCCTGCTCGCAGGCAAACAGGGTGCCGGTGCGCCCGAATCCGGTCATCACCTCGTCGGCGATAAACAGCACGCCATGATGGGCGCAGATGCGCCGCATCTCGGCCAGAACGGCAGGCGCATAGAGAAGCATGCCTCCTGCCCCCAGGATCAAGGGCTCGACCACCAAGCCTGCGATATCACCACCCCGGCAGGCCGCTTCCAGCGCCGCAAATGTGCGTTCCTCCTGCCCGGGATGGGGGAATGGAATGCGTTCAACCTCGAACAGCACCGGCTCGTAGCTTGCGGTGAACACCCCCCTGGCACCCAGCGACATGGTTCCCACCGTATCGCCGTGATAGCCACCCTCAAGGGCGATGAAGCGCGTTCGCATCTTACCCCCATGACGCCAGTATCCCAGCGCCATCTTAAGTCCAACCTCGACAGCAGTGGAGCCCGAGTCCGAGAAGAAAACATAATCAAGACCCTTCGGTGCTATCTTCACCAGCCGCGAAGCCAGCCTCTCGGCGGGCTGGTGCGTAAGGCCCGCAAAGATCATCTGATCCAGCTTGGCGGCCTGTTCCTGAATGGCTTTCACGATGGGGGGATGGCAATGACCGTGCGTGATCACCCACCAGGATGAAATGGCGTCGATCAATTCCTTGCCGCCTTCCTGCTTCAGCACAGCACCCGAGGCGCACTCGATCAGCGGCATGTCGGGAAACAAGGCATGCTGGGTGAAGGGATGCCATACGGGCGAGGTCATGACGCAAAATCCCGCAGATCGAAATTGGCGGCAAAAGCCTGCCCCAGGCTTTCTGATGTCAACGGATCAAGCCAGGGCAGACGGCCCAGGCGCCTTGCCTTGCCCAGGGTGCAGATGCTCTGCTCGGATTCCTCGTTTGCCTCGCCGATGAAGGCCATGCCCAGAACCGAAATGCCCCGCGCCCTTAGGGCTTCCAGCGAAAGCAGGCTGTGATTGATCGTGCCCAGGCTGGTGCGTGCGCACAGAATCACCGGCAGGTTCCAACGCTTGAAGAGATCGGCAAACAAAAAAGAGTCACTCACCGGCGACAACACGCCGCCCGCCGCCTCGATCACCAAGGGATCGGCATCGGGCAAGGACAGCCTGTCTGGATCGATGACAACGCCGTCGATACGTGCGGCCAGATGGGGCGAAAGCGGGCGGGAAAGGCGATAGGCCTCGGGCAACACCGCAGCGCCCAGACGAGATGCCATCTCGGAATCGGTTTCACCCTCAAGCCCGGCCTGCACCGGTTTCCAATAGGCGGCCGAGAGCGCCAGCGCTAGGCCAGCCGCGAAGACGGTCTTGCCGATGCCTGTATCGGTGCCCGCCACGACGTATTTCATGGCCGCAATGCCTCGGCCAGATCATTTAGCATGCGGCCCAGAATCACCTCGTCAACATGCAAGGTGATGGCCAGACGCAGGCGCGACGTGCCCTCGGGCACCGTGGGCGGGCGGATGGCGCGGATATCGTAGCCCTTGGCCTGCAGGGATTTCGCCAGCGCCACGGCGCACTCGGGCGTACCTACGATGACGGGCTGAATCTGCGAGCCGCTGGGAACCAGTTCCATCTTGCGCAGGCGCTCGCCGGTAAACGTCACCAGAGCGTCCAGCCGCTCACGCCTCTCTGGCTGCTCCTGGCACAGCTTCAGGCTGGCGCGCACCACCGCGGCCATCAGGGGCGAGGGTGCGGTGGCATAGATGAAGGGCCGGGCCCGATTGATCATGAAATCTCGAAGCGGCCTGGCCAGACAGAGCAGGCCCCCCGAAGCCCCCAAAGCCTTGCCGCAGGTATGCAGCGTGATCACGTTCTCAGCACCTTCGAATTTTGCCGACAGGCCGCGCCCGTCAGGCCCCAACACGCCGGTGGCATGGGCCTCGTCCACCACCAGCATGGCTTGATAGCGATCGGCCAGGGCCATTAACTCGTGAATCGGCGCCAGATCGCCATCCATGCTGTAAAGGCTTTCCACCGCGATCCAACAGCACCCCTTGCCCCGATGCGCCTTCAGCGCCGTCTCAAGCGACTCCAGGTCATTGTGGAGAAAGCTTTTGCGCTCGGCACGGCTGATGCTCATGCCATCATGAACGCTGGCATGGATCAGTTCGTCGTAAAGGATCAGATCGCCCTTTTGCGGAAGCGTGGCGAACAGGGCGGCATTGGCCGGAAAACCACCACCGAAATAAAGTGCTGATTGCGCGCCGAAGAAACGGGCGGCCTCCTCTTCCAGCGCCTCGTGTTCAAGGTGATTGCCGCGCAGCAGGCGCGAGCCTCCGGCACCCACCGGAACAGCCCGGTCCAGCGCCTCAAAAACGGCCCCAGCCAGTTCTGAGGAATTGGCCAGCGCCAGATAATCGTTCGAGGAGAAATCATGGCCCAATCGGGGGGCCAGCGCTCTTAGGCGCCCGCCCCGCTCCAGGTCATCCAAGGCCCTGCGGTAGGTTTCGAGCATCCCGATGAGTTACTGGAAAAGGGGCCTTCGGTCAAAAGATTACCGACCGGCGACGACAGCGCCCCCGGCCTGGGCCCAGGCGATGATCCCACCCGACAGGCGGTGAATATCGCCCTGATAGCCCGAGGAGGCCAAAAAGGTCGCCGCCATACCGCAACGTTGCCCACTGCGGCAGTGGATCAGCAGCTTCTTGCCCTCGGGCACCTTGGGTAAGCCGCCCGGGTTGAAGCGGGACAGAGGGAGCAGAGTGGCCCCTGGAATGTGGCCTGCCAAAAACTCGTTTTCTTCCCGCACATCAACCACCACGGCTTTGCCCTCGGCGATCCAGGCCTGGGCCTGCCCGGCATCGATCACCTGGATGTTGTCGTAAGTCATTGCCTGGGAAGAGCCTGAAACCTGTCCGAACATGGAAGCGCACCATCTCCTGAAAGAGCTTATTAGACATAACTAATATAGATTGCGATTAGCAAAGTGCAACCCCCTTTCTGAAATTTCACGGGGGGTCATAAGTGAAGCCCACGGTCAAACCAAAACATTGGGCTAAAACCGCTTTGACGGCATCGACATCTCTTGTCGAAAGCCGTCCGACGCTCCCATCGATCAGGGCAGTATCCAGCGTGAACAGCTTCAGCCTTACCCGGCAGGGAAGCTTGAGGCCCGCTTCCTTCCAGTCCGTCAGAGGAACATCGGTCGGCCAGTCGCTTTGCCGCGCCGTCGTAATCATCGACAGAATCGCATGGCCATGGCGGCTGTTGAAATCCGCAGACGACAGGACCAGGGCAGGACGGCGCTTCTGAACGGGGCGATCCGTAAAGGGGAAGGGAACAACGACGACCTCGAAAGCGCTATAGGTCACGCCAGGCTTCCTCGTCCTCAGGCGACCCCCATTCGCCAAGCGTGGACTGAACGGACCTCAGATAGGCCTCATCCATCTGTTTGACCTTGCGCATCAGAATGCGGTCATTCTGAACATCCAAGGAAACCAGATCGCCACTCTTCAGCCGGGCCGCCTCGCGAATGCGCTTCGGTATGGTCATCTGCCCCTTTGACGTAATGCGAGCCAAATCCATGACAGCACCCCCTCAGAACTCCTTACTTGTAAGAATGTAAGGCATCCAAACGTTTGCCACAAGCCCAGTAAAAAAAGAAAGGGCGGAACCTGTCGGCCCCGCCCCCTCATCCTTGACGGTGAAAGCCCCTTATTTGGGCGCCATCACCATGACCATCTGGCGGCCTTCCATCTTGGGAAACTGTTCAATCTTGGCCATCAAATCGAGCTCATCCTTAACCCGATCCAGAACCTTGACCCCCAGTTCCTGATGCGCCATCTCGCGGCCTTCCATCTTGGGAAACTGTTCAATCTTGGCCATCAAATCGAGCTCATCCTTAACCCGATCCAGAACCTTGACCCCCAGTTCCTGATGCGCCATCTCGCGGCCCCTGAAGCGCAGCGTGACCTTGACCTTGTCACCTTCCTCCAGGAACTTTTTCATGGCCCGCATCTTGACCTGATAGTCGTTCTCGTCGATGCCCGGACGCAGCTTGATCTCCTTGATTTCGATCACTTTCTGCTTCTTGCGGGCCTCGTTCTTCTTCTTCTGCTCCTCGTACTTGTATTTGCCGAAGTCGAGGATTTTGCAGACAGGAGGCTCGGCATTGGGCGACACCTCGACCAGATCGAGTCCGGCCTGGGCAGCCTTCTCCAGAGCTTCTCGGATTTGAACGACGCCTAGCATCTCTCCATTTTCGTCGACGAGCCGCACGGAACGCGCTGTGATCTCGCCGTTGATGCGCGGCCCTTCGCGGGCGGGCGGCGCAGGCAGTGGTCCTTTAACGATCAGAAACCTCCATCGGTTGCGTTACAATTACGGCAAAAGCGCATCGCTAAGCCGTTTCCCGCCGAACATCCGGCGGGGTCGATTCTGCCCTAAGCATAGCTACAGCTTCATCAAGCGCAAGCACTTCTTGCTTCTCGCCGCCAAGTCGCCTGAGGGCCACCTGACGATTTTCCGCCTCGCGTTTGCCCACCACCAGCAGATAGGGGACCTTGGCCAGCGAATGCTCGCGCACTTTGAGGTTGATTTTCTCATTCCTGAGATCTGTCTGCGCCTTGAGGCCCGCCCTTTTCAGAAGCCTGCACACCTCTTCGGCATAGGAGTCGCCGTCGCTGGTGATGGTGGCAACCACGGCCTGCACGGGGGCCAGCCAGGCGGGAAGACGGCCCGCATAATTCTCGATCAGGATGCCGGTAAAACGCTCCAGTGAGCCGAACAGTGCCCGATGCAGCATGACCGGGCGGTGCTTGGCCCCATCCTCGCCGACATAGGTGACATCGAAGCGCTCGGTCAGATTCATATCGACCTGCAACGTGCCGCACTGCCAGTCGCGGCCAATGGCATCGCGCAACACGAATTCAAGCTTGGGGCCGTAAAAGGCGCCTTCGCCGGGATTGAGCGTATAGGCCAGCTTCATGTGATCGAGCGCTCCCTTAAGCGCCGCCTCCAGCTTGTCCCAGACCTCGTCCGAGCCGATGCGCTTTTCCGGACGATCCGAGAATTTGATTCGCACATTGTCGAATCCGAAATCCTTGTAGATGTCCAAGATCAGATCGACCACGCGCTTGCACTCGTCCTCCATCTGCGAAAGCGTGCAGAAGATGTGGGCATCGTCCTGGGTGAAGGCGCGCACACGCATAAGCCCGTGCAACGCGCCCGAAGGCTCATAGCGATGAACCTTGCCAAATTCGGCCATGCGCAAGGGAAGGTCGCGATAGCTTTTGATGCCCTGGGCGAAGACTTGAATGCCACCCGGACAGTTCATCGGCTTGACGGCATAGATGCGCTCGTCCTCGCGATCCGGAAAAAAGCGGGTGAAGAACATGTTTTCGCGGAAGGTATCCCAGTGGCCGCTGGTCATCCACATCTGGCGGTCCATCAGTTCGGGCGTGTTGATCTCGACATAGCCCGCCTCGTCCTGACGCCTGCGCATATAATCCATCAAGGTGCGGAACAAAGTCCAGCCCATGGGATGCCAGAATACGGCGCCCGGCGCCTCTTCCTGGAAATGAAAGAGGTCCATTTCCTTGCCCAGACGGCGATGGTCGCGCTTCTCGGCCTCTTCCAGCATGGTCAGATAGGCGGTGAGGTCCTTCTCGTTCGTCCAGGCCGTGCCATAGATTCGGCTCAGCATGGCGTTCTTGGAATCCCCCCGCCAATAGGCGCCCGCCACCTTCATCAGTTTGAAGGCCTTGCCCAGTTTGCCCGTACTGGGCAGATGAGGGCCGCGGCACAGATCCATCCAGTCGCCCTGACGATAGATCGAGATTTTCTGGCCCTCTGGGATCGCCGCAATCAGTTCGGCCTTGTACTGCTCGCCGATGGACTTGAAGTGCGCCACGGCAGCGTCGCGGTCCCATTCCTCGCGGTTAATCGGCAGATCGCGTTCCACGATCTGCCCCATCCGCTCTTCGATTTTGGGCAGATCCTCCAGGGTGAAGGGCGCCTTGGCCGCGAAATCGTAATAAAAGCCGTTCTCGATAGCGGGACCGATTGTGACCTGTGTTCCGGGGAACAGCTCCTGCACCGCCTGGGCCATGACATGGGCAGCATCATGGCGCAGCAGTTCCAGCGCCTCGGGGTCCTTGGCGGTGACGATGGCCACCTTGGCATCCGTCTCGATGCGCGTCGCAAGATCGACCAGTGTGCCGTCCAGCTTCAGGGCCAAGGCCGCCTTGGCAAGGCCGGGACCGATCCCGGCGGCCAGTTCGGCACCGGTGACGGCGCCCGTAAACGAGCGCTGGGAACCATCGGGAAGCGTAAGGACGGGCATGGGAAAACTCTTAAGAATTAGGCTTCGGGAGGCGAGAGAGTAGGCCGTTTCGCCAATCTGTCAAGGATACCCGTTTATCTGCCTCGAATATCGGCATCAGCCAAGCCCCACCAGCGAGCGGGCGAAAGCAAGCGGCTCGAAGGGCTGAAGATCATCGGCCTGTTCGCCCACGCCGATGGCATGGACGGGAAGGCCGAACTTCTCGGCCAGGGCCACCAGAACGCCGCCCTTGGCCGTGCCGTCCAGCTTGGTCAGCACCAGGCCGGTGATCTCGACCATGGATTTGAAGGTCTCGACCTGATTGAGCGCGTTCTGGCCGGTGGTGGCGTCCAGGACCAGAAGGGTGGCATGCGGCAGGCTTTCATCTTGCTTCTTGATGACGCGCACCACCTTCTTCAACTCCTCCATCAGTTCGGTCTTGTTGTGCAGACGCCCCGCCGTGTCGATGAACAGAATGTCCACCCCATCCGCCTTTGCCTTGGCCACGGCGTCATAGGCCAGACCCGCCGCATCGGCCCCGGTCTCGCGGGCAATGACAAAAGAACCGGTACGCTCGCCCCAGACCTTCAACTGCTCGACGAAAACAGCGCGGAAGGTATCGCCCGCCGCCAACATCACCTTCCGGCCCTTGGCGCGCTCCAGACTCGCCAATTTTCCGATGGTGGTGGTCTTGCCCGTGCCGTTGACGCCCACCACCAGTACCACCTGCGGCTTTACGCCCGGATCAAGCGCCAGCGGCAGGGCCACGGGTTCCAGAAGCCTGGCAATATCTCCCGCCAGATGTTCGCGCACGGCTTCATCGGTAGCACCCTGCTCGAAGCGGGCCTTGCCGAGCGACTGGGTCAGCTTGAAGGCGGTGGCGGCCCCCAGATCGGCCCCGATCAGCAATTCCTCGATGCCACCCAGCGCCACCTCGTCCAGCTTGCTTTTGGTCACCAGATCGGTGATCCCCTGGCCCAGTTGCTTCGAAGTGCGCGACAAACCTTCCTTCAGACGATGAAGCCAGCTCATGAAACGATGGAGGCTTGCAATCTGTCTTTTTGAACCCCGTCAATCTGCACGGTTGCAATCGTGCCGGGAACGCCTCCTTCGAAAACAACAGGCAGATAGGCTTCGCTGAGCCCCCTGCCCGTTTCCTCGACCAGGACGCACACGGATTTTCCTACGAAGGAAGTCCGAAGTTTTTCACTCTGGCGCTCGCCTGCCTGACGCAAGTCGGCAGCCCTAAGCTTCACCACATCGCCCGGCAGGCGTTTCCAGCGCGCAGCTGGGGTTCCCGGCCTGGACGAAAAGGGAAAGACATGCAGATGCGCCATGCCCAGCCGCTCGACCAGTTCCAGGGTTTCCTGATGATCGGCCTCGCTCTCAGCAGGAAATCCGGCGATGAGGTCAGCTCCCAGGGCGATATCGGGCAAGCCGTCGCGCAGCCGCAAAAGATCGACCCTTCGATGGCGCCTGGCCATACGCTTTAGCACCGCATCGGCACCGGATTGCATGCTCAGATGCAAGTGCCCCATCAGCCGGGGTTCCGATTTGAAGAGGGCGATCAGTTCAGGCGTGATTTCCGCTGGGTCCATCGAGGTCAGGCGCAGCCGTTCGATGCCCGGAACCGCCTTCAGCAAAGAGATGATCAACTGATCCAGCCGCCCCCACGAGGCGATATCGACCCCGGTCAGCACGATTTCAAGGTAGCCGACTTCGACCAGCTTTTCGGCCTGAGCCAAGATGCGCTCGACGGCAATGCTGCGCGACGGCCCCCTGGCCTGGGGCACGATGCAGAAGGTGCAGCCATGATCGCAGCCCTGTTGAATCTGCACGAAGGCGCGCGAGCGGCCTTCGAATCCCTCGATCAGATGCGGCGCCAGCTCGGCCAGGTCCTTAAGGTTGCTGACCACCAGCCGCTCGGACGAAAGCAGCACACCAACATCCAGCTTGGCGGCATTGCCCAGAACGCGGTCAACCTCGGGCATGTCGGCAAAACTTTTCGCATTCACCTGGGCGGCACAGCCGGTCACGATGATGCGCACACCGGGGCGTTCGCGCCTTAGCTTGCGAATGGCTTGGCGGGCCTGACGCTCGGCCTCGGCGGTGACGGCGCAGGTATTGACGATCACGGCATCGTCCAGCCCTGCCTTGGCCGCCGTCTCGCGCAGCACCTCGGACTCGAAGCCGTTCAAGCGGCAGCCGAAAGTGAGGATGTCGATCATCAGGCCAGACGCCCCTCGGCAACCAGCGTGGCCGGGCCGGTCATCAACACATGGCCGCTTTCAAGAAAGTGAAGGCGCAGCGTACCACCATCGAGAACGATCTCGACCCGTCGTCCGCAAAGCCCGCGGCGGTGCGCCGCCACGGCGGCTGCACAAGCGCCCGAGCCGCAGGCCAGCGTAATGCCAGCCCCGCGCTCCCAGACGCGAAGGCGCAGCCTGTCTTGCCCCAGCACGGAAACCACCTCGACATTGGTGCGGTTGGGAAACTGCTTGTCATGCTCGATCAGGGGACCATGCTGTGCCAGATCGATCCCTTGCGCATCGGGCACGAAAAACACAGCATGCGGATTGCCCATATTCACCGAGACCGGATGCGACAAAGGCCCCTGGGTAAGATCGAGATCGGCCACATCACGGGCCGGGCCCATGTCCACCTCGATCATTCCGTCCTGAACGGCCCGACAGGGCAAGAGCCCTGAGCGGGTCTCGATGACGCAGGACTCCAGATTCGCCTGGCGCATGATCAGCATGGCGGCACAGCGCGTCCCGTTGCCGCAAGCCCCCGCTTCGCTGCCATCGGCATTGAGAAAGCGCACGAACAGATCGGCACCTTTCGACTTTGCAGGCTCCAGAATCACGATCTGATCGCAGCCGATGCCGAAATGGCGATCAGCCAGATGCTTTGCTTCGTCGAGACTGAGGGAAACGGACAGGCTTCGCCCGTCCAGCACGACGAAATCGTTGCCAAGCCCGTGCATCTTCAGGAAGGGGCGACCGGATAAGCTCATAAGGGCTTATATAGTCTCCCTACCCGAAGCTGTCCAGGAAGGCCCGGCTATGAAAGCCCCCCTGTTCCTGGCTGTAGGCATGGTCAGCCCCCACCGGGCAGGCCCTGCGAGCCAGGCAGCCGCCCTGGATACAGGCATTGCCAGTGGAGGTGAGATGAGCCGAGCAGGCAGCAACATCATAGCCCCCGGCGGCAAAAACACCCGCTGGACAGGCGGACAGGCAGGGCTTGGAAGAACAGGCAGCGCAGACATCGACCGGGCGGGGCGGTTCCAGGGTAGGCAAGCGCTCCATGAAACCCAGAGCCGCCCGATAGCCGTGCCAGGGGCCGTAGACCGGGTGAATCAAGAGCCCCATGGGCGAGGACGATAACCCCTCGGCCTTTTGTGCCCAGCGCTGAAAGGGCCACCAGGGCGGACCGGTGAAGGGATAGAGGGCGACAGCTCCCACGGCGCGGGCGATAGGATCGATCAGGCGCCTTGTCCAGGAATCAAGCGGATGGGGCTCAGCCGCTCGCCCCCTCTGGAAGGCGGGCCAGAGTTCCCGGCCCAGATACCCCAGCAAGAACACCGTCACGATCCCCTGAGGGGTGCCGTCCTCGCATGTCGCGTGAAAGGCGCCTCGCAGACGAAGGCCCTGCCCGCGCAAAAGGTCCAACAGGTGCAGGGTTAATTTATCAGTCAACACCACTATTTCAGCCCATTACAGAGTAGTTAAGAGCGTTTTTACATTTTGTAAATTGAATGCAGGACTTATATTGCACCGCAATACCCATATAAAAATTATGACTTTGTCTTGCCGGGAGTCCTAGAATCATGCGCCTTGCCGATCTTAAAATCGTTGTAAAACTGTCGCTGATCGTCGCCGCCGCCTTTGTCGGCATCGCCACGATCACCGCCTTCACGCTTTACGACATTAACAGCGTCATGTTCGCAGACCGGCAGGTCAAGACCAAGGCCATCGTTGAGCTTGCCCATTCCACCGTGGCCGGTTTCGAGAAACGGGCAGCCGAAGGCGGCTTGAGCGCTGAGGAAGCCAAGGCTGGCGCCCTGGCCGCCCTGAAATCCATGCGCTATGAGGGCAACGAGTATATCTGGGTCAACGACATGGCGCCCGCCATGGTCATGCATCCGATCCGCCCAGAGCTTGACGGCAAGGACTTGTCGAAAAATGCCGATCCCTCGGGAAAGCTTCTGTTCATCGAATTCGTCAACACGGTCAAGGCCAGAGGCGAAGGCTTCGTCGAATATCTTTGGCCAAAGCCCGGTTTCGACAGCCCGGTGCGCAAGATCTCCTACGTCAAGGGCTTTGCGCCCTGGGGTTGGGTGATCGGGTCCGGCATCTATCTCGATGACGCCGAGGCGGCTTTCCGCTCGAAGGCCCTGTTCTCCAGCGCCATCGTTGCCTTGATCACGCTACTGGTGATCGCCCTCTCCATGCTGGTGGCGCGCAACACCGCGCGCCCCATCGTTGAAACCACGGACGAGATGAAGCGCCTCGCCACGGGCGACACCTCGGTCGAAATCCATGGCTGCGACCGCCTGGACGAAGTCGGCCACATGGCCAATGCCGTGCAGGTCTTCAAGGACAACATGATCCGCAACCGCCAGATGGAGGCCGAGGCCAAGGCCGCCCAGGAGAGGGACATGCAGCGCGTTAGGAAGCGCGAGGAACTGACGGCGAAATTCGATCAAGCCGTCACCTGCATGCTCTCAGCCGTCTCTCACTCGGTCAAGCAGGTGCATGATGCCTCCGCAGGCCTGCATGCCGCGGCCGAACAGACCAGCCGTCAGAGTTCAGCCGTGGCGGCGGCAGCGGATCAGGCATCGGCCAATGTGCAGACCGTTGCCAGCGCCACCGAAGAGCTTGGCGCATCGACCCAGGAAATCAGCCGCCGGGTTCAAGAAACCACCCGCATCACGCAAGAGGCCGTGGCAGGCATCAATGACGCCAACGCGACCATGGATGGGCTGGCCACGGCGGCCCAGAAGATCGGCGAGATCGTCAACCTGATCAACGATATCGCCAGCCAAACCAATCTGTTGGCACTGAACGCCACCATCGAGGCCGCGCGCGCCGGTGAAGCCGGCAAGGGATTTGCCGTGGTCGCCAACGAGGTGAAATCCTTGGCCAATCAAACCGCCAAAGCGACCGAGGAAATCGGCAATCAGGTGGCAGGCATGCAGACCTCGTCCAGTCAAGCCCTGACGGCGACCAAGCGGGTGGCGGATGTGATCGGGCGCGTCGATGAAGTCGTTTTCTCGATTGCCAGCGCCGCCGAAGAGCAGGACGCCGCCACGCATGAAATCGGGCGCAATGTCTTGCAGGCCTCGCAGGGAACAACGGAGGTCACGGCCAGCATTTCAGAAGTTTCCGAAGCCGCGGTCGAAACCGGAAGGCTGGCAAGCGGCATGACCGAGGTTGCCGAGGAGCTTCAAAGCGAAGCGGCGAATCTGAAGGCGCAGGTCGAGACCTTCCTGGCCGAGATGCGGGCGGCTTGATTGTGTCCCTCAATCGCCGGGCGCGAGTCGTTATTGTCCCTCGGCCTCGCGCGTTTCTGCGAAACGCTTGGCCGCCGCCTCAAACCCGAGTGCAGTCGAGGCCGAAGGCCGTACTGCACGAGTGGTTCGGCGCAAGCCAATGGCGGCTGGGACGCGAAAATTCACGCGGGCGCTCAATGCGCCAGTCGCTACGCTCCGTAGCCACCCTCAATCGCCGGGCGCTACACTTCGTCTGAAGATTGTTTCTTCTCGCCGATCTTAGGCTCGGTGCCCGCCATCAGGCGTTCGATATTGGCCCGGTGGCGGGCCATGCCCAGCACGGCCAGCACCAGGGCCAGGGCGGCATGACGCGGCGAGGCGAAGAAATAAGCGTACAGAGGCGAGGCCCCCAGCGCCACCAGGGCGGCCAGCGAGGAAATGCGGAAAAGCTTGGCGGTGATCAGCCAGGTGGCGATGCATAGAAGGCCGGTGGGCCAGGAAACGGCCATCATCGTGCCCAGCGTGGTCGCCACCCCCTTGCCACCCTTGAATTTCAGCCAGACCGGAAAATTATGCCCCAGCACGGCAAACAGTCCGGCGATCAGGGCGATATCCTCAGAGGCCAGCCAGAGGGCGAGCAGAACGGCCACGGCCCCCTTCACGCCATCCAGGATCAAGGTGGCGGCGGCCAGCTTCTTGTTGCCGGTGCGCAGTACGTTGGTAGCGCCAATATTGCCCGAGCCGATGGAGCGGATGTCACCAAGCCCTGCGGCCTTGGTCAGCACAAGGCCAAAGGGGATCGAGCCCAGCAGATAGCCGCCCAGTGCGGCCAGCAACGTTTCCATCAGCCTTCGGCCTCAAGCGCGAAGACGGGGCGCCCGTCGATGATGGTCTTCAGCACGCGGCCCTGCACGGGACGCCCGTCGAAGGGCGAATTCTTCGATTTCGAACGGAAATTGTCGGCCACCACCTTCCAGGGCCGGTTGGGATCGAACAGCACCAGATCGGCCGGAGCCCCCTTTTCCAGCCGTCCGGCCTTGAGCCCCAGAATGCCCGCAGGCTTAGTCGTGAGCGCGGCAAGCACTTCAAGCAGCGTCATGGCGCCGTTGTGGTAAAGCTCCAGCGACACTGCCAGCAGAGTTTCCAATCCAACACCGCCGAAAGCGGCCTGGGCGAAGGGCAGACGCTTTGAATCTTGATCCTGCGGCGCATGATCTGAGGCGATGGCGTCGATGGTGCCGTCTTTCAGGCCCTCGGCCACGGCCATCCGATCTGATTCGTCGCGCAAGGGGGGCGAGAGCTTGGCGAAGGTGCGCCAGCCGTTCACTTCCAATTCGTTGAGGGCGAAATAAGGCGGCGCCGTATCGCAGGTGACGCGTACACCCCTGGCCTTGGCCCGACGAATGGCCTCGATGCCCTCGGCGGTCGAGACATGTGCGGCGTGATAGCGCGCCCCGGCGGCTTTGGCCAGGCGCAGGTCGCGCTCCAGCATGATCACTTCGGCCTCGGCGGGGATTGAGGGCACACCCAAACGCGTCGCCATCTCGCCCGAATTCATGGCCCCACCCAGGGCCAGCGCTGGTTCTTCCGGATGCTGCACGATCAACAGATCGAAGGTGGAGGCGTAGGAAAGGGCGCGGCGCATTACACGGGCATCGGCCACGGCATGAACGCCATCGGTGAAGGCCAAGGCGCCCGCCTGGGCCAACAACCCATATTCGGCCAGTTCCTTGCCAGCCAGACCCTTGGTGGCGGCGGCATAGGGATAGACCTTGACCAGCCCCACCTTGCGCGCACGCCTAGCCACAAATTCCACGCTGGCCACATCGTCGATGATGGGATCGGTGTTGGGCAGGCAGACCATGCTGGTCACACCACCCGCCACTGCCGCCTCGCCTGCCGTTTTCAGGGTTTCCTTGTGTTCCTCGCCGGGCTCGCGCAATTGCACGCGCATATCGACCAAACCGGGGGCCAGACAGGCCCCCTTGCCGTCCACCGACTGGATGCCCGAGGGAACGCGCCAACCCGCACTGGCGCGAAACAGGCCGGGGCCGAAATCGACGATTTCCTCGCCCTCGGTCAGCACGGCGCCCATGGCATCAAGGCCCGAGGCGGGATCGAGCAGACGCACATTGATATAGGCCGTCTTAGACATGGTTCGGCCTCGCCAGATCCAGATTGCGCGTCATGGTCTCAAGGCAGGCCATGCGCACCGCCACCCCCATCTCCACCTGCTCGCGGATCACGCTGCGCTCGAAATCGTCGGCCACCTCGCTGTCGATCTCGACGCCCCGGTTCATCGGGCCGGGATGCATGATCAGCGCATCGGGCTTGGCTTCCTTCAGCTTGTCGTAATCAAGCCCGAAGAAGTGGAAATATTCGCGCACCGATGGGATATAGCTGCCCTGCATGCGCTCGTTCTGCACCCTGAGCATCATGACGATATCGACATCCTTAAGACCAGCCGCCATGTCGTGCGAGATTTCGGCCCCCAGCCGATCGGCCTTGACGGGCAGCAGCGTCTTGGGCGCCACCAGACGCACCCTTGCCCCCATGGCGTT
>PDZW01000028.1 GCA_002753155.1 Alphaproteobacteria bacterium WMHbin7
CATTCAGGGTAGGCGCCTCCCCACCCTTTCCTCGACCTCCGCTCCATCATTTTCCATGCCGGGAGCGTGATTTCCCCTTTGCAGAAATCGCAAATTCATATCATAAATGACGCATATTCGGGGCTGGCAATATGAGCGGGCTCTAAAGCTGGCCGTTGCGTCTTTGCGCCTTCGGCCATAAAAAACAAATTGGGAAGGAGAGACCATGTCCAAGCTAGTACCTCCGCATGGCGGCGAATCCTTGAAGCCTTTGCTGCTACCCGAGGTCGAGCGCGGCCCCGAGCTGAAGCGCGCGGCGTCATTAAAGAAGATTCCGATGACGTCCCGCGAGACCTCCGACGTCATCATGCTGGCCATGGGCGCCTATACCCCGTTGGACGGGTTCATGGGAAGTGCCGACTGGAAGGGCGTTTGCGCCGAGATGAAGATGACCAGCGGTCTCTTCTGGCCCATTCCCATCACGCTGTCAGCCGAACAGGCGTTGGCCGATTCAATCGGCGTCGGCGAGGAAGCCGCCCTGGTCGATGGCGAGACCGGCGAGATCATGGGCATCATCGAGGTTTCCGAGAAATACAAGATCGACCGCGATTTCGAGAACAGCCACGTCTATCGCACCACCGATCCCAAGCATCCGGGTGTGGCCAAAGTCAACGAGCAGGCCCCGGTGAACATCGCTGGCCGTGTGCGCGCCCTCTCCGAAGGCGTCTATCCCGAGAAGTACAAGGACCTCTATCTGCGCCCCGCCGAATCGCGCGCCGTCTTCGCCGAAAAGGGCTGGTCGAAGGTGGCCGCCTTCCAGACCCGCAATCCCATGCACCGCTCGCACGAGCATCTGGCCAAGATCGCGGTCGAAGTCACCGACGGCGTCTTCATCCATCAGGTTCTGGGCAAGCTGAAGGAAGGCGATATCCCGGCCGAGGTGCGCACCGAGGCCATCGGCGCCATGATCGACAATTACTTCGTCAAGGGCACGGTGATTCAGGCGGGCTATCCCATCGAGATGCGCTATGCCGGTCCCCGCGAGGCCCTGATCCACGCCCTGATCCGCCAGAATTTCGGCTGTTCGCACCTGATCGTGGGCCGCGACCATGCCGGTGTGGGCGATTATTACGGTCCCTTCGACGCCCAGCACATCTTCGACGAATTGTGGCCGGGGGCGCTGATCACCCAGCCTTTGAAGATCGACATCACCTTCTTCTGCACCAAGTGCTACGGTATGGCCACGGCCAAGACCTGCCCGCACGGCAAGGAGAATCAGATCAATATTTCCGGCACCAAGCAGCGCGAGATGCTAAGCAAGGGCGAGCCCATTCCGCCCGAATTCTCGCGTCCCGAGGTGGTCGAAATCCTACGTAAATACTACGCCAGCCTCTCCAAATAAATCCGCCTGAACCAGAAGCCCTGAACCGCGTGAGGTGCCCATGAGTGACAAACCCAAAAGCCAGACCGTCCTTGTTGTGGGCGGCGGCATTGGCGGCATCAGTGCCGCCCTCGAAGCCGCGGAATGCGGAGCCGAGGTGGTCCTGATCGAAAAGGCACCCACGCTGGGCGGACGGGTGGCGGCACTGAACCGCTATTTCCCCAAGATGTGCCACCCCACCTGCGGGCTGGAGATCAACTATCAACGCATCAAGAAAAATCCCCGCATCAAGGTCTTTACCATGGCCGAGGTATCGGGGATTTCAGGAAGCAAGGGCGATTACACCGTCACGGTGACCACCACTCCCCGCCACGTCACCCCCGCCTGCACGGCCTGCGGCGACTGCGCCAAGGTTGCCGCCAGCGAGGTGGCCGATCCCTTCAATTACGGGCTTGCCAAGATGAAGGCGGCCTATCTTCCGCATGCCATGGCCTTTCCCATGCGCTATGTCGTGGACCCTTCGG
Organism: Alphaproteobacteria bacterium WMHbin7; assembly: GCA_002753155.1. Taxonomy (GTDB): domain Bacteria; phylum Pseudomonadota; class Alphaproteobacteria; order Rhodospirillales; family WMHbin7; genus WMHbin7. The sequence goes on from PDZW01000028.1 coordinate 1,885, forward strand.
TGGTGGGAACGCCCGAGGGGCAGGCCATCAAGGCGGCCTGCAAGGTGGAGGCGATCAATCTGGACGAAAAGCCGGAGAGTTTTGCGCTGCAAGTGGGCGCCGTGATCTGGGCCACCGGTTGGAAACCTTATGATCCCAAGAATCTCACCATGTACCGCCATGGCGAGATCGCCGACGTGATCACCAATGTCGAGATGGAACGCCTAGCCTCGCATGACGGCCCCACCAAGGGCCATATCCTAAAACCCTCGAGCGGCGAAGCCCCCAAGAAGGTGGCGCTGATCCAGTGCGCAGGCTCTCGCGATCTCAACCATCTGGCCTATTGCTCGCGCATCTGCTGCCTGGCTTCGATGAAACATGCGGCCTATGTGCGCGAACAATATCCCGAGGCCGAGGTCGATATTTATTACATCGACATCCGCGCCCACGACAAGCTGGAGGCCTTCTACCAGAAGGCCAAGGCCGATCCCGGCATCCGCTGGATCAAGTCGAAGCCGTCGCGCATCGAAAAGGGAGCTTCCGGCGAGCCCGTGGTTTGCGGCGAGAACACGCTTTCCCGCGAGGTTTATGCCAACGCCTATGATCTGGTGGTTCTGGCCACCGGCATGCAGGCTTCGGCCCAGCCCCCCGCCGGAGCCCAGCTCGACGACTATGGCTTCGTCGTTTCCGAAGAGGGCGTCTTCGGCGCCGGTGTCGCCACCGGGCCCCTGGATGTCTCGATGTCGGTTCAGTCTGCAACCGCGGCCGCCCTTCGCGCCGTGCAAGCCGTGCGTTCGTAAGGAGATCGCCTCATGGAAAAGAAAATCGGCGCCTATCTCTGCAAGGGCTGCGGCATCGGCGAGGCCTTGGACTTCAAGGCCCTCGAAGGCGTGGTGACCAAGGAATTCAAGAAGCCCGTCAAGTCGCACGAATGTCTGTGCGGCGAAGCCGGTCTGGCCGTCATCAAGGCCGACATGGAAGCGGGCGAGGTCACGCTGCCGGTCATCGGCGCCTGCTCACCTCGCGTCATGACCGACCGCTTCATGTTTCCGGGCATGACCCCCATCCGCGCCAATTTGCGTGAACAGGTGATCTGGAGCCATCCCGCTGGCGACGAAGACACCCAGATGCTGGGCGAGGACGTGCTGCGCATGTTCATGACCCAGGCCACCAAGGTCAACAGCCCCGTTCCCTATACCGAGGGCGAGTTCTCGACCACCATCCTGGTGGTGGGCGGCGGCTTTGCTGGTCTGACGGCGGCCCGCGAGGCCGTGAAGGCCGGGCACGACGTTCTGCTGGTCGAAAAGAAGGCAACGCTGGGCGGTCATGCTGCAAGCTGGAGCGCCATCGTTCCCTCGAAACCGCCCTATCACGACCCCGAGACCAACCCGCTGCCCAAGCTGATCGAGGAAGTGAAGGCCAGTTCGGCCATCCGCCTCGTTACCGGAGCCACGGTTACCAAGACCTCGGGCATGCCGGGCAAGTTCCAGGTGGAACTGTCGGATGGTTCTTCGCATACCGTGGGCGCCATCGTGCTGGCCACCGGCTTTCGCCCCTACGATGCCACCAAGCTTTCGCATCTGGGTTATGGCGCCTCGCCCGATGTCGTCACCAATGTCGAGATGGAAGCCAAGCTGAGTGCTGGCAAGGTTCACACCCATGCCGGTGCCGCCCCCAAGAGTGTCGCCTTCATCCAGTGCGCCGGTTCGCGCGATCCCAACCACCTGCCCTACTGCTCATCGGTTTGCTGTTCGGTTTCGTTGAAGCAGGCCATTCAACTGACCAAGGCCGATCCCGATGTCATGGTCTATGTCATCTATGAAGAGATGCGCACGCCGGGTGTGACGGAAGAATTCTACCGTGCCGCCCAGGAAGCGGGCGTCATCTTCATGAAGGGCAAGGCCAGCAAGGTCGAGGGCCGCCACGGCATCACCGTCACGGTGGCCGACGAATTGTTGCAACAAGACGTGCCGTTGGGACCGCTGGACATGGTGGTGTTGGCGACCGGCATGGTCCCTAATTCGACCGATCCCGATGCGCCTGCCCAGGAATACGGCGCCGAACTATTGAACGCCGACATAAACCCCTATCCGACCGAAGGCGACTACAAGCCCGCCGCCTCGGCGCCCCCGGGCGGATCGCTCTTGAACCTGCAATACCGCCAGGGGCCGCATCTGCCCATGCTGGCCGACGGCTTCTCGGATTCGCATTACATCTGCTTTCCCTATGAGACGCGGCGCACCGGCATCTATGCCTGCGGCCCCGTGCGCCGCCCGATGGACATGGGCGAAGCGCATGAGGACGCCATGGGCGCCGTGCTGAAGGCCATTCAGGTCATCCGCAACGCAGCCGAAGGCATGGCGGTGCATCCCAGGGCGGGCGATCTGTCGTATCCCAAGATCAACCTCAATGCCTGCACCAAATGTCGGCGCTGCACGGTGGAATGCCCCTTTGGCGCCATCGACGAGGATGAGAAGGACTATCCGGTAGTCAATCCCACGCGCTGCCGCCGCTGCGGCACCTGCATGGGCGCCTGCCCGGTGCGCACCATCTCGTTCGACAATTACACGGTCGAGATGCTTTCCAGCATGGTGAAAGCGGTCAACATTCCCGACGAGTTCGACGAAAAGCCGCGCATCCTGATCATCGCCTGCGAGAACGACGCCTATCCGGCGCTCGACATGGCAGGCATCGCCGGGCACCAGTATTCGTCCTTCGTGCGCATCCTGCCGGTGCGTTGCCTGGGCTCGATGAGCGCCCTCTTGATTTCGGACGCCCTGTCGGTGGGCTATGACGGCGTGGTGCTGATGGGCTGCAAGCCCGGCGACGATTATCAGTGCCACTTCGTCAAGGGCAGCGCCATGGCCAAGGAACGCCTGTCCAAGATCTCCGACACCCTGAAAAGCATGCAGTTGGAGGTCGAACGCGTGACCATGGTCGATGCCAGCATCGCCGACAGTGCCAGGCTTCCCAAGGTCATCGACGAACTTGTGGCCAAGATCGACGCCGTCGGTCCCAACCCGTTCAAGGGATTTTAAGCTATGAACGCTATTTCTCCCAATCCCTCTCGCGCCTACGACCTCAACTTCGCCCGCTACGTCTATGAGAATATCGACGGTGGCGAGCGGTTGCGTATGTGCATGCAATGCGGCGCCTGCTCGGGCTCGTGCCCCATCGGCCAACAGATGGATCATGGCCCGCGCAAATTATTCATGATGATCCGTGCCGGCATGAAAGAAGCTGTGCTGACCTCGAACACCATCTGGAACTGCGTGTCTTGCTATAACTGCGTGGTGCGCTGCCCCAGAAAGGTGCCCATCACCTATATCCTGCACGATCTGGCTAATCTGGCCGTGAGGGAAGGTTTTGATGCCGCGAAAAAGGCCGACAACGCCCGCTTCGCCAAGGCTTTCATGTGGTCGGCCCGGAAATATGGTCGCACCGACGAGCGTCTGGTCACCGGCATCTACTATTTCTCCTTCGGCCTGCTCGAAGGCATGAAGCGGGGCATGGGCAACCAGAAGATCGCTCTCAACATGATCAAGACCAAGCGCATGCATCTGGGCATGCCGCACGCCATCAAGGCAAAGGACGAACTTCAGAATATCCTGGCCAAGGCCCAGGAAATTCAGGACCGCCACGGGAAGGGGGCCTAATCATGTCGCGCACGCTAACCTACTATCCCGGCTGCAGCTCGCAGGCTTCGGCAGTTCATCTGGACAAGTCGCTTCGCGCTATTCTGCCCCCGCTGGGCGTTCAGTTGCGCGATATCGACGACTGGAATTGCTGCGGCGCCTCGGTCGGCCATATCGAGGCAGGCCACCTGGCAAATTCCGCCCTGTCGGCGCGCAATCTGGCCAATGCCAAGGCGGCGGGGCCTGAGGACGTGGTCACCCCCTGTGCCGCCTGCTATCTCAACACACATTACGTCAATGAATCGATTCGGGGATCGGAAACGCTTAAGGGCGACTTGAATGAAGCCCTGGGCGTGGTGGGTAAAAGCTATGACGGCAGCTTGCATGTGCGCCATATCTGCGAACTTCTGGTGACCGACATCGGCATGGATGCCGTCAAGGCCCAGGTCAAGAAGCCTTTGACCGGCCTCAAGGTGGCGGGCTATGTGGGCTGCCAGACCGTGCGCCCGTTTGCCAACACCGAACGCGCCAACAAGTTCGATAGTTACGACGATCCCACCTTCCTCGACGACTTCACCCAAGCCTGCGGCGCCGAGGCGCTGCCTTTCAAGATGCGCACCCATTGCTGCGGCGGCTCGGTCTCGGTGATGAGCCCCGATAAGGGCCTGCATCTGATCAAGGAACTGCTGGAAGAAGCGCAGAAACTGGGGGCCGACGTCATCTCGACTCCCTGCCCGCTCTGCCAGACCAATGTCGAAATGTACCAGCCCGAAATCAACAAGCGATTCGGCACCGGCTTCAACATTCCGGTGGTTTTCTACAGCCAGTTGATGGCCGTGGCCTTCGGGCTCGACCCCGTGAAGGATGCGGGACTCGATCAGAATATTATCAAGTCGGATAAGCTACTTGGCAGGTGATGGTCACGGGGGGGCAACACCCCCGTCACCTAATTGCCGCTGACACGATACGATAACTTTTTATTAACCGCCGAGAGTGGCAGCTTTCCCTCGGGATCACCGGAAGGGAGGCTGCAATGACGTATATTTCCAGAAATTGCATTGGGCTGGCGGACAAGCGCGTTGTCGATTGGAACGATCACCACAGCGTGGGGCTCGGCCCTCTCGACCAGGATCATAATCTGATCTTCATTGCGCTGGGTACGCTTGAGAACGAGTTGAAGTTCCTGCGTCGCGGCCCCACGCTTCCCAAAACGGTGACGTTCCTAAGCCACCTCACCAGCCGCCACTTTGCCCGGGAAGAGCATCTGATGGAATCCCTGGCCTATCCCCAGGCCAAGGAACATCGCGAACAGCACGGATTGCTGACAGCCTGGATGGAGGCCGTCCTGCCTTCGTTGGGTGAAATCCGGCGCCCCAGCTACGACGATGCCGTGGTGGCCTATCTGGCCGATTGGTGGAGCCTGCACAACGAGCGCGCTGACAAAGAATACGGCAGATTCGCCAGCGAGCGCAGCCAGGAGGCCCTGTCCATTCTCGACGAATTCGCCCTGACTGCCTGAAATCAGGTCAATTCATCGCCTGATTGAACTTCGTCACATCCATGATCCGCTTGACCTGGCCCTTGGCACCCGTGAGCGACAGATCGACGCCGTTGCTGTTCGCGGCATCGCGGGCCAGCAAGATCATGCCAAGAGCGGAAGAATCAATATAATCGACCTCGGACAGGTCGAACTCGAATCTCTTTCCACGCGCCTCCTGGAAAAGGGCGATCAGTTTCTGAAAACCGTCGAAATCGGCAAAGGTCATGCGACCGGACAAGCGGACCAACTTGCCATTTGAATTGCTCTGAATAGAATGTTCCATGGCGAAGCACTCCTTCCTGCTCATCGTCTCCTCAAAGGGCCGCCCGACACGCTAGCAGGAGCCCGTTGGTATAAATTTAACGCCCAGAAGTAGAATGCTGTCAAAATTTTCCTCAGTGCACTATAACGATTGATAAATAATACGCGCTTATACCACTGTTTATTACTTGCTCAAGTTTTGGAAGACGGAAGGTGATCCGAAATCGGTTAAGGAGGGTCACCCCACAAGCTTTCAAAGATTGTTGTGAGGCTGGCAGTTCGGGGGGGCGCATCACCCTTTCCATCACGGATTGGTTGCCGGTCATATTGGTGAGCGTACTGCCCGCTTCCTTAACCATCGGAAGCCCCGCCGCCTTGACTCAAGGGGTGATTTACTCTCCCCAGAAGCCTTCGAAGCGCCCGGCGGCGACAAAGACGAAGCCAGGAGGCCCTGGCCATTCTGGACGAATTCGCCCTGACTGCCTGAAATCAGGTCAATTCATCGCCTGGTTGAACTTCGTCACATCCATGATCCGCTTGACCTGGCCCTTGGCACCCTTAAGCGACAAGTCGATGCCATGCGTCAGTGCCGCATCGCGGGCAAGAAGGATCATCCCGATGGCCGAAGAATCAATGTAATCGACCCTGGACATATCAAACACGATCCGTTTTTCGTGGGCTCCTTGAAACATGGCGATTAGCTTTTGGAATCCGTTGAAATCCGCGAAGGTCATGCGACCAGACAGACGGATGACACTGCCACCAGAAATTGACTGGACGGTATGTTCCATGGAGAGCCCTTTCTCTAGAATGACGTCACGCGTTCATACCTGCCGCTGGGCTTGAAGCTTCCCAAGGCAAAGAGGAGAGATGCAGGCTAGAATGGTGCAAAAATAATAGCTAGCAGGAGATAACCACAAAAAAAGCTGCCTGAAAAAGTTATAAAATTTCCTATAACTTTCTAAAATACCGCCAATTACCCTGATTGAATAATGAAAATTCAGCAGGATGCGGCCATGCTCCGAGGGGCATTCTTGGGATCAGAAGGGGCTCTTAAGGCGCCTTTCTCACGTCTATAACATCTTGATTTCAGTTTTAGAACGCCGAGCCGCTTTCGGGTCAGGCGGCGCTGGCGGGGAGGGAATCATCTCGGCCAGGGTGCGCAGCTTCTTTTCCAACTGAAGGGGGGCAAAGGGCTTGACCAGATAGGCGCTGACGCCATCTTCCCGGGCTCTGACCACAGACCCCTCGTCAGCACGGACCGTCAGCATGATAAAGGGATAGGTCACCCCATCAGCCCGCAATTCGTGCAAAAGCTCGACTCCGGTCTCGCCCGGCATGTTCCAATCGCAGATGACAAGGTTGATCCCCGTTCCGGACTGACGAATGATTTTCTTGGCCTCGTCGGCATTGCGCGCGGCCATGCAGTGGGCAACGCCGAGATCGTTCAGAACCATGCGAACCAGCCTTAGAATATACTCATTGTCATCGACGACCAGGACCCGAAGCTTGGCCAGTTCAGGCACCTTTTGAGTCCGCATGCCATATTCTTCCGGCTCTTTCCGCTCTCTGGCCTGGTGATTATGCGATATCGTCTTGTCACCGCATTCCGGGCAGCCCAGTTCATTCAGAGCCGATTTGGCGTCGTAATCATCGATGTCGAAGAACCATTCATCGAACTGGTGGCCCTTGCTGCAAACAAGGCTGAAGCGAATCATCCCATCTACCGATCGAAAGCAACCCGCTGAGGATCACGGAAGGTAAAACGTCTTGCATGGCCTCGCATGAGCCGCACTTCTGGAGGGCTCAGGCGCATGAATGCAGACCTATTTGAAATTTATATCGTTCAAGATTTGAGTTGGCTAGAGCTATTTTTTATCTATTCTAATGTATTTCGGCGCCTGATTCAGACAATCTCAGAGGAAGTATTTCGACGAATCGCATTATCCCCCAAAAGAGACGCTTTTTGGAAAAAGGATCGAGGAGCGATGGGCATCGGGCATCCTGAAACGCTATTGGGCGCGTTCGTCAGAGCCTACATTTACCCCACCAGCTTCCGAAGATCGTTGTGAAGCTGGCCGTTGGAGGCGATCACATCGCCCCTTTCCATCATGGCGTGGTTGCCGGTCATATCGGTAAGTGTGCCACCCGCTTCCTTGACCAGCAGAAGGCCTGCCGCCATGTCCCAGGGCTTGATATTCTCTTCCCAGAAGCCATCGAAGCGCCCGGCAGCAACATAGGCCAGATCAAGCGAAGCCGAGCCCATGCGCCGCACCCCTGCCGAAACGGCCATCACCCTCCCCACCTGGGAAAGCGTTTTGTCGTGATCGGGTTTGCCCTTGAAGGGCAGGCCGGTGGCGAACAGCGATTCTTCCAGCTTCTTTCGGGCCGAAACGCGCAGCCTGCGCTCGTTCAGCCAGGCCCCCATGCCCTTCTCGGCCCAGAATTCCTCGTCGGTAACGGGATTGTAGACGATGCCCGCCAGCAGATCGTCATCCTTCAACAGGGCGACCGAAATGGCGAAATGCGGAATACCGTGCAGGAAGTTGGTGGTGCCGTCCAAAGGATCGATCACCCAGACATGATGGCCGTCGCCCTTTTTCTCGCCGCCTTCTTCCAGCAGAAAACCCCAGCCCGGGCGCGCCTTCGACAATTCCTGAACCAGCGTCCTTTCGGCATTGATGTCGGCGGTGGAGACGAAATCCGCAGCCCCCTTGACCGAAACCTGCAGATGCTCGACCTCGCCGAAATCGCGCACCAGACGCTTGGCCGCCTTGCGCACGGCCCCATCCATCACATTGTAAAGCGGAGAGCGAAGCGCCAAGACCCTTAGCCTTTGAAACGTTCGACGTAGGCCATTTCCGTGGTGTTGACGACGATCTTTTCGCCCGTTTCCACGAAGGGCGGCACCATGATGCGAATGCCGTTGCTCATCTTGGCGGGCTTGTAGGAAGCCGCCGCCGTCTGGCCCTTGACCACCGGATCGGCTTCCACCACTTCCAGAATCACCGTCGAGGGCAGCGTTACCGAAACCGGCGATCCTTCGACGAAGTCCACCGTCACCAGCATGCCGTCTTGCAAGAAAGGCAACTGATCGCCCAGCATGTCGTGCGGCATGTTGAACTGTTCGTAGGTCTCGCCATCCATGAAAGTCAGCGTGTCGGAATCGCCGAACAGATAGGTGCAATCCTTTTCCTCGACCGAGCATTTCTCGACCGTGTCGGCGGTGCGCCAGCGTTCGTTGGTCTTGGTGCCGGTGCGGATATCGCGCATTTCGACCTGAATGAAGGCGCCACCCTTGCCAGGCTGGATAAGCTGAATCTTCAAAACACCCCATTGACGGTTGTTGTGTTCGATGATGTTGCCGGGACGGATGGTGTTGGCTGCGATTTTCATGGGTAGGTCCAGTCAGAGGGCTGAAAGTGGCGCGGAACCTAACAGGTTCGCACTCCAAGGGCAAGGCAAGCGGGAAGATGTGGGGATATCAAGGAATTTCGGCCAGGACCTTGCCCAATCCCCCCGGCCTATCCAGGATATAGCTGGGCAGCGCCAAGCCGGAAAGCCTGGGGCGCAAGGCCGCCATCAGGGCACGCCCCTCTTCCAGGCCAATCCGAAAATGCGAGGTTCCCGGCACCCGGTCGGGGTGATGCAGATAATAGGGCTTAACCCCCGCCGCCAGCAGGGCGCTGAACAGCTCCTCCAAAGCCGAAACGCTGTCATTAACCCCTCGCAACAGCACGGATTGCGACAATAACGGCACGCCAGCCTTGCGAAGCCGATCAAGCCCAAGCCTCGCCTCGGGCGTGATCTCTCTGGCGTGGTTGACATGCGCCACCAGATAGACCGGCTTCTCCAAACGCCCCAGCAGGCTGGACAAAGCGACCGTGATGCGCTGGGGAGCGGCCAGCGGCACCCTGGAATGGATGCGCAGGCTCTGCACATGGGGAATGGCCGCCAGGGCCTTCAACAGGGTCTCCAGGCGCTTGAAAGGCAGCATCAGGGGATCTCCGCCAGTCAGAATGACCTCGCGGATGCCCTTCTGCGCCTGGATATAGGCGATGGCCTGATCCAAAAGTTCGGGCGAAGGCCCCCTGCCCCCCACCCGGTCGCGCCTGAAACAAAAGCGACAATGCACTGGGCAGGACCATGTGGGCACCAGCAGCACACGGTCGGGATGGCGGTGTATCAGGCAATCCGACTGCGCATGCTTCAAATCCCCGATGGGATCGGCCAGATCGTCGGGGGCCAAAACGGCCTCCTGGGCCGATGGCTCGAACTGGCGGGCGATAGGATCGCAAGGCTCTTCGGCGTCAATCAGACCGGCGAAGAGGGGGGATATCTTGCGGGGAAAAGGGGCGGTCGGCATTGCAACAGGTTCCTTGCGCAAAGAGCGCAAACCAAGATAATCATGACCCTTCACCCTTCGAGACGGGCGCAAATGCGCCCTCCTCAGGGTGAGGTCCTTCTTTCCTCATCCTGAGGAGCGAAGCGTCTCGAAGGATGAGGACATCAAGGGAAGGATTTCAAGAAGAACATGCAAGATTTGTTGCTCGCCCTGCTTCTGGGCCTGGTCGAAGGCCTGACCGAGTTTCTGCCCGTCTCCTCGACCGGCCATCTGATTTTGCTGGGCGATCTTCTGGGGTTTCAGTTCCCCGGCAAGACTTTCGAAATCGTCATCCAATTGGGCGCCATTCTGGCCGTCTGCGTAGCCTATTGGAAACGGCTGTGGGGAGCCGTGATCCATGTGAGATCGGACGCCGCCTCGCGCCATTTCGTCACCTATATCCTGATCGCCTTCTTGCCCGCCATGATCATCGGCGCCGTAGCCTATAAATACATCCGCCAGCTTCTGGACTCGCCCTTGACCATCGCCATCGTGCTGATCGCGGGCGGCATCGCCATCCTTCTGATCGAACGCCTGATCAAACAGCCCAAGGTTCACGCCATCGAGGATTTCGGCCTGCCGCTCGCCTTAAAGATCGGCCTGTTCCAGTGCGTCTCGATGATTCCCGGCGTCTCGCGCTCAGGCGCTACCATCATGGGAGCACTTCTCATGGGGGTCGAGCGCAAAGCGGCGGCCGAATTCTCGTTCTTCCTGGCCATTCCCACCATGACGGCAGCCACCGCCTATAAAATCTACAAGGATTGGGCGATGCTGTCTTTCGACGGCGCTGGCCTCATCGCCATCGGCTTCATCACCGCCTTTCTGGTGGCTCTCTTGGTAGTGAAGGCCGCCGTGGCCTTCGTGGGCAGACACGGCTTTGCCCCCTTCGCCTGGTACCGCATCGGCTTTGGGATTTTGATGCTGGGGTTGTTGCTGGGTCGCTAAATGCGAATGCCGGTCAGCACAGGCAAACCCAATTTCTTGCCCGACTTCACGAAGGCCTTATCGAGGCTGTAGATGGCCTTCACCTTGTGCCGGGCAGCCACCGCCAGATGCAGCGCATCGCCACCCCTTAAGCCCGTCTCGAAACGGGCCACATAATCCTTGGCGCGTTCGAAATCTGCTGCGTCAGGCAGCAAAAGTTCAAACGACGTATCGATGATATTTTCAAATTGTTGCAGGGTTTTATTGGCCTCCTTAACGCCCATCATTTTCATGCGGACATCTCTCGCCAAGCCGGAAGCAACTTCGACCATCGTCCAATGACTGGTGCAAAGCCGCTCATCCCCAAGCCTGTCCATCAGGGCTTCCACTTGGCGGCTGGATGCCTCGTGGCGGACCAAGGGGACAAGTATGCTGCTGTCAAAATAGAGCATCAAGGCTCTTCGTCACGAAGCTGACGGATAATTTCAGCGCTGGATACCTTCATGCGAGGCATCGTGGCGCGAAAGGCTGCCAGCTTTTTCAGGTCCAGCTTCTTAAGCTTCTTTTTCTCAGGCGCTATCATTTTGGCGCTGGGCTTGCCGTGGCGCGTGATCGTCACTTCCTCGCCGGATTCGACGCGGTCCAAAAGCTCACTTAAATGCGCCTTGGCCTCCACCAATGTCACGGTCGCCATTTTTGCCTCGCGAAAATATGACCAGAAAACTGGTCATATTATAGCAGACACAATGCCGGTCAGGAAGCGCAATGGCAAGGGGCACCCCTACTCCGTCGCCCTTTGCTTGAAATCATAAAAATCCTGAGGCGGCATCGGCTCGACGGTAAGGCCGCCTACCTTGGCCCCGCTGGGGCCCTGGCGGCACATTTCGATCATGTTTTTTACCATCGCTTCGCTGCCCTGGAACACCGCCTCCACCGTACCGTCGGCGCGGTTGCGCACCCAGCCTGTCACGCCCAGCCTTACCGCCTGCTCCACCGCCCAGGCGCGGTAACGAACGCCCTGAACACGCCCCGAAATGCGCACATGCGACGTTTTCAAGCCATTGCCCGTCATCAGGCAAACTCGACGATGATCTGATCGACGGCCAGGCTGGCGCCCGCCTGGGTGTGAATTTTCTTCACCGACCCATCGCGCTCGGCCCTTAGGATGTTCATCATCTTCATCGCCTCGACCACGGCCAGCTCTTCGCCCGCCTTGATCTCTTGGCCATCCTTGACAGCCAGAGAGACCAGCAGCCCCGGCATGGGTGATAACAGATATTTCGACATGTCGGGCGGCGCCTTCTTGGGCATCAGAGCCGCCATCTTCGCCTGCAGCGCCGTATAGACCATGACGTCGGCCTGCGTTCCGGCGTGGAACATGCGCCAGCCCACTTGCCTGCGGTCGATCTGCACAAAAACGGATCGCCCGGCCACGGTTCCTTCGAACAAGGGTTGCCCCAGCGTCCAGCCGGGTGCCCGCACGGGAAGTTTTTTGCCGTCGAGGACGACATCCCAGCCGCCCTCGACGGCGCAAATAGAAACCGGATAGCTGGCCTCGCCCAGCTTCACCACCCAATCGCTTCCCACTTTCATCTCGTGGCCGGGCATCTGGCCCGAAATCTGGGCATTGCGCAAAGCGCCGGCGAAATGCACCGATGCGGCCACAGCGGCCAGCACCGCCGGGTCTTCTGGCGGCAAATCTTGCGCGTTGAATCCGTTCTTATATTCCTCGGCAATGAAGTTGGTGGAGAGACGCCCCTCGACGAAACGCGGCTTGTTCATCAGCGAGGCCAGGAAGGGAATATTGTGGCTGACGCCGCGTATATAGAAGCGATCCAGGGCGGCGCGCATGGCGCCGATGGCCTCGCTGCGGTTTTTTCCATAGGTGATCAGCTTGGCGATCATGGGATCGTAGAACATGCTGATCTCGCCGCCTTCATAGACGCCGGTATCGACACGCACCGAATCGGTTTCCATCGGCGGCTGATAGCGCACCAGACGCCCGGTCGAGGGAAGGAAATTGCGGAAAGGATCCTCGGCATAGACGCGTGATTCGATGGCCCAGCCGTTTAGCTTGATGTCGGCCTGCTTCATGGGCAGCTTTTCGCCCGCAGCAACGCGGATCATCCATTCCACCAGATCAAGCCCGGTGATCTTCTCGGTGACGGGATGCTCGACCTGCAGGCGCGTATTCATTTCCAGGAAATAGAAATTGCGCTTGGCATCGACGATGAATTCCACCGTGCCCGCCGACACATAGTTCACGGCGCGGGCCAGAGCAACGGCCTGTTCGCCCATGGCCTTCCTGGTCTTGGCGTCCAGGAAGGGGGACGGCGCCTCCTCGATCACCTTCTGGTGACGGCGCTGAATCGAGCATTCGCGCTCGCCCAGATAAAGCGCCGTGCCATGCCGGTCGGCCAGCACCTGGATTTCGATATGCCGGGGTTCCTCGATAAATTTTTCGACGAAGACGCGATCGTCGGCGAAGCTGGATTTCGCCTCGGCGGTGGCCGAGCGGAAACCATCGCGGCATTCGGCGTCGTTCCAGGCCACGCGCATGCCCTTGCCGCCGCCGCCCGCCGAGGCCTTGACCATCACCGGATAGCCGATGCCCTTGGCGATTTTCACCGCCTCGTCGGCATCCTTGATCACGCCCAGATAGCCAGGAACGGTGGAAACACCCGCCGCCTTGGCCAGCTTCTTCGATTCGATCTTATCGCCCATGGCATGCATGGCATGGGCATCGGGACCGATGAAGGTGATGCCCGCCTTGGCCAATGCCTTCTGAAAATCCTGCTTTTCCGACAAGAATCCATAGCCGGGATGCACTGCCTGAGCGCCGGTCTTCTTGCAGGCCTCGACGATGCGCTCGATCAGCAGATAACTTTGCGCCGAGGCGGGCGGGCCGATATGCACGGCCTCGTCGGCCATCTTGACGTGAAGCGCATCGCGGTCGGCGTCGGAATAGACCGCCACCGTTTTTATGCCCAGCCGCTTGCAGCTCTTGATGACGCGACAAGCGATCTCGCCCCGGTTGGCGATGAGGATTTTCTCGAACAAAGGCCCGGTCTTCACCTTGGCGGCGGGTTTCGACTTGGCGGCGGGCTTGGCAGACTTGCGGGCGGTCATGGATTTCCCCTCTCCCCTTACAGCGGGATGTTGCCGTGTTTCTTCCACGGATTGGAAAGCTTCTTCTCGCGCAGCATGGCCAGCGAGCGGCAGATGCGCTTTCTGGTCGCATGCGGCATGATGACGTCGTCGATGAAGCCGCGATGGCCCGCGATGAAGGGATTGGCAAACTTCTGGCGATATTCCTCGGTCCGCTCGGCGATCTTCTTGGCATCGCCGATATCCTGGCGAAAGATGATCTCGACAGCGCCCTTGGGGCCCATCACGGCGATTTCAGCGGTCGGCCAGGCGAAATTGACGTCGCCCCGCAAATGCTTCGAACTCATGACGTCATAGGCCCCGCCATAGGCCTTGCGGGTGATCAGCGTGATCTTGGGCACGGTGGCCTCGGCAAAGGCATAGAGCAGCTTGGCGCCGTGCTTGATGATGCCACCATATTCCTGGGCCGTGCCGGGCATGAAGCCGGGCACATCGACCAGGGTCAGAATGGGAATGTTGAAGGCGTCGCAGAAACGCACGAATCGGGCGGCCTTTCGCGAGCTGTCGATATCCAGGCATCCGGCCAGCACCATGGGCTGGTTGGCCACGATTCCCACCGTCGAGCCTTCCATACGGGCCAGCCCGATCAGGATGTTCTTGGCATAATCGGGCTGTACCTCGAAGAAGTCGCCTTCATCGACGATCTTCAAGATCAGCTCCTTCATGTCATAGGGCTTGTTGGGATTGTCGGGGATCAGCGTATCCAGGCTTGATTCCAAACGATCAGGGCTGTCGGGGGTGGGCCGCACCGGCGGCTTTTCGCGATTGGAAGGCGGCAGGTAATCGACCAGACGGCGCACCTGAAGCAGGGCCTCGACATCATTCTCGAAGGCCAGATCGGCCACACCCGATTTCGTGGAATGGGTCACAGCGCCGCCCAGTTCTTCTGCCGAGACGGATTCATGCGTCACCGTCTTCACCACGTCCGGTCCGGTGACGAACATGTAGGACGAATCCTTGACCATCAAGATGAAGTCGGTCATGGCGGGCGAATAGACCGCACCGCCTGCACATGGCCCCATGATGACGGAAATTTGCGGCACCACGCCCGAGGCCAGCACGTTGCGCTGGAACACATCGGCATAGCCGGCCAGCGAGGCAACACCTTCTTGAATGCGCGCACCGCCCGAATCATTGAGCCCGATCACCGGAGCCCCCACCTTCACGGCCTGCTCCATGATCTTGCAGATTTTCTCGGCATGAGCTTCTGAAAGCGAGCCGCCGAAGACCGTGAAATCCTGGCTGAAGACGAAAACCAAGCGCCCGTTGACGGTGCCATAGCCAATCACCACGCCGTCGCCGGGGATGGTTTCCTTATCCATGCCGAAATCGTGGCAGCGATGTTCGACGAACATGTCCCATTCCTCGAAGGAATCGGGATCCAAAAGCAGGTCGATGCGCTCGCGCGCCGACAATTTGCCTTTGCCGTGTTGGGCCTGAATGCGCCGCTCGCCCCCGCCCTTGCGGGCACGCTCGCGCTTTTCGTCCAGTTGCTGGATGATCTCGTGCATGGCTTGGGACGTCCTTGCTTTTGTTTGGCCGCAATTCTTCATTACCGGATACCCTGCCCCGGCCTGCCTTGCAAGCAAAATGGGCAGGGATGCCCCCCCCCGGCAAGGTAGGGAGGGACCTTCCAAACGCGTGCTGATTATTCGCTAACCAGGGGGAAGGACGGCAACCGGTTGAACGCTGCCTTCTTCGATCTCATCGGCAGGCTTTGGAGGGATAACCGTCTTCAGAAGCTTACGAAGGTACAAGACCACGCCATTCCTGAATTCCGGACGGATGGGTGCCCAGGTGCACCACAGGCCTCCACGGGGCTCATAACTGGAGATATCCGTGTCTTCCAGTGCCTGCATCAGGGCTTTCCCCAAATCCTCGGTCGCTGCGACATACAGCCATTCCGGGCGCACGCCCTTGTGCCAGACGACATAGACGCCCCCCAGGCCGGGCAAGCCGACCTCGTCGGGCTCGAGATGAGCCAATCGGTAGAAATGACCCTTCGGCGATTTACCCCAGGCGGGGTCTATCGGAGGCGTCTTGGAATCAAAGGTCTCATCCGAGCTCGAAAAAAGCCCCATTTTCACGGCCCCTAAAGCAAACGTTCCACATCAACGAACGTTAACACATTTATCCTACATATAGTAATGATGCCTGACTCACGTAAAGTCTTTCTTAATGCAGCCCCCTGCAATTGAGCATGACAGAAAGGGCAAGTCCGGCTATCATTTCAGCGATTTCAGGTCTTTTCGAGGGAAGAACTCCATGTCGCAGATACTGCTTAATCATATTCAGGGCTTGCTGAACAATCTTGGCCGGGACATCCAGACGATGTCCGACACCCAGAGCGACAGCCAGCAGAAGCTGTTCGAGGCGCTTGACGACATCTCCGCCCATCTGTTGGCCAGCCAGGCCATTCTGGCCGCCCTTCTGGCCAAGACCCCGGTCGATCAGGGCGAGGTCAGGGATTGGATCATCGAGCGCACGAAGCAATTCAACGAGGGCGGCAGCGAAAAGGCCCTGGCCCTGGCCGACTACCTGCTGACCGGCAAGCTTCCCGGGTGATTGATCCCCGGGCGGTCATCCGCCTTCTCGGGCTGGTCCCCCATCCCGCCGAGGGAGGCTGGTTCGTCGAAACCTGGAGGGGAAGCGAAACGCTTCCCCCGTCGGCCCTGGCAAAGTGCGACCAGAAATCCAGATCGGTCGGAACGGCCATCTATTATCTGCTGACAGCCGACACCGTCTCGGCCCTGCATCGCCTGAGCAGCGACGAGATTTTCCATTTCTACCTGGGCGATCCAGTTGAGATGATTCAACTCCATCCCGATAAGACATCGAAACGGCAAATCCTGGGCACGGACCTGTCGGCAAGACAGCGTCCACAGATTCTCGTCCCCGCCCATAGCTGGCAGGGAGCCCGGCTGGTTGAAGGCGGGCGCTTCGCCCTTTTGGGCTGCACGGTAGCACCCGGTTTTGAATTCACCGACTATGAACATGCCACGGACAAGGATGCGCTGCTCGCCTTTTGGCCGCACGAAGCAAACTTGATCGAAGCCTTGTTCCAGCCACCGGCGTCATAGGCAACACATGTCGGGCGTCTTGAAGATCCGCATTAAACTGTGCTCCTTTGCCGCTCTGGGGCCGGGCAAAGCCGATCTGCTGGATGCCATCGAGCGAACCGGCTCGATTACCCGTGCGGCCAAGGATCAGGGCATGTCCTATCGGCGGGCTTGGCTTTTGATCGACGAAATGAATCGCGCCTTCAAGGAACCAGTGGTTGCCGCCAGCTTCGGGGGCGCCAAGGGCGGCGGAACGGAGCTGACCGCCACGGGCAGAGAGGTCATGGCTCTTTACCGGCAGGTCGAAAAGAAGGCCGAGGCTGCCATCGAAGCCGAACTGGAAGCCATCGAACGGCTGGTGTCCGACGATCCCCGCCCCGCCAAGACGATTTGCAAAAAGCGATAGAAAAGCCCCTGCGCCTCTGAGATCGCCTTCTTAGTTTAAACAAATCTAATCAACTTTCTGATCATTCTGATCCATATCAAAATCAGATGGTTGATATGACGCTTTTTGCTGGGTCATGTGAAATGACATCTCGTAAACGACCAAATGTTGGGTTAGATTCAGACAATGAGAATCAACCGGTCAACCGGTTCGCCGCCCGGAGGGAAATATGACTGTTAAGTTGAAGGTGCTGCTGGTCATGGCGGCAATCCTCCTGGCATCCGTCTTTTCGTCAGGCTTCGTTGTTTCCCGCCTTCTGGTCCAGAAGCCCATTCTGGAAACCATGGAAGGCGATGTCGCCAAGGTTTCCAACTTCGGCGTTCCCCTGCTGGATGCCATTCGCGAAGCCAAGGCCGATGTCTTGATGATGCGCAGCTCTTTCTTCAACGCCGCTCTGACAGGAGAGTCGGAAAGCTACGAACATGCCCAGGCGCACGGCACAAAGTTCCAATCGGATGCCGAAGCTGCGCGCGATTATGCGAATGAATTGGGCCTGAAGGAAATTGCCCAAAAGATCGAAGCCGTGATGGGAGACCTGCCGAAACTGGTCGAGGAAGGCCAGACAATGGCGGAAACCTACCGTTCCAGCAAATCACGCGGCGGCGAGCTTCTGGAACAGTTCGACCAGGACAGCGAGACTCTGGCCAACACCCTCAACGATCTGTCCTTGGAAATTCAGGGCGAAACCTTCAACCGCATGTCGGACCTGGCCAATGTCGCCGACGACATGCTGAAAATGGGCGACGAGCTGATCATCACCATGCTGGCGGCTGCGGGAACTGCCCTGCTGATCGCAGGCGCTGGCGGCGGCTATCTTTTGTGGATGATCGGGCGCCTGCTGGGCTATGTCGGACGCGATATCGATTCCGTGATGGCCAAGGCGCCAGCCGATTCTTTGTATCTCAAGCCGGAACGCAAGGATGAGTTCGGCAAGATCGGCCAGGCGCTGCGCATTTTTCTCGACAAGCTCACGGATATGGACCGCCTGCAGATCGAGCAGCGCCAGACCGAACGTCGGGCCGAGGAGAAGCGTCAACAGGACATGGTGCGCATGGCCGACGAGTTGGAAAGCCATGTCGGACAAGTGATCGGCAGCGTCGCCTCTGCCGCCAGCGGTTTGCAGACCACGGCGCAGAACATGTCGGGCGTTGCCAGGGACACCAGCACCCGCGCTTCGGAAGTCGCGCAGTTTTCCGAACGGGCTTCGGCCAATGTACAGGCAGTGGCCAGTGCCGCCGAGGAACTCTCGGCGTCGATCAATGCCATTGCCCATCAGGTTGAGCAGTCGTCGCATATCAGCCAGACCGCCGTGCAGGAGGCCCAGCGCGCCGATACCATGATTCAAGGCTTGGCAGAAGCCGCCAACCGCATCGGCGAGGTGGTGAGCCTGATCAACGACATCGCCTCGCAGACCAATCTTCTGGCCTTGAACGCCACCATCGAGGCGGCCAGGGCGGGCGAAGCAGGTAAAGGATTTGCCGTTGTCGCCAATGAAGTGAAGAATCTGGCTAATCAAACAGCCAAGGCGACCGAGGATATCACCCAGCAGATATCTTCCGTTCAGTCCGCCACCAACGATGCTGTCGAAGCCATTCGCGGCATCGCCAACACCATCGGTCAGATCAACGACATTGCGGCCAGCATCACCCAATCCGTCGAGCAGCAGGGTGCTGCGACCGGAGAGATCGCCCACAACGCCCAACTGGCCGCCACGGGCGCCAGAGATGTATCTGATCATATCGTCGAGGTTCGCCAGGGGGCCGAAAGCACGGGAACATCGTCGGACAGCGTTTTGTCGGCATCATCCGAGCTTGCCAAAAACGCCGACAAGCTGAGAAGTCAGGTGGATGATTTCTTAAGCCATATCAGAAGAGGGGCCACGGCCTGATCCCGGAAAGGCGCAGCAAAATGGGCTTGAGATATCTCCAGCCCGTTTCTATTCTGAAATAGCCGCAAAAAAAAGGGCTCTTCGACGTTTGATGTGGAATTGAGCCAGATGACCGACATGAATTTTACCTCATCCAGAGGAGGGCCGAAGGCCCGTCTCGAAGGATGAGTGCTTGCCAATGCTTGGTTCTTTTCCGTCGCCCACCCTTCGAGACAGCCGCTTCGCGGCTTCCTCAGGGTGAGGAATCATGTTTGCCTTTTTCCATTTGTCGCGTCGAAGTGCCAAAAAAATCCGCTAATTCTTGCTCTTGTCGACCAGCTTGTTTTTGCCGATCCAGGGCATCATGGCGCGCAGCTTTTCGCCGATCACTTCGATCGGATGCTCGGCATTGCGCCTGCGCGTCGCCTTGAAGCTGGGCTGGCCAGCCTTGCATTCCAGCACCCAGTCGCGCACGAAACGGCCCGACTGGATATCTTCCAGCACGCGCTTCATCTCGGCCTTGGTCTCCGGCGTGATGAGGCGCGGGCCAGTGCGGTAGTCGCCATATTCGGCGGTGTTCGAGATCGAGTAGCGCATGTTGGCCATGCCGCCCTCATAGATCAGATCGACGATCAGCTTCACTTCGTGCAGGCATTCGAAATAGGCCATCTCGGGGGCATAGCCCGCCTCGGTCAAGGTTTCGTAGCCAGCCTTGATCAGCTCGGTCAGGCCACCGCACAGCACCGCCTGCTCGCCGAACAGGTCGGTTTCGCACTCTTCCTTGAAGCTGGTTTCGATGATGCCCGAACGCCCGCCGCCGACGGCGGAAGCATAGGACAGGGCGATTTCCAAGGCATTGCCCGAGGGATTCTGGTCAACGGCGACCAGGCAGGGAACGCCGCCGCCCTTAAGGTACTCGCCGCGCACGGTGTGCCCGGGGCCCTTGGGGGCGATCATGAAGACGTCGATGTCGGCCCTGGCTTCGATCAGCTTGAAATGGATGTTAAGGCCATGGGCGAAAACCAGCGCCGAACCCGGCTTCATGTTGGGAGCCAGATGGTCGCGGTACAGATCGGCCTGCAATTCGTCGGGTGTCAGGATCATCACCACGTCGGCCCACTTGGCGGCCTCGTCGGGGGTCATGACCTTCAGTTTCTCCCCTTCCGCCTTCTTGGCCGAGGCCGAGCCGGGACGCAGGCCGACGGCCAGATCCTTGACGCCGGAATCGCGCAGATTCAGCGCATGGGCATGGCCCTGGCTGCCATAGCCGATGATGGCCACCTTCTTGTTCTTGATGAGGCCGAGATCGGCATCGCGGTCGTAATAAACGCGCATGAAGGCTACTCCCTATTCCAGTTCTTAAGGTTAAAGCGGTTGCGTTCCACGGGCGATGGCAACGACGCCGGTGCGCGACACGTCGACCAAGCCCAAAGGCTCCATGAGATTGATGAAGGCATCGATCTTGTCGGAGCGTCCGACAATTTCGAACACAAAGGATTCGTTGGTGGAATCCACGGTATGCGCCCTGAAGATACCGGCGATGCGCAAGGATTCGACGCGCTTCTCGCCGATGCCCGCCACCTTGACCAACGCCAGTTCGCGCTCGACTGCAGGCCCTTCATTGGTCAGGTCCACCACCTTGTGAACCGGAACCAGGCGCGACAACTGAGCCTTGATCTGCTCGATGATCTGGGCCGTACCTGAGGTCACGACGGTGATGCGCGACAGATTATCCCTGGCCGCCACTTCGGCCACGGTCAGGCTTTCGATATTGTAGCCGCGCCCCGAGAACAGGCCGATAACGCGCGCCAGCACGCCCGGCTCGTTATCGACCAGAACGGCGATGGTGTGACGGTGCGTGTGCGGTTGATGTTTTCCTGTCATGCCCACCCCCTTAGACCAGAACCATGCCGTCTTCGCTTGACGGCTTCTCGGCCTCGTCCTCTGGCCCCAACAGCATTTCGTTATGCGCAGCCCCCGGCGGGATCATCGGAAACACGTTTTCCGAAGCATCGGTGCGCACATCCAGAATGAAAGCGCCCGGCGTTTCGATCATTTCCATGATCGCCGCATCGAGATCGGCCGGCTTGTCGACACGCCTGCCCTTGGCGCCATAGGCCTCGGCCAGCTTCACGAAGTCGGGATGGACGTCCATATGGCTTTCGGCATAGCGCCCGCCATGCAGCAGTTCCTGCCACTGGCGCACCATGCCCAGATACTGATTGTTCATGATGAAGATTTTGACGGGCAGGCGTTCCTGGGCCAGCGTCGCCAACTCCTGGATATTCATCTGAATCGACGATTCGCCTGCGATATCGATCACCAGTTTCTCGGGAAAAGCCACCTGTGCTCCCATGGCAGCGGGCAGGCCAAAGCCCATGGTGCCCAGCCCGCCCGAGGACAGCCAGTGACGCGGCTGATCGAATTTGGAGAACTGCGCCGCCCACATCTGATGCTGGCCGACTTCGGTGGCGATGATGGGGTCTTTGTCCCTGGTCAATTCGTACAAGCGCTCGATGGCATATTGCGGCTTGATGACCTTCTTGCTTTTGGTATAGCGCAGACAGTCCTTGGCGCGCCAGCCGTCGATCTCGCGCCACCAGCTTTTCAGCGCCTTTTCATCGACGTGAAGCTGTTTGGCCTTCCAGACGCGGATCATGTCTTCCAGCACATGGCCGACATCGCCCACGACAGGGATATCGACCACCACATTCTTGTTGATCGAAGAGGGATCGATATCGATGTGAATCTTCTTCGATTTGGGCGAGAAGGTCGATGTCTTGCCGGTCACGCGATCATCGAAGCGAGCACCAATGCAGACCATGACGTCGCAATCATGCATGGCCAGATTGGCTTCAAACGTGCCATGCATGCCGACCATGCCCAGATATTGCGGGTTCGAGGCGGGAACGGCGCCCAGCCCCATCAGCGTCTGGGTGAAGGGAAAGCCCGTCATCTTGACCAGTTTTGTCGCCAGAGCGACCGCTTCCAGGCCGGAATTGATGACGCCGCCGCCAAGATAGAGAATGGGTTTCTTGGCCTGGGCCATCAACTCCACCGCCGCCTCGATGGCGGCGATGTCGCCCTTGACCTTGGGCTTGTAGGTCTTATGGCGCACTTTGTCGGGGCCGATATAACGGCCCTTGGCGGTCACCACATCCTTGGGCAGATCGACCACCACCGGGCCGGGACGCCCGCTTTTCGCAACATAAAAAGCCTCGTGAATCACCCGGGCCAGATCGTTCACGTCCTTGACCAGATAATTATGCTTGCTGCAGGGCCGAGTGATGCCGGTGGTATCGGCTTCCTGGAAGGCATCGTTGCCGATCAGGCTGGTCGGCACCTGGCCGGTCATGCAGACCATCGGGGTCGAATCCAGCATTGCATCCAACAGACCCGTCACCGCATTGGTTGAACCGGGGCCCGAGGTCACCAGAACGGCGCCCACCTTGCCCGTGGCCCTGGCATAGCCTTCGGCGGCATGGACGGCGGCCTGTTCGTGGCGCACCAGAATATGGCGCAGGCGGTTCTGCTTGAAGATTTCGTCATAGATGGGCAGAACGGCACCGCCCGGATAACCGAAGACGACCTCGACGCCCTGATCGGCCAGGGCCTTCAAAAGGATTTCCGCTCCATTCAGATCGTGGTCGTGACTCATTGATTCTTCCTGAATCTGTCCGCTTTAAGAGGGCTGGAGACTAGACTCTAGATTCTAGCCGGTCAATAGAAACCCGCGAATAATCGGAAAGATTTTCGGCCAAAGACTTTCCGAAAATTGCGCATTCAGGGCATGGCTGGGTTGCATCTGATGCCTGAACCAGGTCACCTGACGCTTGGCATAATGCCGGGTCGCGGCCTGGGCCAACTTGGTCGCCTCGTCCAGGGGCAATTCGCCTTTCAGGTGACGAATCAACTCATTAAGACCAAGCGCACGCAGAACGGGCAAGTCGTCCGGGGCCTTCAGATAGCGTCTGGCCTCGTTTAAAGCCCCTGTTTCCAGCATTTTCAGGAAGCGGGCATCGCAGGAACGATAAAGCTCGTCGCGCTCGGGCATCACGAAAATCGAAACAAAGCGGGCGGGATAAGGCTTTCCCTTCATGGCCTGCCAGTCGGCCAGCGAGCGCCCGGTGGCTTCGATCACCTCCCAGGCACGGGTCACACGCTGGGTGTCGGTGGGTTTGAGGCGGGTCGCCATGACCGGATCGCTTTGGGCCAGACGGGCATGAAGGGCCTGAGCACCGATCTCACTGACCAGCAGGCGGGCTGAGTTGCGATAGGGCTCGGGCACCTCAGGCATGGGGGCCAGCCCCTCGATCAGCGCCTTGAGATAGAGCCCGGTGCCGCCGGTCAGAATGGGCAGCTTGCCCGCTTCATGAGCCCGGGCGATCTCGCCCGCAGCCATCCTGGCCCATCTGGCGGCCGAACAGATTTCATCGTCGGCCAGCACACCATACAGACAATGCGGGGCGCGTTCCTCCTCGGAAAGCGAAGGCCGGGCCGACAGGACGCGCAACCCCGCATACATTTGAAGCGCATCGGCATTGACGATCACACCGCCGAAGGCTTCGGCGGCGTACAACGCCAAAGCCGACTTGCCTGATGCCGTAGGACCGGCAACGACCAGAACGGGTTGGCTGGGTGTCTCAGTCAAGCGGGTTCGACACCATGCCATCGGCCAGCTTGGGCTCGAACCAGGTCGATTTGGGCGGCATGACGCGATTGGCATCGGCCACCGACACCAGATCTTCCATGCTGGTGGGATAAAGCGCAAAGGCGGCCGCCATTTCGCCGGAATCGACGCGCTTTTCAAGCTCGCCCAAGCCCCGCTTGCCGCCCACGAAATCGATGCGCTTGTCCTTGCGCAAATCCTCGATGCCGAACAAGGGCGCCAGCACCAGATCGGTGAGCAGGCTGACATCCAAAGACTGCACGGGATCTAGGCCAGCAGGTTCTTCCTTCAGCCGCATCAGGAACCAGCGGCCCTTGAGATAGAGGCCGATCTCGCGCTTGGCCTTGGGCTTGGCCTGGTTCCTGCTTTCCTCGACATGAAAGGCCTTGCCCAGGCGCTCCAGCAACTCGGCCTCGGCCATGCCGTTCAAGTCCTTGACCACGCGGTTGTAGTCCATGATGCGCATTTCATCGATGGGATAGGACACCACCAGAAACGAGTTGTGAGGGGCACTCTCGCCCCCCTTCCCCGCCCTGGCCTTGGCGATGCGCGAGGCGGCGGCGGAACGGTGATGGCCGTCAGCGATATAGACGGCGGCCTGGGCCTCAAAGGCCTCGGTGATGGTCTTGATGTCCTGATCCTGGTCGATCACCCACAGCGCATGGCCGATGCCATCATGGGCCGTGAAATCATAGGCGGCGGGCTGGGCGGTGACGCGGGCCAGAACATCCGAGACCGGCCCGATCGGGCGATGGGCCAGCAGAACGGGGCCGGTCTGGGCATTCACGGCGTCGATCTGGCGCACCCGGTCGTCTTCCTTGTCGGGACGGGTGAATTCGTGCTTGCGGATACGGTTGACGTCATAGGCCGCCACCGAGGCCGCCGCCACGATGCCGGTCTGCACATGGTCGCCCATTTTCAGGCGATAGGCATAATAGCAGGGCTTGGCATCGCGCAAGATGACGCCTTTGTCGATCATCTTCTTCAGATTCTCGGCCCCCTTGGCATAAACCTGGGGAGCATAGGGATCGATGCCCTCGGGCAAATCGATCTCGGGCTTCGAGATGTGCAGGAAGCTGTGGGGCTTGCCCTTGGCCAGTTCCCGCGCCTCCTCGGTATTCAAGACGTCATAGGGCGGGGCCGCCACCTGAGAAGCAAGTTCGGGAGCGGGGCGAAGGCCAGGAAAGGGGCGGAAAAGCGGCAAGGACACGGAAGACTCCTCCCATCTAAAAGAAGGCCTCGTGTCTAGACCTTCTGGCCTCTTCATGCAAGAGCGGCTACACTGGCCTTATGCACCGTTTCCTTTTTCTCGCCCTGCTTCTGCCGCTGACCCTGGCCCAGCCCGTTCAGGCGCAAGCTCCCGCCCCGGCCAAGGAGGCCCAGGCGGTCACTCCGGCGGCCCTGGGTCCGATCAATCCCGACCGCCCGCCCGATTTCAGGGCCGAGCTGCGCACCATCCTGATGGAGCTGACGCTCTACGCCAAAACGCGCAACCGCGCCTTTCAGGTGTTGCTGCGCGATGGAGCGGCCATCTTGGAAAAGGACAAGTGGGAATTCGTGCTGGAAGAGATCATGGACCCCAAACTGAACGAGGATAAGCGCGTTCCATTGCACGGGCTGATGCGCCCCCTGGCGCGCGCCATCGACGGTGTGGTCGAGGACGGTCTTTTCTGCGGCGACGATACGCCCGCCCAGCTTAAAACCCGCCTGCAAACCCTGGCCGAGGTGCAAAGACTGGGCAAGCGGGTTCTCACCATCGACACCTGTGCCGCCAAGGTGGCAAATGATGCCCTGGCAAGTGCCAAAAAGATGGGGGCATTGCCCTATGTTCCCACCGACGTGACGGCGCTGGATACCATTCCCGCCAGCCGCCCGCCCGACGAAAACCCCAAGCCCATCGCTTCGCTCGACGATGCCAGGAATCTCCTGGTGGTGTTGGACACCAGGCGCCTCGGCCCCAAACCCAAAGCCTTGGTCGCCCTTCTGGAAACCAATCAGGATGTGCTGATCCTCGATGTCGGCCAGGGGGTTACGCAAGAGGCGCTGACCCGGCAGGAAATCTATCAGCTCAAATTCAAGAAGATCGGCAGCCCCAGGAAGGTGCTGGCTCGCATGCCCGTCACCATCGCCCAGGCGGGGGCTCTTTACTGGAAGCCCACCTGGCGCGAAGGCAATCCCGCCTGGCTGTTCGCCACCGATCCCACCAATCCCGACCGCTTCTACGTTGATTACCGGGATGCGGAATGGAAACAGATTTTGGGGCTTTACCTGGCCTGGGTGATGGATCTCGGCTTCGATGGCGTGATGTTCGACGATACAAATGGCTGGCGCCATTTCGAAACCGTCTTTCCGCTGGATTGAGCGGCTTGGCTTTCATTTCCCTCTCTCCTTGCGAGAGAGGGTGTCGAGCAAATTCGAAACCGTCTTTCCTCTGGACTGAGCGGCTTGGCTCTCATTTCCCTCTCCCCTTGCGGGAGAGGGTGTCGAGCAAAGCGAGACGGGTGAGGGGTAACCGCCGAATGACAGGGAATAACGCCATGCCCCGCCGGACCCATCTCGATCCGTTTGCCATGGCCCTTATCGCCTTGCTCTGCGCCCTCTGGGGGGCGCAACAGGTGGCGATCAAGCTGGCGGCTCCAGATGTCTCTTTGGTCATGCAGGCCGCCCTGCGCTCTTTGGGCGCCACCTTGCTGTTGTTGATTTGGATGCGTCTTCGAGGACAGACTTTGTTCGAGCGCGATTCCAGCCTGGGACCCGGCCTTCTGGCGGGCTTGCTGTTTGGAATCGAATTCCTGCTGATCTATCTGGGCCTGTCCTATACCACGGCGTCGCGCAGCATCATCTTTATCTACACGGCGCCTTTCGTGGTGGCGCTGGGGGCTCATCTTTTTCTGCCCGGCGAAAAACTGCGCCTGCTTCAAGTCATCGGGCTGATCTCTGCCTTCGCAGGCATCCTGACCGCCTTCGCCGATGGACTGAGCCTAGGCTCGCCCGACATGCTGAAGGGCGATGCGCTGGCCCTCATGGGCGCCATCTTATGGGGGGCCACGACGATTCTGATCAAGGCAAGCTGTCTGGCGCGCATTCCACCGGCCAAGACGCTGTTCTACCAACTGGTGGTTTCCGCCCCCCTGCTGCTGACCGCATCCCTGTTGATGGGAGAGCCGGGGGTCATAAACCTCTCAGCTGTTGCCGTCTTAAGCCTTCTCTTTCAGACGGTCATTGTGGCCTTTGCCAGCTATCTCGCCTGGTTCTGGCTGATCGCCCATTATCCCGCGTCCAGGCTTTCGGCCTTTACATTCCTGACTCCGCTCTTCGGTTTGGCCTTCGGAGGGATTATCCTGGACGAGCCGATCACGCCCTTGCTGATCCTGGCCTTGGGATTCGTGACGGCGGGAATATGGCTCGTCAACCGCCCCGCCCGAAAGCAGGACGCATGCTAAAATCCAGCCATTCCTACGAAGAGGCGCTGCGCAGCTTTGCCTGGCATGTCCCCAGGCATTACAATATCGGCGTCGATACCATCGACAAGCACGCGGCACCGGGTGCCGACGGCAACCGCACAGCCTTGATCACCGAGTTAGATAGTGGCGAGATCGGGCGCTATAGCTTTGCCGATCTCAAGCGCCTGTCGAACTGCCTGGCCAATGCCATGCGGGGCCTGGGCGTGGGACGGGGCGACCGGGTGGCGATTTTGCTGCCCCAGTCGCTGGAAACGGCGCTGGCCCATATCGCCGTCTACAAGCTGGGCGCCATCGCGGTACCCCTGTTCACCTTGTTCGGAGAAGACGCCCTGCGTTTCCGCCTGGCCGATTCGGCAGCCCGCATGGTGGTGACGGATGTGGCCAATCTCGACAAGGTGATGGCCCTGAAATCCGAACTGCCAAGGCTGGATCGTCTGCTCGTGGTGGGCTCGCAGAACCGGGCCGGAGCCGATGATTTCTGGGCCGTCATGATGGGCGCTTCCGATGCCTTTACCCCGGAAGATACTTTGGCCGAAGACCCGGCCCTGATCATCTATACCTCGGGCACCACCGGCAGCCCCAAGGGGGCGCTGCACGCGCACCGCACACTTCTGGGTCATCTGCCCGGCGTGGAATTTCCCCAAGATTTCTTTCCGAAATACGGCGACCTGTTCTGGACGCCTGCCGACTGGGCCTGGATCGGCGGCCTGCTCGATGTGCTGCTGCCCGCCTGGCATCACGGCGTTCCTGTCCTGGCGCACCGGGCGCGCAAGTTCGATCCTGAGTTCGCCATGCATCTGATGGCCAAGCATGGCGTGCGCAATGTCTTCCTGCCGCCCACGGCTTTGAAGCTGATGCGCCAAGCCGGTTCCTTCAAGGAAAAACCCCGCTTGCGCAGCATCGGCTCGGGCGGAGAAACCCTGGGCGAGGAGTTGCTGGACTGGGGACGCTCGACCTTTGGCGTCACCATCAACGAATTCTACGGCCAGACCGAATGCAATCTGGTGGTGGGCAATTGCGCCTCGGTGATGGAGGTGCGCAAGGGCTCGATGGGCCGCGCCATTCCGGGCCACCGCGTCGAGATCGTCGATGACGAGGGGACGCCCCTGCCCCCCGGAACGCCCGGCAACATCGCCGTGCAGAAGGGCGATCCGGTGATGTTCCTGGGCTACTGGCACAATCCGGATGCGACCCAAGCCAAGTTTGCTGGCGATTGGCTGCTCACCGGCGACATGGGCCTGCGCGATATCGACGGCTATTTCTGGTTCCAGGGCCGATCCGACGACGTGATCACGTCTGGCGCCTATCGCATCGGCCCCGGCGAGATCGAGGACTGCCTGCTGCGTCATCCCGCCGTGGCCATGGCCGCCGTGATCGGCGTTCCCGACCCCTTGCGCACCGAAAGCATCAAGGCCTTCATCGTGGCCAAGCCAGACCTGGCTCCAGCAAACCGCGAGGCTGACCGTGCCCTGGCCGATCAAATCCGCCAGCATGTGAAAACCAGGCTGGCCCAGCACGCCTATCCGCGCGAAATCGAGTTCGTGGACGAACTGCCGATGACCGCCACCGGCAAGATCAAGCGCAAGGACCTGCGCGAACGTGAAGCAGAACGTCGCATCAAGGAGGGATTCCGACATGGGTAAGCAGATCGACTATTATTATGCGCTTGTCTCGCCCTGGAGCTTCATCGGCCATGCAAGGCTGATCGATATCGCCAAGCGGAACGGCGCAACCATCGCCTATAAGCCGATGAATCTGGGCAAGCTCTTTCCCTCGACCGGAGGCACGGTTTTCAAGGATCGGCATCCTTCCCGCCTGGCCTATCGTTTGATCGAGTTGGAGCGCTGGAACAAGCATTTGAATTTCGGTCTCAATGTTCAGCCGAAATTCTTCCCCGTTCCGGAAAGCCTGGCAGCCCCCCTGGTCATCGCCGCCGGTCTGGCCGGACACGACATGGGAAGCCTGTCCCTGGCCTATATGCGGGCCGTCTGGCAGGAGGAACGCAACATCGCCGACGCCCAGACCGTCATCGATATCGCCCAAGAACAAGGTTTTGACGGCCAGGCCCTGCTCGATTCCGCACTTGAGGGCTCGCCCGCCTGGAAGACATGGGAGGCCAACACCCAGGAAGCAGTCGAAAAAGGCGTTTTCGGAGCCCCCTGGTATCAATTGGAGGGTGTGCCCTTCTGGGGACAGGACCGCCTCGACTTTCTTGAAGAGTCTTTGAAAACAAAGGCCTAGATAAGCCGCGCAGGATTTCCTCCATATTCATCTGCTCATGTGATGAACATCACAGCCCCCCTGCCCGCTTTGAGGCAAACTCTGCCTCGGATACAGGTTGTCGCTTCGGCGATCCTTTCCGTCGGTAGCCCGCCCCCGCGGGTAACGAAACCACCGTTCGGAAGATCGTCTTGTCGCTGGCCGGTATCCTTTTCCCTCAAGAGCAAACTTGGGCCGGGCTAGTCCCGGCCCTATTTTTTTGCCGGTCTTGAGTATTTCCATGAAGACGTCAGAAAATAAGGTGGAAATTTTTGTGGTTATAGGCCGCGCTTCGTCTGTTGGATTTTTTCAGAATCAACGTATATTAGTTTTTCGAAGAAAAGCCCTGCCGTGATTAGGGATTTAGATGTCTAAGACCGTTCTCATCGTCGAGGACAATGAGCTGAACATGAAATTGTTCAGCGACCTGCTCGAGGCCCATGGCTTTGCCACCTTGCAGACGCAAGAGGGGGCGGCGGTGATGGAGCTTGCCCGCAAGCACCGCCCCGATCTGATTTTGATGGATATCCAGCTTCCCGAGATTTCAGGCCTGGACGTAACGCGCCTGCTGAAGGCCGACGACGAGTTGAAAGCCATTCCCGTCATCGCCGTCACCGCCTTCGCCATGAAGGGCGACGAAGAGAAGATTCGCCAAGGCGGCTGCGATGGCTACATCACCAAGCCGATTTCGGTGGGCAGCTTCATCTCCACCTTGCAGAAATATCTGTAACACCTGCTGTTCATCCCCCCGTAGCACTCATAGAGCGCACGGCGCCCTGGCCTTGCGAACAGGTTCCTCCCGCCACGAAATCATGTCCCTGGGGCTTGACGGAAAGCGCCTTCAGAATGGCAGCTATAATGGCCGAATCGCTGTCGCCTGCGCGCAAGTGCGCCCTAAGATCGATGCCGTCCTCGCGCCCCAGACACAGATGCAACCGACCGGACGCGGTCAGGCGCACACGATTGCAGTCCGCACAGAAATTATGGCTGAGGGGTGCGATCAGCCCCAGCCGCCCCCCGGTTTCCTGAACATGCAGATATCTGGCGGGACCATTGGTGCGATCAGCCACCTCTTCCAAAGAGAAGCGTTTCGCCAAGGCCTCAAGGATGGCCTCAAGAGGCAGGTAAAGCTCTGATCTGGCATCGCCCATGGGCATGGTTTCGATCAGCACCAGATCAAAACCGCGGGCGTGACACCACGCCATCAAATCCGGAATTTCGCCATCATTGATGCCCTTCATCAGCACGCAATTGAGCTTGATTTTAAGGCCAGCCCGGTCGGCAGCATCGATTCCCGCCAGCACTTTCGACAAATCGCCATGGCGCGTAATCGATTTGAAGGTGGCGGGAGAAAGCGTATCCAGCGAGACATTGACCCGCTGCACCCCCGAAGCAACCAGCCCTTCGGCAACCTCGTCCAGCCTGGTGCCGTTGGTGGTCAGCGTCAGTTCGTCAAGCCCGTGGCCCAGATGCCGACCCAATCGCTCGAACAGCCAGAGGATATTGCGCCGGACCAGGGGCTCGCCGCCGGTGATGCGCAGCTTCTTCACGCCAAGACCGATGAAAACGGCCCCCAGACGCAGAACCTCTTCCAATGTCAGCACATCGGCCCTGGGCACGAAGCTGGCATCATCGGTCATGCAATAGGTGCAGCGTAGATCGCAACGATCCGTCACCGAAACACGAAGATAATCAATCTGGCGACCGTATGCGTCCTGCATGGTTCCTTGAATATAGGGCGCCCGAAGAGCCGTTTCAGCCTTTTTCGCTTCCGGCCTATCCAGCCACCACCTTGATGGTCTGGCCGCTTTTCAAGGGCTGGCCGGGATCGATGTCGTTCAAGAGCTTGAACCAATCGGGGTTGTAATCCTCGAAGGGCATGGTGGCTCCCAGCTTTTCCGGCGTATCGCCAGCCCTTGCCTCGACCACGATCAGGCGCAAGGGCTTCACTTTGGCCGCTTCCTCGGCACTTAGGCGCCTGAAGCTGTAGGTGGTGGATCTGAACGCCTCGTCGAAGGCATGCGCCTGATTGCGCGGAGCCAGGAACATGAAGCGGAACACCAGATCGGGCTGAAAGCGGATGGCCAGAAGGCGAATGGCCACCGGCTGGCCGCCTTGGGTATTCCCCTGCGTCAGCCCGGTCGCGGCCTCCATGCCGTTCAGATTGATCGTTTCAACACTGGTCACCTGGGAACGCACCGCCCATTCGCGAGTAAGAAAGGCCGCCATGCTGCCACTGCCGCGCGGCTTGGCCCCGTCGAAGATGATCGCCGCCCCTTGAGGATTGCTGGCAACCACCTTGGAGGGCATGTTGGAAACGCGGAACCCCTTGGGCACGTCGAAGCCAAAGCGCATGGAGGGATGCAGAAAACTGCGCCCCTTCAGCATGCCCTGTTCGGGATCGTCTCCGAACAGCATGCCGTTGATGGCATCCAGATAGGCCTTGCGGTCGAACCTGGCATTTTGCGCGCGCGCCGGGCCGATGCCCTGCTGGGCCGCCTGAATGCGGTCCTTGGTCAAAGGATGGGTCGCCATCATGTCGAAATGATCGACATTGCCCTCGCTCTGGCCTGCCATGCGGGCCTGAAGAATCGAGTGTTTACGTAATGATTCCAGGAAGTTGACCATGGCGACGGGTTCATAGCCCGAGCGCGACAGATAGCGCAGGCCCAACTGGTCGGCCTCCATCTCATGCTCGCGCGAATAAGATTGCAAGAAGGCCTGGGCGCCGTATTGCGCCACATTCATCAGGCTTTGTCCGGCCTGCCCGGCCCCCAGCACCGAAAGCCCCAAACCCGCCGCTATCAGGCCGATATTGGTTGCCATACCCTGGCTGTAGCGTTGGGCCGAGTGCCTGGCCACAACATGTCCGATTTCGTGCCCGACCACGCCCGCCAGTTCGGCCTCGTCCTGGCACAGCGCCATCAGGCCCCGGCTGACGCAGACATAGCCGCCCGGCAGGGCAAAAGCGTTGACGATGTCGGAATTGAGGATGGCGAAGGTGAATTTGGCGTCCGGCGTCTCGGAATGCTTGACCAATTCGTTGCCCAGCGAGGTCAGATAGCTGTTCAGCCTGGAATCGCGGTATTCCCCGCCAAATTCCTTAACCAAAACAGGGAACTGTTCTGTTCCAACGCGCTTTTCGTCGTCGGGCGACATGAATCCGGTGAAACTGGACTGGCCGGTGGCCGGATTGACCGCGCAACCAGCCAGGCACCAGGGCGCTAGCCCGGCCAGGGCCGTTCCCGCCATCATGCTCTTCATCGCCTGACGGCGCCCGATTCCTTTACACCCGCACATGGGCGTGACTCCCTTTTGATAGAAGAAGGCCTAAATGTCATGACTGACCGCAAGGTTACAAACTTTCCCTCGACTTCACCAGCCAACATCCCTATTTTTCTGGCACCAATATGGCCTTTTTCAGGCGGAGTTCCAGTGTCCGGTCGCCCCATCGAAATCCTTCTCGTCGAAGACAATATGGCAGATGCCCGTTTGGTCATCGAGGCCTTCAAGGATTCCCACGTCCTCAACACGATCAGCCATGTGTTGGACGGCGCCGAGGCGATGGCCTATCTGCGCGGCCAGGGCAGCCATCTTAAGGCCCAGATGCCCGATCTGGTGCTGCTCGACCTCAACCTGCCCAAGAAGGACGGGCGCGAGGTGCTGGAGGAAGTGCGCAAGGACCCCAAGCTGCATCGCCTGCCGGTGATCGCGCTGACCACCTCGGAATCCGAAGCCGATATTCTGCGCTGCTACGAATTGGGGGCCAATGCCTATATCGTAAAGCCCGTCGATTTCGACAAGTTCATCGCGGTCGTGCAATCGATCGGGGTGTTCTGGCTGCAGATCGTCACTCTTCCCAGCCATCACTGATCAGGCGCCATGCACTTTCTAGATTTCGAAAAGCCGATTGCCGAACTGGAAGGCAAGATCGAGGAACTTCGCCACCTGACGGATGCGGGCGATATCAATATCGCCGAGGAAGTGGCCAAGCTGAACGGCAAGGTCGAGAAGCTTTTGCGCACCACCTACGCCAAGCTTACCCCCTGGCAGAAAACCCAGGTGGCCCGCCATCCCGAGCGCCCGCACTGTCTGGACTATGTGCAGGGCCTGATTCAGGATTTCGTGCCGCTGGCAGGCGATCGCGCCTTTGCCGACGACAAGGCGGTGGTGGGCGGCATGGGCCGCTTCAGGGGCCATTCGGTGGTGGTGATCGGGCTTGAGAAAGGCCACGATACGGAAAGCCGGATCAAACATAATTTCGGCATGGCCAAGCCCGAGGGCTATCGCAAGGCCAAGCGTCTGATGCATCTGGCCGATCAGTTCAAGCTGCCGCTGCTCTCCTTCGTCGATACCTCGGGCGCCTATCCCGGCGTGGATGCCGAAGCCAGGGGCCAGGCCGAGGCGATTGCCCGCTGCATCGAAACCGGGCTCGACCTTCGCGTCCCCTATATCGCCTCGGTGATCGGCGAGGGCGGCTCGGGCGGGGCCATCGCGATTGCCACCGGCAACGCCATCTTGATGCAGGAACATGCCATCTATTCGGTGATCTCGCCCGAGGGCTGCGCCTCGATCCTCTGGCGCTCGGGCGATCAGGCCAAGGACGCCGCCGAGGCGCTGAAACTGACGGCGCAGGACCTTTTGAAATTCGGCGTGATCGATCAGGTGGTGGCCGAGCCCCTGGGTGGGGCGCACCGCGC
Source organism: Alphaproteobacteria bacterium WMHbin7 (assembly GCA_002753155.1). GTDB lineage: Bacteria > Pseudomonadota > Alphaproteobacteria > Rhodospirillales > WMHbin7 > WMHbin7. The sequence continues at coordinate 36,239 of PDZW01000028.1, forward strand.
CCCCGCCGCCGCCATCCGCAATCTGGGCGACGCCATCGAAGCCTCGCTCAAGGACCTGTCTGGCTTCGAGGGCGGTGTCTTAAGATCGCGCCGACGCGAAAAATTCCTCGATATGGGCCGCGCTTTGCCCACGCATTGAGGGCTGCGGGCAGGACCGGGATTGCGAAGAGGTGGAAGTTTCGTCTCTGGCTCAGGATTACGTGATTTTCCCCGCCTTCACCACGTCTGTCTTGCGCGAAAACGGTTTAGGCCGCCATCTTTTCCAAGATGAAGGGGCCGAGTCTAAGATATGCCAAACCGCAACGATCCAAGGTGCTGATGGCGTCTTTTGGCGCATCAACGATGGGTTCACCGTGCAGATTGAATGACGTGTTGAGAACGCCGCCAACGCCGGTTCGCTTTTCAAATTCGCTTATCAACGCATGATAGCCAGGAGTTCCATCTCTGCTCACGAATTGCGGTCGTGCGGTGAAATCGTAGGGATGCAGCGCGGCCGGAAGATGATGTTTGGCAAGGTCTGTCGATCTGAATCCGAGCATCATGAAGGGTGAAGTAACCCCTTTTGAATTGATCAGGTAATCGTCTGCTTTCTCAGTCAAAATAGAAGGCGCAAACGGCATCCAGAAGTCGCGCGATTTGACTGCCTCATTCAAGAATCGAATGATGGCAGGGTTGCGCGGATCGGCCAGGATCGAGCGATTGCCAAGCGCCCTGGCGCCGAATTCCGCCCTTCCAGTGAAATTGGCGACCGCTTGGCCCTGGGAAAGTATTTCAGCAACCGCCTCTTCAGGGTTATCCGGTCTTGAAATTTTGTAGCGGCTCGATGCCTCTGTCTGAGAGAGGGCTGTCTTCATTTCTTCTTCATCAAATGAGCGTCCGAGATATAGGGAATCGGCAGGCAAGATTTTTTCGCCCGCCGAGAGCGCTCCCATGACAGCCGCGCCGATCGCCGCCGATTCATCGCCTGCCGAAGGCGTAATGGTGATGAAGGCAACCTCATTCATTTCCAGTAGGTGCATGTTGGCCTTGACGTTCATGAATACCCCGCCCGCACAGGCGATATCGGGAATGCCCGTTTTCCGCACCCAGACCCGAACCCACTTGGAAATCATCCGTTCCAGATAATCCTGCACGGCACCCGCCAGAACGTCGAAGCGCTGGTGCCTGGCAAGGTCGTCAACCGCCTGATCGCGCTGCCCCTGATCAACATGCAAAATCCAGTTTCCATCATCATCGACGGATAGAATCGATTCGAAGTCTCTGCTCAATTTTTTTGAAAGATCGTGATGCGCATAGGGTGACATGCCCATGACCTTGTATTCGTGTTCGTACATCCGCAAGCCGAGAAGACCTGTCACCCGGCTGTAAATCATGCCGATGGAAGCTGCGGCAGGCGTTAGCCTCAGAACCTTCAACTCCCCTGTTTGGGAAAGGATGGAGACGCTGGCGCAAAGCTCGTCACCCCATCCATCCAGCGTAAAGACAAGATGACGATCATTCTTGCCGTTCAGAAATGGTAGCGTCGAGAGCGCATGGCATATCTGATGATTGACATGACGAAGCCTAGCGGTATCCGTGCCGGTCGCCAGGGCAAGAAAAGTATTCGCCTTGTTGACGCGATCTTGCATGATTTCTGTCGTTTGCCCCTCTTCGAGAAGAAAAGGGGTCACATCAATGCGTGGCGCATATTCAGGATTTTTTGGCGTTGGCCGGTTTGCTTCGGGTCTTAAATAGGCGCCGAAGCTGTAATTATAAAAACCGGCACCTCTGAGGGAAATGTATCCGACAGTGGTTTCCTGAAACAGATTGACCGAGGAAACTCGGCCTCGCCCCCCCCCCCCCCCCCCCCCTCCAAACCATCTACACCGC
>PDZW01000029.1 GCA_002753155.1 Alphaproteobacteria bacterium WMHbin7
ATTCGGCATCAAGCGGATCGAGGCCTTGGACGCGCGCTTCGATCCCAATCTACACCAGGCCATGTTCGAGCTGGAAGACATCACCAAGCCCAGCGGCACGGTGGTCCAGGTCATGCAGAACGGCTATGTGCTGAACGAGCGCCTACTGCGCCCCTCCATGGTGGGCGTCTCAAAGGGCGGGCCGAAAGCCACCCCAGCCCAGGGCGGGCTGGACACCCAGGCCTAATAGGTAACGATCAGAAATTCTGGGGCGAGGGGGCCAGCACACGGGGTGCTCCCCGCGCCACTTCCAGAACCGACAGGCCGCGTTCGCTGGTTCCGTCGGGCAGGAAGCGGAAAATCCCGTCGATGCCAGCAAATCCCATGGGGTTCAAAAGCAGATTGGTCGAAATCTGCCCGCTTTGCGCCAGCACCGCCACCAGCGCGGCGGCATCATAGCCCAGACTGGCCAGCCGGGGCGGCTTGGCCCCATAGGTCTGGCGGTAACGGTTCTCGAAATCTGCCCGGGCGTCAGGTGGCGCACCCGCATACCAGGCGCCGCTTAAGGCAGGCTCTGAGGCCAGCCCCGGATCATCCCATTGCATGGTGCCCAGCAATTTGATCTTGGGCGTATCGATATCGTAATAAGGCAGCAGGGCAGCCAGACTGCGCAGCCGGTTGCCTTCGTCGGGCAGAAAGACCGCCTGAAAATCGACATCGCCCAGCGTGTCCTGCTTTTCCAATTTGGCCAAGGCCTGCTTCTCTCCCTTGGCCTCAAGTTGGCGGCGCAACTGGTTGAGAGCCGCCTTGCGGCTTTCAAAATGGGCCAGACGCTTAACAACATCGGAATGATCCTTGGCCGAAGGATCATAGAACTGGCTATCCAGAAGCTGGCCGCCATGGGTCGCTACGCTGGCCTTGAAGGCATCGGCCATGGCCCGACCGTAATCGGTGTTGGGGGCCAGGATGGCAAAGCGCTCGATGCCTTGCGCCCTGGCATGGGCTACCACGCGCTCGACCTGGGGCCGGGGCAGGAATCCCAACAGATAGACACCGGGTTGCGACACGCTGCGATCGCTGGAAAAGGCGATGACATTGACCCCCGACCCCAGGGCCAGGGGGGCTACGGCCCTGACTTCCGCTGAAAAAAGCGGCCCCAGAATCACCTGGGCGCCATGGTCCAGAGCCTGGCGGGCGGCTGCTGCCGCTCCCTCGGGCGTTCCCTTGGTATCGACCGGCAGCAGCGAAAAGCCTGCACCCGACATTTCGAACAAGGCCAGTTGGGCGGCGTTGAGCAGCGATTTTCCCAAGGAGGCCGAGGGGCCGGACAGCGGAACCAGCAGAGCCGCTCTCAGCCGTTGGCCGCCCGTGGTGGCGGGCAGGCTGGGCATGGCGCTGGGGGGCAGCGAGGCCAGGACGTTGGGGACCGACTCGCCTGGCGGCACATAAATCATGTCGGGGGTGCGGATGGCCTGAGCGGGCAGTCCATCCGGCTGGACGTCCTGCATGGATTGGGGCGGCAGGGATTGGGGCGGCGTGAAGGGCTGTTGAGGCTGGGGGGGCTGCGGCTGAGAGGGGGGCAGGCTGGCCGTCTCGACCTTGGCCGGGGGCTGAATCTTGGGAGCGGTGGCGGGCGGCGCCTCCTTGGCTGGCTTTGGCGGGTTTTCCGAACCAAGCGGACGTGTTAAACCGGAAAGACTTGGCAGCCCCTGGCCTTCGCAGGCCGCGACCAGCAGCAAAAGGACCAGCGGCCATGCACGGCCAAAACGCCAGCCAGCCCGGCAGAGCTTCAAAGCGACAGTCATCACGACCTTCCAAGATGGAAAAGAACCCCGGTTCGGGCGAGACTAGCCTTGGGGACAGGGGAAGTAAACCGCCGGGCGAACTTTTCGTGGTGGCAACGCCGATCGGCAATATGGGCGATATTACACTGCGCGCCATCGAGTGTCTGAAGTCGGTGGACGGGGTGATCTGCGAAGACAGCCGGGTGACCGGCGGGCTTATGCACCGCCTTGGCATCAAAAAACCGCTGACCCCCTATCACGATCACAATGCCGAAACGGTGCGGCCCCGCCTCTTGGCCCGCTTGCTGGCAGGTGAAAGGCTGGCCTTGGTATCGGATGCCGGAACCCCTCTCGTTTCGGACCCGGGATGTAAATTGGTGCAGGCCGCACTGGGCCATGAGATCGGCGTGACGGCGCTGCCCGGCCCTTCGGCGCTGCTGGCGGCCCTGGTTCTGTCGGGCCTGCCCAGCGACCGGTTTTTGTTCGCGGGCTTTCTGCCGTCCAAACAAGGACAGCGCAAAGAGGTTATAGCCGAACTGTCCAGCGTTCCCGCCACTTTGATTTTCTATGAAGCGCCCCACCGCACAGCCGAAGCCCTGAGTGATCTGGCCGAGGTTCTTGGAGATCGTTCCGCTTCAGTTTGTCGTGAGTTGACCAAGCTTTACGAAGAGATTCGCAGAGGTCACTTGAAGGAATTGGCCCTGCACTATACCCAATCCGGCGCTCCCAAGGGCGAGGTGGTGTTGGTGATAGCACCGCCCGATAAAGTCAGCAGTGATTTGAATGACTTGGAGAATCTTCTTCGTACCGCACTCGAAACGCTTTCCGTGCGCGATGCCGCCGAAACCGTAGCCAAGGCCAGCGGGCGGCCCCGGCGCGAGGTCTATAACCAAGCCCTGGCCTTGGCGGCAGAGAAGAAGAAGCGATGACGGCGGCCAAAAAAGGTTATATGGCCGAGGAGGCCGCCGTCTGGTATCTGCGGCTCAAGGGCTGGCGCATTCTGGAGCGCAGATTCGTTACGGGGCGAGGCAGCGGGGCTGGCGAGGTTGATATCATCGCAAGAAGGGGAAGTCTTTTGGCCTTCATCGAGGTCAAGGCACGGGCCAGCGAGGAAGCAGCGGCTCAGGCCATTGGGCCGCGCCAGCAGGGGCGCATCTCAAGAGCGGCCGAAGCCTATCTGGCCCGGCATGGTGAACTTGCCAATCTCGATATTCGTTTCGATGCCGTGCTTGTGGGCGGGGCGGGCTGGCTTTCGCATATCGAGGATGCCTGGCGGCCATGAATGTTCGTTTGGGATGCCTTGATCCCGCCACAAAGCCGGTATAGTAATTCGGCTTCTGCCCCGGAGACCTCGATGAACAGCCGTCTTGCCCATGCTCCCCTCGCCCTTTTGATTGCCGGTCTGATCGGCGCCTGCACACCCATCGGCGCTGCCGTGGGGGCCGGGGCGACGGTTGGCGTGGCTGCTTCGGAAGAGCGCGGCGTCGGGGGCGCCATCGACGACGCCAAGATTCAGCTCGAGATCAACAAGCTGTGGCTTGAGCAGGATTTCGAGATGTATCGCAAGGTGGGCCTCGGTGTTACCGAAGGCCGGGTTCTGCTGACCGGCGAGGTAGCCAAGCCCGAACATCGGGTCGAAGCCGTCCGGCTGGCCTGGCAGGTGCTGGGCGTTCGCGAAGTCATCAACGAGATCAGGGTCGGCGATACTTCCGGCATCAAGGACTGGAAGAACGATGTCTGGATCGCAACCGAGCTGCGCTCGCGCCTTCTGTTCGACAAGCAGATCCGCAACATCAATTACACGGTCGATGCCGTGAATGGCGAGGTTTACCTGCTGGGCATCGCCCAGAACGCCCAGGAATTGCAGCGCGTAGTTGATCACGCCCGCGACGTGCCGCGCGTCAAGCGCGTGGTCAGCTATGTCGTGATGAAGGACGATCCCAAGCGCCGGGAAAAAGCCGCTCAGTAATTAGGGTCCTCGACGGAATCCCAATTTCTCAACAGACAGTCATGCCCGGCCTTGCGCCGGGCATCCACGTCTTGAGGCTTGATATACCTACTGGAAAATCGTAGATGGCCGGGTCAAGCCCGGCCATGACGGGGGATAATCTGGCTGAACACCACTTGCGACGTCGAAGGGCCATATTCAGTAACTGGGACCCAGGGCGCGGTTGCCCAGGCGGGCTTCGTCAAGTGCAGCAAGGCCGTTCTGACGGATCAGCTTGCGCAGGGTCTCGACGTAATCATCACCGCGCTCGGAATAGCGGTGCAGCGTGTCGGTCAGTTGAAGGCCGTCGAGCGGCTGACCGGCTTCGCGGGCCGTCCAGCGGGCTTCCCGGAATTCCTGATAGGCCTGGTGGGTATTGAGATTGAGCGCATAGGCGCGCACCGCCTCAGCCAGCGAGGCGAAGCTTTTGACGGCAAAGCCGGCATTGGGGGCGCGATCGGTGGGAATCAGCCCCTTGTCTTCCTTATGGGTCCACTGGCCGAAAAGCGCGTTGCCCTCCTGGGCGAAGCGCGAGGTGCCCCAGCCCGATTCCTCGGCCGCCTGGGCCAAGGCCAGCGAGGGGGGAATGGCATCGACCCTTTGGAACAAGGTGAACAGGTCGCCGTCCTCGACATCGTAGCGCTGTGCCAGATCATTCAGCCAGTCCCGCTCGGCCGGAATAACGCGCAGGCCCGCCCGGGTGCGCTCGGCATAGGCCAGCAGGCGCTTGCGGTCGGCTAGAATGGTTTCGTTCATGCTAAGAACCAAGGGCAGCATGGTGCGCAGGAAGAGCGCCTTGCGCACGGTCGAATCATTGATGTCGTCTAGATCGCTGGGCAGATTGGCCAGATAAAGCCGGGGCACCACCCGCTCGCCACGGGCCACCGAGGTCAGATCATAGCCCATGCCGTGGAAAGCCTGAGCCAGTTGAGAGGATTGCGGGCGTTCCTCGTCGCTGTCGCCCAGCGCAGGCGGCAAGAGCCCGCGCGCGATCAGCACTTCCATCGGAATATCGGCTTTCTGCCCAAAGCCCGTGGTCAGGCTGAGCCCGTAAAGCCCGGTCACGCAAGCTGCCAGCACGGCCAGGGCCGCGCGTTCAAAGCGCCTGCGGGATTTTCGCTTCTTTGCTGTCCTCAACAGTCTCTTCCTTGTCCTTTTTCGGGGCAGGGACCCGACGGGGTCCCCGCCTCTTGGGGGGCAACAGAAAACCTACCCATTGGCAGCATTACGGCCAATCATGTTATTTTTATGTTAATCGACCGCCTGAACGGACTGAACCTCGGGCACGTAGTAGCGCAGCATGTTCTCGATTCCATGCTTGAGCGTCGCCGTCGAGCTGGGGCAGCCGGAACAAGCGCCCTGCATGTGCAGATAGACGGTTCCGTCCTCAAAGCCCCTGAAAATGATGTCGCCGCCATCCTGGGCCACCGCCGGGCGGATGCGGGTATCGAGCAGTTCCTTGATCTTGGTGACGATCTCGTCATCCAGGGTCTCGGCCTCGCCCGTCTCGGCGCCTTCGGCCAGAATCGGGCGGTTATGGGTGAAATGGTCCATGATGGCGCCCAGAACCTGGGGCTTCAGGGTTGTCCAGTCTCTGGTGTCGTTCTTGGAGACGCTGATGAAATCAGAGCCCAGAAACACCGAAACGACGCCGTCGATGCCGAACAGAACGCTGGCCAGCGGGCTTTTCGCGGCCTTGGCGGAATCGGGAAAATCCGCCGTTCCCTTGTCCATCACGGTCTGGCCGGGCAGGAATTTCAAGGTGGCGGGGTTGGGCGTGCTTTCGGTTTCGATGAACATATTTAGTCTCCTTGGGGCCCCCCTTAAATAGGCAGCCCGGCCCCTAAGATCAAGCCAAAAGCCGTTATGGCTTCAAGAATCCAACGATATCATAGACTTGCGCAAGGATGGGCTCGGCCATGGCCCGGGCCTTCTCGCCGCCCTGCCTCAAAACCGCATCAATATGGCCGGGATCGTCCATCAGGCGTTTCATTTCGCTGTTGATGGGGCCCAGCACCGACACCGCCAGATCGACCAGCTCCTGCTTGAAGGCAGAGAATTGGCGGCCTGCGAATTGACGCATGGCCGCTTCCTTATCGATATCGGACAGGGCGGCATAGATGCCCAAAAGATTCGAGGCCTCGGGCCGGGACTCCATGTTTTCGACCGTTGCAGGCATGTTGTCGGGGTCGGTCTTGGCTTTTCTGATCTTCTGGGCGATGGTGTCGGCGTCGTCGGTCATGTTGATGCGCGAATAATCCGATTCCTCGGATTTGCTCATCTTGCGCGTTCCGTCACGAAGGCTCATCACCCGGGTGGCGGCTCCGAAAATCAAGGGCTCCGTGATCGGAAAGAAGTCGGTCTTGTAGTCGCTGTTGAATTTGAGCGCGATGTCGCGGGTCAGCTCCAGATGCTGCTTCTGGTCTTCGCCCACCGGGACATGGGTGGCCTTGTAGACCAGAATGTCGGCGGCCATCAGATTGGGATAGGCGAACAGCCCGACCGAGGCATTTTCCTTATGCTTGCCCGCCTTTTCCTTGAACTGGGTCATGCGCCCCAGCCAGCCCATGCGGGCCACGCAATTGAAGATCCAGGCCAGTTCGGCATGGGCGGGCACCAGGCTTTGATTGAACAGGATGTTCTTCTCGGGCTGGATGCCCGAGGCCAGCATGCCGGCCGCCACTTCGCGCGTGTTGCGCCGAAGCTCGGCAGGGTCTTGCCAGACCGTGATGGCATGCAGATCGACCATGCAGAACAGGCACTGATAGTCGCCCTGAAGTCGCACCCAGTTGCGGATGGCGCCCAGATAATTGCCCAGATGCAGGTTGCCGGTGGGCTGAATGCCCGAGAAGATGCGCTTGGCGCTCATGAAAGGTCGCTCCATTTGGACTGGACGAAGGTTCCGCAAGCCCGCCGTTTGGAAGGGCGGGAAAGCGGGGCGAGAAAGCCAGAAAACCAGGGCAGGGTCAAGGGTGCTTCCGCGCGATCCCGGCCTGTGATAGATGCTGACCCATGGCCCTTAAGAAGATTCAGCCCGAAACCATTCTGGTCTATGTCGGTCTCGACCGCGTCGGCGACGCGCTTTTGAAGCTGCCCTTCGTGCGCGGTCTTCGGGCCGCCTATCCAAAAGCCCATATCACCTGGCTGGCGGGCAAGGATACCAGCGTCTATGCCAGCCAGATGGCGCCCGCTGTGGTGGGCCTGATCGACGAGGTGATCGAGCGGGCGAATGTGGGGCTCGACCCCATGGAATTGCTGCACCGCCCGCTGGCGGGCCGTCGCTTCGATTTGGTGATCGACACCCAGCGCGTCGCCCTGGCCTCGCTGGCCTTGATGCGCATGCCCTGCCGCTGGCGTCTCTCGCCTTTTGCCAAATTTCTGTTTTCCAGCAAGAAGCCGCCCAAGGGCTATAAATTCCCCAAGACCATGCTGCGCCAGATGCTGGACCTTCTGGAACTGGCAACCGACCAGGCCCATCCCACGCCCGAGCGCATCGAGGTGTCGATTCCCGATGAGATGCGAAGGGAGGCCGAACGCCTGTTGCCCGATGGCTCCCGCTATGTCGGGCTGGCCCCGGGGGCGGGCGGCAAACCCAAATGCTGGCCCTTGGATCGCTTTGCCGAAGTGGGCCGGGGCTTGGCTGAGCAGGGATTGGTGCCGGTGTTTCTGCTGGGGCCGCAGGAGCCGGAATGGCAGAGCGAGTTAAAGGCCGCCGTGCCTGGCGCCTTGTTTCCGTTGCAAGAGCCAGGTGTTGCCGAGCGTTTTGCCTATTCGCCCCTGCTGACCATCGCCTTGGGCGAGCGGCTGTCGGCGGCACTGGCCAATGATTCGGGTGTTGGGCATATGCTGGCGCTCAGCGGCAGTCCCCTGGTTTCGCTGTTCGGACCGACCAGCCCGGCCAAATTCGCCCCGGTTTCCCAGCGCCTGACCATCGTGAAAGCGCAGGATTTCGGCGGGCGCGAGATGAATTTGATCCCGGTCGATGCGGCGCTTGACGCCCTCAAGACAGCCCTCTCATGAGGCCATCGCCGCTGATCGACAAGCTTCTATTCCATCTGGCCGGACGGCGCCGGAAGAAGGGGGCGGAGCGGGGCGTTTTGCTGGTGTCGGCAGGGGGGTTGGGCGACACCGTGCTGTTGATGGCGGTGCTGGACCGCTTTTTGCCGCTGGCCGCCAAGGGCGAACAGGTGACGCTGCTCTTGCGCCAGGATGCCGCCAAGATGGGATTTCTGGCTCCGCCTGAGGTCGAAATTCTGCCTGTCGATTTCAAGAGATTGGGCCGCGAAACGGACTACCGGCTGAAGACCTTTCAACTTCTGGCCGGGCGGGGCTTTCGCTTGGCGGTCAGCCTGGATTATCTGCGCCACCCGCATCTGGACGAAGCCTTGATTCGCGCCAGCTTCGCCCAGGAATCGTTGGCTATGCAGGCCAAGCCCTGGGCCAAGCATCAGAAGGCGCTGGATGCCAACCAAACGCTGTATGCCAAGCTTTACGACAGCGGCCCGGCGCTGATCGACAAGGTGCTGCGCTGGGCAAGTTTCGCTGGCTGGCTGACCGGAAAAAATCTGCCGCCGCCCAGTCTGGCCCTGGCCGAAGCGCGTCTGCCGCCCGCCGAAACCAAAGTGCCGCCCCGCGTTTTCATTCAACCCTTTTCCGCAATCAAGGCCAAGCAGTGCCCCCCTGATTTTTATCTGCCGCTGCTAAAAGCGCTGCCTGCCAGCCATGCGGTTTCGCTTCTGGGCACGCCAGCCGATCTCGAACGCAATCTTGACTTCAAGGCGTTGCTGCAAAACCCGAACATCAGTTTCGATGCCAGGCCCTTCAAGGATCTGCTGCCCGGCTTGCGCGCGGCCTCGCTGGTGGTCAGCGTCGATACCGCGCTGATGCATCTGGCGGCCCTTTCGGGCGCACCCACTCTGTGTCTGGCCAGTGCGGCCTATGCGGGCGAGATCGTGCCCTATCCCGCCGAGACCTGCCCCCCCAATGTCCGCTTTCTGATGACCGGGATGGATTGCCAGGGCTGTCTGGGGGTTTGCATCTATCCCGATCACGAAAAGATTTATCCCTGTGTGGCGGCCCTTGATCCCCTTGAGGCGGCACGCCTGGGGCTGGAACTGATGGAGGAATTCGCGTGAAGGACAGTGGCAACAATTTGACATTGTTGTCGCTGGATCGCGGGCAAAGCCCGCGCGCGAGCATCCCTGCGAGCGTAAGCCAAGCGAGCACAGCGAGCGCCCGGCGCTTGAGGGCCACATGAATAACTGGCTCAAGGCTTTGGCGGTCTATTGGGACCGGCGAATTCTGGCCGTGCTGTTCCTGGGATTTTCCAGTGGCCTGCCGCTGGCGCTCACCGGCCAGACTCTGATGGCATGGCTGACCGAAGCCCAGGTGGATCTGGCCACTATCGGCCTGTTTGCCCTGGTGGGTATGCCCTACAGCACGAAATTCTTCTGGGCGCCCCTGATTGATCGTTTAACCCTGCCGCTTCTGGGCCGCCTGGGGCGCAGGCGCGGCTGGGGCCTGTTGGTGCAGGCGGCTCTGGCGGCCCTGCTGATCAGCCTGGGCGGTATCGATCCCACTGCTTCGCCCGTCACCTTTGCGCTTTTGGCTCTTCTGATCAGCTTCGCCTCGGCCAGCCAGGATATCGTGATCGACGCCTTCAGGGTCGAAATCCTCGACGAAAATCAGTATGGCGCGGGGGCGGCTGCGGTTCAGTTCGGCTATCGTGTCGGCATGCTGGTCTCGGGCGCCGGTGCCTTGTTCCTGGCTGAGATCATGCCCTGGTCAACGGTCTATGCCGTCATGGCCGCGATGATGGGGGTGGGAGCCGTCACCTTGTTGTTGAACCGCGAGCCGGTTTTGCAGGAATTGCCCAAGTGCGGCAATTGGTTGATGGATACCATCGTCGCTCCTTTTGCCGAGCTGGCAGGCCGCCTGGGCTGGCAGGTGGCGGCGGTGTTTGCCTTCATCGTGCTTTATAAATTGGGTGACGCCTTGGCGGGCATGCTCTCCACCACCTTCTATCTCAAGATGGGATTCGCCAAATTCGAGATCGCCGAAATCAGCAAGATCTTCGGTTTTGGCGCAACGCTTTTGGGCACTTTTCTGGGAGGCGCTGGCGTGGCCCGCTTTGGCATCGGACGATGCTTGATCGGCTTCGGGCTGTTCCAGATGGGCTCGAACCTGATGTTCGCCTGGATGGCGACCCGGGGTCATGACATTCCCGCCCTTTACGCCACCATCGGCATCGAGAATCTGGCGGGCGGCATGGGCTCTGCGGCCTTCGTGGCCTATCTCTCCAGGCTGTGCAACCTGTCCTTCACCGGTACCCAATATGCGCTGCTCTCCTCGCCTGCCGCCCTGGGCCGAACGCTGTTCGCCTCGTCGGGTGGCTGGCTGGTCCTGCAACTGGGCTGGGTCGATTATTTTCTGCTGACCACGCTGGCGGCGGTGCCCGGCCTGCTGCTGCTGTTCTGGATGCTGAAGAAATTTCCAGCGACGACAAGGTAAGCTTTACTCCGCCGCCCGGACGGAACCAGCCTGATCCAATAGCCCTTTCAGCTCGTTCCACACTTCGTCTGCCGACACAGCCTCAATGCAGGGAAAGACGTCTTCCTTGGTGGGCCGCTTGTCACAGCGCCAAAAGCAGTGATAACAGGGCATTTCGTAATAGACGAAGCGGGCGTTGGGTGGCGAGGCCTCCGGCGGATAGGGCACGAAACTGCCGAAATGGCCACCACCCACCACCACCACCGTGGGTGTGCCGAGTGCAATGGCCAGATGGGCGGGGCCGGTATCGTTGGAAAGGACGGCCTTGGCCTGCTTCATCAGATCAAGCAGGGATGAGAGCGTGGTCCTGCCGATCAGATCGATCACGCCGGGGCGGTTCAAAAGCCTGCGCATCTCGGGCTGGCGGCTTTTCTCGGCGGCGCTGCCGCCGGTAAAGGCCACGCGGTAGCCCAGATCGAGCAGGCGGGCGGCGATGGTCAGATAGGCCTCGAAAGGCCAGCGGCGCCCCGGCTCGTTCGAGCCGAAATTCAAGACGACATAAGGGGGGCCCTTGAAAACCGGGGGCTCCTGATCGCGCCAGGAAATGCGCGGCGGCTCGGGGGCGATCTCGCGCCCTGCGATGTCCGAGACGAAACGGTAATGGCGCAAAATCTCATGCGTGGGATAGGGGCCGGTATCGACGATGCGCACTCCCTCGCCCATGTAATAGCTGAACTCGCCCCTGGTGGCGTCGCTGATATAGGGCTTGCTCATCACCTTGACGGGGGCCGCCGAGAACCAGACCAGGCTGTCGGCGGTCAGCGCCTTTCTGAAATAGATGTCAGACACCGCGACCGCGAAGGCCTGCCTGCGCACCCACAGGGCTTCCTTGAAGCGGTAGAGCGGCTTGCGCTCGAAGGCGTGCTCGTCGATGATTCTTAAGCGAAAGCCAGCGAAGATGTCCTTGGTGATCGAGCCCCAGGAGGCGCAGCCCAGCACCGTAATCTCGCTTTGGGGAATGCCGAAGGCCTCGGCATAGTGATCGAGGGTGCGGCGAAACAGAACCATGTCGCCGATGCCGTCCATGCGCACGACCAGCAGGCCCTTGGGCTTTTTCAGCACTGTCCAATAGCGCACGACAAGGTCCAGCGGGCGGAACATCCACCAGCGCCTTCGCATGCCGGAAGGCAAGAATTTATCGAGCAGTGGCCGCACAGGCTCGTTCGTCATGCACCGATTGTCGCAGCCAGACGGCGACTTGTCACGTTTCAGGTTTCGCCGTCAGGACCCGGAGTTGCGCTGGGCTTTCTTGCGGTCGTTGGGGTCTAGAATACGCTTTCTTAAACGGATGCTTTTGGGCGTTACCTCGACCAGCTCATCGTCTTGGATATAGGCGATGGCGTCTTCCAGCGAGATTTTCCGAGGTGTGGTCAGGCGCACCGCCTCATCCTTGCCGCTGGCCCGGATATTGGTCAATTGCTTGGCTTTCAGGCAGTTGACCTCGAGATCGTTGCCGCGGCTGTGTTCGCCGATGATCATGCCCTCGTAGGTCTTGACTCCCGCTCCCACGAACAAGGGCCCGCGCTCTTCCAGATACCACAGGGCATAGGCCACGGTTTCGCCCAGGCCGTTGGAAATCAACACGCCGTTCCTGCGCCCCTCGATGGGACCCTTCCAGGGAGCATAGCCCGCAAAGCTGCGATTCATCAGGCCCGTACCCCTGGTGTCGGTCAGGAATTCGCCGTGATAGCCGATCAGGCCGCGTGATGGGGCGCGAAACACGATGCGCACCTTGCCCGCACCCGATGGGCGCATCTCGGTCATCTCGGCCTTGCGGTTGGCCATCTTCTCGACCACGTTGCCCGAATATTCCTCGTCAACATCGATCTGCACATCTTCGAAGGGTTCGGTACGCTCGCCGTTCTCGTTGGTCCTGAAGAGAACGCGGGGACGCGAGATCGACAGCTCGAAGCCTTCGCGGCGCATGGTCTCGATCAGCACGCCCAGTTGCAATTCGCCGCGTCCCGAGACTTCGTAGGAATCGCGCTCTTCGCTTTCCTTGACGCTGATCGCCACATTGCCCTCGGACTCGCGCTTCAAGCGGTCGCCGATCATGCGCGACGTAACCTTGGTGCCTTCCTGCCCGGCATAGGGCGAATCATTGACCGAGAAGGTCATCGACAAAGTGGGCGGATCGACCGGAATGGCGGTAAGCGGCTGGGTGAATTCCAGCGCGCACAAGGTATCGGCCACCGTGGCGTTGGTCAGTCCGGCGATGGCGACGATGTCGCCCGCCTCGGCCTCTTCGGCCGGAATGCGCTCAAGCCCGCGGAAGGTCAGGAGCTTGGAGACGCGGGCCTGCTCGACCTGCGAGCCATCGACGCGCAGCGCCTTGATCGCCATGTTGGCCTTGACGCGTCCGGTCTCGATACGCCCGGTCAGCACACGTCCCAGATAGGGATCATATTCCAAAAGCGTTACCAGCATCGAGAAAGACTGCTCGAGATCGCGCTTGGGCGGGGGCACATGCTTCAAGATCAGATCGAACAGCGGGTTCAGATTCTCGCGGGGTCCCTCGGGCTTCTCGGCGGCCCAGCCATCGCGCCCCACGGCGAACAGGGTGGGGAAATCCAACTGATCATCATTGGCGTCGAGAATGGCGAACAGATCGAAGACTTCGTCATGCACCTCATGCGGACGCGCATCCTGGCGGTCCACCTTGTTGACGATGACGATGGGGCAGAGCCCCTGGGCCAGCGCTTTTTGCGTCACGAATTTGGTCTGCGGCATCGGGCCTTCGGCGGCATCGACCAGCACGACCACGCCATCGACCATGGACAAAATGCGCTCGACCTCGCCGCCGAAATCGGCGTGGCCCGGCGTATCTACAATATTGATTCGCACGTCCTTCCAGATCACCGAGGTGCATTTGGCCAGAATGGTGATGCCGCGCTCGCGCTCCAGGTCGTTCTTGTCCATGGCCCGCTCGGCCACCTGCTGATTGTCGCGGAAGGTGCCGCTCTGGCGCAGCAGCGCATCGACCAGTGTCGTTTTCCCATGATCGACATGGGCGATGATAGCAATATTGCGGATGTCCATTTTGTCCTGATTTCAGCCCATTTTCTCGGCCATCAGCTCCGCCAGATTTCTGGCGGGCCTGGCTCCGATATGCGAAATGACTTCGGCGGCGGCGATGCCGCCCGCCCTGGCCGATTCGGCCAGTGATTTTCCATGCGTATGTCCCCACAGGAAGCCCGCGGCAAACAGGTCGCCAGCACCGGTGGAATCTTCGACCTTGACGTTCTTTTCGGCGTCGATGACATGCACGTCGTCGCCCGCCAGCACCACCGAACCCTTGCTTGATCGGGTCAGCACCGTGATCGGACAGACGCCCCTGGCCTTTTGCAGGGCCTGATCAAAATCGGGCGTCTCGAACAAAGCCATGATTTCGGATTCGTTGGCGAACAGAATGTCGGTGTGGTTCCTGACCAGATCCAGGAAGGCGTCGCGATGGCGGTTGACGCAGAAGGCGTCCGACAGCGACAAAGCCACCTTGCGCCCGCCGCCATGCGCCAGCTTGGCCGCCTTGTGAAAGGCTTCCTTGGCCCTGGGCGGATCGTAGAGATAGCCTTCAAGATAGGTGATCTTGCTGGAGACGATGATTTCCTCGTCGATATCCTCAGGTCCCAGTTCGATGCAGGCCCCCAGATAGGTCTGCATGGTGCGCTGGGCGTCCGGGGTGACCAGAATCAGGCATCTCGCCGTGGTTGGTCCGCGCCTGAGCGCTGGCGTATTGTAACGTACGCCGATGGCCGAGAGATCATGGCGGAAAACGCGGCCCAGAATGTCGTCGTGCACCTTGCCGATATAGGCGGCACGGCCCTTGAGCGAGGCGATGCCCGCCATGGTGTTGGCCGCACTGCCGCCCGAACATTCGATGGCCGGCCCCATCTGCGAATACAGACGTTGGGCCTGATGCGCATCGATCAGGGTCATGGCCCCCTTGGGCAGGCCTTGCTCTTTCAGGAAATCGTCGGAGGCGTGGGCAAGCACGTCGACGATTGCGTTGCCGATGCCGACAACGTGGAAATTCTCCACCATCGAAACTTGAATTCCTTGACTTGCTGGTTACAAAAGAAGCGGCGCAGTATAACCAGAGCGCTCGCAGGAGCAAGAGAAGAGAGCAAGAAATGATCGATGGCTTCCTTAAAGCCCTGAAACAACTGTCGGACCCGCGCCTGAAGGGCGTTTTGTGGATGGGGGCTTTGGGGGCGCTGGCCCTCGAAATCGCCCTTTGGGCGCTGCTTTGGTGGGGTCTGTCCCTCCTTCGGCTGTTCGAATGGGCCTGGCTGGACGCTTCTTTGGATGTCGGCCTGCTGCTGGTGGTGATGATCGCCAGCCTGTGGTTCTTTCCGGTGCTGTCCACCCTGATCGTCGGCTTTTTCCTGGAGCGCGTGGCCCGAGCCGTCGAGGAGCAGCATTATCCGGGCCTGCCTGCCGCGCGCGAGGTCGGTCTGGGCGAAAGCCTCTTCACCGCGCTGCGCTTCGTACTGGTCAGCCTGGGGCTTAACCTGCTGGTTTTGCCGCTTTATTTCATTCCGCTGCTCAATCTGGGCGTATTCTTGCTGCTGAACGGCTATCTGCTGGGCCGGGAATATTTCGAGCTGGTGGGCAGCCGCAGGCTGGAGCCTGGGCCACTGGCCGTGAAGCGCCTGGGCCATCGGGGCCGGTTGCTGCTGGTGGGCATGGCGGGGGCTGCTCTGATGGCCGTGCCGCTGGTCAATCTGGCCGTGCCGGTCCTTTTGACCGCCTGGATGGTTCATGTGGCTCAATCATTGCCCGATTCCGAAAAGACGCTATAATCCGCGCCCGAAGAGGCCCAAGCGCCGATGAAGGCGCCGCCCAGAGGGGAAAAGGAAGTATTGATGTTTCGCCGGAAAAAACCCGAGGAAAACATGGTGGCGCAGGAATCGGATGGCTTGGAAGACGGCATGATTGCCGCACCGGCAGGAGATGGTTCGGACGACATGAGCGCGCCGCCGATGAAACCTTTTTCGCGTAAAGGGACGCATATGCCCAACAAGCCGCCCGCCGCCCCCTTCCGGCCCGACATTCCGCGCCGGGTCGTGGATATTCCAGGCAGCCAGCGCCGCCCGATGTCGTCCGGCCAGGAGGTCGATGGCAAAAAGTTGATCGTAGGGCGCGATATCTGCCTGACCGGCGAAATCAGCGCTTGCGACCGGCTGGTCGTCGAGGGCCGGGTCGAGGCGTCGCTGACCGACGCCCGTTCGGTCGATATTTCAGAGACCGGCTTTTTCAAAGGAAATGCCGAGGTCGAGGAAGCCTCGATCGCAGGTTGTTTCGAGGGCAAGCTGATCGTGAACGGACGCCTGTCCATTCGGGGCACCGGCCGGGTTCGCGGCACCGTGCGCTATGCCAGTCTGGTGGTCGAACAGGGCGGCCAGATTGCTGGCTCGGTCGAATTGATCGACATCGGGCAAACCAGCCAGGCATCCCCCCCCTTGCTGGGCCTTGCCGCGAGCAACGGGACCGAGGGCGGGCATTGACCGCTTTCAGGGCGGCCTGCGGGCTGCTGCTGGGCCTATCGCTGGCTGCTTGCCAGACGGCGGCCTTGGATCAGTCCGCCCAGCCTGTCAGCCAGCCCTCCTCCCTTGCCGCAGCTTCACAGATTGCCCAGCCCCCTGTCTCGCCCGAGCGCCTGATCGGCCTGTCTGGCCTTGACGTTCTAAAGCTTTTCGGCCAACCCGGCCTGAAGCGGCGCGAGGCGTCGGCGGAACTATGGCAATATACGGCCAGTGCTTGCGTGATGGACCTATATCTGTATGCGGAAGGGGAAGACCTGCGCGTTTCCTATGTCACCCTGCGCGATCCGGCGACTGGTCGCGTGGTTCAAACCGGCTGCCAGGACCAGCTGGCCCGCCTCTCGAACCGTTAACGAAGTTATAATTCCGCCCTGTTTAAGTGTTTGCTTCGCCTGAACGGTTGCGGGATAGACCGCCGTTCCCTATATATCCGACCAGGCTGGGGGTTCCCCCGGCCAACCTTCACCACCCAAAAGGGGGCCGCCTTCAAGATTGCCTGATCGGGGTCTGTCGGCCTGCCTGAAGAAAATGAGGATGAGATGAGCAAAGTCATTGGCATCGACCTGGGCACCACGAATTCGTGCATTGCCATCATGGAAGGCAAGGGCGCCAAGGTAATCGAGAATTCCGAGGGCACCCGGACCACGCCCTCGATGGTCGCCTTCGCCGATTCCGGCGAGCGTCTGGTCGGCCAGGCCGCCAAGCGTCAGGCCGTGACCAATCCGGCCCACACCCTGTTCGCCATCAAGCGTCTGATCGGACGGCGTTATGACGATCCGATGGTGGAAAAGGACAAGGGCCTCGTTCCCTACAAGATCGTGCCGGGCGACAATGGCGATGCCTGGGTCGAGATCGATGGCAAGAAGATGAGCCCCAGCCAGGTCTCGGCCTTCATTCTGACCAAGATGAAGGAAACGGCGGAAGCCTATCTGGGCGAGAAGGTCACACAGGCCGTCATCACCGTGCCCGCCTATTTCAACGATTCCCAGCGACAGGCCACCAAGGATGCGGGCAAGATCGCGGGCCTTGAGGTGCTGCGCATCATCAACGAGCCCACCGCGGCGGCTCTGGCCTATGGCATGGAGAAGAAGGGCGCTGGCGTCATCGTGGTCTACGATCTGGGCGGCGGCACTTTCGACGTGTCGGTGCTGGAAATCGGCGACGGCGTCTTCGAGGTGAAATCGACCAACGGCGACACCTTCCTGGGCGGCGAGGATTTCGACGCCCGCATCATCGACTATCTGGCCGACGAGTTCAAAAAGGAGCAGGGCATCGACCTGCGCAAGGACCGTCTGGCCCTGCAGCGCCTGAAAGAGGCGGCGGAGAAGGCCAAGATCGAACTGTCCAGCGCCATGCAGACCGACGTCAATCTGCCCTTCATCACGGCTGATCAGTCGGGACCCAAGCATCTCAACGTGAAGCTGACGCGGGCCAAGCTGGAAGCCCTGGTGGAAGAGCTGATCAACCGCACCATCGGGCCTTGCCGCGCCGCTCTCAAGGATGCAGGCATCAAGGCCAGCGAAATCGACGAAGTCATTCTGGTCGGCGGTATGACCCGCATGCCCAAGGTGGTCGAGGCGGTCAAGGAATTCTTCGGGCGCGAGCCGCACAAGGGCGTCAACCCCGACGAGGTGGTTGCGCTGGGTGCGGCCATTCAAGGCGGTGTGCTCAAGGGTGACGTCAAGGATGTGCTGCTGCTCGACGTGACTCCGCTGTCGCTCGGCATCGAAACGCTGGGCGGCGTGTTCACCCGTCTGATCGATCGCAACACCACCATTCCCACCCGTAAAAGCCAGACCTTCTCGACCGCCGAGGATGGGCAGACGGCGGTCACCATCCGCGTCTTCCAGGGCGAGCGCGAGATGGCCGCCGACAACAAGATGCTGGGCCAGTTCGATCTGGTCGGCATTCCCCCGGCGCCGCGCGGCGTGCCGCAGGTCGAGGTCACCTTCGACATCGACGCCAACGGCATCGTGCATGTCACGGCCAAGGACAAGGCGACCGGCAAGGAGCAGAATATCCGCATTCAGGCCTCGGGCGGCCTGAACGACGCCGACATCGACCGCATGGTCAAGGAAGCCGAGCTGCATGCCGACGAGGACAAGAAGCGGCGTGAACTGGTCGATGCCAGGAACCATGCCGATGCGCTGGTCCATTCCACCGAGAAGACCTTGAAGGAAAGCGGCGACGCCGTAAGCGCCGAAATCAAGGACGCCATCTCGAAGGATGTCGAGGCACTGAAGGCGGCTCTGGGCGGTGAGGATCTGGCCGCCATTAAGGCCAAGACCGAAGCCTTGATGCAAAGCTCGATGAAGCTGGGCGAAGCCATGTACAAGGCCAGCCAGGAAGCGGCGGCCGGAGGGGCCGGGGGCGAAGCACCCCAGGGGTCTCACGAGGGACACGCCGAGGGCAAGGCGGCGGACGACAAGGTGGTCGATGCCGACTTCACCGAAGTCGATCCCGATAAAAAGTAATTAGATTGGGGCGGGCCGTCAGGCCCGCTCCGCCGGTTGGGTCGGGGCCATGGCGAAAAAAGATTTTTACGAACTGCTGGGAGTCGCCAAAGGGGCGAGTGCGGAGGATCTTAAAAAGTCCTACCGCAAGCTGGCCATGCAGTGGCATCCCGACAAGAATCCCGGCGATAAGGCGGCCGAGCAGAAATTCAAGGACATCAGCGAGGCCTATGAAATTTTAAAGGATGATCAGAAGCGCGCCGCCTATGATCGCTTCGGCCATGCCGCCTTCGAGCAGGGCGGCGCCGGTTTCAGGCCGGGCGGCGGTGGCGGCGGCGGAGCCCATGATTTCGGCGGCGCCGGTTTCGCCGACATCTTCGACGAAATGTTCGGCGATTTCATGGGGGGCGGGCGCCGGGCCAGCGCCCAGCCGGGGCGCGGCCAGGATCTGCGCTACAATATGGATGTCACGCTGGAAGAGGCGCATAAGGGGCTCAACACCTCGGTGCGCGTTCCTTCCTCGGTGCCCTGCGAAGCCTGCAAGGGCAGCGGCTCGGCGGGCGGCAACCAGCCCACGGCCTGCGCCACCTGCAACGGCCACGGCAAGGTGCGCGCCACGCAAGGCTTCTTCACCATCGAACGACCCTGTCCGACCTGCCACGGCATGGGCAAGGTGATCAGCGATCCCTGCAAGCCCTGTGCGGGCTCGGGCCGGGTGCGCAAGGAAAAGACCCTGTCGGTCAATATTCCCCCGGGCGTCGAGGATGGAACGCGTATCCGTCTGGCCGGAGAGGGCGAGGCGGGGCTGCGTGGCTCGGCGGCGGGCGATCTGTACATTTTCCTGTCGGTCAAGCCGCATCGCTTCTTTCAGCGCGACGGCGCCAACATCTATTGCCGCGTGCCCATTCCCATGACCACGGCGGCACTTGGCGGCCAGATCGAGGTGCCTACCATCGATGGCAACCGGGCCAAGGTGACCATTCCCACCGGCACTCAGACCGGACATCAGTTCCGCCTGAAGTCCAAGGGCATGGCAATTCTCAAAAGCCCGGCCAGGGGCGACATGTTCATCCAGGCCATGGTCGAAACCCCGGTCAAGATGACCAAGAAGCAGCAGGACCTCTTGAAGGAATTCGACAAGGAAGGGGCGGGCCAGGATACCAGCCCCGAATCCACCGGCTTCTTCTCCAAGGTCAAGGAGTTGTGGGACGATTTGAAGGAATAGGTGCGCCGATCTTATGCGCATGCTATATGTGGGTAAGGCATGCGCATAGCGGATGGGCACCTTGAACAACGTCAATAAGCTCTTCGATCCCAAGGCGGGCAAGAAAGCGGTGAATGTCACCGTGAATCAGGATCTTCTGCGTCAAGCCCGCGAGGCGGGGCTTAATTTGTCGGCCTCGCTGGAAGAAAAGCTGGCCGAAGAGGTGCGCGCCATCCGAAAAGCCCGCTGGCAGGAAGAGAACCGCGACGCCATCGAAGCTTACAACCGCTCTGTCGAGAAAAACGGGCTGTGGAGCGACGGCTACAGGCGGTTCTGATGGCGCAATTCGATCTTTATCTCCCCGGCCGCCCCACACGCGTGGCCTATTTCCTCGATTTGCAGACCGATTTTCTTGACAGCTTGAATACGGTGATCGTGGCGCCTCTGGTGGCAGAAGAGCATGCCGAGATCAAAGGTCACCGCAGTTTGTCGACGCGATTCGTCGTCGAAGGAAAGCCCCATATTCTTGAAGCCGTCCATTTGGCGGCGATTGAAAGGAAGACCCTCGGCCCCAAGGTGGGGTCGCTTGCCGAGCAAAGATATGACATTCTGGCGGCGCTGGATTTCATCTTCACGGGGATTTGAGGGCAAACATGAAAATCGGAATCGTCGGCTGCGCTGGAAGAATGGGTCAGATGCTGGTGCGCGAAGTGCTGCAAACCCCAGGGGCGCATTTGGCTGGTGGCACTGAGCGGCCAGGCACCGATGCTGTGGGGCGCGATATCGGCGAATTGGTCGGTTTCGGAAAACTGGGCATCGCCGTCTCGGCCAGTGCTGCCGAGATGTTCCAGCATGTCGATGCGGTGATCGATTTTACCGTGCCGCCGGCCAGCGTCGAACATGCGAAGATTGCGGCCAGTCTGGGCAAGGTGCTGATCATCGGCACCACCGGCATGAGCGAGGCCCAGAGCCGCCAGGTCGAAGAGCAGGCGCAAAAGGCCCGCATCGTGATGGCGCCCAATATGAGTGTCGGCGTCACTCTGGCCGCTGCCCTGGTTGAGCAGGTGGCCCGGGTGCTGGACGACATGTACGATATCGAGATCGTGGAAATGCATCATCGGCACAAGGTGGATGCGCCCTCGGGCACAGCGCTGGGTCTGGGCCGGGCGGCGGCCATGGGCCGGGGCGTTTCGCTTGATCAGGTGGCCTGCAAATCCAGGGATGGCCAGACCGGTGTGCGCCCGCGAGGCGAGATTGGTTTTGCAACACTCAGGGGCGGCGATGTGGTGGGGGACCATACGGTCATCTTCGCCGCCGAGGGCGAGCGTTTCGAGATCACCCACAAGGCTTCAAGCCGTCAGATATTCGCCAAGGGCGCCGTGCGGGCCGCCCTGTGGTGCAAGGGCAGGCGCCACGGGCTTTATTCGATGAAGGATGTCTTGGGCTTATGACGCCCAAGAAAGTCCGCGAGCTTTACAGTCGATTGCAGGCGCAAGACCCCGCTCCAAAAAGCGAACTCGATTTCGTCAATCCCTATACGCTGCTGGTGGCCGTGGTGCTGTCGGCCCAGGCGACGGACAAGGGCGTCAATAAAGCCACTCAGCCCTTGTTCAAACAGGTAACGACCCCCGCCCAGATGTTGAAACTGGGGCTGGATGGCTTGAAGGAATATGTAAAGTCGATCGGTCTTTACAACGCCAAGGCTGCCAACATCATCGAGCTATCGCGCTTGCTGATCGAACGCCATGGCGGCGAGGTTCCGCGCGACCGAGAAGCACTTCAAGCTCTGCCGGGTGTTGGGCGCAAAACGGCCAATGTGGTGCTGAACGTGGCTTTCGGCGAACCCACCATGGCGGTGGATACGCATGTTTTTCGCTTGGCCAACCGCAGCGGATTGGCGAAGGGCAAAACGCCCGAAGCGGTGGAGGCGGGGTTGATGAAAATCACGCCGCCTGAATTCATGGATCACGCCCATCACTGGCTGATTCTGCATGGGCGCTATATCTGCAAGGCGCGCAAGCCGCGCTGTCCCGATTGCCTCATCCGCGATCTGTGCGGGTGGGGGGAGAAGACGAAGTGACTTGCTCGCACGAAGTGGCTATAGTTGGCGCATGGCGACACGTTTAGTCAGTACCGTTGAACAGGCAGGCGAGGCCCTGGCGAAATCCGGACTTCCCGGCAATCGGCCCGTGGCCGTGATCGTCTTCGACAGCGAAGAGGAAGCGAATCTGGCCGATCTCAAGGCCGCCATTCACGAAGCCGATTCGGGTAACGACTTCATTGATGCCGATCAGGCGTTTGAGGCGCTGAGGGTCGATCTGCGCAAGAAATATCCCCTCTGACGGAAATGGCGCGGCTGGTTCTTGAAAGAACAGCGGTCAAAGATTTGGGCGAGATCGCCAACTTTATTGCCAAGGACAATCCGGCGCGAGCCTTCTCCT
Organism: Alphaproteobacteria bacterium WMHbin7; assembly: GCA_002753155.1. GTDB lineage: Bacteria > Pseudomonadota > Alphaproteobacteria > Rhodospirillales > WMHbin7 > WMHbin7. The sequence goes on from PDZW01000029.1 coordinate 21,941, forward strand.
TCATCGACGAGAAAAAGGCGGCCTGCCAAGAGCGGGCCGAGAACCCGCTCTCTGGCCGGGCGAGGCCGGAAATTTCGGCCGGGCTGCGCAGCTTTCCGCACGGCAATTACGTGATCTTCTACCGCCCGCTGCCAGACGGCATCGCAGTGCTCAGGGCTCTGCATGGGAAGCGAGATGTCAGAGAGGTAATTTAGAGGCAACTTCCCCCTGTGATGAAGATCACAGAAAGGGTGTGACGGTGCGCACTGCGGCGAACCTTAAGTTTCGCCATTCTCCCGTCATCGAAACCAACCCCACTCGGAGAAGTCACCATGTTGAAGAAGACCACTCTGGCCCTGGCCATCGCTCTCGTTCCCTCGTTCGCTTTCGCCGCTGTCGATTCCAGCGCGCCGGTTTCCAAGATGCAGAGCCGCCAGGATGTGCGCGCCTCGCTCGTTGCCGAGGGCGTTCTGCACGTCTCTCCTGTCAAGCTCATCCGCAAGGGCATCTATGAAGCCAAGATTCTGACCCGCGAGCAGGGTTGGACCAAGGTCTATGTTGATGCCCGTAGCGGCCAGCGGATCAACGATTCGCTCATCGCTTTTCGCCGCGCATAATTCCGGCGGGGTTGGCAGGGAGGCAGGCGGACTCGTTCCGTCCTGTCTCCCGATCCCCCCTCAATCCGCATCATGCAGTCAGGAAGTAGTATTGACTCGCGGCGAAACGGCGCCAGGCCGCTTGTCTCATGATTTTCCGCCTCGAAACCCGCACTGTTCAGATTGCCTCATCCGCGATCTGTGCGGGTTTAGCGAGAAGACGGTTTGAAACAATGCCGTCATGGCCGGGCTTGACCCGGCCATCCACGAAACAGATGGATGCCCGGATCAAGTCCGGGCATGACCTTTTAGATTAAGTTACCTCTTCACCAAAGGCAGTGGGCGAGATCAGGGCCTTGTGGCTGGGGTCAAGAAGAAGATCGTTGGGCAGATGCTTGAGCAGCGCGTATTTCTCGACGAGAGGCTTCATCTTTGCGCCATGCTCAGAGAGGCAGTTGTAGAACAGCAGCGCCAATTCGTGATTCGACAACTGCGAGCGGATGATTTTTATATAGAAGCGGTTATTGCCCTCGTAAGCGTCTGCAAACTTGGTGAGGTCGTAGAGGTAGCGATAGTAGTGCCCGAGTTCAGATAGCGCCTGCTTCCAAAATTCTTGAATTATCTCCTCAAGTGCTGGGGACACATGCGCAGAATTTTTAGAATATTGCTTGGTTTTTCGAGCAAATTGCCCATCTAGGCGCAGGTAAAAAAACTTCTCAAAGCAATCTCTTCCACGAAAAACATTTCCTTTAGCATGAATATCAATGTTGGTAAGAATGCTGTTATGCATCTCCAGCATCTTGAAAAACGTCGCCTCGAAATTCTGTTGTCGAATTGCTCGGCTCGATTCCTCCAATTCGCGGCGCTGGAGAAAGATAGTGTAGAGAAGTGCAAGAACAGTGAACGTGGATAAAATCGGATTTAATGTGCCACCAAAAAAATCACCCCAAGGGCCAAGCTGCCCGGCTTCAAGTTTGTTTGGGTAAGCCTGTATTGCGTAAAGCAGGAAAACAGCAACAAGCCCGATGGCCAGTACTGCAAGGGCAAGAATGCCCCAGCCAAAAAAGCGAGTTTGACTTTTCACGCCGCCTGTCATTCACGCCGCCAGGGCTGCGATGACGGCTTTGGGAATGCGGTCGAGAACGCGCAAAAGTGCTCGCGCCGGGCCATGTGGACTGCGCTTGCCCTGCTCCCAATTGCGCACCGTTGCCACCGGTACCCCGATGCGTTTGGCGAATTCCGTTTGCGATAGGCCGACACGGCTGCGCACGCGCTTGGCCCAGGTCGCCGCGTCTTGCTGTGCTTCGGCGTCATCTTCCGCAGCCTGTCGTTCAATCTCTGCTTCGGTGGTGGCGTCGATCCTTTTCCAGTCGGTGCGCGGGGCCACCACCGTCAGCAGTTTCGAGCCGGGACGGCTTACGAGAACGCTGCCATCGGCTTCAAGTTTTGCTTTGACTGCTTCCATTGCTTAACGCTTTCACTTCCCTGGGCCAATCTGGAGGGAAGTGTAGCATCCTCGCCCAATAAGAGCAAAGACGCCCTAATCCAACCCGAACCCGTTGTTTTCCCGCGCCAAGGCCGTGGCGAAGGCGAAGTCGGCTTTGTTGGCGGCGTGGATGCGGTACAGCGTTTCTCCGGCCTCGACCCGGTCACCCACGCGCTTGAACAGATCAAGCCCCGAGCCCTTGTCCATGGGGGCTCCGGCCAGCCTTGCGATGCGGGCGATGCGGTAGCAGTCGATCGAGGAAACCGTGCCTGCGCGGGGTGCTGGAATCTCTTCGGTGAATTTGCCCAGGGCCGAAGGCACATGGCTGGGGCCTTGGGCGGCGATGATGCGCTCCATGGCGGTCAGTGCCCGGCCCGAATCAAGAATCTCGCGGGCGATGGCATAGCCCTGGCCGCCCTTAACCTTGGGATCGAAATCGATCAGCAGGCCCGCCAGTTCCAGCGATTTCTCGCGCAGGTCCTGGGGTGCCGCGGGATCGCGCCTTAAGACCTGCATGACGTCACGGGCTTCCAGCGCCGGGCCGATGCCGTGCCCGATGGGCTGCGAGCCGTCGCTCATGATCACCACCATCTGCATGCCCATGGCGCCGCCCACGAATTCGAACAGCTTCCTTAAACGGATGGCCTCGGTCTGATTGCGCACCTTGGCGGTGGGTCCCACGGGAATGTCGATCAGAAGATGGGTCGAGCCAGCCGCCGCTTTCTTGGCCAGGATTGAGGCCACCATCTGCTCGGGCGTGTCCACGTTCAAGGGCCGTTCGACCGAGATCAGCACATCGTCGGCAGGTGCTAAATTCATGTGCCCGCCCCAGACCAGACAGCCCCGTTCGGCTCCTACGATCTCGCGCAGCCGGGGCAGGGGAATATCCACATTGGCCAGCACCTCCATAGTGTCGGCGGTGCCCGAAGGGCTGGTGATGGCGCGCGACGAGCTTTTGGGAATGGGCAATCCATGCGCCGCCACGATGGGCACCACGATCATCGAGGTGCGGTTGCCGGGCAGGCCGCCCACGCAATGCTTGTCCACCACCACCGGATCGGGCCAGGACAGCCGGGTGCCCGTACCCGCCATGGCCCTGGTCAGGGCCAGCACCTCGCCGGTGGTCATGAATCCGGCCAGCGAGACCAGAAAGGCCGCCAGTTCCATCTGGGAATAGCGATGCGCCGCCACATCCTCGATGATGGCCTTGTAGTCCTGAGGCTCCAGTGTCTGGCCCCTGATCTTGGCACGCACGGCTTCCAGGCTTTCGGGCGGGCTGGCCTGGCGGATCGAGACTTCGGCGCCTTCGGGCAGGCCCATCGAGGCAAAAGCCTGCAGCGACAGGCCCAGTTCGTCGGGCCCCACGATCAGGCCGTTTTCCACGACATTAAGGGTGGCCAGCACATGCTTGCCGTCGGCCATGACTTCGATCTTGGCCAGGGCCTTGAAACCCTCGGCGCGATAGACGGCGCAATCGCGGCTAAGGAAAGCCACATATTCGCGCTGGGTATCGATGGGAACGCGTTTGAGCTTGAGCATCCGTCCAGTATAAACTGTATTAAGAAGTCTCGCACGATGATCCTCTCAGCCAGCTATCGCACCGACATTCCGGCCTTCTACGGCGATTGGTTCAGAAACCGCCTGAAGGCGGGCTATGTCCGCATTGAAAACCCCTATGGCGGCAAACCATCCACCTTGTCCCTGCGCAAGCCGGATGTGGATGGATTTGTGTTCTGGACCAGGAACATAGAGCCGTTTCTGCCGGTGCTGGACGCGCTTTGCACACAGGCTTATCCCTTCATCGTCACCCAGACCCTGACCGGTTATCCCAAAGCGTTGGAGGAGCGAATGGCGGATGCCAACCGGGCGATCCGGGCCATGCGGCAAGTGGCCGAGCGTTTCGGCCCCCGGGTCCTGGTCTGGCGCTACGACCCTATTTTGATCACAAGCCTGACCCCATCCGAGTGGCATCTTGAGAATTTCTCAGCCCTTGCAAGGGGATTGCGGGGGGCCTGTGACGAGGTGGTGGTGTCCTTTGCCCAGATTTACCAAAAAACCAGGCGCAATCTGGCGGTGGCAGCGCAAAAACACGGTTTTTCTTGGCAGGACCCCGACATTTCGGCCAAGCGCGCCCTGATCGCCCGTCTTGCCGGGATTGCCAGGGGGGAAGGCATGCGCCTCTCCGTCTGCTGTCAGCCGGACCTCATCCCCGAGGGCGCCCAAGCCGCCCGTTGCATCGATCCAGACCGGTTGAGAGAGATAGCCGGAGTGGAATTTCCGTTTAAGTTCAAAGGCACAAGGCCTGATTGCGGCTGTGCGGAAAGCAGAGACATCGGCGCCTATGACAGTTGCCCGCATGGCTGCGCCTATTGCTATGGCGTGAGCGGGCGCGAAGACGCGCTCAAACGCTACAAGGCGCATGATCCGAACGGTGAATTTTTGATCACACCTGAAAAGCCGCCTGTTTCATCGACAGCCGATCTCTTCGAATGATATCTTCCCTGCCATGAACAAGATCACCGATCCCCGAGCCATTATCGACCGCAAGTCCTTGATTGCCCGCCTGGAAGCGCTGGCAGGCGATGGCGAGACGGCGCGCGCCAAGCTGCGCCCCAAAGCACTTGAGATTCTGAAAGAGGCCCTGGCCTCGGGTCGGGCCGAGGTGCGCCAGCGCTTCGAGGACCATAACGCCTCGGGCGCCGATACGGTCAGGGCCAATTGTCATCTGATCGACCAGATCATCCGGGTCATCTACGATTTCGCCGTCCAGTTCGTGTTGCCTCAGGGTGTGCGCACCCAGGGTGAACAGATCTCGGTGGCGGCCCAGGGCGGCTATGGAAGGGGCGAGCTGTGCCCGCATTCCGACATCGACCTGCTGTTTCTGCTGCCCACCGCCAAGCCCACACCTTATGCCGAGCAACTGGTCGAATATATCCTCTACATGCTGTGGGATCTGGGCCTCACCGTGGGCCATGCCACGCGCTCGGTCGATGAATGCCTGCGTCAGGCCCTCAACGATCTCACCATCCGCACGGCACTTTTGGAAGTACGCTGGCTGTGGGGCGAGAAGGAACTGGTCGAGCAGCTTCAACTGCGCTATCGCACCGAGATTGCGCTGTCCACCGCCGAATCCTTTGCCGAATCCAAACTGGCCGAGCGCGATGCCCGCCACGAGCGCCTGGGTGACTCGCGCTATGTGCTGGAACCCAACATCAAGGAAGGCAAGGGCGGCCTGCGCGATCTGCAAACCCTGCTCTGGATCGCCAAATATCTCTATTACATCGAGGATGTGACTGATCTGGTGCCCCGGGGCGTGCTGTCGGCGGCCGAGGCGCGCAAATTCACTCAGGCCCAGAATTTCCTGTGGACCGTGCGCTGCCATCTGCATTACCTGACGGGGCGCGAGGAAGACCGCCTGACCTTCGACGTGCAGCCCGAGCTGGCTAGGCGCATGAACTATGCCGGGCGCACCGGTGCGCGCTCGGTCGAGCGTTTCATGAAGCATTACTTTCTGATCGCCAAATATGTGGGCGATCTCACCCGCATCGTCTGCGCCATTCTGGAAGAAAGCCACAAGCGCCGCCCCAAGGGCGGGCGGCTTCTGGCGCGGCTGGCCTTCAAGAAGTCGATCGACGGATTCAAGGTCGAGGGCGGGCGCCTTAACGTAACGCATGATGACGATTTCGAGCGCGAACCCATCCGCCTGCTCTCGATTTTCCGCAGAGCCCAGGAAAATGGGCTCGACATTCATCCCAAGGCCCTGGGCTTGATCTCCAAGAATATCCGCGCGGTCGATGCGCTGCGCAATTCGGCCGAAGCCAATGCGATTTTTATTGAAACGCTGTCCAGTCCCAAGGGTGCCGACGAGACGCTGCGCAAGATGAATGAAGCCGGAGTCTTCGGTCGCTTCATTCCTGCCTTCGGGCGCGTGGTGGCGCAGATGCAGTACGACATGTACCATGTCTATACGGTCGACGAGCACACCATCCGCGCGATTGGCATTCTGAACCGCATCGAGCAGGGCGAGTTCAAGACGGAACATCCGGTGGCGCATACGGTCATTCACCAATTATCGTCGCGCCGCGCCCTTTACGCCGCCGCTCTTCTGCACGACATCGCCAAGGGCAAGGGCGGCGATCATTCGGTTCTGGGGGCCGAGATGGCGCTGAAGCTGGGGCCGCGCCTGGGCCTTTTGGACGAGGAAACCGAAACGGTTTCCTGGCTGGTGCGCCATCATCTGCTGATGAGCCAGACCGCCTTCAAGCGCGATATCGACGATCCGAAAACCATTTCCGATTTCATCGAGATCGTGCAATCGCCCGAGCGCCTGAAGCTTTTGCTGATTCTGACCGTGGCCGATATCCGCGCCGTCGGCCCCACCGTCTGGAATAACTGGAAGGCGGGCCTGCTGCGCGAACTCTATTACCGTTCCGAGGAGGCGATCAGTGGAGCACTTTCTCCGGGCGAGGGAAAAAGCGAGCGGGCCGAGGCGGCCAAGAGAACGCTGGCGCAAGCCCTTTCCAAGGATGGCTGGACGCCAGAAGAGATCGAGACTCATCTGGCCAGGGGCTACCAATCCTATTGGCTGTCTTGCGACCTTGAGGATCAGATCGACCATGCGCGCCTGATTCGCGAGGCCGAGGCGAAGAAGCAGGGGCTGACCCTCCGCCTCCATATCGACAAGGCGCATGCCGTCACCGAAGTAACCGTCTATACCGACGATCATCCCGGTCTGTTCTCGCAGATCGCAGGCGCCATGGCGCTTTCGGGGGCCAGCATCGTGGATGCCAAGATCGTGACGCTGGCCAACGGCATGGCGCTCGACAGTTTCGGCGTGCAGGATTCCGAAGGCGGCGCTTTGGAAGCCCCTGATCGGCTGAAGAAGCTGGAAGGCAATCTGGAGCGGGCGCTGACGGGGCGCGTGCGCCTGGCCAAGGAGCTGGCCGCCAAGCGGGGCAGCCTGCCCGCCCGCGCCCGCGCCTTTCGCGTACCCGTGCGCGTCATCCTCGACAACAAGGCCAGCCGCACCCACACGCTGATCGAAGTCAATGGCCGCTCTCGGCCGGGATTTCTCTATGACGTCACCTCGGCCATCACCGGCCAGGGCTTGCAGATTTCATCGGCCCATATCTCGACCTATGGCGAGCGCGTGGTTGACGTCTTTTATGTCAAGGACGTCTTCGGCATGAAGGTGGATCACGAGGAAAAACTGAAGCAGTTGAAAAAGGCGCTGGCAGCTGCCGTGTCCGATCCGCTGACGCCGCTCGATCCGGCGCATCCTTCGCCGCCCGGCCCTCCGGCCCGACGTAAATCCGCCCAGGCCCCGGCGGCGGCCTGAGCCATGTCGCTGCAAAAAGCCATCGGCACGGTCGGCTTTTATACGGGTCTCAGCCGCCTCACCGGATTTGCCCGCGACATCCTGACCGCGCAGATTCTGGGGGCGGGCCTGGTCTCGGATGCCTTCTTCGTCGCCTTCAAATTTCCCAATCTGTTTCGTCGTCTGTTTGGTGAGGGCGCCTTCAACGCTGCCTTCGTGCCCCTGTTCGCGCGCGATCTGGAAGGAAAAGGGGGACGCGAAAGGGCCTTGTCCTTCGCGGCTGAGGCTTTAAGCGTCCTGGCCCTAGCTCTTGCCCTTTTCGTCGGATTGTTCGAGCTGATCATGCCTTTGGCGATGTATGTCTTTGCGCCGGGCTTTGTCGCCAATCCTGAAAAGTTCGATCTGGCCATCCTGCTTTCCCGCATCACATTTCCCTATCTGCTGCTGATCTCGCTGGTCTCGCTGCTCTCAGGCGTGCTGAACGCGCTGGGCAGATTCGCCGCCGCCGCCGCCACCCCGATTCTGCTCAATCTCACCCTGATCGGCGCCAATTTGCTGCTGGTTCCGCTGACCCCCACGCCCGGCCACGCGCTGGCCATCGGCACCACATTGGCGGGCCTCTTGCAACTGTCCTGGTTGATCTGGGCCTGCAAGCGCCAAGGTGTCAGATTCGGCATTCAGCGCCCGCGCCTGACCCCCGAGGTCAAGCTTTTGATGCGGCGTATTCTGCCAGGTGCTGTGGGGGCTGGCATCTATCAGCTTAATCTGCTGGTCGATACCATGCTGGCCTCGCTGGTGGCCGAGGGGGCGGTGTCGTATCTTTACTACGCCGACCGGGTTAATCAGTTGCCGCTGGGAATCGTGGGGGCGGCCATCGGCACGGCGCTGTTGCCGATCCTAAGCCGCCATCTGGCCTCGGGCAATGAAGGGGCGGCGCAATCGGCTCAGAACCGCTCGCTGGAATTCGGCCTGCTGATCACCCTGCCCGCCGCCTTCGGCTTGTCAACGCTGGCCCTGCCGATCGTAGAGGTTCTGTTCGAGCGAGGCGCCTTTGGTCCCAATGACAGCATCGCCACCGCCAAGGCGCTGGCCGCCTTTTCGCTGGGCCTGCCCGCCTTCGTGCTGATCAAGGGCCTAACCCCCGCCTTCTTCGCCCGCGAAGATACGGCGACACCGGTCAAGATCGCCAGCATCGCCATGCTGGCCAATGTCGGCTTTGCCTTTGCCCTGATGCCGCTTCTGGGGGTGGTGGGCATCGCCCTGGCTTCGGCCTGTTCGGCCTGGCTCAATGTCGGTCTTCTGTATCGCAAGGTGCGCAGGCAAGGATGGTTCCTGCCCGATGCGCGCCTGAAAAGCCGCGTGCCTCGCATGCTGCTGGCTTCCCTGCTGATGGGAAGTGTGACCTATTGGATCGGCTCCATCGCCGACGGTGCTTATTTCATGGGGCAGGTTGTCATGCTGGCCCTGGCCATCGGCGCCGGTCTGGCGGTCTATACAGCGCTGGTGCTGGGGCTTCGGGCGGCTTCGCTCAAAGACATCAAACGAGGCGGTAAGGCATGATCATCGGCGTTCCCAAGGAAATCAAAACGCATGAATATCGTGTGGGTCTGGTGCCGGGTTCGGTGCGCGAGCTGATCCATCACGGCCATCATGTGGTGGTGCAGAATGGCGCCGGTCTGGGTGCTGGATTCGACGACAAGGCCTATATCGAGGTCGGTGCGGAAATTCTGCCGCATGCGCCCGCCGTTTTTGCCAAGGCCGATCTGATCGTCAAGGTCAAGGAGCCGCAGCCCTCCGAGCTTGATCATCTGCGGCCCGGCCAGACCCTGTTCACCTATTTGCATCTGGCTCCCGATCCCAAGCAGGCCAAGGGACTGCTCGGCAGCGGGGTAACCGCCATCGCCTATGAAACCGTCACCGACGCCAAGGGTCGCCTGCCCCTGCTGGCTCCCATGAGCGAAGTGGCGGGGCGCATGTCGGTGCAGGCCGGCGCCCATCATCTGGAAAAGGAACAGGGCGGGGCGGGCATTCTGCTGGGCGGTGTGCCCGGCGTTGCGCCGGCGAATGTGGTGGTGCTAGGCGGCGGCGTGGTGGGATCGAATGCGGCCCGCATGGCCATCGGGCTGGGAGCCCGCGTCACGCTGCTCGATACCAGCCTGCCCCGTCTGGCCGAGCTGGACGATCATTTCGGTGCTTCTCTCACCACGGTCTATGCCACGCTGGATGCCGTCGAGCGGCATGTCGTTTCGGCCGATCTGGTGATTGGCGCCGTGCTGGTGCCGGGTGCCGCCGCCCCCAGGCTGATCACCAGGGCCATGCTGGGGCGCATGCGTCCCGGCTCGGTGCTGGTCGATGTCGCCATCGATCAGGGAGGCTGCGCCGAGACCAGCCGCCCCACCACCCATGCCGCTCCCACTTATGTCGAGGAGGGTGTCGTGCATTACTGTGTCGCCAACATGCCGGGTGCGGTGGCTCGCACCTCGGCCCAGGCGCTCAACAACGCCACCTTGCCCTTCGTGCTGGCCCTGGCCGACCTGGGCACGACGACAGCGCTGCTGATGGATCCCCATCTTCTGGCGGGTCTCAATGTTCATCAGGGACGCCTTACCTACGAAGCGGTGGCGCAAGCCTTGTCTTTGCCTTATGTTCCGGCGCGTGAATCTCTAAACCAATAGGTCAGTCATGGACGTCAAGAAGATACCCATCGGATCGAATCCGCCCTACGAAATCAATGTCATCATCGAAATTCCGATGGGCGGCAGCCCGGTGAAATACGAGATGGACAAGGAATCGGGCGCCATCTTCGTCGATCGCTTCCTGCACACGGCGATGTATTACCCGATGAATTACGGCTTCATTCCGCACACGCTAAGCCAAGACGGCGACCCTATCGATGCCGCCGTTCTGGGCAATATCCCGGTGATTCCCGGCGTCGTCATCCGCTCGCGCCCCATCGGTGTGCTGCTGATGGAAGACGAGGGCGGTATCGACGAGAAAATTCTTTGCGTGCCGGTCGACAAGCTGCATCCCTATCACTCCAATGTCGGCTCGTACCGCGATCTTCAGTCGATCATGCTGGAGCAGATCGCCCATTTCTTCGCCCACTACAAGGATCTGGAAAAGGGCAAATGGGTGCAGGTCAAGCGCTGGGGCGAGCCCGAGGAAGCGCTCGATCTCATCCGCCAGGGCATCGAGCGGGCGAAGGCTTAAGGTTGCGTGTCGGCCCGGTTGGACATTCACCAGGGCGACATCACAAGATTGGCGGTGGACGCCATCGTGAACGCCGCCAACGAGTCGCTGCTGGGCGGGGGCGGCGTCGATGGCGCCATTCACCTGGCCGCCGGTCCCGGCCTGCTCGAGGAATGCCGCAAGCTGGGGGGCTGCCCCACCGGCTCTGCCAAAAGCACCAAGGGCTACGGCCTGCCCGCCAAATGGGTGATTCATACCGTGGGCCCGGTCTGGCAGGGCGGGCTTGCCGGTGAGGAGGCCCTGCTGGCCTCCTGCTATCGCCGTACCTTGGAAGAGGCGGGCAGGCTTAAGGCCCGCCACATCGCTTTTCCCGGAATCTCGACCGGCGTCTATCGTTTTCCCTTGGAACGCGCCGCCCGCATTGCCGTGGCGACGGTGACGGCTGAGTTGGCGAAATACCCCGATCTCGAACGCGTGATCTTCGCCACCTTCGATGATCACGCCACCGCGCTCTATCGTGCGCTTATTCCATCGCGGGCAGGGTGAAGCTGAATCTGCTGCCATTGCCGGGCTGGCTTTCGACCCAGATGCGGCCCTGGTGCCGCTCGACAATCTTCTTGCACACGGCCAGGCCGATTCCGGCGCCTTCATACTGGCTTGGGGTGTGAAGCTTCTGGAAGATGCGAAAGATGCGCTCGTGCTGCTCGGGTGCGATGCCGATGCCGTTGTCGCTCACCGTTATCACCCACTCGCCACCGGCCCTCTCTGCGCCGATCCGCACCACCGGCGTCTGGTCGGGAGCATGGTACTTCAGCCCGTTCGACACGAGATTCTGGAAAAGACGGACCAATTCCGACCCGTCGCCCATGACGGTGGGCAAAGCAGTTTCGATCTCGATCTGGCCACGACAGGCCTCGATGGTGGCCTTGAGGTTGAGCAGCGCTTCCTGCAAGGTCTGGGCAAGATCGACCCGCTGAAAGGGTTCCCGGGATTGGCCGGTGCGCGAATAATTGAGCAGCCCGCTGATCAGGGCGTCCATGCGCTTGGCGCCGTCGCGCGCGAAGCCAATGAATTCGCGGGCCTCCTGGTCCAGCTTGCCGGCGTACCTCTTCTCCAGCAACGAGACAAAGCTGCTGACCATGCGCAAAGGTTCGCGCAGATCGTGCGAGGCGGCGTAGGCAAACTGTTCAAGCTCGGCGTTTGAGCGGCGCAACTCCTCTTCCAGGCCCTTGCGCTCGGTAATGTCCTGAACGAAGCCGTAGCAGCGAAGCGGAGAACCCTGGCCGTCGAACTGGCAGTGCCAGCGATGATGGACGAACTTGACGCGCCCGCCGCCCAGGTCCAGGCGGTGCTCAAAACTGCCGGGCTGTCGCGCTTCGAGCGAATCCCGGAAGGCTTTCTCGAAGGCCTTGCGGTCGTCGGGATGAATTCTTGACGCGAAGGCGTCGGCCGTGATCGTTTCCTGCTCTGCATCCCCCTCGAAAATGAAGCGGCATTCCTCTGACCAGGTGAGCTGCCCGGCTTGCATGTCGCGCTCCCAGCTTCCCAGCAGGGCCAGCCGCTGCGCCTCGTCCAGTTGCTGCTTCTTCTGGCGCAGCAAAGCTTGTGAATATTTGACATATCCCAGATAGCCCCAGGAGGCCGCCAGAACGATGATCACCAGGATGCCCAGGCCCACGGCCAGCGGAAGCAGAAGCCGGGTGTCATGATCGATCTCGTCCAGCTTGCCGATGGGGCGAAAGACGGTGAGGGAAAGGGGGAAACTCTCGAGGTTTCTGGATGACATCACCATGGGACCCTTCTGATCCTCAAGGCGCACCAGCCCCCGCCACTCTCCCTCCTTCCAAGGAGCGACGGACAGGGGCTGGAAATCGGTTCTTCCGTACTGTTGCCTGCGTTCAGCCTCGCTTAAGGCCATGACGGAGGCACCGGGCAGCCGCCGCATTTCCAGGTTTCTGTGGGAGGCGGCGATGATCACGCCGTTTGCATCGGCCAGAACAGCCTCGGCCTGATCGATCCAGGGATAGAGCGAAGAAGTGTCTATCTTGGTGAGAATGAAGCCGCAGAACCGGCCTTCCAGCAGAATTGGCGCCGAAAAATAAAGGCCACCGATCTTGGTTGTCCTGCCGAAGGCGTACTGGAATCCCACGCGCCCCGCCTTGGCTTCGCGGTAATACTGACGGTCGGCGTAATGAACACCGAGCGGGCTGACTAAGGTGCGGGACCGAGCGGCTGCGATGCCGAAGCCCCAGGCATCGCCCATCCACAAGGCGTTCAGCCCCAGATGTTCCTCGGCCACCTCAAGGAAGCGGTTGACCGGCTCTGATTCGGGTCCGACCGGATGCTGGCGCTGGCAATGGCCTGCCGCCAGCTTGCGCACCAGGCTTTCCTCGGCCAGGGTGATCGCTATGCCGCGGCGCAGGCTCAGATTGTGGTCGATGCCGATGGCGATGCCGGTGCTTAAGGTTTCAGCGCTTTTGATATCGTCGCTGACCGCTTCGTTGAAATGCCAGGCGCGATAAAGAGTCACCGCATACAGGGCCGCAATGGTCCAGAGTAGGCAAAGAAATAGGGAAACAAAAACCGGGCGCCGGAAAGGCGAAGGGAAAAGGGTGACGTTTTTACCCGAAGGGATCATGATCCGTGTTCTCAGAGAATACCGGAATGATCATAAGCAGACTGGCGCGACTTTTACATGAAATTAAGTTGGTTGCAGATTTTGCTTTCTTTTAACTGTTTCACTTCCAATCAAGCGCATTACGCTTTTTTGAAGTTCGGCAGATAGACCGTAAAGCGCGAGCCGGTGCCAGCTATGCTGTCGATCTGCAAAGCGCCCCGATGACGATTCACGATATGCTTGACGATGGCTAGGCCCAGCCCCGTTCCGCCCATGGCGCGCGAGCGCGCCGTGTCCACCCGGTAGAAGCGCTCGGTCAGGCGGGGTAGATGCTCCTTGTCGATCCCCTCGCCCTCATCTTCGACTGTGACGGCGACGCAATCCTGGCGCGCCTCGGCGCCCATGGTCATCGGCCCCTTGTCGATCAGGCGCGCTTCGATGGTGACGGCGCCGCCCTTGCGTCCGTATTTGATCGCATTATCGATCAGGTTCTGAAACACCTGCATCAACTCGTCGCCGTCGCCGGTGACATGGGGCAGGTCGGGGGCGATCTTCAAAAGCAGCGTCTCGTCCTTGGTCTTGGCCGCCAGTTGCAGCCCATCCGCTACGCTTGACAGCAAGTCGGCCAGATTGACCCCATCCGTGGGCGGCGTCAGTTCGTTCAGCTCGACCCGGGAAAGCGACAGTAAATCCTGAACCAGACGCGACATGCGCGTGGTCTGCTCGTGCATGATGGCCAGGAATTTCTCATGCGCCTCGGCATCATTCCTGGCCGGTCCCTGCAAGGTCTCGATGAAGCCCGAAAGCGTGGCCAGCGGCGTGCGCAGCTCGTGGCTGGCATTGGCCACGAAATCGGCCCGCATCTGCTCGATGCGCTTTAAGGCCGAAATGTCGTGAAAGGTCAGCAGCGCCTTGGCGTCGTCCAGCGCCTTGACCGGCAGGGGCTCGATGCGGGCCAGAAAGATGCGGTGAACGGTGCCGGGCGACTCGAAGGAGATTTCCTGGCCCGGCCCTTCGGCCAGGACGGTATCCACGGCGTCCAGCAGCTCAGGGTCGCGCAGGAACTGGGCCAGGTCGCGGCCCTTGAGATCGCGCCCGAACAATTTGCGCGCCGTCAGATTGGCCCTGACCACGCGCCGCTTGTCATCCAGCAGCAGCAGGGGATCGGGCAGACAATCCAGCACGGTCTCGTGCGATCCCGCCACGGCGTATTGCAAGCGAAGCTCGCGGCTCCAATTGGTGCGCAGGCGCATCAGGGCTGCGGCCAGATCCGATGCCCAGCCTCCGGGACGAATCAGCGGCGGCTTGGTTTGTCCGTCGTCATAGGAACGGACCAACGCCTCGGCGGCCATGAGGTCGGCCAGATGACGGCGGATGAGAAGAAGAAGGGCCAGAAAGATGAACAGGCCGCCCGCTGCCGCCACGGCTGGGTGAATCTGGCGCAGAACGGCCAGCAGGATCAGAAGAATCAGCGCAGGCGCCGCCAGCAGAAGGGCGGCTTGCAGATCTCTGCCGGGGGAACTCGTCGAGGGCCTAGTCGAGGGCATCATGCGCGGCCAGCAGCGCCATATGCAGAATGTCGGTGACCGTGGCGTCCATGGGCACGATCTGGGCGGGCTTGGCCAGGCCGGTCAGCACCGGGCCGATGACGGTGCCGCCGCCCAGTTTCTGCATCAGCTTGGAGGAGATGGCGGCGCTATAAAGCCCCGGCATGATCAGCACATTGGCCGGTCCGGTCAGACGGCAGAAGGGATAGTGCTTCATCATCTCGGGGTCGAGTGCCACGTCGGCGGCCATCTCGCCGTCATATTCGAAATCGGCCCCCTCCTTGTCCAACAGCGCTACCGCACCCTGCACGCGTTCGGCTTGGGCCGAG
Source organism: Alphaproteobacteria bacterium WMHbin7 (assembly GCA_002753155.1). Lineage (GTDB taxonomy): Bacteria > Pseudomonadota > Alphaproteobacteria > Rhodospirillales > WMHbin7 > WMHbin7. Next base: position 37,001 of record PDZW01000029.1, read on the forward strand.
TGGGGATTGCCGAAATTTGAATAGGAAAGCAGGGCCAGGCGGGGTTCATGGCCCCAGCGCCGGGCCTGGGCGGCCGTCTGGCGGGCGATATGGGCGATCACCCGGGAGTCGGGCGTCTCGTGGACGGCGGTGTCGGCGATGAAGACCGTACGCCCGCGGGCCAGCAGCAGGGTCGTGCCGAAGACCAGCTCGCCGGGATTGGGATCAATGACGCGGGTGATTTCCTCGAAGGCGACGGCATAGCTGCGCGTCAGCCCGGTGACCAGGGCGTCGGCATCGCCCGCCGCCACCATCAGGGCGGCGAAGATGTTGCGCTCGAGATTGACCATGCGCACGGCATCGCGCTTCAACATGCCCCGGCGCTGCATGCGCTCGTACAGGCAAGAAGCATAGAAGGCGTTGCGATCCGACAGACGGGCGTTCAGAATCTCCAGCTCTTCGGCGCCGTGCAGGCCCAGCTGGCGGATGGTTTCCGAAACGCGCTCCTCGCGCCCGATCAGAACGGGGGTGCCGTAGCCTGCATGCAAAAAGGCAAGGGCTGCGCGGATGCTTTTTTCTTCTTCGCCCTCGGCGAAGACGACGCGCTTGGGATTGGCCCGCACTTTTTCAGCGATGGCTTCCAGGGTCGCTGCGGTGGGATCAAGCCTGGCCGACAGGGTTTTGACATAGGCCGCCAGATCGACGATGGGGCGGCGCGCCACGCCCGACTCCATCGCCGCCCTGGCCACGGCCACGGGAATCGCTGCGATCAGGCGCGGATCGAAGGGAACCGGAATGATATAATCGGGGCCGAAGCGCAGCTTGCGCCCGGAATAGGCGGCGTCCACCTCGTCGGGCACGTCTTCGCGG
>PDZW01000030.1 GCA_002753155.1 Alphaproteobacteria bacterium WMHbin7
GATTCAAGTTACAAGGATGAGGGGGAAGATGATGGATTGTTCGAATCATGAGCAAGGCATTTACCAAAGAATCGGAGACCTCGGAAGAGGAGGAACTGCCCGAGGTGCTTCCACTTCCTCCGGGCTTCAAGAACTATATGACGCCCAAGGGGCATGCGCGCCTGGAAGAAGAACTGCACCGGCTGTTGCGCATCGAGCGCCCCAAGGTGGTCGAAGTGGTTTCCTGGGCGGCGGGCAATGGCGACCGCTCGGAGAATGGCGATTATATCTATGGCAAGAAGCGGCTGCGCGAAATCGACAAGCGCATTCGGTTTCTGACGAAACGCCTGGAAGCCGCCGAGGTGGTCGATCAGAAGCAGCAGAAGATGCGCGATCGGGTCTTTTTCGGAGCCAGCGTCACCTATGTCAACGGCAGGGACGAGGAATGCCGTGTGCGCATCGTCGGCGTTGACGAGGCAGGGGTGGAGCAAGGCGACATCAGTTGGATTTCACCCATTGCCCGGGCACTGCACAAGGCGATGGTGGGCGATGTGGTCAAGCTTCGCACACCTGCGGGCCTCGAAGAGATCGAGGTCGTCAAGATCGAGTATGTGGACTCAGGCGCTTGAGGGGCAGATATGGAGCGCAGCGACTGGCGCGTTGAGCGCCCGCGCGAATTTTCGCGCGTAAGCCTAGGGGCGCAGCCCCGCACGGCGCTTGAGTGCAGATATCAACTCGCCCTTTGATAATAGACATTCTGCACATGGCGGCCTTGGGCGAAGAACAGCCAGCGTTCGGCCAAAAGGCCCAGATACTGGATGGGCAAGGCTGCGATCAGGGCGGGCAGGTAGCGGTCGGCCCAACCCGCCAGCAAGAGGGCCGAGGGGGCGGCAAAGCCAAAGACCAGCATGAGGGCGGTCATCCAGTGCAGAATCTCGGGGTGGACATGCGTGAAGAATTCCATGGTGTTGAACGAGCGGCCCATGAAGCCCTGGCTCAGTTGCCTTATATGGCCGTGATGCACCCCGATGGCGGATTTCATGCTGAAGGGGGCGGGCAGATGCTTGTTGCGCCATAGGGTAAAGCCCTTGGCGGCAAAGGCCGCCAGGGTGAACAAGGCGGCCCAGCCCGCCAGGAAGTCGCGCAAGAGGGCGTTTTCGAGGGCGGCGATGATGGCCGCTGCCGCAAAGCCCGAGGAAAGCCCCATCAACGTATAATTGACCACCGTCCAGGGCGTTGCCCATTCCTTGATGAAGCGGATGCAGGCATAGATCATGCCGGTGGTGATGAAAAGGAAAGCGGACGCTCCCGCCAGCAGGAAACCGACGGCCATCGACAAATCCAGATTCTTCTGGTTGCCGAAGGTGATGAGAACGGGGGTGATGTCGAACCAGTGGATTAGACCGTAAAGGGCCGCCAAGCCCATGCAGGCGGGAAGCAGCAGAACCTCTCTGGACAGCCAGGAGGTGCGCCAACGCATGATTGAGCGCATGCCGCGTTCGGGGTGCGACAGATGAAAGAACGAGGCGATCAGCCCGAGGCCCAGCAGAACCAAAGCCACGGCGCTGCCCTTGGCGTAGAAATCGCCGCTGTCCTGCTCGAAGCCGCTGCCGATGACGAAATAAAACTGCCCGGCCACCAGAGCAATCAGCAGGCCTTGGCCCATGCCGATCAGGGTAGTAAGGAAAAGAACCGAGAAAGCGGGTTTCATGGCGGCGTCTCTCCTTACCAGCTCGTGACGTCATCAAGGAAGGGATCGGACAGCTGCGGCCTTGGCAACTCGCCTTCCTTCAGAAGCGGATTGTCGGCCCGCATCAATTCGTCGTCATGGATGACCAGCTTGGTCTTGCGCCTTGGCAGATAGTGATTGGCCGGCTGCGTGCCCATCTCGGGCATGATCTGGAAACCCGCATTGTCGCGAATGGCCTGCGACACCTCGCTGGTTGGGTTGGAAATGTCGCCGAACGAACGCGCACCCGCCGGGCAGGCCAAAACGCAGGCGGGCTTCCTGCGCTCTTCGCTCAGGGTTTCGTCGTAGATGCGATCCGCGCACAGGGTGCATTTCTTCATGACACCTTGCTTGGTGTCGAATTCGCGTACGCCGTAGGGGCAGTTCCACGAGCAGTATTTGCAGCCGATGCACTTGTCGTAATCGACCAGCACGATGCCGTCTTCCTCGCGCTTGAAGCTGGCCCCGGTGGGGCAGACGGGCACACAGGGCGGATCCTCGCAATGCAGGCAGCTTTTGGGGAAATGGATGGTTTCCGTGTGCGGGAATTCGCCCGCCTCGAAAGTCTGGACGCGGTTGAAGAAAACGCCCAGCGGATCGGCGCCGTAGGGATCGGTGTCGGAGAGCGGACCCGCCCAGCCCGAGGTGTTCCATTCCTTGCAACTGGTGACACAGGCGTGGCAGCCCACGCAGATATTGAGATCGATGACGAGGGCGAGTTGCTTTCTGGACATGGCTCAGCCCTCCTTGCTGCCAGCGAAGAAATTGCGCACCCGCTTGGTGAAGGGAATCATACCGGGCAACGCTCCCTTGGTCTCGAAGCGGGGCCAGGTTTCCTCGGGCTCGTGCGGATCGGCCTTGTAGACGCGCACGCGCACATCGTACCAGGCGGCCTGGCCGGTGACCGGATCGGAATTCGAAATCGGACTGTCCTTGCCCTTGGCCGGGCAGGGAATTTCCTCGTTGATCAGGTGATTGAGCAAGAAGCCCTTCTTCGATTCATTGGCATCGGGCTTCAAGCCCCAGTTGCCCGAGCCCTTGCCGATGGCGTTCCAGGTCCAGACCGTGCCGGGTTCGACCGATTCCGAGAATCTGGCCCGGCAGCGCACCTTGCCCCAGGGGCTTTCCACCCAGATCCAGTCGCCGTCCTTGAAGCCGTTCGAGTGGCCCACCTTGGGATGCAAGAAGAGGTAATTGTCGGTGTGAATCTGGCGCAGCCAGGCATTCTGCGAATCCCAGGAATGATACATCGCCATCGGGCGCTGGGTGATGGCGCTCAAGGGATATTGGATGGGATCGCTATAGCGCCATTCCAGGGGCGCATAATAGAAGGGCAGCGGGTCCATGAAGGTTTTGATGCGCTCGCGCAGATGATCGGGCGGCTGGCGTCCCTTGGTCTTGCCAAGGGCGGCCAGACGGAACTTTTGCAGCACCTCGGAATAGACATGCAGCAAGATGGGTTCGTCGTAGCGGATCAGGCGATGGTGGCGCGCCCACTGCAGATAACCTTTGTTCCAGTTGCGCATATATTGATAGCTGCGCGGCAGTTCGTAATGGAAGTGATTGTCGTTGCGGGCATACATGTCCCATTGCTGGGGATTGGGCTCGCCCGACATGAAGCGTTCGCCCCCTTTGCCGCGCCAGCCGGCCAGAAAGCCGATGCCCGAGCCGGGTTCGGTCTCGTAATTGACGATGAAATCGGGATAGTCGCGGAATTTGCGCTCACCCTTGGCGGTCACGAAGGCGGGCAGCTTCAAGCGCGATCCCAACTCGATCAGCACCTCCTGGAAGGGCTTTGAATCGCCGGAAGGCGGCAGAACGGGAATGCGCACGGAATCGACCGGGCCGTCGAATTCGGAAATCGGACGGTCCAGAAGGCTCATGACGTCGTGGCGCTCGAGATAGGTCGTATCGGGCAGCACCAGATCGGCGAAATCCACGGTTTCGGAATGGAAAGCGTCGCAGACCACCAGGAAGGGAATCTTGTAGGAACCGTCCTCGGCCTTGTCGACCAGCATCTTCCTGATTTCGACCGTATTCATCGACGAATTCCAGGCCATGTTGGCCATGAACAGCATCAGCGTGTCGATGGGATAGGGATCGCCCCGCCAGGCATTGGTGATGGCGTTGTGCATGAGCCCATGCACCGACAGCGGATATTCCCACGAAAATCCCTTGTCCAGGCGCACCGGCCCGCCTTCCTGATCGACGAACAGATCATCCGGTTCTGCGGGCCAGCCCAGCAGCATGCCTGCCAGCGGTTCATTGGGCTGTACCGCCTCGGGGCGCTTGGGCGGCTTGGCGCAAGGCGGAATGGGACGCGGGAAGGGGGCGCGGTGCCTGAAGCCGCCGGGCCGATCGATGGTGCCCAGAAGGGTCATCAGGATGGATAGGGCGCGAATGGTATGAAAGCCGTTGGAATGGGCGGCCAGGCCGCGCATGGCGTGGAAGGCCACCGGATTGCCGGTGACGGTGTCGTGTTCCTTGCCCCAGCAATCGGTCCAGGCGATGGGCAGTTCGATCTTGTGATCCCTGGCTGTCACGCCCATTTCGTGGGCCAGGCGCCGGATGGTGTCGGCGGGGATGCCGGTAATGCCCTCGGCCCATTCGGGCGTGAAGGTTTTCACGCGGTCCTTCAGCAATTGGAAGGCGGGCTTGACCTTGCGCCCGTCGGCAAGCTTGTAGCTTCCCAGCAGGCGGCCCTCGGTGCCGGGCTTGCGCGACGGTGTGGGCTGATCGGAAGCCAGGTCCCACCACAGCTTGTTCTGCGGATCGAAACAGCCCGGATCGACCGGCTCGCCGGTGCGCACGAACAGGCCGAACTCGTCCGACTCGTCGTTCTGATCAACCAGTTCCGCCGAGTTGGTGTACTGAATCAAAAAGTCGCGGTCAAAGAGGCCCAGTTCGATGGTCTCGTGAATAAGCGCCAGGAATAAAGCGCCATCGGTGCCGGGGCGGATGGGCACCCATTCGTCGGCGATGGCGGCATAGCCGGTGCGCACCGGATTGACCGCGATCACGCGCCCGCCGCGCTTCTTGAACTTGCCGAGCGCTATCTTCATCGGGTTCGAGTGATGGTCCTCGGCGGTGCCGATCATGATGAACAGCTTGGCGCGGTCGAGATCGGGACCGCCGAATTCCCAAAACGAGCCGCCGATGGTGTAGATCATGCCGGCCGCCATGTTGACCGAACAGAATCCGCCATGGGCGGCATAGTTGGGGGTGCCGAACTGCTTGGCGAACAGGCCGGTCAGGGCCTGCATCTGATCGCGTCCGGTATAAAGGGCGAATTTCTTGGGATCCGTGGCGCGAATGTGGCCCAGTCGCTCTTCCAGCATCTGGAAGGCTTCGGCCCATTCGATGGGCTCGAACTGGCCGCTACCCCGCTCGGCCCCCTCCTTACGCTTCAGGGGTTTCAACAGGCGACCCGGCGAATATTGCTTCATGATGCCCGAAGCCCCCTTGGCGCAGATCACGCCCTGATTCAGGGGATGGTTCGGATTGCCCTCGATATAGCGCACCTCGCCGTCGCGCAAATGTACGCTGATGCCGCAGCGGCAGGCGCACATATAGCAGGTGGTCGTCTTGACTTCCGAGCGTCCCTGAGCGGAGTCGCAGGCGTCGCGAGGGTCTTTCATGTCGTCTCCCATCCGGGCCAGATTTCTTTTGGCGGGTCTTTGCCCGCCTCACGAGGCCCATGTCCTTCCGCCCCCTTATATTAGATTGCGGTAATTTAATAAAGCCCAAATCAGCCCAGCCCCTGGACCTTGGTGCCATGCCCTGGCCGCTCTCCTCAAAGGTGGGTGTCGGATGTCACTAAAATTCTCTCCTGCCCTTCCGATGATATAATTCCCTTTCACCTAATCCCTACTTTTCCTTGCCAATCATTCTAGGCACCTATAATGATTTTAAAGGGGAAGGCACTTTACGTTGGTGTAGAATTACGCCAATCGATGGGTGTGGGAGGGCAGGAAATGCAACTAGGGAGGCAAGATCCCTATGTGGCCGCTTTTAACGAGCTGGTGAAACGGGTGTTTGGCGATTTAACCGTTACCCAGATCCAGGACCTGCTGTTCTTTCACCAGCACACGCCGCTGGTTGCGCGCCGCCGCGCCATGCTGATCATCTCCCGCGTCCGCATGGTCTCCGCTGTTTTCGCGCTGTTGACCCCGGTGTGGATTGTCGTCGACATGCTGATTTTCTCCTGGCCGCTTTGGGGCGAGTTGGCGGCGTTGCGCTTGGCCGCAACCCTGGCCTTTGCCCTTCTGGCCTTTGGTTTTCGCACTTCGGAAAGTGTCGGCGCGGCGCATCGCGCCCTGTTCTGGCTTTTGGCCGTGCCGACATTGTTCTTCCTGATCTCGCACCCTTTGATCGGCAGTTCCAACCTGTCGGGTCCGGCGGCGGCAGTGGCGACGGGCTATGCGTTCCTGCCCTTCGTGATGGTGGCTGGGCTATCGGTCTTTCCCATCACGGCGCTGGAAGGCGCTTTGTTTGCCGCCCCCATGATTCTGGCCCAGGTTGGCGTTGCCTTTTACGGCGATATGAATCTTTTCTCGTTCAGCTCGCTTTTAGGGGCCTTGTGGCTTCTGCTCGTGCTTTCAACCGTGGCGACCCTGGCCGGCATGAGCCAGTTGCATTTCATGATGGCCTTGGTCAATCAGGCGTCCCACGACGGCCTGACCCATGGATTCACCCGCCGCGTCGGCGAGGAATTGTTCGAACTGCAGTTCGGCCATTCGGTGCGAACCGATACGCCGCTGTCTTGTGTTTTCATCGATCTGGACAATTTCAAACGGGTCAACGACCGTTTCGGCCACGAGGAAGGCGATCGCATCCTGCGCAAAGCGTCGGATGGCATCCGGAAATGTCTTCGTCGCGGCGATGTGATGGTGCGTTGGGGCGGCGAGGAATTCGTCATCATCATGCCGCATACCGACTGCACGGGCGCCTTGACGGCTGCGATGCGCATGCGCGGCCTTTCGCTTGGTCTGCGCCCGGACGGCGAACCGCAGACGGCCAGCATCGGCATTGCCGAGCGCAACAGCGACGCCTGCACCGACTGGCAGCATCTGGTCGAGATGGCCGATCAGCGCATGTATGCTGCCAAGCAGAACGGGCGCAACCGCATCTGCATTTGCAACGGTGAAATGATCAGCGACGAGACGCCCTTTCCCGGCACACCCGGATTGTAGCCTCAGATCTTTCTGAGCAGATTGACCCGGGTCGGCTGCTCGAATTCGTATCCCCGCTCGGTTTTGCGCCCCAGGCGCTCGAAGCTGGTCCGAAGCTGAGACTCCATGGCATCGACGGCAAGCTTGCGCTCATGATTGGCGCTCACGATACGATCACGAAAGGCCTCGTAATCCTTCATGGTCATCGGGTGCAAAAAAACATGTTCGGTTTCCATGCGAAGTCCGTGTTTTGCAGCCCCCATCAGGGCCTCATAGGCCTGTTTGCGTACCTCGGTTTCATCATCGACGGGCTTTGCCAGCTCGAAGAAGGCGCCATCCGCCACGGGCTCTGAAATATAGACGATTCCCCCCGGTTTCAGAACCCGCGCGGCTTCTTGCATGGCGCGGTCCATCAGGGCGGGCGGCACATGATGCAGACTGTTAAAGAAGACCACCAAATCTGCCATCCCGTCGGCCAGAGGCATTGCCTCAGCTCCGCCATCGAGATAGTCCTCGTCGCCCGCCGGATTGGCGGCGCGCGCCTTGGCCAACTGCTGCGCTTGGCATTCCAGCCCGGTAACGCGAGCACCCCTTGATGTCATCAGGCGGGTCAGGTTGCCATCACCTGCGCCGACATCGATGACGCGTTTGCCCGATAGTGCAACCAATTCTTCCAGAACGTCACTGTTGCGTATGAGTCTCATGCGTCTCCGATCGGCAGATTTGGTAGGCCCAGGAAGGCGGGCAGGGGATGAACCACCAATTTCAAGGGAATGGCCGACAGATAGTCCCGATAGCGCCCTTTATCGGTAAAGCGCGTTATCAGGGGCGATCCTTTCAAATAATCCGCCCCCAGCCTGGGCAGAATGCCGCCCGCCAGATAAAGGCCGCCGAAGGCGCCCAGCGTAAGGGCCAGATTGGAAGCCGTGGTTCCCAGAAAGCCCAGGAACAGCGACATGGCCTCGGTCGAGACCGGGCAATCGCCAGCCAGGGCGCGTTCGGAAATCAAGGCAGGTGTGCGCGGCGAAGAGGTGCGGCCGTCCAGATGATCCAGAATATCGGCCAGGACGCTGAGGCCCGGTCCGGAAACCAGACGCTCGGCCGAGCAGTGACCGAAGCGCTTTTCCGCCTCGGCGACAACAAGAAACTCCCGCTCCGTGCGGATCGCCAGCGTGGCATGACCGCCCTCGCCCGCGATCGGCACCCAGCCTTGCTTGCCGTCGGGCAGAAGGCCCGAGACGCCAAGCCCCGTTCCCGGGCCGATGACGGCGATGGGCGATTCTTTCACGGGGCTTGCGTCGTTGAGCGCCAAGGCGCTTTCCTTGGGCAGGTGCGGAACTCCCAGGGCCAGAGCGGTAAAGTCGTTCAGGAACTTCTGGCGGCGAACGCCCAGTTGGCGCTTCACCTCAGCTTGGGAAAAGGCCCAGTGACTGTTGGTGATGTCGATCCAGTCGCCGGTGACTGCGCCGGCAACCGCGAAGGCGGCCTCGTCGAAGCGCGCCCCTTCGGCGTGGCGTGACAGATAGTCCTTGGCCGCCTCGACGATCCCCGGATAGTTGGCGCAAGCCAGGGTGGCGGGTTCGGTCAGCAGATCGGACCCTGAAACCACGGCGAAACGAATGTTGGTGCCGCCCACATCGGCGATCAGTCGGCTCATGCGCCCCCCCGGCTTCGCAACAGGCTGGAATAGAGATCAAGATACTGCCTTGCCGATTGTCCCCAACTGAAATCGAGCCCGGCATTGGCCGCAGCGATGCGGTTCCACTCCACCTTGTCCTTGAACAGGGCCGACGCCCGCAAGACGGCGCTCGTCAAGGCTTTAGGGGTGGTTTCCTCAAGGACGAATCCGCTGCCTGCTCCCTTGGGGCCGCCCCTCTCGGTATCGGCCACGGTGTCGATCAGCCCGCCCGTGGCGCCCACGATGGGAAGGGTGCCGTATTTCAGGGCATACATCTGGGTGAGACCGCAAGGCTCGGCCCGCGAGGGCATCAGGAAAACGTCGGCGCCCGCCATGATGCGATGCGCCAAAGGTTCCGAATAGCCGATATGCAGGGCCATGTGGTGCGAATGATGGTCGGCCAGTTCCTTGAAGCCGGTCTCGAAGGCAGCACTGCCCGAGCCCAGACCCGCGAACTGGCAGTGGTGGTGCATCAAAAGATCGGGCAGGCAGTGGATGACCAGATCCATGCCCTTATGGTCGTTCAAGCGGCTGATGACGGCCATCAGCAGCCGGTCGGGTCGCATGGGCAGGCCCAGTTCGCGCTGAAGCGCCGTCTTGTTGCGCGCCTTGCCCAGCATGTCGCCCGGCTTGTAGCGGTGGGTCAGATAGGAGTCCTTGGCCGGATTCCAGATGGCATCGTCGATGCCGTTCAGAATGCCCGAAAGATCGGCGGCGCGACCCCTTAGCAGGCCCTCCAGGCCGCATCCCTGCAGGGGCATTTGAATCTCGCGGGCATAGGTGGGGCTGACCGTCGTGATCTTGTCGGAATACCAGCATCCCGCCTTCAGAAAAGAGATGCTGGCGTAATATTCCAGCCCGGCCACGCTCATCATTCGTTCGGGCAATTCCAAAAAATCGAGCCAGGAGGGATCGAAGACGCCCTGATAGGCGATGTTGTGGATGGTAAAGACTGTGGCTGGGCGCACCCCTCCCCAGGCCGACAGATAGGCCGGAGCCAGGCCGCATTGCCAGTCATGGCCGTGCAAGATATCGGGGCGCCATCCGGTCAGGCTTTCGTCCATGCAAAGGCGGGCGGCGGTGAATCCCAGCAGGCCGAAGCGCCTGGGATTGTCGGGCCAATCCGCGCCATCGGGTCCCAGATAGGGATTGCCCGGTCGGGCGTAAAGCCTGGGGCAATCGATCAACAGCAGGGGCACCTTGCTGTCGCCCAGGCGCCCCTCGATCAGCCGGGCCGGGCCCGAGCCCAGATGGTCACCCAGATCCGCCACGATCCTGCGGTGGGTTGCCGCCTCCAGGGCCGCCGGGTAGCCGGGCATGAGAAGGCGCACATCGGCTCCCAGCCGCTTGAGCGCCAAGGGTAAAGCACCCGCCACGTCAGCCAGCCCCCCGGTCTTGACCAGGGGAAAAACTTCCGAGGCGGCAAGCAGAATACGCATAGTCTGGAACCTATCCGATCAAAGTCGTTCGACCAAGTGATTCATAAAAGATTCCTCTAAATCTGGCAAAGCCCGGCTTGTGGCAACGGCCCTGGCATGGCAATCTTAACGAAACAAACGGGGAAACGCCCGGATCATCGGAGGGGGAATCAGGAGGAGCCTACGGCATGCCCTTTTCGTCGAATTCCATACATCCGGCCAGCCGCGACATCACCCGTCTCGTCAACAGTACCATGGCCCTGGTCCTGGCTGGGGGGCGCGGCTCGCGCCTGAAAAGCCTGACCGACTGGCGGGCCAAGCCGGCTGTTCCTTTTGCGGGCAAATTCCGCATCATCGATTTTACCCTGTCCAACTGCATCAATTCCGGCATTCGCAAGGTGGGCGTGCTGACGCAATACAAGGCGCACAGCCTGATCCAGCATGTTCAGCGCGGCTGGAGTTTCCTGCGCGCCGAAATCAACGAGTTCATCGAGATCATGCCTGCCCAGCAGCGCATGAGCGAGGAGAACTGGTACAAGGGCACGGCCGATGCCGTTTACCAGAATCTCGACATCCTGCGTTCCTACGCCCCCGAATATCTGATCATTCTGGCTGGAGATCACATCTACAAGATGGATTACAGCAAGATGGTTCTTGAGCATGTGATGCGCGGCGCAGACTGTACGGTGGGCTGTTTCGAAATGCCGCTGGAGGGGGCCAGCGCCTTTGGCATCATGCAGATCGACGAGCATAAGAACGTCGTCAGCTTCAAGGAGAAGCCCGAGAATCCCGAGCCCATGCCAGGCAAGCCCGACCGCTGTCTGGTCAGCATGGGCATTTATGTCTTCAATACGCGCTTCCTGCTCGATCTTTTGGAATCCGATTCCGAGAATCCCGAATCGGCGCATGATTTCGGCAAGAACATCATTCCCGATCTGATCGGCAAGGCCAAGGTAGTGGCTCATTTCTTCCGCGATTCCTGCGTCATTGATGCGGTGCGCGAGCCCTATTGGCGCGATGTGGGAACGCTGGATGCTTATTGGGATGCCAATATCGACCTGACCACGGTGACGCCAGCACTCAATCTCTACGACACGAGTTGGCCGATCTGGACCTATCAGGCCCAACTGCCCTCGGCGAAATTCGTCTTCGATTCGGAAGACCGGCGTGGCATGGCCGTCGATGCCCTGGTTTCGGGCGGCTGTATCATCTCGGGCGCCACGGTGCGACGCTCGCTTCTGTTCTCTAATGTGCGGGTCAATTCCTACGCCAATATCGAGGATGCCGTCATTTTGCCCGATTGCGACATTGGCCGTAATTCCGTGCTGAAGAAGGTGATTTTGGATCGTGGTTGCCAGATACCGCCCGGGCTGGTCGTCGGCGAGGATCCCGAGTTGGATGCCGAGCGCTTCTTGCGCACCGAGGGTGGGGTTACCTTGGTCACCCGCGACATGCTGAAGGAACTTGAGCTTTAAGCGATCTCCGCCAGATCCGATCTGGCGATCGACATCGCCTTGATCATGGCATAGACCCGAGAGCCGGGCCTAAGGCCCAACTGGGCCACGGAAAAGCGCGTGACCTGCGACCACAAGGGTGATCCTTCGCCGTTTTCCCCGGTCTTCAGCAGCACATCGGCCAGATGGCTTTCCGACTGGGAAATCTCGGCGACCATGCAGGGCAGGATATTCTGAATGCTGATGTCCCAGGGCGGCGTCAGCGCCAGTCCCACGTCGCGGGCATGGATGCGCAGGCGGACCTGGCTTCCCTTAGGGGCATCGACGCGCCCCACCTTCAAACGTGTGCTGTCCTTCAAGCTGAGATGCGTCAGTTGGTAGGCTTCGTCATGACCCTCGATCACGGCATGCATCACCGAACCCGCGTCATAGCGCCCGGTCAACGGCTTTAAGCGGATGTCCGACAGCACCTCCTCAAGTGGGCCCGAGGCAGCCACCCGGCCCTGCTCCAGCAGAACCAGGGTATCGGCCAGACGCAAAACCTCGTCCATGGCGTGGCTGACATAGATGACGGGAATTTTGACTTCGCGGGCCAGCTTGGCGATGAAGGGCAGCAACTCGTTCTTGCGCAGTGCGTCGAGAGCCGAGAAGGGCTCGTCCAGCAGCAAAACCTGAGGATCGCGGGCGAGCGCCCGGGCAACGGCGACCCTTTGTTGTTGGCCGCCCGAAAGCGCCGAGGGACGTCGATCTTGCGCCTCATTCATCAGGCCCATGCGTGATAGAAGATCGGCAGCGCGTTTTCCTCGTTCCGATTGGGGCAAATGTCCCATGGCCGCCATGACGTTGCTCAGGGCCGTCATGTGAGGGAATAGTGCATAGTTCTGAAAGACCAGGCCTACCTGACGCTGCTGCGGCTTAAGAAATATGCTCCGTGCGCTGTCCTGCCAACAGGCATCTGCGCAGGAGACGCGCCCCTCCTCAGGTTGGTAAAGTCCGGCAATAGCGCGCAGAACAGTGGATTTGCCACTGCCAGAAGGGCCAAAAAGCGCCAGCACCTCACCCGGCGGGCAAGCAAAATCCAGCTTCAGGGGAATAGGCCCTGTCTGGTGAAGCGAGACTTTCAATTCTCCCGGCATGTCAGCGGCCCTGCCGACGGTTGGTAAGGGCATAGCTGATGCCGATTGTGGCGAAGGACAAGGCCAGCAGCAGGGCAGCCATGGTGCCTGCGGCGCCGTCGTCGAAGGCCTGGACGCGGTCGTAGATGGCAACGGCAATGGTTTTTGTCTCGCCGGGGATACTGCCGCCCACCATCAGCACCACGCCGAATTCGCCCAATGTGTGCGTGAAGCTTAGGACCATGGCGGTCAGAATGCCCGGCCAGGCCAGGGGCAGGTCGATGTGAATCAACATGCGCCAGCGCGACATGCCGCAACAGGCGGCGGCTTCGCGCACTTCCGAAGGAATGGCCTCGAAGGCGCGTTGCATGGGCTGAATGGCAAAAGGCAGATTAACCAGAACCGATGCCACGACCAGGCCTGAGAAAGAAAAAACCAGGCCTTGACCGAACAGGCTTTCAAAAACTTGTCCGAGCGGGGAGTGTGCTCCCAAGGTGACAAGCAGATAATATCCCAGCACTGTCGGAGGCAGAACAAGAGGCAAGGCCAGCATCGCCTCGGCCAGCGCCTTGCCTCTGAATCGGCCCCAAGCCAGCCACTGTCCGACGACGATCCCCAGGGGAAGCAGAATGGCGATAGTCCATAGGCCCAGGGTCAGCGACAGGCGAAGCGCTGTCCAATCCATTGGCTATTTCTCTTCCGGCAGCACGAAACCGTACCTCTTGAATGTGGCCCGAGCATCGGGCGTCTGGACAAAACTATAGAAGGCCTTGGCCGTCTCTCCAGCTTTTTTTGTTAGCACCATACGCTGACGCAAAGGATTGTGTCCTTCGGCGGGGATCAAATCATATTTTCCCAGTGCTGACACTTTGGGCGACAAAGCCAGGGAATAGGCAATGATGCCGCCCTGGGCGGAACCGGATGTGGCGAACTGCGCCGCCTGGGAGACATTCTCGCCCAGAACCAGCTTGTCCTTGATCTTATCCCATAGCCCGGCAGCTTTTAACGCACCTTGGGCGGCGCGGCCATAGGGGGCGTGTTCCGGGTTGGCGATGGCGAATTTCTTGACGCTTCCCGCTTCCAGGGCGGCCGCCAAATCCTTCAGTGAACCATCGACCTTTAGCGGAGAGCCTGGCGGCACGATCAGTACGATGCGGCCCACCGCGTAAAGGGCGCCTTCGTCTCTGGTCAGGCCCTCCTTAGCAAGATCGAGGACATAGCTCTCGTCAGCCGACAGGTACATCTCGAAAGGCCCCCCCTCTCTGATCTGCCGGTGAAAGTTGCCGGACGAACCGAAGGACAGCCTTACAGTTCGCCCCGTCTCTTGGGTAAAGCGTTCGGCGATCTCGGTCAGGGCGAATTGCAGGTCAGCAGCGGCGGCGATGACGGGCGGCTCTTCTGCCCGAACCTGGGTGGGGCTGGATAGGCACATGGCGGCGGCAAAGACGGAAAGCAGGCGGCGCATGGGAATCCTCTTGGCTGTTTGCTGATGCACATCCAGATACAGCGACCTATATCCGGGTGAATATTGCGATGTCAATAACCTTTGGCCCGGGAATTATGTTACGAGTCGTCCCTGAAGCAGTGCTTCGCAAAGCAGGGCAGTGGAAAAAGCCCGGCAATCCCAGAAGCAACGGCTTGGCTGGTCAAGCCCGGAAAAGTGTGGTAGGAAGCCCCGAATTCCGCCGATCTCTCAAGGCTGAGACCCCTTGAGGCGTTGACGGTTCACCAAGGAAATCAACAAGCTAACTGAGGTTGAAGTCATGAGCGATATCGCCGAGCGCGTTAAAAAGATCGTCGTCGAGCACCTGGGCGTCGAAGAAGCCAAGGTTACCGAGGGTGCGAGCTTCATCGACGATCTGGGCGCCGACAGCCTGGATACGGTCGAGTTGGTCATGGCCTTCGAGGAAGAGTTCGGCTGCGAAATCCCCGACGATGCCGCCGAGAAGATCCTGACCGTCAAGGACGCGATCGACTTCATTCAGAAGAACGCCAAGTAAGGCGTTTTTTCTAAGGGCTTGTGCAGGGACGGATCGCCATGCGACGTGTCGTCGTCACGGGAATGGGAATGGTGTCGCCACTGGCTTGCGGCGTCGAGGCCACTTGGTCGCGATTGCTTGAAGGCCAGTCGGGCATCAAGGTAATCGATCGCTTTGATGTTTCCGATCTGGCCGCCAGGGTCGGTGGGCTTCTTCCCGCGGGCAAGGACGATCCTGTCTTGTTCGACGCCGACCGATTCGTGCCGCCCAAAGACCAGCGCAAGATGGATGATTTCATCATCTATGCCATGGCGGCGGGGCAGATGGCGGTCGAGGATTCCGGTGTTGCCGGCCTGTCCGACGAAGGCAAGGAACGCACCGGCGTTATGGTGGGTTCCGGCATCGGCGGCCTGGGCACCATCCAGGATGCGGCGGTCGTCCTGAAAGAGCAGGGGCCAAGGCGCATTTCGCCCTTCTTCATTCCCTCCAGTCTGGTCAATCTGGCTTCGGGCCATCTGTCGATCAAATACGGCTTCAAGGGACCCAACCATTCCGCCGTGACCGCCTGTGCTACGGGTGCTCATGCCATCGGCGACGCGGCCCGCCTGATTATCTTCGGCGATGCCGACGTCATGGTGGCGGGCGGTACCGAGGCGGCCATCTGCCGCTTGGGGATCGCTGGTTTTGCTGCTGCCAGAGCTTTGTGTACCAGCTTCAACGACCGTCCCACCGAGGCCTCGCGGCCCTGGAGCAAGGATCGGGACGGCTTCGTCATGGGCGAGGGGTCCGGCGTTGTGGTTCTGGAAGAGCTGGAACATGCCAGGAAGCGTGGCGCCAAGATTTATGCCGAAGTGGTGGGCTATGGCCTGTCGGGCGACGCCTATCACATCACCGCCCCTTCCGAGTCGGGGGACGGGGCCTATCGCTGCATGAAGGCCGCCATGGCAAGGGCGGGCATGAACCCCGAAGATATCGACTACGTCAATGCGCATGGCACATCGACCATGGCCGATACCATCGAGCATGGTGCGGTCAAGCGCGCCTTCGGCAATGCGGCTGGCAATATCTCGATGTCCTCCACCAAGTCGGCCATTGGCCATCTGCTGGGGGCGGCGGGTGCGGTCGAAGCCATCTTCTCGATCCTGTCCATTCGCGATCAGATCGTGCCCCCCACCTTGAATTTGCACGATCCCGACGAGGGCTGTGATCTGGATCTGGTTCCCCTGACCGCCAAGAAGCGCAAGGTGCGGGCGGCTCTTAGCAACTCCTTCGGTTTCGGCGGCACCAATGCCGCCCTAATCTTCAAAGCCGCTCCCTGATCTTTTCAAGATGAAACGTTTGATCCGTATCGCCGCCACCCTGACCGGGGCGGCGGCGTTGCTGCTGCTGGGGCTGTGGTGGAGTGTCGATCGATTCATGGCCTCACCCCTTCCCTTGAAGATGCCGGTGACGCTTGTCATTTCCAAGGGAGCCGGGCTTTCGGGAATCGCCAAAGACCTGCGCGCGGCCGATGTGATCGCCAGCCCCCTGTTTTTCCGTCTGGGCGCCATGATGGCGGGAAAGACCAAGCTGCTGAAGGCCGGAGAGTATGCCTTTCAACCAGGCATGTCCCATCAGGCCGCTTTGGAGAAGATGGTTCAGGGCGACGTGGTCGTGCATCAGTTTACGCTGGTGGAAGGGCGCACGGTGCGCCAGGTGCAAGACGAATTGCGCTTCGAAAAAGCGCTGGAGGGTGACGTCGGGCCGCTGCTCCCCGAGGGCAGTCTGCTGCCGGAAACCTACAATTTCATCCTGGGCGAGACGCGGGGGCAGTTGTTGCAGCGCATGCGCCGGTCGATGGAGACGGCGCTGGCCGAGGCTTGGGCGGGCCGGGCCGAGGGGCTGACCCTGGCCTCGCCCCACGAGCTTCTGATTCTGGCCAGCATCATCGAGCGTGAAACCGGCTTGGCTGCGGAGCGACCGCACGTCTCCGCCGTCTTTCACAATCGCCTGAAGAAAGGGATGCGTTTGCAATCCGATCCCACGGTGATCTATGCGCTCTCGGACGGGCTGGGTGTGCTGGAGCGCCCGTTGAGCCGGGCCGATCTCGAACGCCCGACGCCTTTCAATACCTATGTCATCGATCGCCTGCCGCCCGACCCCATCGCCAATCCGGGGCGGGCCAGCCTGCAGGCGGCGGCGCGTCCAGCCCCTTCGGACGATCTGTATTTCGTGGCCGACGGTACGGGCGGCCACGCCTTCGCCCCCACGCTGGAGGCGCATAACCGCAATGTCGCCAACTGGCGCCGGATCGAGAAAGAGCGCTAAACGCACTTCCTGATATAGGGCTTGTTGGCTTCCCACAATTCGTCGAGAATTTTATGGGCGGCCCCGGTCGAGTTGACGACCGGATCGATCAGCAAGGCTTCCAGCGCCAGTTCCTTCGAGGCATGCACGGCGGCTTCGACGGTCAGTTGCTGAACGCTGGCTTGCATGCTCATCAGTTTGGCGATGGGGTCGGGAAGCGGCCCCAGCGAGACGGGATGCACGCCTGCGGCATCGACCACCAGGGGCACTTCAACGGCCAGGTCGGCGGGCAGGTTGGGAATGACCCCCCGGTTATAGACGATGCCCGATTCGATCATGCGCTTTTCATTGTGCAGCATGCTTTCGATGATGGTGACGCCGCGTTCGCCCGACAGCGTGTTCCATTCGTCGGGTGGGGGCTGGGTGCCCGCCACCACACCGTCGATGATGCCTTGCAGCTTGATGCGCCAAGCATCCTCGCCGTCGAAATCAAAGCCCTTCTCGCCGCCCTCATAGCCATAGGGGATATACTCGCCCATATGGTCGTCGCTGCAGGTCAGCCAATGGCCGAAGGCGCGCATCATGCGCCGCGTTAGCGGCTGCAGGCTGGGGTCGTAGGTCTTATCCTTTTCAAGCAGCAGCGGATACATGTCCTTGCCGCTAGCGCGGTCGCGGATTTGCATCACGCACTGGAAATGATTGAGCCCGGCGGCCCAAAGATCCAAGGATTCCGGCGGCTCGATTCCCATGATGGTGCCCACATACCAGCGGGCCAGGAAGATGCCGTGGCACAGCCCCAGACTGCGGATGGGGCTGTATTTGCCAAGGGCCAGGACGATGCGGCTTTCCGGATTGGAATAATTGATGAAATGGGCGTTGGGGCACAGCTCTTCCATGTCGCGCACGAAATCGAAGATGAGCGGCAGGGTGCGCAGCGTGAAGAACAGCCCGCCCGGTCCTCCGTTTTCGCCCAAAGTGTGGCGGATGCCGTATTTCTTGGGCACCTCGAAATCGAGGCGCCACAGTCGGGTGCGGTCAATCGCTACCGAATTCAGCACGAAGTCGGCGCCGGGCAGGGCGGCCCTGCGATCCGTCGTGCGCTCGATGTGGATTCCGGCACCGCGTTGCTTGTTCATGAACTGGGCCAGCCCGTACATGCGTTCCAGCGTTTCGGGGTTGGTGTCGACCAGGGTCAGCGTACAGCCAGCAAGCTTCTTGCTGGCGAACATATCGCGGAACATATGGACGCCGAACGAGGCGCTGCCAGCGCCAATGAAAACGATCTTGGCCGTGTTGGTCATGGGACTCCTCGAGTCTGTTCCCGAGGATTTTAGCAAATTCTGACCCTCAATGCACCCGAAGCGAGACCTCGGCATAGCGCCACGAGCCAGGCCGGAAAGGCTTGGTGCTGGTGACATAGACCGAATGCAGGGTGCCTTCGAGATTATGGCTCCAGAAATCCAGGAATTTGTGCAGCTCGGGATAGCGTGGGGCCAGGTCGTATTCCTGCCAGACATAGCTTTGCAGCACATGGGGATGATCGGGCAGGTGATAGAAGATTTCGGCCGTGGTCAGGCGGTAATCCTTCAGCATCAGGTCGAACTCGCGCATGACACCCTCCTTCTGGGCAATGTCTGCCGGGAGGAATTTGCCGGTCCGCTGATTTTCCTGGGGGGCGGGCCGGCCCCGGCGGCGTTCATAGGGGTGTTTATGCAACCGTTGGGCCAATTCCCCCACTGAGTCGGAGGATGGCAGGCCGGGCTTGCGAAAGCGGCGCGGGGGCTTTATCTTGCGGGCCTTCCTTAAGGATTGGGGCGTAGCCAAGCGGTAAGGCAGCGGTTTTTGGTACCGCCATTCCCAGGTTCGATCCCTGGCGCCCCAGCCAATCTTTTCAATGAGTTATGTTGCGTCATTCCAATAATGCGGGCGAGCAAAGAACCTGGCGTGCGCTTACGAGCGCTCTGTGTCTAAGGCGTCAGAAGGCAAGGGCCGAACTGGCCAAGCAACAAGCCGAAGACTGACCCCGAATCCGGTGTAATCGGGTAAATTCGGGGGGTGAATAATCCGGTATAATCCGGTATAAATGCAGGTATGCTCAATACCGATACGATTCAGATTACCCCGGAACTCCTCACCTTTTTGTCGGAAATCGACGAATTCAAGGGGGCTTGGCGCGCCCTTGGTACGCTCGCCCCTGAGCGCCTGAATGCGCTCAGGCGCATTGCGACAATCGAGAGCATCGGTTCCTCGACCCGTATCGAGGGCAGCAAGCTTACCGACCGCGAGGTCGAGAAGTTGCTCGCCAATCTTGAGATCAAGAAATTCGCGACCCGCGACGAGGAAGAGGTCGCTGGCTATGCCGAGGTCATGGAAACCGTCTTCCATGCCTGGGCCGACATTCGCATGACGGAGAACGTCCTTAGGCAGTTGCACGGCGACCTACTGAAGCACAGCGCCAAGGATCAGCGGCATCGCGGCAACTACAAGACGCTTCGCAACGATGTCGGTGCTTTCGGCCCTGACGGCAAAATGATCGGCATCGTCTTTGAAACGGCAACGCCCTTCGACACGCCGCGCCGCATGAGCGAACTGATTGCCTGGCTTGCCCAAGCGCGTGAGGTGGCAAGGCTGCACCCGCTGATCATCATCGCGGTTTTTGTCGTGACCTTTCTGGAAATTCATCCCTTCCAGGACGGCAATGGCCGCCTGTCTCGGATTCTGACGACGCTGATGCTGCTTCAGGCCGGCTACGCCTATGTGCCCTACAACTCGCTTGAGAGCATCATCGAGAACAGCAAGGAAGGCTATTATCTCGCCCTGCGCCAGACCCAGGCCACCATCCAGAGCGCTGCGCCCGACTGGCAGCCCTGGTTGACCTTCTTCCTGCGAGCCTTGCAGCAACAGAAGCGCCGTCTTGAGACTAAGGTCGAGGCCGAACGGCGAGCCCTTCTCGATCTGCCCGAGCTGGCACTCCAGATCATCGACTATGTTCGCTCCCATGGCCGGGTTACGACACGCGATATGGTTCGCGAATACGGGGCAAGCCCCAACACCCTTAAGGTGACGTTCAAAAACCTGGTCGAAAAGGGCCTGCTGATTCGCAAAGGTGCCGGGCGCTCGACTTGGTACAGCTTGCCGTGAAGTGCAGGCGAGGGGGTCGCCGTGCGGGACAATTTGGGGACAGTGCTAGGTGAAATTGCCGGAATCCAGAGGAAACTAGGCGCAGCTTAATCCGTTGAGATTACAGGGCCCGGATTTTTGGCAGAATCGTCGTTCGCGCCCGCTCAAGGTCTTCAGGAAAGTCGATCTCTATCCAGGGCAGGCCGGAAACATCCTCGATCGCAAAGACCGTCGGATCGGCCAGCATCATGTCGCGCATGGCCGGTTCGTAGGGAAGTTCCAGCGCACCTCGTTCAATGTAAGGGCGAAGCGCTTCGACCATTTTAATACTTTCGGCGGGGCCGAATTTGGCAAAGCCGGGCCATTCTCCGACAGCATCGAACGCCAGTCCCGGCGGAAGCGACTTTCCAAACTCGACGATGGCGCCATCCTTCAGACACAGCTTGACCGGTTCGTCGCCCGGCACGAAATCGCGGTCCATCAGGAAGACCGTGCCCGGCCTGGCCGCCAGTCTTTTCATCATGGAGGCCGGATAGAGAACGTCGGCATCCATGAACAAGACATCGCTTGCGCCATCCAAGACGTTGCGCGCCAGCCACAAAGAAAGAATGGGGCCTTTCAGGAAGTCTGGGTTTTCAACAAAGCGCACGAAGTTTTCTGCACCCAGGCGGGCCACGGCCTGGCGCAGCAATTCCTGACGATAGCCGACGACAAGCGTCAGATCCTGAACGCCGATATCTTTCAGGATGGTCAAATGGCGCTCGAGCAGCGAGGTTCCCTCGAACTCCAGCAACACCTTGGGCAGCGCTGTCTCCTGGCCGCCAAACAGTCTTTTGCCGATGCCGGCCGCCAGCATGATCGCGCGCATATTGCCTGCCCCTGAACAGATCGTGTCAACAAACGGCTACAAGCTAAAGCCTGGAGGTAGTCTCCTCAAGCCAAATCATGTTAAGATTCCGGATACTTGCTCCCGCTTTGGCCGTTTACAGGATGTTTGCCCATGCCTCCGGTTCCCCTGCTGCTGACGCCAGGCCCACTGACCACTTCGGATACGGTCAAGGAGGCCATGCTGCGCGATTGGGGCTCGCGCGATCCTGACTTCATCGCCATGAATTCCGGAATTCTGGAAAGGCTTTGCGGCATCGTCAATGCCGGGCTTACGCATGTCGCCGTACCTATCCAGGGCAGCGGCACTTTCGCCGTCGAGGCGATGATCGGCACTCTTTTGCCCAGATCAGGGGCCAAGCTTTTGGTCCTCGTCAACGGCGCCTACGGCCATCGCATGGTCAAAATGGCTCATATTCTTGGGCGTCCCGTCGAGATGATGGAGTGGCCAGAAGATGCGCCGGTGTCGCCCCAGAAAGTCGATGCCAGATTGGGCCAGGACGCATCGATAACCCATGTTGCCGTGGTTCAGTGCGAAACCACCTCGGGCATTCTGAATCCGATCGAAGAAATCGCCGACGTCGTACGAAAGCAGCGGCGCGCCTTGTTCATCGACGCCATGAGCGCCTTTGGCGCACTGCCGCTTGATCTTGAGAAAACGCCCTTTCTGGCCCTTGCCGCTTCCAGCAACAAGTGCCTGGAAGGTGTGCCCGGCCTTGGCTTCGTCATCGCCCAGCGCGAGATGCTGAAAGCTTCGAAAGGCAATGCCCATTCTCTGGCGCTGGACCTGCATGATCAATGGCAGGGCTTTCAGGCCAATGGACAGTGGCGCTTTACGCCGCCCACGCATGTGGTCGCAGCCCTTGCCCAGGCGCTGGATGAATTCGATGCCGAAGGGGGTGTTGCCGGGCGGGGAAAGCGCTATCGGGACAATCTGCGTGTTCTTGTTTCCGGCATGCGCGCCATGGGCTTTCAGCCGCTGTTGCCCGAGGCGGTTCAGGCCCCGATCATCGTTACCTTTCGTATGCCGTCCGATCCCGCCTTCGATTTCCAGGCCTTCTACCGGGGCATGGCGGGGCGGGGCTTCTTGATCTATCCCGGCAAGCTGACGGTGGCCGACAGCTTTCGAATGGGCTGCATCGGAAGGTTGACTGCTGCCGATATGCAAGCCGCCATCGAGGCGGTTAAAAGCACCTTAGCGGAATTGGGTGTTGCCAGCGGCGCGCCCTGACCCAATCTAACAACCTGTTTTGTCGGGTGATTTGGGCAGCCCCAGATAAATCAGTCCGACCAGCCCACCCCAACACAACCAGATCAATTCGCGGGCCCGGCGCACCAGGGCGACGGCCAGCCCCAATTCTGCCGAGCCAGAGATGGCGGCATAGAGCAGAAGGAACGTGCCTTCTTGCACGCCGATGGAGGCTGGCATGATGAAGATGGCCGAACGAACAAGCTGAATGGCCGCTTCGATGATCCAGGCATCGATCAGGCTGACCGGGTGGCCCAAGAGCCAAGATATGATCCAGATTTCGGCGATGCCCAGCAGCCAATTGACCAAGGCAAAGCCGATTGCCAAAAGAAAACGTCCGCCATGCTGGGAATAGAAGCGAACCAGCATGTCGTCGAATTCCCGCACCTGTTCGATGCGGTGCGCGATTCGGTTTCCGCCGGGAAGTTTCGAAAGGGTGCCCCATAGCCAGGAGGTCAGGCGGATGCGTTGGATCAGAAAGAAGGCCAGAATCGACAGGGCGAAGACGGCCAGTCCGGCACCTCCGATGGTCTTGTAGATGACCGGCAGACGCTCCGATTCCAGCATGAAGGCGAAACCGATTGCCAGGAACAGAACCAGGGCGATCATGTTCACCGTCTTGCCCAGCACCAGCGAGGCGGTGCCCGCCTTAAGTCCGATGCCATAACGCCGTTTGAGAATCAGCGCCTTGACCGGCTCGCCGCCCAGGCCGCCTGCGGGCAGGACGGTATTGAACAGCTCGCCCACCAGACGGATATTGAAGATGCGCCAGAACCAGTTGACCGTCAGCGGTATCTCGATCAGGGCCATGTGAAAGGTCAGGACATCGATGGAGAAGGCGGTCAGATACAGCAACAAGATGGCGCCAAAGCCCAAAAATCCGACCTGGCTTGCCATCGCCCATACTTGCGCCAGATCTGTTTGAAAGACGACGAAGGCAAAAAGGCCAGCACCAGCGAGAAGGTAGAGAATCTTGACAAAGCGCATGGCCGCTTCAGACGTGAAAGCGGCGGGCAAAAGACAGGAATTGCAGCCCCCAATAGACCTGGGCGCCAATGGCTCCGGCGGGCAGCAAAAGCCATGTGCCGTTTGCCAAGGCAAGCAGCAGGACCAGGAAACAGAAATCCGCGCGCGTCAATTCGCGGAAGATGAAGACGGTCCACTCCACCAAGCCCTGGGGCTGATGGTGGGGTTGCTGGGTTTCAACCTTCTCGGCGGCGTCGGCTTTCTCGAAATAAAGCCCGATCACATAGTTGATGGTGCCGCCGATAGCCGCCGCATAGCCCATCCAGGCCCAGATTTCCGATTGGTTCTGATGGGCGACGCCATAGCCCAGCCCCAGAAAGAAGGCGGAATGCACGATCCAATCGACGATGGTGTCGAAGCGCCTGCCGAATTCGGAACATTGGTTCTTGGTCCGCGCCACTTCGCCATCGCAATTATCGAGGACGTAGGTGACGATCAGAAGCAAGGCCCCCAGCACTTCTTCATTCCAGGCCAGAGCCAAGGCTGAGAGCAATCCGGTTGCCAGCGACGCTGCCGTGACCTGATTGGCCGAGACGGGCAGGCGCAGCAGAAGGGGCGTTGCCAGCGATGACAGATAGCGGACGAGGGGAAAGATGGAAGCGTGATTCATGGGGCGAGATTAGCCAAGAAGTTCTCCGGCGTGAAGACAAGTCTTGACAGGACAAGTCCACCAGATCAGCTTTCGGGCATGAAAACAGACCCTTGGGATCAAAAAGCGGCGCGGATACTGGTTCGGCCTTTGGTGCAAACGCCGATTCATCCGAATCATGTGACGATATTCAATATTCTGGTGGCATTGGCCGGTTGCTGGTTGATCGCTTCGGGAGAGGCTGCTTCCCAAAGCTGGGGGGCGTTTTTGTTCGCCCTCTCGCGCTTTCTGGATCATTTCGACGGTGAGTTGGCCCGCCAGTCGGGAAAAACCTCGAAGCTTGGCTATTATCTCGATTACGTCGCCGGGGGCATCAGCTTTGGCGCGCTGTTCCTGTCCATGGGGATCGGCTTCTCGCAGGGCCTGCTGGGTGGTTGGGCCATTCTGCTGGGAGTGGCGGGCACATCCTCGGCGGTGATCTCGGTTTTCCTCAATCTCGGCATCGACAGGGCCAGCAAGTTCGATGAGGGCGAGGCCATCGGCTATCCCGCCTTTGCGGGCTTCGAACTTGAAGACGGCATATATCTGATCGCCCCCGTTGCCTGGCTGGGCTGGCTCGAATATTTCTTCATCGCCGCCGGCATCGGGGCGACAGTCTATACCTTGTGGACCCTGCTTAATCTGTTGAGGCTTCGCCGGAAAACAGGAACTTCCTGAATTTCAGGAAGAAGAAAACGGCAAAGGCCGGGGCGCCGATGGCCGCCAGGGCCAGCAGAATTTGTGACAGGCCCAGCCAGATCAGCACGGGAATGGCCAGCATGCCGTCGTCGGGATCGAATCCGCCGGAACCTGATATTTCGGCAGCCCTGGCACCTTGCAAGGCTTCGGCGCGCATGACCAGCCAAAGGATTGAGGCCACGGCGCTGCCAGCCATGAAACCCATGGGAATCGACCACAGACCGAAAAATCCGTCGCGCAGCCCGATTCCCAGGCCTACGAAAATCAGGGCATTGGAGAGGCTGTCGGCAATCAGATCGTATCTGTGCCCCCAGGGGCTGGTCTTGCCTGAAAGGCGGGCAAGTTCTCCGTCGGCGCGGTCGAGAACCATCGAGACCAGGAACAGCCCCGCCCCCCAGGCAATCAAGCTGGCCTCGCCCGAGGCGACCAGGGCCGCCGAAGCGATGCCGCAGGCCAGTCGCAGCGTCGTAATCTGGTTGGGTGTCACCGCCGTATTGACGAGCGGGCGGACACCCAGGCGCGAAACCTTGTGAATCCAGGTATTGTGGCTCATGACGTGGCAGCCTTCCCGCCTTCGGCTTGTAGGAACGCCTTGAAGCGGCGCGCCACTTCCCAGGGCTTGACGGTGGGGCGGCCCAGCTTGTCCATCGAGCCAGGGGCAATGCGCGCGTGAATCAAATGGGGGCCGGGTGTTGTCAAGGCCATGGCAATGGCCTTATCGAAGCCCAAGGCGTCGTCCACCGAACTGGCGTGAGCATAGCCAGAGGCCAGGGCCACCTGGGCGAAATCGACGCTTCCCGACACCGTCATCTGGCCGCCGGTGGAATCGTGTACGCCATTGTCGAAAATGACATGCGTGAGGTTGCCTGGCCTATAGGCGCCGATGGTGGCGACATTGCCCATCTTCATCAGTGCCGCGCCGTCGCCGTCGAGAACGACGACCGGACGGTCCGTGTTCAAAGCCACGCCCAGCCCCATGGCGCTGGCCCCGCCCATCGAGCCCACCTGATAGAGATGCTGCTCGCGGTCGGCCAGGGTGAAAAGCTCGCGCCCGCACTTGCCCGTGGTGGCGACGACCGCGGCACTCTGCGGAATGACGGACAACAAGCGTTCCAGAAGATTGGCGCGGGCGGCTTTTGGGCCGTTGCTGCGAAAATCAGAGTAGCCTCCAGGGGGCGACAGCGAAGGCTGGGGCTGGTCCAGCGTTTCTTCCTCAACGCTGTCCTTGGCCATGATGAAGGCAAAGGGCAGTCCCGTCTCGGCCATGGATGAGCGGGCGGCATTTAGCGCCTTTGCGATCTCGTCTGGCTGGGTCGGGAAAGGAAGGTGGGGAACGCGCAGCACATCCAGCAGGCTTGCTGTGATTTCACCCATCAGTTCGTGCTGGGGCTCGTCCTTCAGGCCTGCCTGGCCGCGCCATGTGACGATCATCAGGGTCGGAATGCGAAAGGGCCAGTTAAGCGAGGTCAGCGGATTGACGGCGTTGCCCAGCCCCGAATTCTGGCACATGACGACGGTTTCTCGACCGGCCAGCCAGGCACCCGCGGCAATGGCCACCGCCTCGCCCTCGCTGGCCGCTCCCACATATTGAATGGCAGGGTCGCTGATGACGCGGTTGATCATCGGCGTCAGAAACGAGCAAGGGACGCCGGTATAGAAATCGATCCCCTGGCGGCTGGCCTCTGACAGAAACTGCGCGGCTTTGATCATGACTGCCAGCTCACAAGAAATTGCGCGCGCGCGCCAGACCGAAGGCGTCGTTGACATCCAGCCAGTGACCCGAGGTATAGACCACCTGTGGCTTGGCGCCCTTGGCAATCAGGCGGCGGATCAGATCGGGCATGGAAGCCTGGGCGATTTCGTTCTTCTCTTGCATGGCGGACAGTTCGGCTCGCACCAGTTCGGCCCCCTTGGGGCTTAAGCGAACCAGCCCGATCCACTCGCCATGCGCCTTGGGCCAGGAGAGACCACCGGAGATTTCGATCAGGTCGACCGGCTGGTCGTGAATCAAATGGTCTGGGGTGCAGGGCGACGAGCAGGCCACCAGATCGGCCGATGGTCTTTGCTCGGGGTCGGGCTTGCTGGCATCCGCAACCAGCACGATGTCGCCCTTGGTGCCCAGCATCAGACCAAGAACATGATCGCGGAACAAGATATCGCCATAGGCGATGATGCATTCGCCCTTCAGACGGTCGGCGGCACAGGCCAGCGAGGCCAACTCCCCCGTGCTTTCGTGCTTGTCGTTGATGACTTTGCGCACATCGGGCAGGTTTATGGCCTCGTGCTTGTAGCCTGCGACGACCGTCACATCATCCGAGCCAGCACCGTGAAGCGAGCGGGCCAAGCGCTTCAGAATCGGCTCGCCGCGCACGTCAATCATGCATTTCGGCCTGTCATGTGTAAGCTCGGCCAGTTGCTTGCCGCGTGATGCGGCCAGAATGATCGATGAAATCCGGCGGCGGTTATCCGGAAGGTAGCGCTTTTCAGCTTCGGCCACTTCGCGGGTGCCGGTCAGGTCGAAGACATCAGTCAGGTTGGCGACGCGCCCCTCGATGCCGACCAGGCTTTCCTCCTGCTTGATCTTCAGGCTGACTTCGCGCATGGCGGCCAATGATGCGCGCAGATTATGGTTGGCCCAGATGATGGTGGAAACCCCCGCCTCGCGGAAGCGATCGGTCGGCGTTTGGTAATACATGGTGGGCACGATCACCACCGGGCAGCGGTTGCCCCATTCCTTCACGAAATGCAGGATTTCGTCGGGATTGGATTTTTTCGAGTGAATCAGAACCGCATCGGCCCCGGCGGCGTGATAGGCCTCGGCGCGCTTCAGCGCCTCTTCCATGCCGCGCCCGGCAATCAGGGCTTCCAAACGGGCGACGATGGAGAAGTCCTGGTCGGTCTGACTGTCCTTGCCCGCCTTGATCTTGCCCGAGAACTCGCTGATGTCGGCCAGTGACTGGTCGCCATCGAGAAAGGAGTTGGTCTTGGGAAAAATCTTGTCCTCGATGCACACGGCTGCGACGCCGCGCTGGCAAAGCTTCTTGACCAGACGCCGGAAGTTGTTGAAATCGCCGTAACCGGTGTCGCCATCGAGCAGAATGGGAATCGTGGTCGTGTCGGCCATGAATTCCAGGACTTCAAGTACCTGCGTCCACGAGGCTTCGTTGCGGTCGCGCACACCCAGCGCCGTCGAGATCGACAGGCCCGACGCCCAGATGCCTTCGAACCCGGCATCCTCGACGATCCGGGCCGACATGCCGTTATGGGCTTCCATCAGAAATGTTAATTCTGGTCGTGTCAGCAAATCGCGGAAACGCTTTGCCCGCGAGGGCGGCGTGGCTGAGGGCGAATCGGTGATCGTCATGCTTTTTGCTGATCTTTCATGCCAAAGTAAGGCAGTTTGGTTGGATTATGGATTGGCCATCCGTGCGCCCTTGTTAGCAAAAAAGAGCGCTCATTAAAACGGATATTGTTACAGGAAGTTGACAGTGACGATGGACCATGCGAGAGCTTCCAGCCAGCATATTCGAAGGGGCATGGAACAGGCTGTTCCTCGGGGGCCAGCACCATTCCCACCCGACAGCCGACAGGGGTTGCGAGACACAAAGAATTGCTAGAGCAATACGTGCCCACCGCAGCCAACCGGCTTGAATCCAAATGAAATTGCAAGATGAGGTACTCTGACATGGCTCTCTCGGACGAACAGAAGCAAAGCTTCAAGACGCAAGGCTTCCTGATCTTCAAAAGCTTTTTCAGCCCGGCGGAAATCTCCAGGCTGTCACAGTTTCTTGATCGCCTGCGCGACACCAAGCCGGAAGAAGGCAAAGAAGCCAAGTATTATGAAAAGAGTCCCATAACCGGAGAGCCCATCCTGGTGCGCGTCGAAAATCTGTTCGGCGGCCTCAATCCCGCCGAGGAGGCGCTGCTTATCACCGACCGCGTCAAGGCCATTCTGGCCGATCTTCTGGGAGAGCCCGCCGTCCTGTTTAAGGAGAAGATCAATTACAAGGTTCCGGGCTGCCGTCCCGACAAGCTTCATCAGGATCAGGCGGCGGGTTGGAATGCTTATTCCGACTTCTTCATCACCATGGGAATCATGGTCGATGCCAACCGCAAGGACAATGCGGCGCTTAGCTTCCTTAGCTCGGGCAACTACAAGAAGGAGTTGATGGGGCCGGAATGGCAGGTGCTGACCCATGACGATCCGCCCTACAAGCCCGAAAACGAGTACATGCTGATTGAAGGCCAGCCCGGCGATGTCATCTTCTTTGATTCCTACGTGCCGCACGGTTCGCCCTCGAACACCAGTTCCGAGGCGCGGCGCAACACCTTCCTGACCTTCAATCGGGCGTCCGACGGCGATATGCGGATGCGCTATTACACCGACAAATGGAAGAATTATGCCCCCAATAAGGTCGAGGATGCGCGCGCCAATTCCAGTTACCGGGTGTAACGGACAGGCTTTTCATCCAGGCCGCTAATGATGGGGCGCGATGCTAGCGCAGGATCGTTTAACTCCGAGTCACCCCGGTGACACGGAGTTAAGCGTGAATCCTTCGCTAAAACAAATTAGCAGAGCGGATTCACGCCTTAAATCTGAGCCACTTACCGGCTCAGATTTAAGACGACCCGCTCTAGTTTTATTGCGCCCCTTCTTTTGCAGCTTGTTTTGACAAAAAGGAGCTGATGGCTTCAGCCGCTTTTCCGTATCCGGTTTCATTGTAGTGCGAGCCGGGATAGGCGAAGAAGCGGGCAGGGTTGTCGTCTTGTTTGAAGGCCTCGGTTACGTCAATGACGGAAAGATTGAGCTTAGCGGCGGTGTCCAAGACAGAGCTGTGAATGCGCCTGCGCAGCTCACCATTCTGCTCACCTGCGAAGAAACGCGCGGATTCAGGAAGATAGACCAGAATCAAGCGCCCCCCCCAGCCCTCGACTTTCTGCCGCGCCTGCTGCAAGACCTGGCCAAAATAGTTGGCCTGATCGGAAAGATCGGTCGTGTCGGCCAAGCCCAAAGAGAGAATGCCCAAGCCGAAACGCTCGCGCAGATGAAAGAGCTGCAGAAAGTTCAGCAACGCCTCATTGGGGTTGTCAAAGCGCGCCATGGCTTCGGTCAGACGCTGGTCGAGATAGGCCGTCAGACGAGACGTGATCTCGTCATGTCGCAAGATGAGGCGTTGGCTGAAGTCCGGCTTTTCGAGATAAGAAGAGAGAAGGGGGGATTGGCGCTCGAAGGCCATATCTTCTGTCAGATCATTTCCCTCGAAAAACAGCCAAAGCACGATGGGCGGGCGCAGCGGCTTGGCATATTCCGTCAGGGCCGCCAGCATGCTCAAGGGACCGAAGCCGCTCACGCCCAGATTGAGCGTGGGGCCAAAGCTCTGGCCAAGTCGGCCGACAATATTCTGATCCGGATTGACGCAGCTTCCATGGGCGAAGGAATCGCCCAGTAAAACGAGGGAGGGCGAAGCGCCATCCCAAATGCTGTCCGGATTGTTGAATCCGTGGCGGTCGCTGTCATAGGTCAGCCAGCTTCCCCCTTCGTTGCATGAAACGACGCGTCTTTTTGGCAGGCTTGCCAGGGGTAGAAAGCCATCGTCGCCCAAAACGGATTTCAGCTTGGAATCAGTACCAGAAAGCAGCAGGGTTTTTGCCCGCATGACGGGATAGGCGTTAACGCCCTGCTTTCGAAGATCCGCGATGACCTCGATTTTGCTGCGCCGGTCGAGATCCGTGCGTTTCTCCAGTTCCTGCGCTCTCATGAATTCGAGATAGCCCTCGGCCAGATACAAGGAAGCCACAGAGGCAATCAGGCAAAGAGCCACCACGGCGCGGTTTTCCGGCTTGAAACGAAATGAGGCCAGCAAGAAAAGGAACAAGCATGCGGGTAGCAGGATGCGAAAAACGGCGCCAGACGGGTCGATCAAACCTTGCCGCAGCGAGGTGATTCCCCACAGGGAGAAACCAAGAAAAACCGTAAGACCGAACAAGATGATGATCAAGACTAGGCCTGACATCATCCTGGCCCCAAATCCTGGGCGGGGCGAATCAGGAGCGGCGTTTGAACCTTGTGTCATTTAATCCATCGTCATATCAGCGGTATCGGCCATAGTTAATACCACTTTGCAGAATGAACAACCTATTTCGCCGGAGCGATTTTTCTCGGACAACAGGCGCGGAACGCGCGACTGTGTGGTTCACAGTAAGCGTTTCGCAACGCATTGCCCGAGAAAAAGCGCCCGGCCTGCGGTGGGGCCATTCGCCATGCTGGGTTCGTTAGGCCGCTCGACCGTAGCCCCGCTACGCTCGTCGCGTCCTGCCTGCCCGGACAGGGCGAATGGCCGCCACGAAATAGGTCGTTCATTCTGCAAAGTGGTATAAGCGCACGAGAGCGTTTCATGCCATCGCTTTTCGCTTCCTTCCTGCCCGGCGCTTACGCCCGAACGCAGCAAAGATGGTTCAACCAGATCACAGGATGCTCTAATCGCTTGTTCTGAATTTTCGGGTTCAGGTGGCGTATGTTTTGTCTTCAAGCAAGATATGGTTGCGCAGCCATTCAGCTACGAATTCAGACACTTTTTCGCCAATATCCCCCTTGCCCGCGTAGAAATTCTTGCGAATTGTCGTCAGTTCGCTGACCAAGGTACGATGAATGTCCATGTGCCGATCAAGATCGGCAAAGCCGATTCGACGCAAATGTTCCTCTTCGCGGGTGAAATGGGCGGAGGTATAGCCCAGAAGCTCGTCTAGAACGAATTCCAAGACGGTGTGGTCGCTGCGGTTGGCAGGCATGCTCACCTGATTGACCAGCCCGATCAAGGTCTGGTGGTCGTGGTCAAGATCCTTGTTGCCAACACTCATGGCATCGGACCAGCGAATGATCGGCGTCTTGCGCCGCTCATCAAGAACGAAAAGAGCTGCTGAAATGACCTGAGGGTCGAATTGCTGTCCGGCCATCGAGGCCAGATAGGATGTTGCCTCTTCTTCGGACCAGGCCTGCTTATAGCTTCTGGCGCTGGTCAGGGCGTCAAAAACATCGGCAACGGCAACAATTCTGGCGGCCAGGGGAATTTTGCTCTTCTGCAGTTTATCAGGGTAACCACCGCCGTCATAGCGCTCGTGGTGATGGCGGGCAATATCAACGGCGATGCGCAAATAGCCGCTGTCGGGGGCCAATGACAAGGCTTTGGAGAGAATGGCCGCGCCGACCGCAGAATGACTTTGCATGGCCAAGCGTTCTGTATCGTCGAGCAAACCGGGTTTTCTAA
Organism: Alphaproteobacteria bacterium WMHbin7; assembly: GCA_002753155.1. GTDB lineage: Bacteria > Pseudomonadota > Alphaproteobacteria > Rhodospirillales > WMHbin7 > WMHbin7. Next base: position 31,682 of record PDZW01000030.1, read on the forward strand.
GAACGCTATCACTGATGGCAACCTTGCCCACATCGTGCAGAATGCTGGCAACGCCGATTTTTGCTCGAAAATCCTGATCGATTTCCTGGGGAAAGGCTCTGGCATGGTCAAGGGCTCGGGTGATCTCCTGGGTCAGGCGGGCAACCCGCACCACATGGCCGCCGGTGTCGGTATCCCTGAACTCGGCAAGATCGGCAAGGGCCAGCACGGTTGCGCGGTTGGCTTTCGTCAAGCGATCTATGGCGATGGATTGTTTCCTGACCTCGGTAAAACTGAAGACATAGCCGCCATTGGACATGGGGGCTCCTGTCTCGTCGATCACGCGACCGTCTTGCCGAATCCGCTGCAACGTAACTTTCTGCCGATTGCGAACAGGCTGTAGTCGCTCGGCCAGAATGAGTTCGATGTCGCTATCGCCGTACTCGCCCCGCTCGATAAGCGTTTGGATCACATCGGCATAGCCAGCCCTCACGTGACATGCGCGTTCCTTCAGATCGAACAGGCGACGAAAGCCATCGCTGACGTAAACAATCCGCTCGCTGTCATCCAAGATAAGAATGGCCTGTTCGAGACTGTCGAAGGCTTCGGCCATTGTGGCGACAGAAGCTGTTTCATACCTGTCCATACAAGAACCCTTCCCAGCAGATTCTGTTTGGGACATTTCAACACTCCAAGACTGTTCCAGTAGCGACACACATTATCGCATTATAAACTGAAAGGGGTTTTTTGAAGCGCATTTAAATATGAGATTATGAATGAAATATGCATGAGTTGCGAACGGAAGTGAAGAAACTCGCGTTACGAAATCTCGATGCGGTTGCGGCCATTCTGCTTGGCTTTGTAAAGCGCCTTGTCGGCGCGTTCCAGGGCGGCCATGAAATCTTTGTCGTCCGGCAATATCTGAGCCAGGCCGATGCTGATCGTTATTGAAAAATCGGCGTCGTCCGACGTGATCCGGGTCGCCATTACGCGTTCGCGCAGTTTCTCGGCTACCTGACTTGCACTTTCCAAAGAGGTGTCGGGCAGAACCATGGCAAATTCCTCGCCTCCGATGCGCCCCAGGAAGTCACTGGCCCGAATGTCGGCCAGAATGGTGCGGACCAGGACCAGAAGCGCTTCGTCTCCCAGGGCATGGCCGTAGGTGTCGTTGATCTGCTTGAAATGATCGATGTCGATCATGATGACCGACAGCGGCGTTTGTGTCCGTGCCGCCAGGGCGACCGAGCGCCCGGCGGCATCCATCAGATAGCGCCGGTTCATGCAGCCGGTCAGCGGGTCGGTTCTGGCGGCATCCAGCAGAATGACCTGGGCCTGTTCCAATTTGCGGAAAAGCGGGCGAAAGACAAACAGGGCTTCGGCGCCCAGCGTGGCCAGCATCAAGCCGACAAGCCCGAGAAGAATGTGGCGCAGGCGTTTGATGGCGGTTTCGCTGTCGGTCTCGTATTGCTTTACGGCGGCGTCGAGCGATTGAAGGATGGGGCCATGCGCCGACATGAGAAGGCTGGCCAGCATCACGCTGTCGGCCCGGCTTTCCGGGGGGAGCGCCAGGAAGGTCCTTGCATCCTCAAGATAGGCCTCCACCTTGGCATTCAGGCTGAAGGGGGGCGCATCATAGATCTGGGCGGCGGCCAGACTTTTATCGGCTGAGATTCCCAATTCCGCCGAGCCATAGGTCAGGGCCTTGTGCGAGATCTCCATGAGATCGATCACCTGGCCCATATCGTTTGCCATCCGACCGTTTTCCGAAGGGTTCTGCGCCATTTCCAACGCCATCATGGCGATGCGCTGCGACAGCATGCGCTGGCGTCCGCTGATATTGACCAGGCGCGCCGTCTCTTCCTGACGCTGCACGATGGCATCGACCATGACATGGGTGATCATCGACAGGCTGGCAATCAGCGCCAAGGCCCCGGCATAGATCAGGGTCGCCTTGCGAAATCCGCCGATTCCGGAATGATCCATCCGGTTGTCCCTTCACTATCCTGCCGTCAACGCTGCCAAATTTTGTGGAAAATTTCTATCACGCCGGAGATATATGAGAAAGGCTTGATCTTTGCCGCCGAAACGTTATCGGTCGAATATATGTCTTAATTGTCCTCGTCATCGTAGGGGTTCTTGCTTTTGCGCAAGGCCAGACGAATCGGTGTGCCGGGCAGATCGAAGGCATCGCGGATGCCGTTGACCAGATAGCGCATATAGCTGTCGGCCAGATCATCGGGCTTGCTGGTGAAAATGACGAAGCTGGGGGGGCGGCTATTGACCTGGGTCATGTAGCGCAGTCTTAGGCGCCGTCCCTTGACGGCAGGCGGCGGGTGGCGCTGGGTGGCTTCTTCCAGCCAGCGGTTCAGCTTGGAGGTCGAGACGCGCCGGTTCCAAACGTCATAGGCTTTGATGACGGCCTGCATCAGCTTGTCCATGCCCTTGCCGTTGAGGGCCGAAAGGGTGACGGCGGCAACGCCTTTCACCTGGGGCAGGGCGACCTCGAGTTTCTCGCGCAGCCTTTCCATCGCTTCGTCGTGATTTTCGACGATGTCCCACTTGTTGACGGCCAGCACCAGGGCGCGTCCCTCGCGGGCCGCCAGTTCGGCGATGGTCAGGTCCTGGCGTTCCAGAATGGCGTTGGCGTCGACGACCAGCACGACGACCTGGGCAAAGCGCAGGGCGTCCAGCGTGTCGCCCACGGCCTGACGTTCAAGGCGCAGGGTGATGTTGGATTTTTTGCGAAGCCCGGCGGTGTCGATCAGCACGACCTCGCGCCCCTTCCAGGTAAAGGGCACGTCGATGGCGTCGCGCGTCAGCCCGGCCTCAGGCCCGGTGATCAGTCGCTCCTCGCCGATCAGGCGATTGACCAGGGTCGATTTTCCGGCATTGGGCCTGCCCACCACGGCGATGCGGATGGGCCGCTCCTTGCCGTCCTCGACCCATTCCTTTTCCGGGGCCTCCTCATCGGGGGCAAAGGGGGCCAGGGCATCGTAAAGCTCGCCCAGGCCTTCGCCATGCTCGGCCGACAAGGGCACGGGATCGCCAAGGCCCAGGGAATAGGCGTCCAGCATGCCCGGCTGCCCTGCTCCGCCCTCGCATTTGTTGGCAGTCAGGATGACGGGGGTTTTCCCCTTGCGCAGCCACTGGGCGAAATGACGATCCAGAGGGGTGACGCCCGCCCTGGCGTCGATCAGGAAAAGGGCGACATCGGCCAGGGCCAGAGCCTTCTCGGTCTGAGCCCGCATGCGTGATTCGATGACCTCGCCCTTGGCGTCTTCCAATCCGGCGGTATCGATGATGGTGAAACTCAGATCGCCCAGACGGGCCGGAGCTTCGCGACGATCTCGCGTTACCCCCGGCAAATCATCGACGATGGCCAGCCGCTTGCCCGCCAGGCGGTTGAACAGGGTCGATTTCCCGACATTCGGTCGGCCCAGGATGGCGACGGTGAAGGTCATGGCCTTAACGATAAGCGATCAGGTCCGCTTCGTCGGACAGGAACAAGAGTTCCTTGTTGGCGACGATGGGCGCGATCGTGATGCCGTCTGGCATTTCGGCCAAACCCAGGGGTTTGCCGGTATAGGGCGACAGAGCCAGGGTCATGCCGCTCGAACTGGTGACGATCAGGCGGTCGCTGGCCAGAATGGGCCCGGCCCAGACGATGGGGTCTTTTTTCTTCTCTGCATTCTTCCAGCGCTGAAGCGGGGTTACCCAGCGGATGCGCCCCGACTTGGCCTCGACACAGACCACTTCAGA
>PDZW01000031.1 GCA_002753155.1 Alphaproteobacteria bacterium WMHbin7
CCAGCAACTTGGCGCCATGCGGCGTATGCACCACCTCGGGATGGAACTGCACACCGTAATAGTGCTTCTTGTCGTCGGCGATGGCGGCGAAGGGAGCACCTTCCGACGTGCCGACGGCGCGGAAACCTGGAGGAAGTGCGGTCACCCGGTCGCCATGGCTCATCCACACCTGCTCGCGCCCGCCCTTGGCCCAGGCACCTTGGAACAAGGCGCAGTCATCGGTGATCTCGACATAGGCGCGGCCGAATTCGCGCTCATGTCCTGACTCCACCCGCCCACCCAACTGATGGCACATCGACTGCTGGCCGTAGCAGATACCTAAGATTGGCAGGCCCGACTCATAGACGCATGGGGGCGGCAGGGGCGCGTTGGCATCCAGCACCGAGGAAGGCCCGCCCGAGAGAATCAGCCCCTTGGGGCCGAAGGCTTTCAGGCTCTCGGCAGTCACCTTGTTGAAGGGATGGATTTCGCAATAGACGCCCGATTCACGGACGCGCCTGGCGATCAGTTGCGTCACTTGCGAGCCGAAATCGAGAATGAGAATGCGATCGGTCATGGCCACCCCTTAATCAATGGTGCCGAAACATAACTGAGCGACCCCAAATAGGGTAGGACCATCTTGGCTATGGACTACTACGCTTTTTCAGACTATCGTATTAGTATATAAATGCACACCTTTCTATCAATTGGAGGACAGCATGGCTCGCGGTGCTTTTGTAAAACCAAAAAAGGCTGCATCTGGAATCACGAGAAGAACTAATGAGCAAATTTTTCTGGACTGCCTTATCGAGAAAAGTGGAGATGACAAAAAACTAGTCTCAAATACGGCGATGCTTGACGGACTCAAGTGGGATAGAGAAAAATATAACAGAATAAAAAATCAGCTCAAAGAGCAGCAAAAGGTCGAAGTTGGAAAAGGTTATGGTGGTTCGCTTCGCCCAACCAGCATGGATAAGAAAGACATGTTTAATATATTTATTTCTTATTCTCACAAGGATGAGGACATTAAAAATATGCTTGTCCGCCACTTGGAACCGCTAAAAAAGCTTAAGCTTGTGAACATATGGCATGACGGAAAAATTAGCCCAGGCGAGGACTTGGGTAAAAAAATAGGAACGGAGATAAACAAAGCTCATGTAATATTGCTTATTATTAGCATTGACTATATTAATTCAAAATACTGTTATGATGTTGAGCTTGAAGAAGCTATTGATCGCCACGTGAAAGGGGAATCCAGAGTAATACCGATTATCGCAAGAAATTGTTATTGGAAGCACACGCCTTTTTCAACATTGCTTGCCCTTCCTAAAGATGGAAGGCCCATTGCCTCTTGGCCGCCGCATGACATTGATTCTGTCTATACTGAGATTGTAACTTCTCTTAAAGATGCGATTGTTGAAATGCTATAGAATCGATAAATTATATGCCCTGATTTCGAAGTAGCCTAGCCGCGAAGAACCCATCCGTTCCGTGGCCTAAAGGCGAGAGGCGCAGATAGTCCTGGCCGGGCTCGATGGGCTCCAGCCGAAAGCCCGGCATCTTTTCCAGAAAGGCCTCGATCTGCATGTCATTTTCTTCGGCCAGCAGCGAACAGGTGACATAGACCAGCCTGCCGCCCGGTTTCACCAGCCTGGATGCGCGCTCCAAAATCTCCGCCTGCTTGACCGTTAGTTCTGACAAGTCCTCGGGCGTTAGCTTCCATTTGGCATCGGGGTTGCGCCGCCAGGTGCCGGTGCCGGTGCAGGGCGCATCGACCAGCACACGATCAAAGCTGCCCGCCTGACGTTTCAGCCATTTGGCGCCCTGCGCATCCAGCACATGGCGCGTGACATTGTGCACGCCCGCGCGCTTCAGGCGGTCGGCGGAGCGGAGCAGGCGCCCCTCGGAGACATCGCAGGCGACCAGTCGCCCCTTGTTGTTCATCATCGAAGCCAGGGCCAGCGTCTTGCCACCGGCGCCTGCGCAGAAATCGCACACCACCATGCCGGGCTGGGCATCGACCAATTGGGCTACCAGTTGCGAGCCCTCGTCTTGCACCTCGACCAGCCCGTCCTTGAAGACCTTGCTGGCCATCAGATTGACCCGCTCGGGCAGACGCAATCCCCAGGGCGAGAGATCGGTCGGGGTTGCGGTAATGCCTTCCAGGGCCAGGGCGGCGATGGCCTCCTCGCGGGTTGCCTTCAGCGCATTGACGCGCAGATCAAGCCTTGCTGGCAACAGCAGGGCACGCATCTCCTCGGCAAAGCGTTCGCCGAAACGAGCGCGGAATTTTTGGTCCAGCCATTCGGGATATTCGTATTTCACCCAATCGGGCATCTCGGCATGGTCCAGGCGCTCCTTCTCCAGCGCTGTGGTCCATTTGCGCTCGTCCGAAGAAAGGCGCGTCGGATGGAACTTTTCTCCGTCGAACAGGACATTCAGAAGATCGATCTTGGCGTGATCGGCCAATGCCAGATGGGCCAGCAGGCGCGCGCGCGGGCTGTCGGCCAGTTGAAGGCGCGAAAGCCACCAGCCCAGATGGGCGCGCCTGCGCATAAGATCGTAGAGGCGCTCGTGAATGGCCTTGCGGTCCTTGGAGCCGATGAAGCGCCGGTCACGAAACCAGGCCGCCACCACGCCGTCTGCTGGCCTGGGCGAGCCTTCAACAGCCGCCAGTAGTTCCATCACGGCTTCAAGGCGTGCCCCTGGCGTCACGCCCTTAGCTTTCCGTGCGGTAGTTCGGCGCTTCGCGCGTGATGGCGACATCGTGCACATGGCTTTCCTTCAAGCCCGCCCCGGTAATGCGCCTGAACACGCGTTTGGTCTGAAGCTCGGCGATGGTGGCGCTGCCCGTATAGCCCATGCCCGAGCGCAACCCGCCCACCAGTTGGTGCAGCACATTATTGACGGCACCCTTATAGGCCACACGGCCCTCGACCCCTTCGGGCACAAGCTTTAGGGAATCGCGCACCTCGGCCTGGAAATAGCGATCCGCCGATCCCTGCGCCATGGCGCCCAACGAGCCCATGCCGCGATAGCTTTTGTACGAACGTCCCTGATAGAGGAACACTTCGCCAGGGCTTTCCTCGGTTCCAGCCAGTAGCGATCCGATCATGACGGTGCTTGCTCCCGCCGCCAGGGCCTTCACGATATCGCCCGAGAATTTGATGCCGCCGTCGCCGATCAGGGGCACACCTGCTGCATTGCAGGCCTCGGCGGTTTCCATAATGGCGGTGAATTGGGGAACGCCGACACCCGCCACCATGCGAGTGGTGCAGATGCTTCCCGGTCCAATGCCCACCTTCACGGCATCAGCCCCGGCATCGATCAGGGCCTTGGCACCCTGCGGGGTGGCGACATTTCCCGCCACCACCTGGACCGAATTGGACATCTTCTTGATGGCGGCCACGGTATCGAGAACGCCCTTGGAATGGCCGTGCGCGGTATCGACCACGATCACATCGACCTCGGCGCCGATCAGGGCTGCTGCGCGCTCCTTGCCCGCCTCGCCGACACTGGTGGCGGCCGCCACGCGCAGGCGCCCCTTCTCGTCCTTGCAGGCATCGGGATGCATCTTGGCCTTCTCGATATCCTTGACCGTGATCAGACCGATACAGCGAAAGACGTCATCGACCACCAAAAGCTTTTCGATGCGGTGGTGGTGCAACAGACGCTTGGCCTCGTCGGTATTCACGTTCTCGCGCACCGTGACCAGACTATCCTTGGTCATCAACTCGGCGACCGGCTGATTGGGGGCCGAAGCAAAACGCACGTCGCGGTTGGTGAGGATTCCCGCCAGCTTGCCCGAGCCGCGCTCGACCACGGGAATGCCCGAGATGCGCCAATCGGCCATCAGCTTCAGCGCATCGGCCAGGGTCTGGTCGGGGTGGATGGTCAAGGGATTGACCACCATGCCGGATTCGAACTTCTTGACCTTGCGCACCTCGTCGGCCTGGGCCTCGATCTCGAAATTCTTGTGAATGACGCCGATACCGCCCGCCTGGGCCATGGCGATGGCCAGCCTGCTTTCGGTCACCGTATCCATGGCGGCCGAGACCAGGGGGATGTTGAGATCGATGGTGCGGGTAAAGCGCGTGCGGGTATCGACTTGCGCTGGCAGGACCTCGGAGGCCGCCGGAACCAGAAGAACGTCGTCGAAGGCCAATGCTTCCTTGATTTCCATGTGCTGCCACCTCTGTCCGCGCGGTCGAATGTGGCGGGCCATCATACACAGGAAAGCAAAGCGCTCAAGCCCCATCGGCGGACTAGCCCGAAAAGGGGGCATGCGCTAGGATGCAGAGGTCATGAAGCGCTTGTTCCTTTTGATCTTTCTTCTTCTGGCGGCCCGCCCGGGCTTCGCTCTGACCTTTGACGAGGCGCGCCATCTTCTGGCCCGCACGGGCTTCGGCTCGCCTTCCCGCTTCGAAATCGAGCGTTTGCTTCAATATTCCCACGACTCCGCGGTCGAAGAGATTTTCGGCTTCGTCATCGCGCGCCCCTTCACCCAGCCGCTCTCGGATCTTGACCAGCCGCTACCCGGGCGGGCCGAGCGCCAGACCCTCAACGATGCGGAAAAAATGGATTTCCGTAAGGATATCAACGAGCGGGGGCTGGCCCTGAAGGCCTGGTGGTGGGGCGAGATGCTGGCCACCGATTCGCCTTTTACCGAGCATATGGTGCTGTTCTGGCATAATCATTTCACGTCCAGCCTGCAAAAGGTGAAATGGCCGGGCTTTCTGTACCGGCAGAATCTGCTGTTTCGCGATCACGCCCTGGGCAATTTCGGCGATTTGCTGAAAGAAATCACGCATGACCCGGCCATGGTTCTCTATCTGGACAGCCAGGCCAACCGCAAATCCCGGCCCAACGAAAACTTCGCCCGGGAGCTGATGGAGCTTTTCACCCTGGGCGAGGGCCATTTCACCGAGCGCGACGTCAAGGAAGCGGCCAGGGCGTTCACCGGCTGGAATTTCGATCCGCGCAGCGGCGAAGTCGTCTTCAATGCGCGCCAACATGATCCGGGTATCAAGCAGGTGCTGGGCCAGAATGTCAGGACGGGCGAGGATGTGGTGCGGGTGCTGCTGGAGCATCCCCAGACGGCTAGGCATCTGGTCAAGAAACTTTGGCTGGAATTCGTCTCGCCCGAACCAGACGAGGCCGAATTGCAGCGTTTGGCCACTCTTTTGCGCGACAATAACTATGAAATCCGCCCCCTTATGAAGGCCCTGCTGACCCTGCCCGCCTTCTGGGCGCCGGAGAACAAGGGCAGCCTGGTCAAATCGCCGGTCGATATCGCCGTGGGATCGCTGCGCCTGCTGGGCATCAAGAACATGGACGGCAAGCGGCTGGCCCATCTTGGCAAGGCGCTGGGCCAGGATTTGTTCGATCCCCCCAACGTCAAGGGCTGGCCGGGAGGCCAAGCCTGGATCACCTCGACCACGCTTTCTAGGCGCGAGCAATTGCTGCGCAGACTGGCCAGAGGACGCGAATCGGACGGCGCCGATCCCGGCCTGGGGGCGGGCTACAACCCCCTGGCGCTTGACAATCCCAGCGCCATGCCCTCGCTGGCCGATCTCGACCGCGAGGCCAATCCGCGTTCCGTCGCCACCATGAAACGGCTGATGCTGGCCATTCCCCCGGTCGATCCGGTTGCCGAGACGGGAATCAGCTTGCGCCGCGCCGCCCTGCAGCTGTTTCTCGATCCGGCCTATCAGGTGAAATGACATGACCGGTTCCTTCTCCAGACGCGATCTTTTGGCCCTGGGCCTGGGTGCCGCCGGAACCGCCTTACTGCCCAAAATCGGCAGGGCGGCTCCTGCCTGGGATCGCACGCTGGTCATGATCGAGCTGAATGGCGGCAATGACGGCCTGAATACCGTTATCCCCTATGACGATCCGCTTTACGCAAAGCTGCGCCCCAGGCTGGCCATTCCCCGCGACAAGGTCATTCATCTGTCGCACGATCTGGGATTGCATCCCGCCCTGGCCCCTCTGATGCCCGTCTGGAAGGAGCAGGAGCTGTCCATTCTGCTGGGCCTCGGTTATCCCAGGCCTAACCGCTCGCACTTTCGCTCGATCGAAATTTGGGAAACGGCATCGGACGCTGACAAGGTGGCGGGCGAAGGTTGGGTGGCCGACCTGCTGCCCGAGCCTCGCCTGCCCCCGGCGGGAAGTGCTCAACATCCGACGCATGTGCTGGTGCTGGGCAACAGCTCTCCCGGCCCCTTCGAAGGCGGCAATCTGGCCGTGGTGACGCTGGATCGCCAGGGTCTGGGTCTCAAACAGACGGGAATGGTCGGCGGAGGCGGGCAGAAGAACGGGCAGGATCACACCAAGGCGCTCGATCATGTCGTGGCGACACGGGCACTCAATCTCAAAGCCGCCCATCAGATCGTGCCCGAGCGGCTGGCCCAAGTGAAAATGCAGGCCGGATTCCCCGATGGCCCCTTCGGATCCGCCATGGAAAGTGCGGCGCGCCTTTTGCTGGCGGGCATCCTGCCCCCCGTGATCAAGCTGTCGCATGGCAGCTTCGATACCCACGCCAATCAGGCGGGCACCCACGAAAAGCTGCTGGGCGAGCTGGCCCAGGGATTGGCCGCTTTCCGTCAGGCTTTGCTGGGAAAAGGGCTATGGGATCGCGTGCTGGTCATGACTTATTCGGAATTCGGCAGACGCGCCCAGGAAAATGCCAGCCACGGCACCGATCACGGAACGGCGGCCCCCCATCTTTTGATGGGCGGCAAGGTCAGGGGTGGATTTTTCGGCGCCCAGCCCCCACTTTCCCAGATCGCAGACAACGACCTGATCCTGACCTCTGATTTCAGGTCTTATTACAGCATGATCGCCGAGCAGTGGTGGCATGTGCCGGGCCTTCCCGGCTTCAAGCCGCTCTCGGGTCCACTCGCCGCATAGGAGACTGTTTGATGCCCATGGAAGCCGACACCATCAAGGCCCTGATCAAGGAAGCCCTGCCTGACGCCGAGATCACCATCGAGGATACGGCGGGCGATGGCGATCATTACGCGGCAAAAGTCGTCTCGAAAGCCTTCAAGGGCAAAAGTCGCGTGGCCCAGCACCAGATGGTCTATGCCGCCCTGGGCGGACGCATGGGCGGCGAATTGCACGCCCTGGCGCTGACGACCGAACTGCCCGAGGGCGCGTGAGCTTCACGGCTCGCCAAGCAGCTCTCTACGCCACTGCCGCCAATTGCATCTGGGGCTTCTTTCCCGTCTATTTTCATCTTTTCATCGGCATCTCGGCCTTCGAGGTGTTGGCCCACCGGGCGCTGTGGTCATTGGCCTTCGTGCTTCTGGCCGTGGCCGCGATGGGCAAACTGGCCGACGCCCTGATCCTTATTAAGGATACCAGACGTCTGCGCTGGTTCCTGGCCTCGGGGACACTGATCGCCATCAATTGGGGCGGCTTCATCTGGGCCGCCACCAACGGCCAAATTCTGCAGTCGGGCCTGGGCTATTACATCTATCCCCTGGTATCGGTGGCGCTGGGGTCGATCCTGCTGAAGGAACGCCTGTCGCCCCGCCAGAAGCTATCGATTCTGCTGGCCGCCGTGGGTGTTGGCATTCTGATTCTGGCTCTCGGACAAATCCCCTGGATTTCCCTGCTTCTGGCCTGTTCGTTCGCCCTTTATGGATTCGTGCGCAAGCAGGCCCCCGCCGATTCGCTTCTGGGCCTGTTCGCCGAAACCCTGCTTCTGGCCCCTCTGGCTGCCATCTACATGATCTGGCTGGAACTTGAGGGGCAGGCCGCCTTCCTGCACCAAGGGTCTGGCCTGGATTCGTTGCTGCTCCTGGGCGGGCTTCTGACCGCCATCCCCCTTGTGCTCTTCGCCAAGGCGGCCCGCAAGCTGAGCCTGACCACGCTGGGCCTGCTTTTCTACGTGAACCCCTCGCTTCAATTCCTGCTGGCGGTTTTCGTGTATGGCGAAGGCTTTACCCTGTCCCATGCCCTCGCTTTCTGCTGCATCTGGTCAGCAAAGGCCCTCTATTCCTGGGGGGCCTGGAAGACTGCCGGTTGACAGCCCGCCTTCCAACCCCCATATCGGCCAGGGATATTCATCAAACAGGAGCGGCCCTTCATGAACGACAATCCGGTATTCGCCCGTATCAAGCAGGACATCACCGACAATGCGGTGGTGCTGTACATGAAGGGCTCGCCGATGTTTCCGCAATGCGGCTTCTCGGCCGCCGTGGTCCAGGTCTTGAGCGAGAGGGGCGTCAAGTTCAAGGGGGTCGATGTGCTGACCGACCCCTCGCTTCGCGATGGCATCAAGGAATTCACCAACTGGCCGACCATCCCCCAGCTTTATGTGAAGGGCGAATTCGTGGGCGGTTGCGACATCGTGCGCGAAATGAACCAGACCGGAGAACTGGCCCGTTTGCTCGATGAAAAGGGCGTCGAGCACAAGTAGACGGCGGCCGCCCTTTTCGTTTGCCCCGGATCAGGCTAGACTACCCCCATGGCTATTTCGTTGGCAGATGCTCTTGAGCGGCTTCAGAGGAACCAGCAAAGCTTGAACGCGCTGGGGGTTCGGCATGCCGCCGTCTTTGGATCGGTGGCTCGCGGACAGGCAGATGGTTCCTCGGACATCGACATCGCCGTGACGGTCGAGCGGCCGATGCCGGCCAGCCGCTTCATTCCGCTGTGCGAGGCCATCGAAAACGCATTGGGATGCAGGGCGGATGTCGTTTCCGACCTGTCGCTGCCCGAGGCCTTTGCTGACAGCATCGTCAAGGAAAGCGTTCGTGCCTTCTGAGCGCAGGGCCGAACGACTTTCTGAAATTCTTTCCTTCATCGAACGGGTGGAAGTTTCTTTGGCCGAATTGGATGTCGGCGATTACACAGGCTATTTGGCCGATACCAAAGCCCAGGACATTCTTGAACGCAACATCCTGCGCATTGCCGAAGCAGCCTCCAAAATCGGTTTTGACGCATTGGAAACCCTCGCACCGGGAGCGCCCTGGCGATCCTTGTATGCCATGGCCAACCGTCTGCGCCACGGCTATGACCGGGTCGATCATGCCATTGTCTGGGACACCTGGGAGAGGGATTTTCCGGTGCTGATGCAATCTGCACAAACCGTTCTTTCCGGAAAACCGAAGCAAAACCTCCATGAGTGATCCCCGCTTCGCCCTCTTGAAAGAAGTGATTTTCCGAATTCTGACGCAGGGTGAATGGGAGCGCCAGGCCGAGCTCGACTTGCTCTGCGACGAGGTTCTGAGACAGTTGCCGAATGACACCTTGGCGCTTTATGGCTCGGCTTTTGCCAATATGAAGCGAGAGACGGCCCAGAAGGGGGTCGAAGCCGCCAGGAAGCTCAACCAAATTCAGCCCTCGGCGGATGGTTCCTGGATTCAGGGCATGAATGATGTCCTTGCCGGCGGCAGCGGTCTTTCCTCCTTCGAGAAGGCCGCCCAGGGCGATCCGAAATACGGCAGACATGTTCTGCTCGGCCAGGCGATCGAGGCGGGAACCAAGATCATCGAGGTGGCCGACTTCAAGTTTCCTTTGGCCACCTTCAACGCTCAGGCCATTGAATCGACCCTCTATCACTTAAGCGGCACCCTGACCGAGGAAGATGAGTTGCTGGCCATCGAAGCCGCCTGGGAGCCTGGAAAGCATATTCTGGAGATCGGGGCGCTGATCGGCAATCACACCGCTTTTTTTCTGCGCCGATTGTTACCCCGCAGGATTGATATCTTCGAGATGGACGAGGCCTGCATCCCCTATCTTGAAGAAACCATCCGTCTGAACAATCTGGGGACGGTGTACCAGATCCACAGACAAGCGGTGAGTAGCGCCACCCCCATTCCGAAAGCCGACTATTTCAAGATCGACATCGATGGCGGCGAGGATGAGACCATTCCAGGACTATGGCCCGTTCTCAAGACCTTCCGGGGCGGCCTTCTGGAAGTTGATAAGCGCAACGAAGCCCTCTCTGGCCTAGTGGGCAAGCCGGTCAGACGATTCGATCATGGGGGATATGAGAACTGGCTGCTGGCCACCCCGTGAGGGAGAGGCATAAACATTCCTGCGCCCCCCAAAACAACAAGGCCCAGCTTTTGGCTGGGCCTTGGCAATTCGAAGAACCGAAATTCCGATCAGCGCGAATAATATTCGATGACCAGATTGGGTTCCATCTGCACCGGATAGGGCACGTCGGAAAGCTTGGGGGCGCGAATGAACTTGCCCTTCATTTCCTTATTGTCCATTTCCAGATAATCGGGCACGTCGCGCTCGTTGCTGTCCAGCGAACCCATGACCAGGGCCATTTCGCGGGCCTTGCTGCGGGCCGAGATTTCGTCGCCATTCTTGACCTGATAGGACGAGATGGTGACGCGCTTGCCGTTCACCGCGATATGGCCGTGATTGACCAACTGACGGGCGGCGAAAACCGTGGGGGCCAGCTTCAGGCGGTAGACCACGGCGTCCAGGCGGCGCTCGAGCAATTCGATCAGGTTCTCCGAGGTGTCGCCCTTGCGGCGCGAGGCTTCCTGATAGAGCTTGCGGAACTGGCGCTCGCCGATATTGCCGTAATAGCCGCGCAATTTCTGCTTGGCCAAAAGCTGGGTGCCGAAGTCGGAAGGCTTCTTGCGGCGCTGACCGTGCTGGCCGGGACCGTAGTCGCGCTTGTTGACCGGGCTTTTGGCGCGGCCCCACAGATTGAGGCCAAGGCGGCGGTTGAGCTTGTATTTGGATGCTGCACGCTTCGTCATGAGGGTTTGTTCCCTGATTAAAGGTTCGAATGTCCCGGTAGTTCCGGCACCCATGGCAAGGCCACACCGCCGGACGGGAAGCAGGGACAAGCCCTGTCCACATTCCCGGGAAGAGGCGGCACAATAGCCAGCTTCGCCGTGTTGTCAAGGATTTCTCGGCCTTTTGGCCCTCTGGACGCGGAGGGTGAGGGTTCCTAATATATAAGCCATGTACAGAGAAACGACCCGCGCCATTACCGTCTCGGTCGAACCGGTCTATCTCGAGGACCAGTCGAGCCCCGAGGAGAGTCATTTCGTCTGGGCCTACCGGGTTCGCATTGAAAACGGCGGTCGGGAGACCGTGCAGTTGCTGCGCCGCCACTGGCGCATCACAGATGCCGTGGGCCGCCAACAGGAAGTCGAGGGGCCGGGCGTGGTGGGTGAGCAACCCGTTCTGAAGCCTGGCGAATCCTTTGAATATACCTCAGGCACCCCCCTGCCCACCGCCTCGGGCATCATGGCCGGGACCTATCAGATGGAAAATGAGAGCGGCGAACAGTTCCTGGTGGGGATTCCCGCCTTTTCACTCGACAGCCCCCATCAGATGTCCCGGCTGAACTGACGTCTTGCAGGGGGCCGGTCCGCACCCCACTTCTGGCTGGTGTGCTGAAATAATGGAGAATCGCCTTGACCGCCGAAAGCCGCATCACCCCCAAAACGGCCAGTACGGCCACCCTGGTCAAGCCCACGCGCGAGGAAGCCGAGGCGGCCGTCAGAACGCTCATCCGCTGGTCAGGCGATGATCCCTCCCGCGAAGGATTGAAGGGCACGCCCGACCGCGTGGTCAGGGCCTATGAGGAATTCTATTCCGGCTACGAGGCCGACCCCGTCGAAATCCTAAGCCGTACTTTCGAAGAGACCGACGGCTACGACGAGATGGTGGTGTTGCGAGATATCCGTCTGGAATCGAACTGCGAGCACCACATGGTGCCCATCCTGGGCAAGGCGCATGTGGCCTATCTGCCGGATCGGCGCGTGGTTGGCATCTCAAAGCTGGCCCGCGTGGTCGAAATCTATTCGCGGCGCCTGCAAATTCAAGAAAAGCTGACATCGCAGATCGCCAACTGCATCAATGAGGTGCTGCACCCCAAAGGGGTGGCGGTGGTGATTGAGGCGGCCCACCAATGCATGACCACCAGGGGGGTGCGCAAGCCCGGTGTCACCATGGTGACCAGCCGCATGCTGGGCGCCTTCCGCGACAACCCGGCCACAAGGCGCGAATTCCTGGCCATGATCAGCAACACGGCACATGGCAGCTTAAGCAACGCTTAGTCGGACCAGCCTTGACCAACCTTGACCAACGCCCTGATCGGGATTACATTAGGTCAAGTTTGGTCAAGGAGCCCTGTGCATGACCGCCGCCATCAATCTTTATGAAGCCAAAACCCAGCTTTCCAGTTTGGTCGAGCGCGCTGCCTCGGGCGAGGAGATCGTCATTGCCAAGGCAGGCCGCCCCCTGGCTCGACTGGTGCCTTTGAAGTCGCGTCTGCAACCCCGCCAGCCTGGGTTGCTCAAGGGACAAATCCAACTCGGCCCTGATTTCGATGCGCCTTTACCCGAAAACATCGCCAAGGCCTTCCGGGGTGAGGACGCTTGAGGCTGCTGCTCGATACGCATCTTCTCATCTGGTGGCTGAACGATGATGCGGCCCTGTCCGTCACAGCACGCCAAGCGATCGCAGACCCGGGGTCGGAGGTCTTCGTCAGCGCCGCCAGTGTCTGGGAAATCGCCATCAAACACGCACTCGGCAAACTGGCGTTTCCCATTGGTCGCATGAGCGGAATTCTGGGCGAAGCCGGGTTCGCACCGATGAGCATCGAGATCCAGCACACCATTCGTGCGGGAGCCTTGCCGCGCCATCACGATGACCCGTTCGACCGCATGCTGATCGCGCAGGCGCAATTGGAGGGCCTTGTCATCGCCACGGCGGATTCGATGTTCAAAAAATACGATGTGTCCCTGATCGACGGTGCCGATTGAGGCTTCAAGAAGGATTGAGGGCTCGCAAAATTTCCACACTTTTTTGCTCGACGAAGCCAAGTGAACCTTCGATACTGACGAACAGATAAATTCAGGATCGGGGGTCTCATGAAAAAGTTTGTTCTGGGCGGTGTGGCCGCCCTGGTCATCGTGATCGGTGGCGTTCTTTTCTTCCTGGTTTCGAATCTCGATTCGCTGGTCAAGACGGCCATCGAGGAAGTGGGCAGCAAGGTGGCAGGCGTGAAAGTCAGCGTGTCGTCGGTCAAGATATCGCTTGCGGATGGTCGCGGCACCATCTCGGGTCTGACGGTTGGCAATCCCTCTGGCTTCAAGACGCCATCAGCCTTCTCGCTGGGCACCGTCGGATTCGGAATCGATACGAATAGCGTTACCAAGAATCCTGTGGTCGTTAAGGAAATTTTGATTGCAGCGCCGCAGGTGACCTATGAATTGGGCAGTGGCGGCAGCAATATCGACGCCATTCAAAAGAATGTTCAGGCCTTCGTGGGATCGGGTGCCAAGGCCAAGGGGCCGGAAAATAAAAGCGGCGACGAAACCAAGCTGGTCATTGATCTTTTGCAACTGACCGGCGGCAAGCTGACCCTGGCCACACCCTTGCCCGGCGGCGCAGCCACAGCCGATCTGCCCGATATCAAGCTGACCAATATCGGCAAGAGCGGCGGCGGCGCCAATCCGGCCGAAGTCGCTTCCAAGGTGCTGAACGCCATCTCGCAGTCCGCCGTCAAAGCGGCCTCGAATCTGGGTGTGGGCAAGCTGATGGACAGCGCCACCGAGGCCGTGGGCTCTACGACCAAGGGCGGCGTCGATTCCGTCAAGGGCCTCTTCGGAAAATAGGCCTGCCCTGTCTTTCGTCTGGCCGACACAAGTGCTATCAGTCTTCCGGGCGGGATCAAAAAACATGACCCGCCCGGTTTGTTGCGTCCATAATTTGCATAGGAGAAATCAATGTCCGGTGAACAGATAAGCAGGCGCAATGCATTGTTGGCGGGGGGCGCATTGGCAGCTACCGCCCTGGCGTCCGGCCCTGTCCTGGCCCAGTCTCAGGCCCATGATGCGCACGCCCATCACATGATGGGAAGCATGCACAAGAATCAGGCCCTGATCGATACCGCCATGGATTGCATCGTGAAGGGCAATCTGTGCCTCGACCATTGCATGGCTTTGATCCGGGCCAATGACACCAGCATTGCCGCCTGCGCCCAGCAGGTGATGCTGATGCTGCCCATGTGCGATGTTCTTGCAAAATACGCCATGGCGGATGCTCCCTACCTCAAGCAGGTGGCCAATCTGTGCATTACGATTTGCACCGATTGCGAAAAGGAATGCCGCAAGCATGAGGGCAAGCACAGCCAGTGCAAGGCCTGCGCGGATTCCTGTGCTGCCTGCATCAAGGCCTGCAAGGCCCTGCTGGCAGCCTGAACATCTTTCTATTGAATCAGGGCATCAATTCCCCACCGGCCAGAACGATACTCTGGCCGGTGACGGAGTTGGCGGCTTCGCTGCACAGCCAAGCCACGGTGCCCCCGATCTCGCTGGGCTGAACCAAGCGCCCCTGTGGATTGTGCGCCACCAGATTGGCCAGGGCTTCGTCGCGCGAGCGGCCCGTCTTGGCGGTAATGGTATCCAGCGTGTTGGCAACGATGTCAGTATCCGTATAGCCCGGACAGATGGCATTGACCGTGATCGAGGTCTTGGCCAGTTCCATGGCCAGTGAGCGCGTAAACCCCACCAGGGCATGTTTGGCGGCAGAATAGGCGGTGATATAGGGCATGCCGGTCAGACCAGCCGTCGAGGCGATATTGACGATGCGCCCCCAGCCAGCCGCCTGCATGCCGGGCAGTACGGCCTGGGTGGCATGAACAGCACTCATCAAATCGACATCCAGCATCTTCCTCCAGAATGCCGCATCGCTTTTCAGAAAGGGCGCGGAAAGGGCGATGCCCGCATTGTTGACCAGAATATCAGCCTGGCCCAGTTCGGCCTGAAGCCCCGCCAGGGCCTGGACAAGGGCCTTCTCGTCGGCCACATCGGCCACCGCCACCGCCACACGCCCCCCATGGCGGCTGCGAAGCCCCTCCGCCGTCGTTTCCAGCACGTCCAGATGACGCCCCAACAGGGACAGGCTGGCCCCCTCAGCCGCCAGGGTCTCGGCAATGGCAGCCCCGATACCCCGCCCCCCTCCGGTCACGATGGCATGCTTGGTCGAAAGCGGTTGGGCTGAGGGCGTAGACATGCAAGGGACTCTTTTCACTTGGGGTTTCGCCCCCAAACTCTATCCCCGAACGTGGCAAAAAGACAATTCGGTAGCGCAATGCCACTTTAAACCAGCCCCTGTGAATAAATTATCGTTCTGAATCAAGCTCTCGGTTGACAGGGGCGGATAAATCCCGCAAATTTTCTGGACAAAAATCTCTAGAGGGGAAGCGAGGCTCTATGGAAACGGGACGGATTGTCCGGCGCGGGATTCTGGCTTTTTCCCTGGTTGTTGCCGTAGCCCTTCTGTTCATCGATCCCGGTTCGGGCCGTCGCATGCAGTCGGCGGGGGCAGCCCTTATCGACGCCGACTTCCCCCTGTCCTCGCTTTCCGCTTCGACCCTGTCCGGCGACAGCCAGTTGGAGGAGGCCTCGCTTCTGCCCACCGTCAAGCTGTTGGCCGTGGAGCCCGGCGATACGCTGGCCCAGATTCTGGTCGATGAGGGGGCTGCCTCCAAGGAAGCGCATGCCGCCATCGAGATGCTGAAGAAGATCTACAATCCGCGCGACCTGCGCAGCGGCCAGGAGATCGAGGTCACCTTCCAGCCTTCTCCTGACGGATTGGGTGGGGCGAGGTTCATGGGCCTTTCCTTCGAGCCCGATTATGCCCGCGAGATTTCCGTCAAGCGTGGCGAGGATGGCAGCTTCAGCGCCAAGGAAGCCAAAAAGCCCCTGAAGCACGAGATCGTCAGGGCCGATGGCCGCATCGACAGCAGCCTTTACGAGGCGGCAATCAAGGCCGGTCTTAGCAACAATGTGCTGACCACCATGGTCCGCGTTTTGTCCTACGACGTCGATTTCCAGCGCGACATTCAGGAAGGCGACAGTTTCTCGGTCTTCTTCGAACGCTGGTTCGATGAGAAGGGACAGCCCGTCCATGACGGCGACGTTTTCTACCTGTCGATGACGCTTTCCGGAAAGCCTTTGCATTATTACCGCTTCAAGGCCGCCGACGGGTTGATCGATTATTTCAACCAGAAGGGCGAGAGCGTAAAGAAGGCCCTTTTGCGCACCCCTGCGGACGGGGCGCGCATCACCTCGAAATTCGGCAAGCGCAACCATCCCATTCTGGGCTATTCGCGCATGCATAAGGGCATCGATTTCGGCCTGCCCACGGGCGCCCCCATTCAAGCGGCGGGCGACGGTGTGGTTGAAATGTCTGGCCCCAACAGCGGCTATGGCAACTATCTGCGCATCCGCCATACCAACGGCTATGCCACGGCCTACGCCCATCTCTCGGCCTTCGCCAAGGGGGTTCGCGTTGGAAAGCGCGTCAGCCAGGGCCAGATCGTGGCCTATGTCGGCTCGACCGGCATGTCGACCGGCCCCCATCTTCACTACGAGGTGATGGTCAACGGCAAGCAAGTCAATCCCTTGAGCGTCAGAATGCCTTCGGGCCGCAAGCTGGCAGGCAAGGAGCTTGACCAATTCAATCAGGCCAAACTTGTCACCGACAAGAAGATGGCCGAGGCTCCGAGCATCGGGAAGCTGGCCGAAACCAAGCAATAACACCCGAAATACCCAACGCCAAGACTCAGGTATTGACTTGCCCCTATTTCCGACTAGAATACTCGGAAATAACCATCCAGAGAGGGTGTCATGCAAAAGATCATCGACTACCGCGTTGACGAGCAGTGCCGCGTTCTGGTGCGTCTGACCAATGGACGCGAACGTTGCGCCACCGACGAGGAATGGCTGGCCCTGTGGGCGTCCAATCCAGCCCTGACCGTGAAACTTGCCGTCTGCCATCTGCCGGGCTGACCCGACCGACAAAGCGGCGTTAAACGGAATCTTTACGCCCTGGCCCCACACTGGCTTGGTACAGACCCCCTTCCTCGCCAGAGGTCCCGTGAGCAAGACGTCCGACGACAAGACCCGTGTCCCGCCGGTGCCAGAGACCGTCGCCATTGCGCTTGACTACGACCCGCTGACGGCTGAGGACGCGCCTCGGGTCATCGCCAAGGGCAAGGGCTATATGGCCGAGCGCATCCTTGAGATCGCCTTCGAAAAGGGGATCAGGGTGCGCGAAGACGCCGATCTGGCCCAGATCCTTGCCGCGGTTGACGTCGATACCGAAATTCCCTTCGAAGCCTATCTCGCCGTGGCCGAGATTCTGGCCTATGTCTACAACAGCAACAACCAGTTGCCGCCAACGGCACAGGCAGGCACATGAGCCAAGACGACGTCGTGATAAGCCTGCCCGATCCCCTGGAACGCGACGCCTGTCTGGCCGCCGATCTGGTGAATGCGGCACGCCGCCTTCTGGCCGAGGGGCGTTTTCTCGATCTGGGCGCTTTGGAATCGCGCATTTCCGACCTGTGCGGACGAATTGCCGGCATGCCCAAGGAAGAAGGGCGGCGCTTTTCTGAATTTCTTCAGGAAATGAACGCCGAGCTGATCTCGCTTTCCCAGGAGATCGAGGCCCGCTGCAATGTTTTGGCCATCGAGCGAACGGCGGGTGCTAGCACCTCGGCCTATCGGCGCCTGGATTGATGTCCATGGATGGCGAGTCCTATTTTCGATATCTTCTGGCCCTGATCTTCGTGGTGGGCCTCATCCTGGCCGCAGGATGGGGAATCAAGCGTTTTGGCATGGGCCTGACCGTGGCCCCCCGGCTTAGGGGACAACAAAAACGGCTCATGATTACGGAAATTGCCGCTCTCGATGCAAGACGCCGCCTGGTGCTGATCAGGCGCGATGAGACCGAACACCTGATTCTGCTGGGCGTTACCCATGAAACAGTGCTGGAATCCGGCATTGTTCCCCCTCAAAAAGAGATGCCGTCATGAAGCGCCGCTGGTTTTTCTATCTTGCCCTGACCG
The DNA here is from genome assembly GCA_002753155.1 of Alphaproteobacteria bacterium WMHbin7. GTDB lineage: Bacteria > Pseudomonadota > Alphaproteobacteria > Rhodospirillales > WMHbin7 > WMHbin7. Next base: position 17,828 of record PDZW01000031.1, read on the forward strand.
GCCTGGCCTTCGTGCCCTCGCTGGCCCTGGCGCAATCCCTGACGCTCGATCTGGGCGAGGGCGCCTCGACGACCGGGCGCATTCTTCAGCTTCTGATCCTGACGACACTGCTAAGCGTCGCCCCCTCGCTCCTGATCATGATCACCTGCTTTACGCGCATCGTGGTCGTTCTGTCTTTCCTGCGAACAGCTCTGGGTACGCAGAACACGCCGCCGCAGATGGTGATGGCCAGTCTGGCCGTGTTCCTGACCATGTTCATCATGGCCCCCACCTTCCAGGAAAGCTATCAGCAGGGAATCGCCCCCCTGATCACGGGCAAGGTCAATGAAATGGACGCCCTGAACATGGCGGCCAAGCCCTTTCACGCCTTCATGCTGAAGCACACGCGGGAAAAGGATATCGGCCTGTTTTTGGAGATTTCGAAAACGCCCATGCCCGCAACGGCCGAGCAGACGCCGTTTCAGGTGCTGGTTCCCGCCTTCATGATCAGCGAACTGAGACGCGCCTTCGAAATCGGATTCCTGATCTTCATTCCCTTCGTCATCATCGACATGGTGGTCTCCAGCGTCCTGATGTCGATGGGCATGATGATGCTGCCGCCCACCATGATCGCCATGCCTTTCAAGATCATCTTTTTCGTATTGATCGACGGCTGGTATCTGGTGGTGGGAAGCCTGGTCAAAAGCTTCGGGGCATAAAAGAGCCTACAGGCTCGTACCATTTCCATCGAGCGGCAGCATGCGCACACCCTTGCCGTCGGGGGTGCAGGTCAAGCCCAAACGCCCGTGCTTAAGCTCCAGCGCCTGACGCCCGAAAACCTCGTAGCGCCAGCCGTGCATGGCCGGAACATCGGCATTGTCGTCCGAGGCGATGGCTTCCAGGTCAGACTGGTTGGCCACCAGCTTTTGGGCCACATCCTCATTGTCGCAGGCGGTTTTCAAAAGCACGCGCAACAATTCGATCAAAGGGCCGATGCCCTTGGGCGGCTCGCTTCTGGGGTCCATGCGCGGACATTCGGATTCGGGAAGCGCTTGCGCGGCAGCCACCGCCGCCAGCAAGGCCAGTCCCCATTTCCCTTCGGCCTGGGACCGCGACATCCCCCTGACCTGGGACAGCTCGTCCACTGTTTTCGGGGCGTGGGCTGCGATTTCGGTCAGCGACTCGTCGCGGATCACGCGCCCCCTGGGCAGGTCGCGCTCGCGGGCCTCGCGCTCGCGCCAAGCCGCCACTTCGCGCAGGATGGCCAGAAATCTGGGATTGGTCGAGCGCGGCTTCAAGCGCGGCCAGAAAAGCTCCGGCGGAACGATATAGGTGTCCGCAGATGCCAATTGCGCCATCTCCTCGGCCACCCAAGCAGTACGTCCCGTTCTCTCCAGCCTTGCCGCCAGTTTCTCGTAGGCCACGCGCAGATGGGTCACGTCAGACAGCGCATAGGACAACTGCTTGTCGGAAAGAGGGCGGCGCGCCCAGTCGGTAAAACGCAGGCTTTTATCGATGCGCGCCCGGGCCAGCTTGGCTGCCAGGGTTTCGTAGCCCACGGATTCCCCAAAGCCGCAGACCATGGCGGCCACCTGAGTATCGAACAGAGGTGTCGGCACGGTGCCGAAAAGATGCAGGAAGATTTCCACGTCCTGACGCGCCGCATGAAACACCTTGAGCAGCTTGGGATTGGCCAATAGCTCGGCCAGAGGTGCCAGATCGATGCCTGGGGCCAGGGGGTCGATGATGGCCGCCGTCTCTGGCCCGGCCATTTGAACCAGGCATAATTGCGGCCAGAAGGTCTTTTCGCGGATGAATTCCGTATCTACCGTAACGAATCCGGAATCGACCTGATCTTCGCAGAACCGGCGCAAGTCATCTGTCGTGGTGATTACCTGCATCAGAGCCAGCCACGCCTCTTGAAGTAGAGATATGGCAGTATGGCGCAAATCATCATCAGCAACAGCGCCCAGGGATAGCCCAGCACCCAGTCCAGTTCGGGCATGTGATGGAAATTCATGCCGTAGATGCTGGCGATCAAGGTCGGCGGCATCAAGACCACGGCCATGACCGAGAAGATTTTGATGGTGGCGTTCTGCTCAATATTGATCATGCCAAGCGTCGCATCTAGCAGGAAGGTCACCTTGCTGGAGGTGAAGGCGGCGTGTTCGGACAGAGAACCGATGTCGCGGGTGACCGACTTGACACGGATAAGCGTTTCCACCTCGTTCCATTCCTCGGTCGCCTGATTGAGGAAGGTGAGCATGCGGCTGATTCCCAACAGGCTGTCCCTGGCCTTGGTCGCCAAGTCTCCGCTGCGCCCGACACGCAGCAGAATGGCCTGAAGGTCGCGGTCCTGGCGCAGCTTGGCATGGCGCGCCGGCAGGGCAGGGCGAAAAATCTCGCGGGAAAGCTGCTCGAGATCGGAGCCAACGCGCTCCAGCACGTCGGCCAGACGATCAACCACAGTTTCCAGCATGCCGACCAGAACGGCATCGGCCGATTGTGATATTCCCTTCTGGCGCAGCGCCCGCTGGGGATAGGTCAGAAAGGGCTGCGGTGTTGCGTGGCGCACCGTGACCAGACAGGCCCGGGCCAGAATGAAGGTAACGGCCGTGCTTTCAGGATGCGGCCCATCGGCATAGGTCAGAATGGGCGCCGTCAGGTAATAGGTGCCCTCTTCCTTGTACAAACGGCTGGTCGCCTCGATCTCCTGCATTTCTTCGCGGGTCGGCACATCGATATCCAGAAGATTCTGGACGGCGGCCTCTTCCTCACGCGACGGATCGAGCAGGTCGATCCACAAAGGATGCAGGCTAAGCGCCGCGGAATCGCCACGCTCCAATCGCTCATTGGAAGGATAATAAACAGCCATCATGATCGTATCGAACTTGCCCCTACCGTCCAAGTGCTTGAAACCGGGCTGATCCTATTCCCTTTCGACTTCCGGGTCCAGACCAGTATCCCAGGAAACGGGGCGACATTCGGCCATGCTCAATCCTTCCGTTCAGAAGCAAGAAGGGGTAGACTTTGCGTTCTCTTCTGCCCGCCTACAAGGGACAGCTTTCATGTGGCGTCCGGCCCGTTTCGGTTTACCGGCTTTTGTCCTGCTCGGCCTTATTCTATCGGCGCCCGTCCTGGCTCAGGCGCCGCAACCGACCTTGCGCATTTCCACCGAGAATGCCGAAGATCATGTGCAGACCCGCGCCGTGGCCCGTTTCATCGGCCAGCTTAGGCAGCGCCTTGGCGATTCCCTTAAAGTCGAATTTTATTCCGAGGCAAGGCTGTTTCGCGACCGCGACGTCATCAGAGCGCTTGAGCAGGGACGGGTTGAAATGGCGCTTCCCGGCATCTGGCAATTCGACCGCTTTGTTCCCGACGTTGGTCTGTATTTTCTTCCCGTCCTCTACGGTCAGGACGATCTTGCCATCAATCGCTTGCGGGACGGCGAAATCGGCGCCGAGGTCAACCGGCGCATCGAAACTGATTTGGATGTCAAGGTTCTTGGCCGCTGGATCGACCTTGGGCCTGCCCAGATTTTTACCATGAAAAAACAAATCAAGAAGCCGGACCAGATGGCCGGGCTGATCATCCGCACCCCCGGCGGCGAGGCCAGCGCCCTGCGCCTGTCCGCGCAGGGCATGAAGCCCCTTGTCATTCCCTGGCCCGATCTGCCCGCTGCTCTGGCTGCGGGGCGGCTTGACGGCCTGGTCACGACATTCGAGACGGCGGCCAGCGCCAAGCTGTGGGAGCAAGGCATCCGCTACGCTTACGAGGACCGCGCCTATTTCGCCCAGTATGTGCCCCTGATCTCGGCCGCTTTCTGGAATCGCCTGTCCGCCCAGCACAAAAAGGCCTTGTCCGACTCATGGGAAGCCACGGTCGGTCAATCCAGGGTTTCGGCGGCCCAGGCCCAAGCCGTGGCCCGCTCGGTTCTGATCGCCAACGGCCTGCGCATCACCACCCCCAGCCTTCAGGAAGGCGAGCAGGCGCGAAGCCAGCTTATGAAGCGGCAGCCCGAGATGATCAAGTCGCTGGGCATAGACCCCAGCCTGCCCGAACGCGCTGCGACCTCGGGGGGCAAGCCGTGACTTTTCTGGGCCAGAGCATCACGCGCCATTCCTTGATGCAATTTCTGCTGGTGGCCGCCATTGCAGCAAGTCTTTCGGCGGGGCTGGTCGGCCTTCTGCTGAACGATCTGATGCGCCAAAAGGATGAAATCTTCGATGAAGCCGTGCATGGCAGCAAGTATCGCGCCAGGCTGATCAGCGACCACGCTGCACGCTCCTTCGAGGCCGTCGACCTCATTCTTTTCGGGGCCGCCAGCGATTTTGGGCATGCCGACAAATTTCCCCCTCCCCAGGCAATTCGCAACAGGCTGCATGAGCGTCTTTTGTTTCTGCCTCAGATAGTCACACTGGCGGCCTATGGCGCCGATGGCAATCTGATCGCTGATGCCAGGCGTCTTAATGCCCAGGAAGATGTCTCGGCTCAGCATTTTTTCAAACATCACCGAGACGAAGGAACGCTTTTTCTTCTGGAGGGTCCTTCCTCCCGGCGCTTTGACACGTCAGGACGCCTTTCCTTGCGTCTCTCCCGTCTGGTTTCGTCGCCCGATGGAAAGTTTCTGGGGGTCCTTCTGGCGGAAGTTGATCCCCAATTCTTCAACTCCTTCTATCGCGAGGAAGACCCCTTCGGATTCGACATGGCCGCCCTTTTCGACAGTGACGGCACCATCATGGCCTCGGAGCGTCCAGATGTTCTGCCATTGGGAACGAATATCGCAGACTTGGCGCACTTGACAGGGATCGCCTATCCCAAAACCCCCTTAAGCGGGATTCAGCAGTTAGAGACGGAAACCACCATTGCGGTGTTCCACCAGCTTTCCAATTTCTCGCTGCGGGTTGGGGTCATGGTGGATCGCAGGCAACTGCTTGATTCCTGGCAATCAAACGCTCGCGAGACCTATCTCATCATCGCGGGAATTATGACGGCGCTGATCGGCTTTCTGATCATCATCGCCACCTTGCTGCAAAGGCGAACGGCGATCGAAGAGGCCTTGCGTAATAGCGAGGCGCATTTAAGGGCGGTCTTCGATCATACCGATATAGGAATCATTCAGGCCGATACGAACGGAACTATCCGTTCGGTCAATCCGGCCTTCGCCCGCATGATGGGGGGGCGGCCCGAAGACTTCGGCGGAAAAACCTGGAAGGAGATCACGCATCCGGATGATATCGAGACGAATTCCAGGCTTTTCGACGATCTGCTCAGCGGCAAGCGCGAACGCTACATCATGGAAAAGCGTTACAGGCGCTTTGATAACAACATGGTCGTTTGGGCAAAAACGAATGTCTCCCTGGTTCGTCTTGAGGATAATGACTATCCTCTGATTTTCGGCATGGTCGAAGACATTACCGACACGCGCAGAAGCAAGGACACGATCGAAGCCTTGCTAAGACGCAGCCAGTTGCTGCTGAGCGCCATCGGCGAAGGCATTCTGGGCCTGGACCCTTCCGGGCGCATCGCCTTCGTCAATCCGGCGGCGGAAAATCTACTGGGCTATTCCGCCAAGGAGATGATCGGTCGAAGAAGCCATGAGCTCGTCCACCGGCATCAATCCGACGCATCGGCGCACCAGGATGCGGATTGCCCCATGCAGGCCGTCTTGAGCGATGGCAATCCCCGCCAAGTCCAAAAGGACAGTTTCTGGCGCAAGGATGGCTCTACGCTGCCGGTCGAGTATGTGGCAACACCCATGTCCACGGAATCGGGAATCGAAGGCGCTGTCATCGCCTTCAGGGACGTTACGCGCCAGCTTGAATCCGACCAGGAAATCATGCGCTCGAACGCCGAGCTTGAGCAATTCGCCTACGCCGTCTCGCACGATCTTCAAGAGCCTCTGCGCATGGTCGCAAGCTACGTCCAACTGCTGGGTCGGCGCTACCAGGGCAAGCTTGATCACGACGCCGACGATTTCATCTCCTTTGCCGTCGATGGCGCCAAGCGTATGCAGCAGATGATCACCGATCTGCTTGATTATTCGCGTATCCAGCGCAAGGGAAATCCGATGACCAGCGTGTCCCTGGACGAGCCCCTGTTGGAAGCGCTTAAGAATCTGGAATTGTCGATCGATGAGGCCGGAGTCACCATCAACATCGAGACGAAACCACTGCCCACGCTTACCGCAGACAGCGCCCAGATCGCCCGCTTGTTCCAAAATCTGATCGGCAATGCCATCAAGTACAGGAGCAAAGACCGAGCGACCGTCATCGCCATTCGGGCCAAACGGGTGGATTCCCATTGGGAATTTGACATCGCAGATAACGGCATCGGCATCGATCCGCAATATTTCGAGCGGATTTTCCAGGTGTTTCAAAGGCTGCATGCCAGGTCCGATTATCCCGGCACCGGGGTCGGACTTGCCATCTGCCGACGCATTGTCGAGCGTCATGGCGGTCGAATCTGGGTGACATCCGATCCAGGAAAGGGATCGACCTTCTGTTTTACGCTGCCCGCCAATTGACGCTCTTCCCCTTTCTCTTCGCAGCCTAAATTAGTATCATTTTTATTCAAATGCTCATCGTTGCACATTCCGTTATCACTGCGGTTATATTGCGCTTTTCTTTTGCAAAGCGTAGATTGAAAGGGCATTGCTCGGGCACCTCAGGAGGGGGGCTTTCTCCCTAGGGCCCTTCAGCAAGCGAAGGCAAAAAATGAATTCCCAAGTTCCCATCGATGCAAAGTCAGACAAGCGGCGCAAGCTCAGGCTGCTCTTTCTCCTGACCCTCGGGGTCTGGAGCTTTCTTGCCGCCTTTTCCGCCTGGAGCGGCTATTCCCAGCTTGAAGAGCATCTCTATACCGTAGCCCGGGAGCGCGGCCAAAGCCTGTTCGACCTGATGGAAATTACCCGAGAATGGAATGCCCGCCATGGCGGCGTCTATGCCCCCGTTTCAAAGACAAATCCGCCCAACGAGTTTCTGAAAGTGCCCAGGCGCGATCTGGCGACCGGCAGCATGAAGCTGACCATGGTCAATCCCGCCTATATGACTCGCCAGATTTCAGAAGTCGCCAAGGAAAGGGGCGGGCTTTCCTTTCACATCACAAGCCTCAATCCCATCCGTCCGGCCAACGCCCCCGACCCCTGGGAAGCAAAGGCGCTTCAGGCCTTTGAAACGGGGACACCCGCCCTTCTCGAAATCGACCGCACAGGCCCCGCCCCCATGTTTCGCTTCATGGCACCGTTGCGCGTTGGCGAGCCCTGCATGCTTTGCCACGCCAAGCAGGGATACAAGGTTGGCGACATCAGGGGCGGCATCGGCGTCATCATGCCCGCAGCTTCCACTCTGGCCTCCTTTAGCGATCAAGTTTCCCGCATGCTGCTTGTCCACGCGGTGGCATATATAGCCGTCAGCGGCTTGCTCGCACTTCTCTTCTTCAAGACGCAGGCCCATATCCAGGCCTTAAGCGACGCCAAGCATGCCCAGGAGGCGTTGGTCCAAAAGCGAACCCAGGAACTGACCGCAGCCAACGCAGCACTTGGCCGCTCGAATGCCGAACTCGAGCAATTCGCCTATGCCGTCTCCCACGACCTGCAAGAGCCGCTACGCATGGTTGCCAGCTATGTGCAGCTTCTGGGACGGCGCTATCAGGGCAAGCTAGATGCCGACGCCGATGCCTTCATCGGCTTTGCCGCCGATGGGGCCAAGCGCATGCAGCGCATGATCACCGATCTTCTGGACTATTCACGTGTGCAGTCGAAATCCGATCCCTTCCAACCCGTCGCCTTGAGCGAAGCGCTCGATCTGGCGCTGGGCAATCTGGATTTGATCATTCAGGAAACCGAGGCAAAGCTTTCTCTTCCCGTCGGCGGCATGCCGACAATCCTGGGCGACAAAAGCCAATTAGGCCGCCTGTTCCAGAATCTGATCGGCAACGCCATCAAATACCGCGACACCGGACGCCCCCCTGAAATAACCATCGCTGTCACTTGGAAAAAACCGTTCTGGGCCTTGTCCATCCAGGACAACGGCATTGGAATCGAGCCCCAGCATTTCGAGCGCATCTTTCGCGTCTTCCAGCGGCTGCATGGGCGAGACAAGTATGAAGGAAGCGGCATCGGATTGGCTATTTGCAAAAAGATCGTCGAGCGCCATGGAGGGCGCATCTGGGTTGAGTCACAGCCCGGTCAGGGAGCTTGTTTCTGCTTTACCCTGCCCGCCATTCCCGAGGCGGAAAGGAGCGACTAGACGCCATGGATGAAAGCATCTTCAAAACATCCGAATTCGTGGTGGCGGCACCACATCCCGACGATGCCGCCTTTGCCTGCGGCGGCTTGCTGGCCGAAGCCATCCGGCGTGGCATCCCTGTCGCCATCCATACCCTGTTCACCGTCACCACCTTCGCCGATGGCAAGACCTATGATGATCCCGCCCTGCCGACCGCCAAGCGGCGCAAGGAGGAAGAGGCCTATGCTGCTCTGCTGGGTCAGGGCTGCAAGCTGGTCTATCACGATTTCGAAGAAGCGCTGGTGCGAAAGCAGGGCTCGTTCGAGGCCATCTATGATCCCAACGCTTTCGGGCCAATCGACCAAGCGGCAGCCGACGACATCGCCCATATCCTCAAGGCGGCAACAGGGGAAGGCAAGACCCTGCTCTTGCCCATGGGTCTCGGCCATCATCTGGATCACAGCCTGGTACGCGATGCAGGTCTTGGCATCACCCCCCTGCCCGCCCGGCTGTATCTGTATGAGGACCTGCCCTATGCGCAAGATTACACGCCCGATGACATCGGCATCATTGCCCAGGGCTTTGCCGCCGCCCATGCGAGAACGGCCAGCGCCAACTTGATCAGCTACCCGGATTTCGAGGCCATAAAGCGCAAGGGCATGGCCTGCTACCCCTCGCAGGATGGCGATGGCAGTGTGAGCGCCCAAACGCTCGATTGCGGGCGGCGCCTGGTTGCCGACGGTGTTGCCGAACGCTATTGGCAGCTTGGCTGAACTCGGTCTAAATTGCCCGCACTTGTGGATCATAGGATGACATGACAATGAGTGCCGTCGACTGGGCGACCATACACAGCCGCCCCCTGGTCTCCGTTCCCGGCTGCTGGCGAGTCTGCAACGGCTTTTGCTGCGCCAACAATCATCCCGACATGCGCTTTCGCCTGATTCCCGGCGGCGGCAAGGGGACCACCGTCATCTATCTTGAAGACGAGTACCAGTGGCTGAAAGCCAACGGCCATGTCATCTGCGGCGAGGAAAAGGGCGGGGAAATCCAGCTTCTCTCCTTCGATTTCGGGGGACCTCGGCCCATTCAGTTCCGCACAGCACCCTGTGCCCTCATGGGACAGTGCAATGACATCTGCACGAAGCCTCTTCTGTGCCGCACCTATCCCTTTCTGCCCGTCTTCGGCTGCGACGGAGAGATCGAGGAACTGCTGCCCGCCTCGATCCTGGATGCCACCCTGACCCTCAAGGAGGGGCGCGATCCCTGCCCGCTGGCCAAGGATCAGGCTTTGTTCCTTAAGGCCCTGGAGAGCGAACCGGAGCTTTCTCGCGCCTTGCGTCATCCTTATCTGATTCTGGTCAGTCAGGCGGTCAAGGCCTTCATGACCTCGTATCAGAGCAGACTCAAAGCCTGGGATGGTTTCAACAGCCTCTCTGGAACCGCCTTCTGGCAGGGCTGGGAGATGCAATATCTGGGACGCAGGCTGGTTGATCGCGAAGCAGTGGCGGCCCATCTGCGCCACATCCACGCCGATCTCTCCAAGCGATTCGGAGACGTTCTGGCATGAGGCGTCTTTCGGCCCTGCTGCTGGGCATCCTTCTGCCCTTCCTGGCCGTGCTGGTCAGCGCCCCTCCGGGCTGGGGCGGGCTGGGGGGCTGGGACAATTTCTATCTCGATACCTATCCCTGGAATTTCAGGAATCAGCCCAAGCATCTGATCATCGGCACCGGTTGCTGGACCTGGACCGCCGAGGCCTATATGCCCAAGGGCAGCCATCAGCAGGTCACCTCGCAGCGCGCTACATTGCATGCCGCCCTCAACGACGTTCTGCACGAACAAGCCCCGGACACGTCCCAACGTTTCTACGCCTTCGGCCGCCCCGATGTCGATTTCGACCGGCATCTCGTCTCGGTCCATCAGGCGGTGCGCCAGGGCGATGTGAAAAGCCTGGTCTATATCAACAATCCCGGATCGCTGCAGGCCTTCACCCGCCCGGCCAATCTGCCGCTTGTCCTGGACGTTCTTGACGACATCGAGAAAAACTACCCCGCCCTGGCCCAGGATGCCGCCACCTACCGCGCTGCCCTGCTGGCCTCGAACGGCTACGCCAAGGCCATCGAAGCGCCCGCCTCCTGGCAGGACGGAATCTCGCAATGGAGCAAGGGAATCGCCAAGCGGCTGCGAGGCTTCCTGGACAGCGCCTCCTTCACCCCCTATGCAACCCTGCGCGATCAGGAACAAGGAGATACCCTGTTTAGGCAGGTTCGCTCTAATTACGACAACCAGACCACCTGCACGACGCCCGAGCGCGCCCTGATGACGCCCGACCAGTACTGGATCGGATCGGGCGGCGATGCGGTCTGGCAGGCTTGGCTGCGACTGGCCGCAGGCCTTGCCAACGCGCATGGCATCCCTTTCGTCTACTACATTCCGCCGCATCTGAACGTGCCGGAAGATCGCTACCGGAGCGAATTTAAACCCCACTTCGCAGACAGGATCGCGGCGGTGCTGGCGGGCCTGCCCAATACCCATCTGATCGATCATGCCACCGGCCACGGATTGTCGCCCTGCGATCAGGTCTATGACAGCGAGCGCTTGTTCGGTGCGGGCTATCTTTTCAATTTCGCAGGAAAGCTGAAACAGTCGCGCCTGTTGCTGATCGACCTGTCCCGCCTTGGCCTGCTAACGAATACAGGGGCGATGCGCTTTGCCGCCCCCACAAGATGGGAGGCCAGCCTGCCTGATCTTGGTTTCAAACCCACCGTTCTAAGCGACGCCGCAACCGCCCCCATCCGCGAGGAGCTGATCCGCTGGGATGAATGGAAGCTTTCCCGCCCGAAAACAGAGGTTACGCCATGAAGGCTTGGCTTTCTGCGCACCCTTGCCTTAGAAATCTCCTGACCGGTATCGTGCTGGGGCTGGGCCTTTTGCTGCTGGCGGGCGAACAGCTTCGGGATCAATCGGGCCAGGGCGCGGCCTCATACTATTCACAATTCTAAGGGAGTTTTCATGAGCGTTTCCGAAACCGACCTGCTGGCCTTTCTGGCAAGCCAGTTGAAGCGCAAGGACATCGGCCCCGAAGCCGCCATGGGCAAGACGCCGGGCTGGGATTCGATGGCCCAGGTCGATCTGATTCTGGCGCTTGAGCAGCATTTCAATGTCCAGGTGCCGCCTGACATGTTCGGCCAATTGACCAATGTTCCGGCCCTGCTGGAGTTTCTGGCGTGAGGCTGTTGCATCAGCCGGTCGAACATTGGGCTGCGATCCAGCCCGATGCGCCCGCTGTTGATGAAGCTGGCGCCGTCTGGTCTTACGGCGACCTCTGTGCCCGCATGCGCCGACTGGCCGCCCTGCTGCGCCGCCTGGGAATCGCACGCAACGACCGGGTTGCCGTGCTGATGGACAATAGCGCACACGCCTACCAGGCCCTTCTGGGCATTCTGGCCGCCGATGCCTGCTTCGTTCCCTTCAATCCAGGATTTCCAGCATTGCGTCTGGCCGACATCGCGGCCCAGGCCGAGCCCATGGCCGTCGTCACCCTAAGCAAGCACTTGCCTCTGCTGGGCGATATTCTGGGCCATGCTTCGGTGGAGAGTTCCCCCTTCGTGATCGTGCTGGATGCCGAGGCCCCGCCCGAAGTCAGCGCCTCGATTCCCCCATCGCACCTGGTTACCGCCACCGATCTGGCCCGTGAATCCGATGCCTTCGTGCCCGCGCAAAACCGCGAAGAGGATCTGGCCTATATCCTGTTCACCTCGGGCACCACGGGCAGGCCCAAGGGCGTCATGCTTTCGCACCGGGCCGTTATGTCGGTGCTGCGCTGGAGCGTCGATTTGTGGAAGCTCTCGCCCGCCGACCGCTTTGCCAATCATTCGCGCCTGACCTTCGATGTCTCGATGTTCGACATCTTTGCGGGCTTTCTGGCGGGCGGCACGGTCTGCCCGATCATCCAGGCCAAGGACCTCACCTTCCCCGGCGATTTCATCCGCAAGGAACGGATCAGCGTCTGGTGTTCGGTGCCGGGCGTCATCGGCATGATGATCAAATCGCGCCAGTTGGCCGCTGGCCCCATGGAGACGCTGCGCTTGGCCCTTTTCATCGGCGAGGCTTTGCAAACCCCCTGGGCTGCGGAATGGCGGCGCCTGCAACCCGATGTGCCGATCTGGAACACCTATGGCCCCACCGAAGCCGCCATCTTCTGCACGGCCTTTCTGGTCGATGTCGATGCGCCGCTTGACACCGCAAAACCCGTGCCCATCGGCAAGCCCAGCACCGATTGCGAATTATTCGTGCTGAAGACCAACAGCGACGCCTTGGCGGATGCTGGCGAGGTGGGGCGCCTGATGATTACCGGCACGCAACTGGCGCACGGCTATTGGCGCGCCCCCGAGATCACCGCCCGGGCCTTTCGGCCCAATCCCTTCAAGCGCGATCTGGGCTGTTTGATGTACGATACCGGCGATCTGGCCATGATCAACCAGCAGGGCCATCTGGTCTGGATGGGACGCGCCGACAGCCAGGTGAAGGTGCGGGGCTATCGCGTGGAACTGGGCGAGATCGAGACCGTGCTGCATGCCGCCCCGGAAGTGCATGACGCGGTGGTGATGCTCTCGACCTCGGGCAATGATCTGGTGGCCGCCGTCATCCCCGAACACGGGCACGAGAAGGTGAGCGAGGAAAGCCTGCAAGCCTTCCTGGCCCACCAACTGCCCACCTATATGATTCCGGCCCGCTTCCTGTTCCTGGCGGATTTCCCGCGCAACGACAATGGCAAGGTGGACCGGCGCCAGCTTCAGGGCAGCTTCGATTGACCAATTTCTATACCAGCCTTCTGTTCCTGGGCGAGATGCTGGCGGCAGCCGGTCTGTACCGCTGGCTGGCCCCCAGATTGTCTGCTTCAAGCCGCGCGTTCTCGCTGATTCTGATAAGCCTGTTCTTTCTAGCCCAGTTGAAGGCGGGCACGCCCTTCCTGATCGCCACCAGTCTTTATGCCACGTTTGCAGCGCTTGTTGCCTATGGCTTTGGGCGGTTTCAGGCCCTGAAGCAGGGCACACTGAAACTGGCGGGGATCATCCTGTTGGCGGCCCTGCTGCTGCTGCTGGTGAAATACCGCTTCTATGCCTCGCTGCTGCTGGCGGGTCTGGTCGATTTCAAAGCTTTCTCGGTTTTGGAATGGCTGGGTCTGTCCTACATGACCTTTCGCGCCATTGATTTGTGGGTGCAGGCCAGACGCGCCAAGATTGCCCCCGCCCCCTTCACGGCGGCGGCCTATCTGGTTTTCTTTCCGGCCTTCGTGGCGGGACCGGTTAATCGCTTTCGCGACTTCGCCAATGATCTGGCGGCCCCTCCAACCTTGCTGTCTTTCGACGAGCTGAGAGCGATTGCAGAGCGCCTGGGCCTGGGGGTGATCAAGATTCTGCTGCTGGCCGAATTTTTCCGCGCCAATTCGCCGATTGGCCTGGCCTCGCCCGAGGGGCTTTCGCCCACCTTCCTGATGATCGGGCTGTTTTGCCAACTGGCCTATATCTATTTCGATTTTTCGGGCTATTCCGACGGCGCCATCGCCACCGCCCGCCTGTTCGGCCTCAAGCTGCCTGAGAATTTCAATCACCCGTACCTCGCGCGCAATCTTCAGGATTTCTGGAACCGCTGGCATATCAGCTTCGTCCACTGGTGCCGCGACTATATCTATTTCGTGCTGCTGCGCAGCTTGCGCCTTCGGGCGCGCTGGATGGGCGATCTGGGAGCCAACTTGGCCGCCATCTTCACCACCTTTTTCTTCATGGGGGCCTGGCACGGCGACGGGCTTAACTGGCTGCTCTACGGCGTCTATCACGGGCTGGGCATGGCCGGGCTGGTGGTGGGGCGGCGCTGGTTGGCGACTTCGGCCCCCGACCTCAATGCCAAGCTGGCCGACAGCCGGATTTTCGGATTCGTATCGGTGCTGGCAACCCTGTCCTTCGTCTCGGTGGGCCTGCTGCTGACCCACGACATCACCTTCGCCAAACAAGGTGCCGCGATATTGGTGGGGTTGTGAGAGGGGGGGGGAGCGGGTGAAGGGGGGCGAGCCCTCGTCGCAAGCTTGGGAAGCTTGGATTAATATGCGCTTTTACATTTTATTACAATCAACTACAAGCAGACAAGTCTGCCATGTAAGTGCTCATGTAAGCTATCTGACAGCGTTTAACCTCTTCGCTCCACTTCAATATCTTGGCTCACAACCGCACTCTCAACAAAGGAGCCAAGCTGTTGAGCAACAGAGTTATAAATTTCTGAATTTGATGAACCATCACGAAGTGTAAGCACAAAAGTCACTTCTTGGGGATCAAGGTCGGCATTTCTCTCCTTGCTAAATTGATATAAGTCTCTTGTGTATACCCGAGCTCTTAGCCTCATTGTAGGCTCTGAAAAACTTACACCCTTCTTCATTGTCTTTGAATGCCGACGGACTGGATGCCATTTTGCCAAATCATCCCTAGCTTCTTGTTCCCGGATTTGGGATTCCTTCATCGATCCGAGAAGATTTTTCATTTTTCCGTTATGTCGGTATTGGAGCGTAGTCTCAAGCCGAGAAGCAAAATAGTTTCCCTCCCCCTCTTCAGAAAGGAGGGGCCTTAAAATTGCAGTTAGGGTCGCACTCCCATAAATTTTACCATTCTGAACCATTTGCGAAGGAACAGGGATACCATCCCAATAGTGCTCAATACCTGGCCGCAGTTCGGAACGCCACGCAAGAGTGACTGTGCCTGGGGCACACGTCCATGGCAGGTGTCCATGAAACGGAGATCCCCATCCGAGGAAATTGCAAAACGACTCATTCTCCGCGCTATTCAGAATAAGCGCTTTTACAAGATCAGGCGTTGGCTCTCGCAAATTGGTAAAAGTGTGAGCTGCAAGCGTTGATACAAGGGGGGTAGCAAAGCTTGTTCCTTGCAGCTCTAGTCCACCAAGGACTCTTAGCTTCGAGAACCACGACACATCGGGTTTTAGCATCCCTTCCGGACCTGGCCCAGGAAGCGAGATAGGGCAGGCAGCACCGGGCTTTCCAGAACTGGTATACTGTCGACCAGCAACCACAATTGCCGCCTCGCAGTCTGCTGGAGGACAAATTCTACCCTTATTATGTTGGCTTTTATTCCCCGCTGATATTACAGGAAGAATTCCATGTTCTCTTGCCAACAAGGAAAGTTCATGCCCCAAATAACTAACAATGTTAGGGTCAATAGGATCGACTTCATTTACGGAAAAATTCCAAACCTTTGTTTCAGGCCGATCTGCAATCACCTTCTTGAGATAAGAAATTAGCTTTTCAGGATTCACAGGGTGATTCGCTGTCGCCTTGGGAACAGCCTGCACTGTCCCTATGCGACAATGAAGTTCTGGCAGGTGTAATTTGTTGTTCCAACCATGGGCATGAACAACCAGCGATGCCACGCGGTTGCCATGAACATGGTCAGCATGATCACCAGAAATGAAGGGCGGAGCGCGCCAAGCTTCAGCTGGCAAGTAACTTCTTGCCGTTAATCCCCCGTCAACAACGCCTACAATTGGCTGACTATTAAGATTCCTTGGCGTTGGAGGCGAAGGTTCTCGCCCCTCTGACCTGAGACCCAAGTTTCATCCGGCCCCCGGTAGAGTCCCAATGGCATTTGAACCGATCTGGTCCGGTGATGCAACGGGGCGGGGCGCGGAGCCCTCAGGTTGCTCAAGCGCCTCGCCC
>PDZW01000032.1 GCA_002753155.1 Alphaproteobacteria bacterium WMHbin7
CTTCTGCCTGCGAAAGCGCCATGGCTCGGCGGCGCAACAGCAGGGCTTCTTCCAGGGCAGGTCCCACGGCGGGGCCGATACCCAGAAGATTTCCCAGGAATACGATCTGATCGGAGGGCTGGAATTTATCGATCACGGCGGCGTGCAAACGGGCCAACCGCCCAGCCTCGCCATGCACGGCTGCCAAAGCCCAGATGCGCGTGCCCTTGTTCAATTCGGTAAAGTTACGGGCCTCGGCCATGGCCGCTGGTTTCCCCCCCAACATGGGCCGCGCCGCCCCCCGGCCGCCCTTACGCCGCCTCGAGCAGGCTTTCCAGACGCTTGGTGGCCGCCTTGGAGTCAATGCGCTCGACAGCCGCCAGTTCCGCCGCCAAACGGTCAAGCGCCGCTTCGTAAATCTGACGCTCGCTATAAGACTGGTCGGGCTGGCTGGCACTACGGTGCAAATCGCGCACCACCTCGGCGATCGAAACGGGATCGCCCGAATTGATCTTGGCCTCGTATTCCTGAGCCCGGCGGCTCCACATGGTGCGCTTGACGCGCGCCCGCCCGCGCAGGGTGGTCAGCGCACTTTCCATGACCTTGCGGGTCGAAAGCTTGCGCAGCCCCGATTTCAAGGCCTTGGCCACCGGCACGCGCAACGTCATACGGTCCTTTTCGAAGCTGATGACATAAAGCTGCAGCTTGATGCCCGCGATTTCCTGAACCTCAAGCGCCATCACCCGACCGACGCCATGCGTGGGATACACCACGTAATCGCCGGTGTTGAATAGATTGTTACTGGCCATGCCGATCAACTTCCCTCAAAAAGCCCATAGTTTGCCGGGCACATATCCCCTGGGCCGCTCCCGATTGAAGAAGCGACACCTACCCTCCGCCCTGTCATCGACCGGCGGTCTGATTGTCGCATCTGCGTACCAAAGGGGCGAACCCGCCCGACGATCCGCGCTCATGGCAAGGGGCTTTCCATGGGAAAGCCCCTTTCGGCGCGTGTGACAAGTGTATAGCACGCAATTTGCCTAAAATACAGCAAAAAGCATAACGAAGGATTAATCTCCTTCGTAACTTATTGAAATATCAGCGTTTTGCTGGATTGGCGCTCAGGCTGGCCTTCTTGCCCGGCTTATCCTTCCAGGCATCGGCATCGGGAGCGGCGGCGATCTTCTTGGTGATGTTGGGCCACTGCCCGGCATATTGACGGTTGATTTCGGCCCATTCCTGCCCCTGGGGCTCGGAATCGGGGAAAATGGCCTCGGCCGGGCATTCGGGCTGGCACACACCGCAGTCGATGCATTCGTCGGGATTGATGACCAGGAAGTTCTCGCCCTCATAGAAGCAATCAACGGGGCAGACTTCGACGCAGTCGGTATACTTGCACTTGACGCAATTTTCGGTGACGACGTAGGTCATGGCGATTTCCCGATGAAGAAGAATGACGAGCAAGCCGGGTCTAGCATGCCGGACCGCTTCAACTCAACCCCTTCGCTCAAAGGGTCTTTCGCAGCACGATCGGCTTTTTACCCCTACGCCGCTTAGCCAACTGGTTGAGCGATTCGACCAAAATCGAGAAACCCATGGCAAAGTAGATGTAGCCCTTGGGAATATGGACCTGCAAACCTTCCGCGATCAGCGACATGCCGACCAGGAACAGGAAGGAAAGGGCCAGCATTTTCACCGTGGGATGGCGCGTGATAAAGGCCGACAGCGGGTTCGAGGCCACCAGCATGACCAGCACGGCCACGATCACGGCGGCCACCATGACCGAAAGCTGCTGCGCCATGCCAACCGCGGTTATCACGGAATCGAGCGAAAAGATGATGTCCAGAACGGCGATCTGGCTGACCACCAGGGCAAAGCTCGCCTTGACGGCCCCCGCCCCATGCCCCGCCTCTTCCTCGCCTTCCAGGCTGCCGTGAATTTCATGCGTCGCCTTGGCCAGCAAGAACAGCCCACCGCCCAGCAAAATCAGGTCGCGCCAGGAAAAGCTTTGATCCATCAAGGTGAACAGAGGCTCTGTCAGCTTGACGATGAAGGCCAGCGCCGACAAAAGCAGAAGACGCGAGATCAGGGCCATGGCCAGGCCAACCTTGCGGGCAAGCGGCTGTTGAGCTGGGGGCAGGCGCCCCGACAGAATGGCGATAAAAACCAGATTATCCACGCCCAGCACGATTTCCAGCGTGACCAGGGTCAGAAAACTGACCCACACCGCCGGGTCGTAGAGCATCTCGATCATTCTGTATTCCCCTTCAAAATCTCGCAATTGGGTCTGACTTAGGGCGCGTCCGGCTTGGGCGCGCCCCGAAGCCAAACGGATCAGTGTTGTTTGTGGTCCATGGGCTTGTGGTCCATATGCTTGGCGGCATCGGCGCCATGGCTGGGAGTGGCCGCACCCAGGCCCTGGACATTCACCTCGACCGTGATCGAGCCCGAGCGTTCGAAGGTCAGCGTCAGGGGAAAGCTAGCTCCCTCTTTCAGGGGGGCCTTCAAGCCGATCAGCATGACATGCAGGCCGCCCGGCGCCAGCTTGGTCTCGGACCCGCCCGCCAGATCGATATTCTCGACCTTGCGCATGCGCACGATATTGCCCTCGGTGATATGTGTGTGCAACTCCACGACATTCGAGACATCGGCCGAGGCGGAAAGCAGCTTATCCGAAGCCCCGCCATTGACGATGGTCAGGAAGGCGCCGCCAGCCGGGGCAGAAGGCGCCGTGGCCCGCGCCCAGGGATGAACGATCTTGAGATCGCCCAGATTGTAATCATGCGCCTGAGCGCCGAGGGTGGCCGCGCACATCAGGGCGGCGAGAAAGAGGGTACGGAACATGCCTGATACTCCAGTAGAAAAGGAAGAATGGGATTGTCTGGATGGTTTCAGGACAAGGACGGCGGGGCGCGGGCGCGCGCATGGCCCAGGGGGAAAAGCGTGGAGAGAAGACCTGTCGCCGAGGCATTGCGGGCCACGGCCACGCGAGAGAAAGGCAGATTCAACGCCTGGGGAAGCAGCAAGGGCAGCGAAGCACAGGAAGACGCCGCGCAGTAGGGGCAATCGCCTGCGCCCGCGTTCTGACCCGCAGGCGCAAAGGCATTGCCGTGGTCCGAGCACAGGACGGCAGCATCCCGCATGGCCCTGGTCACCCGCGCGTCTGCCATAGCGGCCTCGGCGGGCAGCATCGCCTGAAATATCAAGGCTGCCACGCCCAACCAGGCGGCAAAGGAGCGGAATCGACGGGCAAGGAACGACGTCATGGCGAAAGTCTATGCCAGCCAAGGCAAGGAGGGAAGGTGAAATGGGAGAGAGCGGTGGGGAGCGCAAGGCCCGAAGGGCTTGGTGCAAACCGCGCAGGATTGGCCCGAGTGCCCTTGCATCCCCACAAATGGAAAGCCCCGGCGCGGCGGCACAGCGAAAAGCAATTCCATTTGTATTCATGTGGTTATATCATAAACTTGCCACTCACCTATAATATTTATAGGTTAACTATGACGGATCGCGTTTTGCCTTTTCGATTGTCACGCCCTCAGGCGCTTCGAGTGATTCGGGAAGCCGCCGAGGATACAAGCCGGATCGTTTTGACGCGGCATGCCGAGTTGCGCATGCGGCAACGCCGCATAACGATGAAGCAGGTTATCGCCTGTCTGCGCTTGGGCGTTATGACCGAGGGACCGGCGCTCGATATCAAGGGGTGCTGGACCTGCCGGGTCGAGCGCATGGTGGCGGGCGACAATGTGAAGGTGGCGCTGGCGATCGATCCTGTTGCCAAGATCATTATCATCACCGTCATGTGACGGAGGAGCAAAATGCATCATTACACGGGTTGCGGCCTTCGCAATGTCTATCTCAAGAGCGGCTATCGCAAGCACAAGACGCCCTATGGCGACGGCGTTGCGATTGACGATGTGGAAGGACTGCATCGCGCCATCGCGCTGCACCTTGTTGGCCACAAGCACCGACTGTCGGGAACCGAGCTTCGCTTCTTAAGGAAGGAACTTGAGCTGACGCAGGCGCAGCTTGCCGCGATGCTGGGCAACGATGCGCAATCGGTCGCCCTGTGGGAAAAGACGGGCCGGGTTCCGAAATGGGCCGATCTAATGGTACGCGCACTCTATCGAGAGGTCGTTGAAGGCAAGGCCGGAATCGTCGAGCTTGTCGAACGTCTCAGCAAGATCGAAAGTGAAACCGCCAAGCTGACCTTCTCGGATACGAAAAACGGCTGGAAAGCGGCAGCGTGAAGGAGGGGGCATTAAAAAAACCACCTCTCAGCCAGGGGGCCAAATTTGAGTTTTCCTGCCATTGCTGGTTCAATTTTCTGGGGGCAAGTCAGAAGGGGTGACGCCAGGATAGGGCTTGCGGACCAACTAATTCGTAGCTACATTATATTATGAGTTACGATTGGGACGAGGCCAAGCGAAAGACCAACCTGAAAAAGCACGGGGTGGATTTCGCAAGGGCTGAGGGGTTCGATTGGGACAGTGCGCTGGTGATTGAAGACCGGCGTCAGGACTATGGCGAACCCCGCTTTTCGGCCTTGGGCACTATCGGCAAGCGGTTGCACGTTCTGATCTTTACGCCGCGAGGGCACATCGTTCGCTTGATCGGCCTGCGCAAGGCAAATATACGAGAGGTTCGCCAGTATGAGCAAAGTTCAACGCAAACCTAAACCCGTTCCGGCTTCTAACTTGGACGACGACATCCCGGAATGGACGCCCGCGGATTTCAAACGCGCCCGCCCGGCGGCGAAGGTCGTGCCCGAAATCGTGGCCGAATACCGGCGCGGTCGCGGGCCGCAGAAGACGCCGACCAAGAAGCTGGTATCTTTGCGCCTGTCGCAAGAGGTGCTGGATCACTTCAAGGCCACCGGCCCTGGTTGGCAAACCAGGATCGATAAAGCGTTGAAGAAGGTGGTGGGGTCATAGGATTGGAAGTCAGGAAGCTTTCAAGCGGAGCCACAGCAGCAGACACTCAACCACAACAATGGAAAGCGATCACCATTGAGGCTTCAGCGGCTATCCGGTGGCTTCCAGCAATACCCAGGTGATACCCCAGCCCAAAGCCCCCCCGCCCGACAAATGGAAAGCCCCCAAAACCTATTCGGTTTCAGGGGCTTATGATGGTGCCCAGGGCCGGAATCGAACCAGCGACACTGCGATTTTCAGTCGCATGCTCTACCAACTGAGCTACCTGGGCACAGGGCTGTTGGCCTGTTAGAGGCCGCGCTTATAGAGGAATTCCCAGGGGGCGTCAATCCAGGCGGCCCCCCCCGTCACGCCCACGGCGGCACTTTAGAAAGCCCAGAGATCAGGGATTGGCGGCGGCCAGCATGGCCCGCCAGACCCGCTGGGCGCGATCCGGCGAGATATCGCCCGCCAGCACGGCTGCGGCCAGCATATTGTTGCTGGGCCGTTCCGGTACCACGGCAATGCCGGGTTGACCCAGTTTTTCAATCAACTCCAGGGTCTCTTCAAGCCTGGAATCGCCACGAAACGACAAAGTTTCAGCCATGACCCGCTATCCTTTTCCGCCGCGGCATTCAAAGGCGCCGCTTGCTCTTGCCCGTAAGATGGGTAGAGCCCTTTGTCAATTCCACCCCCGCCAAAAGTTATATGGCGCTCATTTTGTGGTTCGTTTTTTGCTTTCAAGCCCATGGCGAAGTGGGTCGAGTTCGGCTAGCTTTCTGACATGACCAAACGCTCCATTTATCATCTGTGCCGCAAGGCCGACTGGCTGGCAGCCGCCCAAAGGGGCGTCTATGAGGGCTCTGCAGAAGACAGGGCCGACGGTTTCTTGCACTTTTCCACCGCCGATCAGGTTGAGGAAAGTGCCGCCAAGCACCGGGCGGGCGAAGCCGATCTGCTTCTGCTGGCCGTCAACGCCGCCAGCCTGGGCGATAAGCTGGTTTGGGAAGCCGCCTCCTCGGGCGAGATCTTCCCGCATCTGCATGGCGCCTTACCCCTGTCGGCCGTGCTAGAAGTGGTGGCCCTGAATCTGGGGCCGGACGGCCTGCACGAATTTCCCTTGTTGGCGGACTGACCTTGATCAACCTCTATCCTCTGGCCTGGCCATTTCTCAAGCACCTCGATCCCGAGGAAGCACATAAGCTGGCGCTCAAGGTTCTGGCGTCGGGCTTTTTTCCCAAATTGGCGCGCCCCGATCCGCCCCTGATGGGCATTACGCTCTGGGGCTTGCCGTTTTCCAATCCGCTGGGGCTTGCCGCCGGTTTCGACAAGAATGCCGAAGCGCCCGACGCGCTGTTGAATCTCGGCTTCGGCTTCGTCGAGGTGGGAACGGTGACCCCAGCGCCCCAACCGGGCAATCCCAAGCCCCGCCTGTTCAGGCTGATAGAAGATGAAGCCATCATCAACCGCATGGGCTTCAACAATGACGGCGCGGTCATGGTGCGCACCCGCCTGGCCCGTCACAAGGGCAAGCCCGGCATCCTGGGAGTCAATCTGGGCAAGAACAAGACCACCGAGGATGCCGCCGCCGATTATGAAAAGGGCGTTGTCCTGCTGGCTCCCATGGCGGGCTATCTGGTGGTCAATATTTCCTCGCCCAACACGCCGGGCTTGCGCGCCCTTCAAGGCCGCGATGCGCTATCAGCGCTGCTGGGCAGAACACGGGCCGCCCTTAAAATGTCGATGCCCGATAAAACGCCGCCGCTTCTGGTCAAGGTGGCCCCTGACCTGGAAGCCCAGGACCGCAAGGATATCGCAGATGTGGCGCTAGCCAACGGCTTCGACGGGTTGATCATTTCCAACACCACCATCGCCAGGCCTCAAGGCCTGCGCTCGGACTTTCGCGACGAAACCGGCGGCTTGAGCGGCGCCCCTCTTTTCCAGCCATCGACCGAGATGCTGGCCGACTTCTATCGCCTGACCGGAGGCAAACTGCCTCTGATCGGCGTTGGCGGCGTTGCCTCGGGTGCCGATGCCTATGCCAAGATCCGGGCTGGGGCCTCGCTGGTGCAGCTTTATTCGGCCATGATCTATAAGGGGCCGGGGATCGTCGAGCGGATCAAGAGCGAGCTTTACCATCTGCTTCACCGCGACGGATTCGCCTGTCTGGCCGATGCTGTCGGGGCCGATCACCGATGATGCCCGATATTCTGCCCGGCATGGCGGGTCTGGCCAGCCGCTACGACGCCTTCATTCTTGATCTCTGGGGGGTCATTCACGATGGCACCAAGCCCTATCCCGGGGCTGCCGATACGCTGGCCCGCCTGAAGGAGATGGGCAAGGCGACGGTACTGCTGTCGAACGCGCCAAGGCGCACCGGCGCCTTGATCGAAGCCATGACGAAAATGGGAATCGGTCGTGATCTTTATGGCGCCGTCATGTCCTCGGGCGAGGCCATGTATCTGGAGCTGAAAAGCCGGGCAAATCCTGATTTCGCCAGGCTGGGCCGAAGGCTTTACTATCTGGGCCCTGATCGCGACCGCAATGTCTATGAGGGGCTCGACTACAAAGACAGCCCCTTGGAAGACGCCGATTTCGTCTTGAATACCGGGCCGGTCGATTTTTCCGACTCAGTTGCCGATTACGAGGATGTGCTAAGGCGCGCTGCGAGGCGAAGCCTTCCCATGCTGTGCGCCAATCCCGACATCACGGTGATCCGCCTGGGCGACCCGGTGGTCTGCGCCGGCGCTTTGGCCCAGCGTTACCGCGAGTTGGGCGGCCAGGTGATCGAGCGCGGCAAGCCCGATCCCGCCATCTATCCCACCTGTCTTGACGCACTCGACCTCAAGCCCGGCCAGAAAGCGCTGGCCATCGGCGACGGACTGCATACGGATATTCAAGGAGCCAATGCGGCGGACATCGACAGCGCCCTGGTCGTGGGCGGCATTCACCTAAGCGAGCTTGGCATGGCGTGGGGTGAAATGCCCGACGCCAAGGGCGTGGTGAAGCTGCTTTCCAGCCACAAGGGAAGACCGCGCTTCATTCTGCCCGCCTTCGTCTGGTAGGTATCAGAGACCTCAGTGCGTGCTGTAGGGTTCCAGGTCATGCTGGCGCACGGCGGCAAAGGCCACATCGCGCGAAGGCGCCAAGCCGATGGGCGTGCCATCGGCCGCGAAGATTCCCCACTGCACGGTGCCACCTTCTTCGACCTTTTTGACGAAAGCCATATGCTGCACACCCAAGGCCTCGAAATCATGGGCCGTCAACACATGAACATCTTCAATCGGTGTTTTGGGGGTTTCTTCGTTTTTCATAACACGCTCTCCATGTCGAGGGTTTTTGCGTCTTTCTTGACGCTGGCCTTGCGGCTGCCCGCTTGGCCGCCTTCGATCTTGATCGTGCGCACCCGGTTCTCCGGTTGCGGACGCGTAAGGTCGATATGCAATAGTCCGTTGTCGAGCTGTGCCGTGAAGACCTCGATGCCCTCGGCCAGCACAAAGCTGCGCTGGAACTGACGGGCGGCGATGCCCCGGTGCAGGTAGATGCGTCCATCCTGCTCCTCTACCTGGCGGCCTCGGACGATCAGTTGGTTGTCTTCGACCGACACCACAAGATCGTCGAGCGAGAAACCAGCCACCGCCAGGGTAATGCGCAGCCCGCTTTCGCCGATCTGTTCGATATTGTAGGGGGGATATCCGTCTGCGGAGGCCTTGGATATCCGATCAAGCGCACGCTCGAACTGATCGAAGCCTAAAAGCAACGGGCTATTGAATACCTGCATACGCGACATAAGACGTCCTCCTTGACAGCGAGGGCGAAAGAGACGAAAGCCCGTAACCGGCGCTTTACGAAACAGCAGCCCATTTGGCCTGCTGCCTTATAATCTTGGTAATTTTGGTGCTTTCGTCAAGATAGCTCAAGGAGGGATGGCCCTCCCACGGTTTTGAAATCAAGCGCGCATCCCTGATTTTGTTAGCTTTTTTGCCAAGCCCCGCTGGATTGAATGGGCCGCCCCTCCTTTTTCGAGGGGCTTATGCTTTCCTTTTCAGAGCCATCAGGCTCCCCACCAGGCCCGCCAGAACCGCAATCCACCAAAGACGGTTTTGATAACGGTCGGCAACCGCCGACAAGGCGCCGCACAAAATGGCGTTGACCAGAAGTGTGGTACCCGCAACGAGCGGCAGCGCCGTCAGAAGACGGTCCTGCCGCCACCAGCCCAGCAACAGCAGCCAGATTGTCGCCAGATAGCCCAGCCAGGCTACCGGCACATGCACCTGGTTCAAGCGATCGAACAGCCAGCCCAGACTGGCTGTTTCCTGCTGACGGGCGGCGTGAAAGGCAGGGGCATCCTTGGGGTAATACTGCGCCATCACCTCTTGCAGCAACCAGGATTGCGAGACGCGAATACCCTCTCCGCTTTCCAACGTGACGAACTGGGTCAGGCCGACGCGAAGGGCAGAGGCAAGATGCAAGATGGGAAAACGGCGCACGCTTTCAAGAATCACGATCGAGGCCTCGCCCCTCAGTTCGGAAAAATTGCCCATGTCGTCGAAGGGGCTGCCCTTGGCGGTGCCGCCCCACAGGAATTTATTGGTATCGTCCGGCAGCGCATCGCTATGCGCGCACATGCGAGGAAGTCTCGGATCGGGGCACATTTCCTCCAGCGTCTTCTGGGCAAGTCCCGATTCAAGAAAGCGGGCGAACAGAAAGACCGGGCCCGCGTCATTCAGATAGGGACGCCCGGCCAGCGCCCAATGGCTGCCCAGAACGACCAGATAGGCCGCCAGCACTGCGGCAAGGGGGAGGGCTGGCGCAGGTGCTAGCCATCGCGTCCAGGGCAGGAAGCGCAGCAGGAGAAGCCCGAAAACCAGCGCCGTCGCGGTCAGAAGATGGGTTGAATGAACGGCCGCCGCCACAGTGATGATGCCCGCAAGGGCCAGGCGTCTTGCCAATCCAAGTTTCTGCCCGCCAAAGGCAACGACAGCGATGGACAAGGCTGCGATGCCGCTGAACACATCCGGCATAATTTGGCCAGAATACCAGGGTAGAGCGGTCAAGCCCGTCAGAAGGACAGCGATCACCGGCAGCAGGCGCTCTGGCCTGATCGCCCTGGGGGCGAAGGCCCTGATGGCCTCAAAGATCACCCAGGAGGCGATCAGGTTTTGAAGAAGGGCAGGCCACCAAAGACTGACTCTTCCCAACAGGGCGATCAGGGCGATGCTGTAGGGATAGGTGCGATAGATGGCAATCGGGCCGTTATTGGCTCCGTGAAGATAGTCTGTCGTGTCATAGAAAATGAAGGGAAAGCCGTTCCAGAAGGTCGGCAGGGCAAGAATGAGCCCGCCCGCCAGCACAGCCAGAAGGGCAACCAGAGGGTTCCCTACCGCCTCTTTTGCCGTTTCCTCTGGCAGGGTCATCGTCATTTCTTCTTGCTCCCCGTCGGGTGTGGTAGTTTCGATGTTCCTGCGATTATGCACGACTTGGAGAATTTTGTGCTTTCAAGATACATCCTGTTCCTCATCCTGGCTGCCTTTCCTTTCGCGGGCCTGGCGGATGACGGATTAGCAGTACCGGGAACATCCGTTCAAGATTGCCCGGAATGTCCCGAGATGGTGGTGATTCCACCAGGCGATTTCACGATGGGCGACACCCATGGCGAAAGGGAGCGCGACGAAAATCCGCCCAGGCGCGTTGTCATCGCCTATCCGTTGGCGATTGCCAAGTACGAAGTGACATTCGAGCAGTGGGACATCTGCCATCAAGCGGGGGGCTGCACGCACAACGCCTTCGACGAAGGCTGGGGTCGTGGGCATCTTCCCGTGATCCATGTCAGTTGGCAAGACGCCCAGCAATATGTGGCCTGGCTCGCCCGCAAGACCGGCCAGCCCTATCGGCTGCTGACCGAAGCGGAATGGGAATATGCGGCCAGAGCCTCGACAAATACGAAATACTGGTGGGGCGAAAAGGCCAGCCGCGACCATGCGAATTACGGGCGTGACGATTGCTGCCAAGGCCTGGCCAACGGGAGCGACCGCTGGGTGAACACCTCCCCGGTCGGCAGTTTTCAGGCCAATCCCTTCGGTCTTCACGATATGCACGGCAATGTCTTGGAATGGGTGGAAGACTGCTACGCCGACACTTATGCCGATCTACCCGGCGATGGCAGCGCCTATGTCAGGCAAGGCGGCTGCAAGCTTCGCGTTCTGCGCGGCGGTTCTTGGAAGTTTGGGGCCAGAGCGCTTGGCTCTTCCTATCGTGTTTGGGGCGCTTTTGGGAATCGCAGCGGCGGCTATGGATTTCGCGTCGCCAGAATGATTCGCTAATTGAATTTGTAGGCAACGCCCAGATGCAGGCCGATATCCCGGGGCGTGATCTTGCCGGTATCTCCGGCGCTGTCGGTGTATTTCATCGCATTGTAGAACACATAGCTTGCATCGGCGCGCAAGAACCATTTTTCCGCGATCATATGATCGTAGCCAATGCCGATCATGGGGCCATGCAGCGTCTTGGAGCGGGTCACGCTGGGGGCCGATGTATCATCCGGGCGGTTGCTGTTCAGCTTGAAGGCCGAGGCCTGATAGCCGCCCTTTAGATAAACCAGGCCATTGTCGAAAACCGGGGTGCCAACACGCACGGCGCCGCCATAATTCCAGGACTTCGAGACTTCGTGCTTGCCGTTGCTGACCTTTTCCTTGGCTGCGGCCCCGGCGAAGGCGCCCTCCAATTCCGCACCCAGATACAAGGCCCCGGTCTGGTGCCCCCAACCAAGAAACACGCCGCCCTCGGGGCCGCGCACATTTCTGGTTTTCGTGCCGCGCACGCTGTGTTCTTCCTTCGCCCTGGCAATGTCGTAGCCGGTCTGAAGGCCCGCATAAAAGCCCGACCAGTCGCGGGCCTTGCGATAATCGGCCATGCGAGGCGGTTCTGTCTTCACGGCGGCAGCGGCCACCTTGGGCTCGGGCAAGGGGGCGGGCAGCGGGTCGGCCTCGGCCAATTTGGGCGGCGTTTCCTTGGTGGTCCAGAAGACCATGCCGCCTCGGCGCGCCTGAGCACCCTGAGCATCGACCAGATCGACCACCAATTGATAGCCCTGGCTGTCATTGCCGGAATGCGGCTCGACCTGCACGACCTCGACCGGCTCGCTGGCCATCAAGGTGACCTTGGAGCCGCCATCCACGGGCTCGTAGGCATAGCCGGTAATGCGTCCACCCGCCTTTGTCGCCCCCTTGGCGGCGGCCTTCCAGCTGGCGCCGGGCAGAACGACCGAAACCGTCTTGCCATCTTTGCCGACGGAATAGGCGAAATCGGTGCTGGCGGTCAGATCGATGATGACGCGGGTCTTGTCGCCCGTGCTGCCGACGCGCAATCCCTGAACCGATGCAGGGGCGCTGGCCGACATCGAGGGTGGCTGCTGAATTGAGGGAGGCATTGCAGGCTGCGCACTCGGCGCCGGAACTGGCCCCTCGACCTTGGGAACCGGCGAGGCCTCGGGCTTGGGCGGTTCATTGTCGACCGCCATCTGCGGCGGCGCCCTCAGGGCAGCCTCGTCATCCTCGACGGTCAATTGCACCGCCTGAGGCATGGCCGGGCCGAACGTGGTGTCGATGACGGTTTCCTCGCCATCGAAGGCAACTAGATCTAGGGGGGGCGGCAGGGCCAGCGAGATCCGCTCGGCGCGCAGAGGGCTTCGGCCCGTCACACCCAGCACACCTGCTGCCGCGCCGCCAAGGGCAACGGCCCCCAGCCCAGCCAGGATCAGGATTCGCGCTGATGTCATGCGTTTTGGTCTCCACCCCTACCAAAGTTGGTAGACTATGCGGGTGGAACATACTAGATGTCAAGTGTCAAGGGGTGGCAAAGAATAATCATTCTAATAATACTTATCCCCAGGATGGCTGAATCTTCTCCCTCATGTCGCACCCTGCCTGTCTTCGCACAGAAAGGGAACTTGTTGCTAAATATTGGGGATTAAGGAAGGCGGACTGAGCCAGTCGCTTTCCTCGTCGCTATAGGGCCACATGAGAGCTCGCCTTTTCCGTCTCGCGCTTGCGATATTGCGTTGCAGCATAATATAGGTCAGCCATGCTGATTTATCCAGCCCCATTGCGGGCGGGCGCATTCCTTCTTAACTTGGAAGAGGAAAGGGGCATCTTCATGACGGCACGGCTGGACTTCAAGGATCGCCTGCAACGGCTGCGCCGCAAGATGCAGGGCCTGGGCATCGACGGCTTCCTGGTCCCCAGCGCAGATGCCTTTCAAAGCGAATATGTCCCCCCCTCGGATCGCAGGCTGGCCTGGATATCCGGCTTCACGGGTTC
Source organism: Alphaproteobacteria bacterium WMHbin7 (assembly GCA_002753155.1). Taxonomy (GTDB): domain Bacteria; phylum Pseudomonadota; class Alphaproteobacteria; order Rhodospirillales; family WMHbin7; genus WMHbin7. The sequence continues at coordinate 13,208 of PDZW01000032.1, forward strand.
GATGGGCCAGGCCGTCATCTTAAGGCGCCGCGCCGCCCTGTTCGTGGACGGACGCTATACCCTGCAGGCGGGGCGGGAATGCGATGACAGCCTGTTCGAGATTGTTCCCACGGCTAAGACATCCCTAACGGCCTGGCTTGCCCTGCATTTAAAGCCCGGCCAGAAACTGGGGATCGATCCCTGGCTGGTCACGGCGGAGGGAGCGCGGCAACTGGGCGAAGTCACGGAAAAGGCGGGGGGCAGTCTGGTTTCTCTGACAGCTAACCCCCTGGATGCGCTCTGGGCGGACCGCCCCCCTGCCCCGGCCTCGAAGGTTCACGCACATCCCCTGGCCTATGCCGGAGAAGAGTCGGCCTCGAAATGCAGGCGCGTAGCCAACCTGCTTGCCCTGGACGGGGCGGACGCCACCTTGGTCACGGCGCCGGACTCGGTGGCCTGGCTTTTGAACATCCGGGGCACCGACATCCCTTACGCCCCTCTGGTGCGAGCCTTCGCCCTTCTTCATAAGAACGTCAGGGTCGATCTGTTTCTAGATCCTGGCCGCGTGACGGCCCAGCTAGCGCACGATCGTTTAACTCCGAGTCACCCTGGTGACGGGGAGTTAAACGTGAATCGTTCGCTAAAACAAATAGGCAGAGCGGATTTACGCCTTCAATCAAAGCCGCTTAACGGCTTCGATTTCAGACGACCCGCTCTGGACCGGCATATCCGTCTTCTGCCGCCCGAGACGCTTGAGGCCGAGTTGAAGCGGCTGGGCCGGACAGGAGCAAGGGTACGCCTCGATCCAGCGCAGACCCCTCTGATTCTGGCTGATCGGCTGAAGGCTTCGAAGGTACGGGTTCTGCATGCCCCTGATCCCTGCCAGGGATTGAAGGCGATCAAGAACGAGGCCGAGATCAAGGGGGCCAGGGCGGCCCATCGGCGCGACGGGTGCGCCGTGGTGCGCTTTCTGGCGGGCTTGCGCGCTGGCATTCAAGAAACCGAGGCGGCAGAACGGGTCGATGCGCTGCGCGCCCAGGAAAAATTGGCCCAAGGCCCCAGCTTCGCCACCATTTCAGCCTTCGGCGCCAATGGCGCCATCGTGCATTACCGGGCGAGAAAAAGACGTGATGCCCTGCTGAAGCCGGGTGGCCTCTATCTTCTCGATTCCGGCGGGCAGTATCTGGATGGCACCACCGATGTCACGCGCACCGTTTTCATCGGACCTGGCAGACCCAGCCCCGAGATGAAACGCCTTTTCACGCTGGTCCTCAAAGGTCATATCGCCCTGGCTTCGGCGGTTTTTCCCAAGGGCACCAACGGCAGCCAGCTCGATCCCCTGGCCCGGCAATTCCTGTGGCAGGCCGGTCTCGATTACGATCACGGCACCGGGCATGGTGTTGGCAGTTTTCTGTCGGTGCATGAAGGCCCGCAGCGCATCGCCAAAACAGGTGGCACGGCGCCTTTGGAAGCGGGCATGATCTTATCCATCGAGCCCGGCTATTACCGCAACGGCGCCTTTGGCATTCGCCTTGAAAATCTGGCGCTGGTGGTGCCAAAACCCGGCCCAACGGGGGCCGAGCGCGATCTTTTAGGTTTCGAGATTCTGACCCAAATTCCCTTCGATAAGCGCCTGATCGCAACCCGCCTGCTTACGGATGAAGAGCGGCGATGGATCAATGCCTATCACAAGCGCGTGAAGACCACGCTTAAAGGAATTTTGGACGACCGGGCTTCGGCTTGGCTGGCGGCTCGGACGGCGGCGTTGCCTTAAGCTTCTTCATGCCCTGGGAAATCAGGATCAAGGCGCCATGCGCCAGAACCGCCATCAGCGAGAAATTGGCAATACCCTCATGCAGATCGTCGCCGGGCAGGTAGCCCGAAAAAGAAGCCAGGACCGAGACGGTCAGGACCACCAGCCCCGACATTACGATCATCAGATTGCGCCCCTGAAAAAGGGCCACGGCATCCAGGGCCTCCCAATGGCGGCGAAAGGCTTTGATCAGCGCGGGATTGGGCCAGGGCAGCGACCAGGGCGAGGTTTCGGGCATGAACACCGCCACCAGCAGACGGATGAAACCCAGCCCGATCAGCATCCAGCCCGCCGCGATATGCATGCCCATGAAATCGTCGTCGCCACTAGCGAAGGCAACGATATAAGCACCCGCGAAAAGGCCGTGCCAGAAAAGCAGCAGATTGAAGCTGGCGGAACGCATCAATCGTCGTGCCCGCCGCCATGATGCCCGCCGCGCTCGTTACCCGCTCCCGGCGCAAAACCGCTCATGGCGGCGGCACCCGTGGCGGCCAGCACCAGGCCCAGCAACATGAAAGCCAATGTTTTCTTGAACATGAAACCCTCCGTAATCAGCGTGTCTGGGGGAATATTACGCAAAGAAAGCTGAATGGAAGCTGAAGCTATTCCTGGGTCAAGGATATCCATTCATCTTCGGTCAAAAGGGCGACCCCCAATTCGCGCGCCTTGGCAGCCTTGGACCCGGCATCGGCCCCGGCAACGACAAAATCAGTTTTCTTGGAAACGGAATCGGTGACTTTGGCCCCCAGGGCCAAGGCCCTGGCCTTGGCCTCGTCTCGGGTAAAACGGCTCAAGCTTCCCGTAAAGACCACGATTTTCCCGGCAACCTTGGAATCAATCTCGGCCACGCGTTCGGCAGGCAGCACCTCGACCAGCCGGGTCAGTTCGTCAACACCCTCCAGATTATGCTTCTCGGCAAAAAAACTCACCAGATCAGAAGCCATCTTGGGGCCGATGCCGTTGATGGCTTCAAGCGATTTGCGCGCCTCGGAGTCGGGCTCTGCCGCCTCCAGGCAGGTCGTCCGCAGATTCGGGAATGTTTCGTAATGCTGGGCCAGCAGACGCGCCGTGGCCTCGCCCACCTGGGGAATGCCCAGCGCATAGATAAAGCGCTCCAGCGATATTCGCCGTTTTGCGGCAATCGCCTGGAACAGATTCTCGGCCGACTTGGCACCCCAGCCCGGACGGTTGCGCAATGGGGTCAGAGACCCCTTGTCGCGCTCCTCCAGACGGAAAATGTCGGCGGGATGCGAGATCAGGCCCTCGGCCATAAAGGCTTCGACATGCTTTTCGCCCAGACCCTCGATATCAAAGGCCGAGCGCGAGACGAAATGTCGCACGCGCTCGACCACCTGGGCCGGGCAGATCAATCCGCCCGTGCAGCGCCTGGCTGCCTGGCCTTCTTCGCGTAGTGCAAGGCTTCCGCAAACCGGACAGGTCTTCGGAAAATCGAAGGCGGGCGGATCGCCCTGCCGCTTCTCGGTCACCACCCGCACCACCTGGGGGATAACGTCGCCTGCGCGCTGGATGACAACGCGGTCGCCCTGGCGAATATCCTTCTCGGCAATGTAATCTTCATTGTGAAGCGTGGCGCGGGCGACCAGCACACCGCCGACATTGATCGGCGCCAGATGCGCCACCGGAGTCAGAACGCCGGTGCGCCCTACCTGAATATCGATTTTCTCCAGAATCGTCTCGGCCTGCTCGGCGGGAAATTTATGGGCAATCGCCCAGCGGGGAGCCCTGTCACTGGCCCCCAGGCGCTCCTGCCAGTCGGTGCGATCGACCTTGTAGACCACGCCATCAATATCGAAGGGAATGTTTGGCGAGACTCTCAATTCGGCGATTTCCTGCCAATAGGCCATTAGCTCTCCAACGCCTTGGCAAGAACGACCGAGGCGATGGCTGCGAAAGCCCCATTCATGAAGCTGTCTGATAAAAGCTTCTTGCGTGGGGGCAGGATGTCCGCCGCTGCAAGCCCCCCAGGCATAAGGGAAGAAGCTTAACGGGCGTTTGGCGGTAATGGCGGGATCGAGCTGGCGCAAACTACCTGCTGCAGCATTTCGGGGATTGGCAAAAATCTTCTCGCCCGCCTTTTCCTGCGCTTCGTTCAAGGCAAAGAAATCCTGGCGGCTCATATAGACTTCGCCGCGGATTTCGATGGACTCGGGATAGGGCGCTTTCAGTTCATGTGGGATGTCGGCGATGGTTTTCAAATTCGCCGTGACGTCCTCACCTTCCAAGCCGTCGCCGCGCGTAGCGCCGCGCACGAACTTTCCCTGCTCGTAGGTCAGCGATGCCGACAAGCCATCGATCTTCAGATCGGCATAAAAATAGAGCGCCAGAGAAGGATCGTCGCGCAGTTCCTTGATGAAGCGGCGCACCGAGGCGATGAAGTCCGCGACATCCTTTTCGTCAAACGCGTTGTCGAGCGACAGCATGGGGGCGGCATGACGAACCTTGGCGAATCCCTGGGCGGGCGCTGCCCCCACCTTGCGCTTCGGGCTGTCTTTACGTTTCAGATGCGGGAAACGGGCTTCTATGGCCTCGTTCCTTTGCATCAACGCGTCATAGTCGGCATCGGTAACCAGTGGCGCGTCGTCTTGGTAATAGGCCTTATCTAATCGTGCAATTTCCTTGGCCAGAAAATCGAGTTCGGCCGCCGCCTCCAGGGGCGTCAGCGCATCGATGGGCAGTGGCTTCTTCGTCATGCCCGGCCCATAAGACGCCAGGCGGCCTGCCTGGCTTCGCTGGTGATCTCGGCGCCCGACAACATGCGGGCCACTTCCTCGATTCTGCTTTCGGGCTCCAGAAGATCGATCTTTGTCGTCATCGATCCCTTCGCCTCGGCCTTCGAGACCTTGTAGTGGTGATCGGCCAGTGCTGCCACCTGCGGCGAATGCGTCACCACCAGCACCTGAAGCACTGCCGCCAGCCGCTTCAGCCGTTCGCCCACCGCCGCCGCCACGGCGCCGCCGATGCCGCTGTCCACTTCGTCGAAGACAAGGCAGGCAACCGGGCTAGTGCCCGCCAGCACCACCTTGAGGGCCAGCATGAAACGCGCCAGTTCGCCGCCCGAGGCGATCTTGTTCAAGGGGCCGGGCGCGGTGCCCGGATTGGTCGCCACCTGAAAAGCCACGCGCTCAAGCCCCGTCTCGCCCCATTCCGCTTCCTCGAGCGGTTGAAGCTGGGTCTCGAAACGCGCCTTCTCAAGCTTCAAGGGGGCCAACTCGCTCGCCACCGCGACATCCAGTTTCCCGGCTGCCGCCTTGCGGCTTTCGGACAATTGCCGCGCACAGGTTGCATAGGCTTCCTTGGCCTCGGCCTCGGCCCTGGCCAAGCGGGCCAACCCTTTCCCGCCGCCATCCAGATCAGCCAGCCGCGCCTCCAACCGTCCCGCCAGATCGGCCAGTTGGTCCACCTCGACACCGTGCTTCCTGGCCGTCTGCTTCAAGGTGAAGAGACGCTCTTCGATCTTTTCCAGATGCGCCGGATCAAGATCGATGTCGTTTTGAATCTGCTCGATCTGTGACAAGGCCTCGCCGGCCTCGATGGCGGCACGCTCCAGGGCTTGGATGGCCGGGGCCAGCTTGCCACCTGCCTTTTCGGCCACGCGCTCCAACTGGCGCTGGGCTGTGCTCAGGGCGGTTTCCACCGATGCCGGGCGGGTGAGTGCCGCCAGGGCGCCGTTGATTCCCTCGGCCAGCTTCTCGGCATGCATCATAAGTGCGCGCTTTTCGGCCAGCCGGACATCCTCGCCCTGTTCCGGCGCCAGCAGGCGCAACTCGTCGACGGCAAAGCGCAATTCCGCTTCCTCGGCCCGGGATTTTTCCAGATCGGCCTCGGCCTGCCTTCGCGCCACCTCGGCCGAACGCCAGAGCGCGTAGCGATCGCGAACCTGCGACAGCAGGGCTTCATGATGGCCGAAGGCGTCCAGCACGGCGCGGTGCGTTGCCGGATTGAGCAGGCTGTGGCTTTCGAACTGGCCGTGAATTTCGACCAGAGCATCGCCCAATCGTCGCATTAAGCCGATGCTGGCGGGCTGGTCGTTGACGAAGGCGCGCGAGCCGCCCTTGGCATCCACGATGCGCCTTAGCACCAGTTGGCTTTCGCCGCCGTCAAGGCCCTGCTCGGCCAGAAGCTCTGCCGCGATATGGCCCTTGGGAAGATCGAACACGGCTGCGACGCTGGCCTGCTGGGCACCGGGACGCACCAGAGAGGATTCCGAACGCGCCCCCAAGGCCAGGGCCAGGGAATCGAGAAGGATGGATTTGCCAGCCCCCGTCTCGCCAGTCAGCGCAGACAGGCCGCCTTGAAAATCGATATCCAGGCGCTCGATCAGCACGACATCGCGGATGGCCAGCGCGCGCAGCATCGTCTTTTAAACGCCCGCGCCTACCAGAGTTTCCACCAGGACTTCTCCGGGTCGGGGCGCACCTTGACACCCTCGACATTCTGATAGCTGTCGATATACCACTCGCTGCCCGGGAAATTATGGCCAAGAACGCTGGCCACTTTCTTGGCTTCCTCGGCCAGCCCCAGCGATTCGTAGCATTCGACCAGACGATGCAGGGCCTCGGGCGCGTGGGTCGTGGTCTGATATTGCTCGATCACCACCTTGTAGCGGTTGATGGCCGCCAGAAAATGTCCCTGGGTCTGGTAATAGCGCCCGATGGTCATTTCCTTGCCCGCCAGATGGTCGCGCGTCAGATCGATCTTAAGCTGGGCGTCCCTGGCATAGCGGCTGGTGGGAAAGCGCGTGATCACGTCTTGCAGCGACTGCATGGCCAACTGGGTCATTTTCTGATCGCGCCCCACATCGGCGATCTGGTCGTAATAGCAAAGGCCCTTGAGATAATAGGCATAGGCCACATTGCGATGCCCAGGATGCAACTGGATGAAGCGGTCCAGGGCGATGATGGCGTCGTCGTATTTGCGCGCCTCGTAATTGGTATAGGCCGCCTGCAACTGGGCCTGGGTGGCCCAGGCGGAATAGGGATGCTGGCGCTCGACCTCGTCGAATTCGACGGCCGCCGTGCCCAGATTGCCCTTGTTCAGGCTGTCCATGGCCTTGTTGTAGAGTTCCTCGACCGGCTTTTCGACATAGGTCTCCTCGGTCGAGGAACAGGCCGAAAGGGCCAAAATGCCCAGGACGGCCAGCGCCGCCGGGCGGAAAACGGTCAGACATTGGGGGCGCTTGGCGTTCATGGCGGGCGACTATACCACGCGAAACCCGCCCCGGGGCAAGGGGGGTTGAATGCCGGGCGGAAGAAGCTATCATCAAGACCCAACCCCCTTTGGAGAGGCCCGCCATGAAGCCCAATAGCAGTGACGCCATTGCCGTTGAAACCCGCATCGTGGGCTGCGACGGGGGCGAGGGTGCCATGGGCCATCCCTTGGTCTTTCTTAAAATCGATGGCGATAAGGCGGCCGAATGCCCCTATTGCGGGTGCCGGTTCGTTCTGAAGGAAGGCGCAAGCAGCGCGGGCGGCCATTAACCCTTGGCCCAGCCCCCCCGGCATGTCTATCTGATCGACGGATCGGGCTTCATCTTCCGGGCCTTTCATGGCCTGCCCATGATGACCCGTTCGGACGGAACACCCACCAACGCCGTCTATGGTTTTTCGACCATGCTGATGCGCCTGATCGGCGAGTCGGATGCCGACCATCTGGCCGTTGTCTTCGATGCCGGGCGCAAGACCTTTCGCAACGACATCTATCCCGACTATAAGGCGCACCGCCCGCCAGCACCCGAGGAGTTGGTGCCCCAATTCGCCTTGATCCGCGAAGCGGTCGAGGCCTTCGGCGTCGCCCAGGTCGAACTGGAAGGCTTTGAGGCCGACGATCTGATTGCCACCTATGCCAAGCAGGCCCGCGAGCAGGGGGCCCGCGTCACCATCGTTTCCTCGGACAAGGACCTGATGCAACTGGTCCGCCCTGGTGTGGCGCTGCTCGACCCCTTGAAGAACAAGCCGATCGGCGAGACCGAAGTGATCTCAAAATTTGGCGTTCCGCCTGACAAGGTGGTCGAGGTGCAGGCCCTGATCGGCGATCCTTCCGACAATGTGCCTGGGGTTCCCGGCATCGGCGTGAAGACAGCGGCCGAGTTGATCACGCAATTTGGCGATTTGGAAACCCTGCTGTCCCGGGCCCATGAGATCAAGCAGCCCAAACGGCGCGAAGCCCTGCTGGACAATCGCGACAAGGCCCTGATGTCGCGCCGACTGGTCTTGCTAAGCGAAGATGCGCCCACCCCCATCGCCATCGCCGACATGGTGCGCTGTACGCCCGATCCCCAGAAGCTGCGTGCTTTTTTCGCACGCATGGAATTCCGCTCGCTGCAAGCCAAGTTGGGTGGAAACGTGCCTTTGGCTTCAAGTGCTGCCGAACCAGCTCCCACCCCCCAGATGCGCTACGAGCTGATACAAGACGAAGCCCGTCTTGCCGCCTGGATCAAGGAGGCCCTGGCGCAAGGACTGGTCGCGGTGGATACGGAAACCACCGGGCTTGATGCCCTCTCCGCCGGGTTGGTCGGCCTGTCGCTGGCCTTGGCTCCGGGCCATGCCTGCTACATCCCCCTGGGCCACGAGGGCACAGGTGCCCAGGGCGATCTGTTGAGTGCCCCTACTGAGCGGCCCCGGCAGATTCCCCTGAAAGCCGCCCTGTCCCTGATAAAGCCGCTGCTGGAAGACCCCTCCGTCCTCAAAATCGGCCAAAACGTCAAGTACGACCGCCATATCCTGGCCCAGCACGGCATCGACATGGCGCCCTTCGACGACACGATGCTGATTTCCTATGTGCTGGATGGCGCCACCCATGGCCATGGCATGGACGAGCTGGCCAAGCGGCATCTGGAGCGCGACACCATCAAATTCGAGGAAGTCTGCGGCAAGGGCAAGGATCAAAAGCCCTTTGCTCAGGTCGATCTGGACCGCGCCCTGGCCTATGCCGCCGAAGACGCCGATGTCACTCTTTGCCTGCACCAAATCCTGAAACCCCGCCTGGGAACCGAGCGCCTGTTGGGGGTCTATGAGGAATTGGAGCGGCCCCTGGTTCCGGTTCTGGGCGCCATGGAGAAGGCTGGCATTAAGGTCGATTTCGCCAAGCTCATGGATTTGAGCGAGGATTTCGCCAAGCGCATGACCGGATTCGAGGCCGAGGCCCATCACTTGGCCGGGCGTGATTTCAACATCGGCTCGCCCAAGCAGTTGGGCGAGGTCTTGTTCGACGAGATGAAGCTGCAAGGGGGCAAGAAAAGTGCCAAGACCGGGGCCTGGGGCACCGATGCCCAGGTGCTGGAAGGCCTAGCCGCCGAGGGTCATGCCCTGCCCGCGAAGGTGCTGGAATGGCGCCAGCTTCAGAAGCTGAAAAGCACCTACACCGATGCGCTGATGGCCCAGGCCGACCGTGCGCACCGGGTCCATACCAGTTTTTCCCAGGCCGTCACCAGCACGGGGCGCCTGTCCTCGTCGGAGCCCAATCTGCAGAACATTCCCATCCGCACCGAGGAGGGGCGCAAGATCCGCTCCTGCTTCATCGCCGAGCCCGGCCATGTGCTGATTTCCGCCGACTATTCCCAGATCGAGCTGCGTCTGGTGGCCCATATGGCCGATGTAAAGGCTTTGAAGGAGGCCTTCGCCCTTGGTGCCGACATCCATGCCAGCACCGCCTCGCAAGTTTTCGGGGTTCCCCTTGAGGGCATGGACCCCGGGCTTCGCCGTCAGGCCAAGGCGATCAATTTCGGCATCATCTACGGCATGGGGGCCTTCGGGCTGGCCCAGCAACTGGGGATTCCGGTGGGCGAGGCGGCGCGCTTCATCGAAGCCTATCTCGCCCGCTTTCCCGAAATCCGCATCTATATGGAGCGCACCAAGGAGGAGGCCCGGGACAGGGGCTTCGTCACCACCCTGCTGGGACGGCGCTGCCATGTGCCCGGCATCGCCTCGAAGAATCAGGGCGAGCGGGCCTTTGCCGAGCGGGCCGCCATCAACGCCCCCATTCAGGGCAGTGCGGCCGACATTATCAAGCGGGCCATGATCCGCCTGCCCCCGGCCCTGGCCCTGGCTGGGCTTGAAACCCGCCTGCTGCTCCAGGTCCATGACGAATTGGTGCTGGAAGCCCCCGAGGCAGAGGCCCCCGAGGCCGCCCGGCTGGTCAAGGAAATCATGGAAGGGGCGATCTCGCTGTCGGTTCCCCTGATCGCCGACACCGGCATGGGCGCCACCTGGGGAGAGGCCCATTAATTAGCATTTACAGATATATCAGATCGTGTTCAGCCCCGTCAGCTAAAATACCTATGGTGTAAGGCCTTAGTGGAATATCCCAGGGCTAGGTGTGTTTTGAGATAGATCAAATTTGAGGTAAATGTCGATTTTCGCTTGCTCAGGCCCTTTGAATCAGGGTACGAGGGCTCTGTCATAAATTGAAACAGTCCGTGTGATTCGTTTCGCGGGCCGTTTTGTGGATCAACGATGAAGGGCATCAAGGCTCCGCACCAAGGAGCCAAGCGAGCCGCAAGTAGGCTCCACCCGCTTAAAGAAGGGGAAGACGCATGAGGGGAAAGACGACGCTATTCGCCGTACTGGCTGCTGCTTTGATCGCCGCGGCCCCCTTGCCTTCCCAGGCCGCCAAATCCTCGGCCAAGCCCCAGGTCCAGAAGACCCAGACCCAGAAGTGGCAGTGCGTTCCCTTTGCCCGCCTGAATTCCGACATCACCCTGCGCGGCGACGCCTGGCGCTGGTGGCAGGCCGCCGAGGGCCAGTATACGCGCGGCCAGATCCCCCAGGAGGGGTCGGTCATGGTCTTCAAGCAGTCGGGCAAGATGAAGCGCGGCCATGTGGCCGTGGTCACCAACGTCATCGACGAGCGCAAGGTTCTGATCGACCACGCCAATTGGCAGCGCGGACGCGCCAAGGGCCAGATCAACACCCATGTCGCGGTGATCGACGTCTCGGAAAACAACGACTGGTCCCAGGTGCGGGTCTGGTACGACCCCATCAAGGATTTTGGCTCGAAGAGCTATCCCATCTACGGCTTCATCTACTCGCCCACCGAGGATGGCATGGAATTCGCCATGGCCACCGACAGCGCCTTGCCCATGAAGGGCGAGCGGCTTGAGGCCGATCCCGCCCTGGCCATCTCGGACGACGCCAACAGCAGCGGCGATCTGGCCCTGGGAACAAGCGGGTCGGAAACGCCCTGATCCTTCTTACCGTCTTCGTATAGAAAAAGGCCGGATGTTAGTTCATCCGGCCTTTTTCGCGTAGGCGGGGGTCACATAGGCGGGGGTCAGGTCTTGAAAGTTGGTCTTGAAAGTTGCCTGAGGAGGACGCCCATGTGGAGCGGGGGTCACATGTGGAGCGGGGGTCAGGTCTTGATTATTTCCTATTTTTACGTTGTGCTGATTATAACCAGAACTAAAAATAGGAAATAATCAAGACCTGACCCCCGCCCGGTGACCCCCGCCCGGACTCAACTTTCAAGACCTGACCCCCTATCCCCGCTATCCCTGCACTGGGATTTGGACATCCTGAACGCTGACCACCAGATCGACTGCTCCGCTGGAGCTGTGTTCGTAAACCGTATAGCCATCACTCACGATGTTTGTGCTTTCATCCCAATCAGCGGCGTCCGTGAACGTAACCGTGTTGCTGATCGCATTATTGCCGATGATGACATGGGTGTAGGAATAGGTTGTGTTTGCATTGTCCGTATAGCCGATGGTGTCGGTGGATTCGAGCGCTCTGAGGATGTCGAAATTGAGCTTCATCGTGGCCCCGGTAACGCCTGCGCCGAAATCCAACTCTTCGAGATTTTCCAGCCGATAGCCTTCCATGCCGCTGGTGAGATCAATGGTGCTGCTGCTAACGCAACCGGCATTGAAAGTCAGCGTATCGAAACCAGTGCCACCATCGATCAGCTTGAAATCCAGGCTGTCCGCCGAGATCGTATCAATGCCGTCGCCCGCGAAAACCATGTCGTTCGTGGAAATTCCATCGAACAGATTGGCCCCCAGCGTGTCGACGATCACGTCAGCGCCAGAACTGCCGCTGAATGAATAATTTGTCAGTGTCGTCATGGTCGCCGCATTGACCGTGAAGTCCATATCGCCGCTCGAGAAACTGACATCCAGCACCGAGCCATCGGCCAGAAGACGCCCGGTGATGGCATCGAACCATCCCGTGATCGACGCTGTCTCGATGACATTGTCAAGGATTGTGCCTGCGTCAGCACCCTGAATGGCATTGCCGATTGCGCCGCCATAAAGGGCCAACGTGGCACTATCCAGCGTGAGAGACCCGGTGGTGATCAGGCTGAAATGGGCATCGCTGGCCGGGAAGACATCCATCGCCAGCGTACTGCCCTGATCCAGGGTCAAATCCGTAGCCCCCAGATTCAGCGTGTCGTTGATGGTGGCGCCAGAGTAAACCATCTCGAGGAGACTATCATGCACCAGAAGAGCGGCATTGGTCGTGCCTGTGAAGCTGGCGCTGTTCTCGATCTTGAAGTGCGAGCCGGTAACCGACAGAGTGCCCGTACCGTTTCCGTCAAAATCCATGGCGCCATAAAGTGTTACCACATTATCCCGTGTGCCATCGCCCTGAATTGACAAGGTCCTGCCATCGTAGATTTCGGTATCACCCACCAGGCGCACACTCAGGAAGTTCGTCAGAGAACTGCTGCCCGACACCTCCAAGGAACCATAGGCGCCGATCTCGAAAGTGCTGTTGCCGTTGCCATTAAGTGTTGCGGCGTCCAACTCGGCCGTGCTCGCCGCCGCATTGCTGCTGCCGACATAGACAGCCAGGGTGTCGAGCGCTACGGCGCCTTCGAAAGCGACACTACCCCCGGCATAGGTGCTGAAACTGTTGCCAACCACATTGCCGGTCAATTCGCAGTTCTCGATGATCGCAGTGCCGAGATTGACGATATGGCTATTTTCCTGAATGACCCCGAAGGTGCCGCCGGTGACATGCAGCGTGGCTCCGGCATCGATAGTAACACCACCGCCCCAGGCTCCGCCGCCGCCCTTCAGCAATGCGTCCTGGCCGACCGTCAGGGTTGCCGTATCGCGCAGATGCAGATCGCCCAGGATATAGGTGCCGTCAGAGCTCAAGGTAACGCTGTTGCTGCCCCCGATGGAGAAATAAGCCAAGGCGACAGCCACCGAATTCACCGGAGGGACATCCCAGGTCAGATTATCGATGCCGAACGAGCCGTTGCCGCCGATCCAGTCGGGCGAATTGGTGACTTCAAGGCTAAGGGTGGCGGATTCGCTGCTATAGGCGGTGCCGGTTCCGACAGTGGTCAGGGTGACGACATCCCCCGCCGTGGGCGTGACGCCATAATCGTCATAGGCGGCGTAGGTCAGAGAAACCGTACCCGCAACGGACTCATCCACCGGAACAAAGCGCACCTGGTCAAAGCTGGAATTGTAAGTTTCACCCCATACGTCCCACTGGTCGATTTCCAGGATCAAGGCTGTTTGGGTGGCAGCATCAACCTTCGTGCTGTCGATCGCAACCCAAACCGGTGTAGCGGCCGAGGAATCGAGGGTGTATTGCCAGACGCCATCGACCGTGCCATCGCCGTTCAGATCGGCGTCGAAACCGGTGACGGCAATGCCCATGACAGTGCCGCTATCACTCCTAAAGATCCAGGTTTCTTGATACATCGTGAGGTCATCGACACTCCAGGTCAGGCTGTGCGTGCCTTCCGTCAGGGCATATTCATCCACCTCGACGCCCCACACGGGAGTGACCTGGTCTCCGCCCCATATGTATGGCGGGGCGTTGGCTTGCCCCACCAGACTGGTCACCACCAGATTGCCGCCAACAAGGGTGAAATCGGCAGCGGTCAGATTCGCCCCATCCAGCGTGATCGTGTAATCGGCAGCACCCAACAGCCCCGTGGAATTGAGATAGAGCGTGGTATCGCCCGCATCGATGTCGTAATAGACATTGACGCCCGTCGCCGCGACATCAGCATTGTCGCCGATATCGATCGCTCCATCGACCAAATCGAAGTCAAGGTCGATCACGTCGCCGATTCCGATATCGGTGATGATCTTGGTGCCGGTGTCCGTGACCGTGTTGAACTTGAAGGTGTCGCACCCAGCCCCGCCGCTTAGGCTGTCATTGCCAGCCCCGCCGATCAATATGTCGTTGCCAGCACCGCCTTGCAAGGTATCATAACTGGAACTGGTGCCCGACACCGCGCCAGAAACGGCCAGTTCGGCTCCGCTCCCAATCAGCGTACCGCTCCAGCCGTTGCCAGAAGAATCGGCAATCGTCGTACTGCCCGCAGCTTCATCCAGCTTCCAGTAGCCCAGCAATCCCGTCTCGCTTCCTGTAAGCGTGACATCCTTGTAGGCGGTCAGTTCGGCCTCGCTGCGCGCCACGTTCCAGACGCGCACATCGTCGATCGCCCCGTTCCACAGCGTGTCGCCCCAGCTATAGCCGATGCCCATGCCGATGCCGCTCATGTTGAAAGAGCCGTTTCCGCCATCGCTGGCGGCCAGGGCACCGTTGATGAAGACCTTGGAGGTGGTGCCGTCATAGGTGGTGGCGATATGTGTCCACTGGCCGATTGGCACCGACCCACCCATCGCTCCCTGATAAAGTTCAAGCTGGCCGTTGCTGTGAACGCCAAACCACAAGCCGTCATTGCCAAATTCGACGACGGTATTCCAGGAGCCAGCATAATATGCGCCGTCGAAGCGCACCCAGGCCTCGATGGTGAAGGCGCTCTGGCTGGCTAGCGTAAAATCGCTGACCGTGACGTAGCCGCTATTATTGGTGTCGAAGGCGCTGCTGCTGGTGCTGGCATTACCGCCTTCACCGCCGATCAGCGTGTCGTTGCCCGCACCGCCCATAAGAATATCGCTGCCGATGCCTCCGGAAAGCGTGTCGTCTCCCAGCCCGCCGGTCAGAGAATTGTTGGCGCTATCACCGGTGATGTTATCGCCATAGTCCGACCCCTCGATATTCTCGATGCTTTTTAGCTTGTCTGAAAAAGTGAGGCCGTCGTGGGTAGCCGTGACATAGTTGCTGATGACTTTGGAAAGATCGACCGTAACGCCGGAACCGCCGCCAAGATAGGCATAGCTGGCCGTATCCGTTCCATCTCCGCCGTCAAACGTGTCATTGCCGCCACTGCCCGAATTTCCGAACCAGTTGCCAAGATTGTTGCCGGTGAGAAGGTCGCCGCTATAGGCGGTGCCCACCAGTTCCTCGATGCTATCCAGATGAATGGTGCGGGTGCCGACCGTATTCACATCGATGTTGTAGGTTTCGATCGCTTCGGCATCGCCATTCGTATCCAACGTCACCGTGATGGCGCCGGCGGAATTTAGGAAGGCCGCGGCGTCGTTGCCATCGCCGCCGCTTAAGGTCTGGTCCTCGCCATGTCCCCAGATCAGATAATCGTTGCCGGAAAGGCCGGAAAGCGTTTCCCCTGCCGTGGTCGAGCCGATGATCACGTCTTTCATGCTGTCCTGGCCGCTAACGCCCGAGGCCAGATGGATGGTTTCGCTGCCGTCGAAGATCTTGCCGACCGGGGTGCCGTCATACTGACCGACGATCTTGATGGTTCCGCCGTCAACGGTGGAGAAGACAAGATCGCTGCCGCTGCGATAGGCCGACGTCAGGGCGTGATCAATGCTCATACCCAGGGCCGCCGTATCCAGATACAGCACATCAGCGCCACTGGCGTCTTCGATGGTCAGCACATTGCCGGCACCCGGCAGTGTGTTGATCAGATAGACATCGTCGCCAGCCCCGCCTTGCAGTGTATCATTGCCGCCGCCGCCGGAAAGCGTGTCGGCGCCGTCCGATCCAAGCAGCGTATCTTCGTAAGTGCTGCCAATCACCTTTTGAATGTCGATCAGCACATCCGTCACCGCAGACATGCCGATGGCCGTGACCGTGGCGGTGGCGGCGGACAGATCGACCGTAACCCCAGCTTCATAGCCGATATAGCTTACCGTGTTGGCGCCGGAACCGCCCGCGAAGGTGTGGCCATAAAGCCCGCCCAGAAAGACATCGTCGCCCGAGCCGCCCAGAACCGTTTCGATTTGATAAAGCGTATCGCCGCTGCCGCTGGCGCGGGTCACCGATGCGCTGCCGTCCTGCAAGGCCAGAACCGAGATTCCAGCCGTGTCCCAGGAGTAATCGGCCGTATCGTCGCCCTCGCCGCCGGTCAGCCAGTTGCCGCCGGTTCCACCTTGCAAGATATCGTTGCCGTCACCGCCGTTCAGGCTGTTGTTCCCGCTATCGCCGATCAGCGTATCGTCGCCCGATCCGCCGGTAACGGATTCGATCCCATAAACTTCGTCAGCCCCGATATCGTCGCCCGTGGCCGTGTTGGTCGACAGATCAAGCGTGATTGAAGCCGCAGAGGCCGCAAAGCTGATCTCGTCCGCACCATCGTCAATTTCCGAATTGCCGCCATAATAGATGTCATCCGCGGCGTCTGCGTCGGCAACGATCGTATCATTGCCCCAGCCGCCGATGACGGTATCGTTACCGCCGCCGCCACTCAGCCAATCGTCACCAATGTCGGCATAAAGCGTATCGTTGCCCAGGCCGCCCAGCAGGCTGAAGGTATCGCAGCCAAATCCGCCTTGGATGGTGTCGTCAAACGCGCTGCCGATGGCGACTTCGAAATTGTAAAGCTTATCGACCACCCCATTGTCTTCATACGTTCCCGCACTCAGATTGATGGTGAGTCCATTCAGCGCCTCGGCGCCGCTGATCGTATCGGTGCCATCGCCGCCGTCCAGCGTATCGACGCCAGCTCCGCCAAAGATAAGGTCGCGGCCCAAGCCGCCCAGGATGCTGTCAGCATCAGCCCCACCATAAAGCACATTATTGCCATCGCTGCCGGTGATGCTGTCAGCGCCAGCGCCGCCAATCACATTCTCGAAACCCGAAAGCGTGTCGTTGCCCGCCCCGCCCATGGCCGTGTCATTGGCCAAATCAATCGTCACGGCGGTCAGTGCTTCGGCATAGCTGACGGTGTCGGTTCCGGTCATCCAGGCAACGCCGCCCGAGGCGGTGCCTATGGGACCGCCGCTCACGGAATTGTCCAGGGTGGTGCCGCTGCCCTCGTCGAAATTCCAAAGCCCGACCAAGCCGCTCTCCGATCCCGAAAGATCGGCATGCATGTTGTCCGCAATCTCGGTGGCTGTTCGCACGTCGCTCCAGACGCGCACGTCGGAGATCTCGCCCTTGAATTCTTCCCACCAGGGATCGTTGGAAGCGCCAATCAGCAGATCCTGTGCATTGAAGCTCCAGGCCGAGGCTATGGCGACCGAGCCCTCAAATTCGCCATCAATGTAAAGCGCGAGCGTTCCCCCGGCGGCCTGCTCATAGCTGACGGCGATGTGGTGCCACATGCCGTCGAGAACATCGGTGCCCGAGTAGAGCGTGGCTGCTGTTGCATGGCCGGAGGCAGTCTTGGCGTCGGCGCTGACACGGCCCGTGCTGCCCTGAATGCACAGGGTAAGGCCATTGAAGGAGCTCGCGGCATCCGCCCGGGTCATCAAAAGGCCGGGATCGTCCGTGCCGTTGCCGTTGGTTCCCCAATCGCCGCTGGATCTCATCCAGAGTTCCCAGGTGCCCGAGGCATTGTCGAGGGCCGTGCTGCTGGCCACCGTTACCTTGCCGTCAACGCCGTCAAAACGAAGGCTCTCGCCGCCGCCGCTCAGAACATCGTCGCCCAGGCCGCCGGAAACGGTGTCGTTGTCGGATCCGCCCCTTACCACATCGTTGCCAGCACCACCCAGCAGCTTGTCGTCGCCCTTGCCGCCCAGCACCGTGTCGCTGCCCTCGCCGCCGAAAAGCTGATCGGCGCCCGCCCTGCCAAACAAAGTATCGTCGCCTGCCAGGCCCTTAAGGTTGTCGGCATTGGCCGTGCCTTCCAGCGTATCGTTGCCTGCTCCACCCGCCGAGCCAAAGCCAACAACCTGCTCGCTGGCTGTCGAAATAGCGCCGGTCAGGGCCGAGCCCGTAAAGCCGCTAAGGCCCGTCGTAACACCGCCCGAAGCCGCCGTATTGATAGCGGTCGCGGCATCGCCTTGCGCCACGATGGCAACGCTGGAAAGGCCGGACAAAAGGGCGGCGCCTCCGCTGGGATTGGCGGCAAGGGCTGCATCCATGGCGCTGTTCACACCCGCCATAACGCCCGCAGCGGCGCTAAGGACGGTCGTGTTCACGCTAACCACGTTGCCCGTGGCCGTATTGAGGTTGCTGACCGAGGTTGAAATCAGCGAGGTCAGCTTGGTCGCATTGGTCAGATCGACCACCGTTCCGTTCGCCGCCTCGGTGGCCAGGGCCTTCAAGACCGCCGTGGCGGCATCGGTTTCGGAAATTCCAGAACCGCCCGCACCCTGCAAAAGGGCGGTCATCTGGGTCACCATGTTTTGAATTTGAACGGCGGCCTTCATCACATTGGCCGCCGTGCTGGCGGTGGCGGAATCAAGCGAGGCCGAGACGGGATCAAAGCTGGTCAGGCTGACCCCGCTGGAGAATCCCAGCATGGTTGCCAGATTTGCCGAGGCCTCGGCTTCCGTGGAACCCGCATCGATCATCTCTTGCATGACCGAGGTCAGGGGGGTGATCACGGTCGATCCGGACGGCGCCTTCAAGACACCCGTCAGAGCGGCACCCGTGGAAATATCCGTACCCCCCATCACCACCAGTGTGCCCGTGGTGTCATCGCTGGACAGCGAGAAATTGCCCGATGAGTCGGTCGTGGTCCATTCCTCGTCGGCATCCAGGGTCGAATCGCCGTCGAGATCGAGGAAGACCGTGCCGCCCGAGATGTAACCGTCAACCGCCTTGCCGGAAAAGCTGTTGGTGACAACGGTCGTGGTCGGCGTTTTATCCGCCTCGACGACTTTGGTTGCCTCCTCCTGCTGGGCCGCCAACTCTTCGGCAGCCTGCTGGGCCGCCAGGTCTGCCGCCGCCTGCTGGGCCGCCAGCAACGCCGCCGCCTGCTGAGCTGCCAAAGCTGCCGCCGCCTGCTGGGCCGCCAAAGCCGCCGCCGCTTGCTGCGCCGCCAGAATCTGCGCTTGAACGGCGGCCTGTTGGGCGGCTTGAGCCGCCGCCGCTTGGGCGGCCTGCTGGGCTGCCTGCTGCGCTGCCTGCTGGGTGGCCTGCTCGGATGCCGAGGAATGCATATCTTGCTGCTGAGCACCTTGGCCCTGACCATGCTCGCCGCTCTGGCGGCCCCGCTCGCCGTCCTGCGACTGATTTCCCGAAGGCGTGTTCAGCCCGCGCGTACCGCTGCCGGAAAATGTCGTATTGGTCAGAATGCCGGTCTGCTGCGCCACCCGCCCTGCCGCTTCCAGCGCCTGATCGGTCGATGCTCCTTGCGACTTGGCTTCGCCAAAAGCCTGCGAAGCCGCCATGGCCGCCAGCAATGCCGCTGCTACCGGCTTGCCTTGTTCGACCGCGCTTAAGATGGCGGCCTGGGCGGCGGCGGCGAAGCGCGCATCCACACCCTGCGCCAAGGCACTGCTGCCCTGACCCTGAGCGCCTTGCGACTGAAACATGCCCTCGACCGTGCCTGAAGGCGCATTTGCGCCAGCGCCCTGGCCCTGTGCCCCTTGTCCCTGAGCGCCCTGACCTTGCTGCTGGCCTTGCTGCTGGCCTTGCTGCTGGCCCTGCGCCTCGCCCGAAGCGCCACCAGCCCCTGGCTGCCCCTGCGCCCCTTGTCCCTGAGCCCCCTGCTGGCCCTGCTGCTGTCCCGGCTGTCCCTGCGCCTCGCCGGGTGTGCCGTTGGCCCCTTGCTGTCCCTGCGCACCTTGTTGCTGGCCTTGCTGGAAGGCCTGCATCAGAATCTGCTCGGCCGCCGACTTGGCCGCCGAAGGGGCCGCAGCATTCGAAACCGCGCTCAGAACCTCGCGAAAGCTGTTGGCGATCTGGCCTTGATTGACCAGCACCACATTCGAGGGAACCGAGAAGAAATTCGACACATGCACAGCGCCGAAGCTTTGATTGTTGGTGGTGGTGCCGGTCGCCGTGGTGATGCTGAATTCGCCGGT
>PDZW01000033.1 GCA_002753155.1 Alphaproteobacteria bacterium WMHbin7
GATTACTCGATCTGAAAAATTGGGCGCACTCAAGATTATCAATGGATTATCCATTTTTCCGAAGAAATTTCGGCGCTGGCTCATGGCCCGATGCTAGAATGCTTTTGACGCGGCTTGCCGGTTCACTTTGGCCCTAACGGATTCTGATGCCCAAAACCCTGGTTATCGACGACGATCCCGATTTCGAAGCGCTGTGCGCCGAGAGCGGAGAATCCGAGAACGAATTTGTCTTTGCCAGGGACAATGAAACGGCGCGGGCCCATCTGGCCTATCTGCCCGACCTGGATATTGCCTTGGTGCGCGTTGATTCCGAGCGGCTGGAGGGACTTGATCTCTTCAAGCAACTGGTCGGGGGACGAGTGCGCATCCCCCGTATCGCCCTGCTTTCCGGGCGCGATCTGGCGGTGGCCCGCAAGGCGATGAATGACGGGGCAGCCGATTTCCTGGTCAAGCCGGTGGCGCGTTCGGACCTTTTAGGCACCATCGAGCGCGTGTTCAAATCCTGCGAGGAGCGCAGGCTGGCCTGGCGCAATGAAGCCAAGCTTTCCGCCATCCAGCGCGAAATCACCATTGCCGAGGAAATTCAGCGGCGCATTCTGCCCAGCGAATTCGAAAGCGGGGATGGTTATACGCTTTTTGCCCGCCTGGCCTCGGCCAAGAGCATGAGCGGCGACTTTTACGACATCTTTGAACTGCCGGGCGAGCGGATCGGCCTTGTTGTGGCCGATGTTTCAGGCAAGGGCATTCCGGCCGCCTTTTTCATGGCGGTGGCGCGCACCTTGCTCAGAGCCACGGCCATGACCGGCACCACGCCTTCGGAATGTCTGGCTCAGGCCAATGCCGTTCTGTGCCGCCACGATATTCCCAACATGTTCGTCTCGGCCTTTTACGGCATCTTCGATCCGAAGAACTGGACGCTGCTTTATGCCAGCGCGGGCCATCTGCCGCCGCTTCTGGTTTCGGGCCAGGGCGCCGTGAGCGAGTTGGACGGCGCCGAGGGGCTGGTGCTGGGGGTCAGCGAGGATTTTCCCTATAGCGAGGACGTGCTTCATTTCAAGCCGGGCGACGGGCTGGCCATCTATACGGACGGCTTGAGCGAGGCCTTCGATCCCATGCGCAACCAGTTCGGCGAGGAACGGGCTCTTAACGTCCTGGCCCATCTGCCGCCCACCTCCAGCGCCGCCGAGTTGGTGGATGCCCTGTTCCAGGCCCAGGATGTCTTCGTGGCGGGGGCCGAGCGCAGCGACGATACGACCGTTCTGGTCATCAAGCGCATGCTGCTTTAGGTTCTGAGGGTAATTGGCACGTGGCCTACCCCTTGGGTGCCCTGATTAACTCAATACCGTTTGGTGGATAAACAATCTCAAATCTGCTGAGCGTACGGCACCAAACTGCCGCCGGGGGTGAAAGCCAGCCGATGATCTGAAGCATGTTGGCGTAGTGCTTGGGCAGGTTCCATTGCAAGATTGGCTCGTGATGGGCAACGCGATTGCGAAGCGTCCGGATAGGAGCCAGCGGGGCGGACAAATCTTTACGCCTCACGCCTTTGCCATTTTCCTTTTTGGCGATGCGATGCAAACCGGTCTGCCACAGCATGTCGTAAGCGGGGCTTAACATCGATGTCCAGAAACTGAACGTCAAGGCCGCCACCACACGGCCCGGGCTTGGCAGCTTGCCGTCATCCTTCAAGTCTTGAATGGCCTTGTCCAATTGGTGGCGCTGGTTCTTGATCAGAAGGAAGCCTTCGTCATGGTGCCAATGTTCATGCCTATGTTCGGACATGACGGCGTGAATGCGGTTGCGCAGCACGATTTCAAGCACTTGAAGAGGGGTATATAGCGCCTCGGAGATCCGGGTATTAAGAGCGTAGAGTTCAAGCCCATGGGCACGATTTCCCCCGGCCCAGCCAAGGTATCGGCTGAAACGTTCAAGGGAGAGGGCGAGGGCGATTTCTTCTTCTGTTTCCAATGGTTGGTTCCAAGCCTTGCGACGCCTTACGATAGCTGTTACTTTCCTTCTTGGAAACCCCGGTACCGTCTCTGCCCTCGGCATGCGGCCGGGGTGTTTTTTTTGGTAGGGCCTTGCGTTCTGTGTCGCGACACCCTGTTTCCTCTAACTGGCCGACATGCAGGAAGAAGATGAAGCCGCATTGGCCGCTTCGGTCGCCCGCCCGCCGCCGTGATTATGGAGCGCATCACCATCCTCTCGTCGCGCGAGGTGGTGAATCACATCCGCGCCACCGGACCCGGCTGGCAGACGCACATTGATGATATGCTGAAGAAAGCGGGGGATAAGATTTGAAATCAGGAAAAACTCAAAAACCGTCCCAGCGTTTTATGCAAACATTCTATTTCTTTCGTAATGGCTTCTATATCTGGAAATGATAATTTGCTCCTGTGTCTGTATTCAAGCGCCTTGTTTTTGTATATTTTTGATATTTCAATAATATTGCTTACAGATATGGTATCTGTAAATTCAAGCTCGATTGCTTTGGCGCACAATTTTTCCAAATCGTGTCCGTCTTTCTTTAGGTCTTCAATTGAAGCGCCACTGCAATTAATCAAAGATTTTAGCGCCAATTCTGCCGAATGTACAAGCAAGTAATAAATCACGATTGTGTAGTTTATATTCTTTATTTCATGATCTCGCAGCGCAATTGACGCCTCTAAAAACTCACATGACATCGAAAATAACGTGGCTGAATCTTGACTTCCGTCTCCTTCTTTTTCAAAGATACTATCATATATCATGGGATTAACCCTATTATAAACAGAGATTACTTCCCGGTCTTGCAATTTGTGTTACCGTATTGTCGATAGCATGATGCCTCGGTGCAACTGCGTATCGCTGCGTCACGGCGGCTTTCGTTGAGATCGACAGTTTCTATATCTGTATACGGGACGTACTCTAGGCGCGTCCCTTGGGTGCAATTCGTTGTTGCCGAATAGCCATACCCAGAGGTGTGGCAGGTGACGTTGCCGTCCGGCACCTGTATGACTCGCGTCTTACTAACCGTAATTTGTTGGTAGTTTGGAGGAATTTCGTTATTGTACCTTGCGCCACAGACGCTGTTAGTCTGCCTCCATTCCTTTGTCGTACATCCGGCAACAACGGCACACAGCCCGACCATCCAGATCACCCTCACCATATTTTCCACCCCTTGGAATCAGTGCCGTTTTTATTTTCACTCATTTCAATGAAGCCAGAGGCCAAATCGGCAAATCCCTCTTATTGCACCGCAATGGACAGCGCCATTTGCTTTGATAAGATCGAAGGCGCTTGTGAAATCGGTTGCGGAAGCGCGAGGGGATCAGGGTTAAGCAAAACATTTGATTACAGATCAAGCACAAAAGATTCCGCAGCGTCTTGAATGAGGCCATTCTCCATGAACTTTGTGTATTCTAATATGTTATAAACCGTAACCCCGGAAAGGACATCCACATAGCCTGTGCCAAATAAATCCACATAGCTCCGGCTGCTACCTACAATTGGCTTCTGATCTTTTGTCCTAACCTCGCCGGTTACCTTGATAACAAGGACTTGGCGACCTTTATAGATACCCTGTCCAAGCACCCTTTCGCTCATAATCCCTCTTACTTGCACCCCACCCCCAGTTAGCTCAGACAGAATATCTTCAATATTAATTCTAATTTCCTGTCCCTGCGTGAAGGAATTGCCAATAAAATCCCCGCTCATCAATGTCTTAATCATCTCCGTTTTCTTCTTTAATAATTCCCTATCCTTGAGATTTATATTTGGCATCATATCCCGTCCTGAGCCGTCGATAATAGTGATAGTCGCTTCAGCCCCCCCTGCATTTGAATTCATATCAATACAAAAAGTAGCCCCGTTAAACTTTTTTAGGGCATCTAATTCCTGATTTACAAAATTATCCAAGTCTGATTTAGAAGTTCTTATAGGCCGGTCAATAACATTAACGTCTGAATCAATAAACTTTTGGCACCCTCGAATTGCTTGACCCATTAATTCAACGTCAAGCTTGAAATGCGTACGTAATATTATCTCAAGTTTTTCACTATTTCCTGTCTTACTTATAATAACTTTCTTTATCGAAGTTCCCGCCACCCCCCGGATTGGTGCGCGGCCAATCGTCAGCGATCCTGTAATTGGGTGGATTTCGGAAGGCTGCAACAGACCTGAAACGGCCTGGATTGAGCTGATTTCTGAAGGCCGCACCTGTCCAGAGGTCGTTTGGCAGCCCATAAGGGAGAAAACTAATATCGCTGTAAGCCAACGCATCCGGCATCCTCACGGTTTAGTAGACGACAGGCTTTCATCGTAGGCATACTGCCGAACTGTGCCATGATTGTAAAGGCTGCCGCCTTGCAACTTTTTCAGCCAATTATCTTGGCATGCCGTCCTGGTAACACGGGGGCTCACGGATACGGAGTGCCTGAGCAGGGGCTGTTCTGTTTGCGGGGGCTCGGCGGAAGGGCCGCATAAGCCGCTTTAGATAGATAGCCGATCACATCCCCTGGCTGGTCAGAACGCGATCAGGGGGCGGGTGATTGTCGCAGACGGCCTTGATATTGAGGATCACCTTCTCGCCCATATCGACCCGGCTTTCGACGGTGGCCGAGCCGAGATGAGGCAGCAGCACAACATTGTCCAGGGTCAGAAGCTTGGGGTTCACCGCCGGTTCGTGTTCGAAGACGTCAAGCCCGGCGCCGGCCAGTTCGCCCTTGACCAGCATGCGGGTCAGCGTGTCCTCATCGACCACTTCACCCCTTGAGACATTCACGATATAGGCGTGGGGCTGCATGAGCTTGAGGCGTCTGGCCGACAGCAGATGGAAGGTCGATGGCGTGTGCGGGCAGTGGATGGAGACAATGTCCATGCGGGCCAGCATCTGATCCAGGCTTTCCCACCAGGTGGCCTCCAACTCGGCTTCGATGTCGGGATGCACGCGGTGGCGGTTATGGTAATGCACCGAGATGCCAAAGCCCTTGGCGCGTCTGGCCACGGCTTGGCCGATGCGTCCCAGGCCGATGATGCCAAGCCTTTTTCCTCCGACGCGGTGGCCCAGCATGAAAGTGGGACTCCATCCGTCCCAAAGTCCCTGGCGCAACAGTCTTTCCCCCTCGGCCATGCGCCTGGGAACGGCCAGAATCAGGGCCATGGTCATGTCGGCAGTGTCTTCGGTCAACACATCGGGCGTATTGGTGACCAGAATGCCTTTTTCCTGGGCCTTGAACAGGTCGATATGGTCGATCCCCGTTCCATAATTGGCGATCAGGCGCAGATTTGGCCCCGCCTCGGCCAAAAGGGCGGCGTCCAGGCGGTCGGTCACGGTGGGGACTAGAATATCGGCTTCGGCCAGGGCTCGGGCCAGCTCCTCTCGGCTCATGGCCCGCCCCGTCAGGTTGAGCCGGACGTCAAACAATTCCATCATCCGCGTTTCGACGCTGTCGGGCAGCTTGCGGGTAACAACCACGATGGGGCGCTTCATGGGCATGCCGACCTCCTTGTGCATCTTGGTAATGTAAGCCGAAACCTTGACTTTGCCAAAGCTCAGACGGCTATTATGCTGTCCGGCCTGGAAATGGGGGGTAACAGGGTCTTGGCGTGCCAATGTTTTTGAAGCGAATTATCCTTATAGCCCTGCTGCTGACGGCGGCGGGACCGGCCCTGGCGCAGACCCAGGCCCCTCAGTCGGCAAGCGGGCTGCCCTTGCCGCGCTATGTCTCGCTTCGGGCCGAAGAGGTGAATCTGCGCACCGGCCCCGGCGTGCGCTACCCCATCGAATGGGTGATCACCAAACGGGAACTGCCGGTCGAGATCATCGCCGAATTCGAAACCTGGCGTAAAATCCGCGATTCTCAAGGGACAGACGGCTGGGTTCATCAGACCATGCTGACCGGCAGGCGCACGCTTCTGGTGACCGGAACCGTTGTCCGCAAGCTGAAGCGCAGCGATTCGGAAGAGGCCCCTCCCCTGGCCAATGTCGAGCCGGGAGTCATTGGGCGCCTGTTGCAATGTCCCCGCAACAGCAGTTTGTGCCGTGTCGAAGTCGAAGGCTATCAAGGCTGGCTGAAACGCGATGAATTCTGGGGCGTCTATAAAGGCGAATACATAGAATAGATTGATAAATAAAGTCGTGTGATTGTCGTCACATGTTTTCTGTGACCGCTATCACTTCAATCAAACAGAAAGACTGCAAGAATAGCCCTCAGTTCCAAGATGCGTGTTCCCGGAAGGTTACCGTCCTCCAACGGCCCGGGAACCGGGAACCGCAAAGCCGCCGGACGTCCTGCCGGCGGTTTTCGCGTTTTTGGGGGGGGCATTATTTCGAGGCATTATCCCCCTTGGCCC
Source organism: Alphaproteobacteria bacterium WMHbin7 (assembly GCA_002753155.1). GTDB lineage: Bacteria > Pseudomonadota > Alphaproteobacteria > Rhodospirillales > WMHbin7 > WMHbin7. The sequence goes on from PDZW01000033.1 coordinate 6,334, forward strand.
AGAGTTTCTGCATCCAGAACCACTGGTCGGGGCGTTCCTTGATCCAGACTTCGAACTGGCTGGCGACCTGCTGCGTCAGGGTTTGCAGCACTTCATGGGTGGCGTCGCCCTTCTGGGGCTCGATGGGCGGGGCCAGGGTGGCGCGAAAACGCGCCCCGTTCAGGCGTTCCATGCGGGTGCAAAGGATGGGGGCGCCAAAGCGCCTAGCCAAAAGCGCCGCCGTATGGGCGATTCTGGCCTGGCCGCCCAAAAGATCGACCGGCAAGGTGTCGGAATAGCGGTGATCGGTCAGAAAGCCCACATAGCCGCCCTCGGAGAGGTGGCGCATGACCTTGCGCATGCCCTGATGGCTTTTGGCGATGTAGGTCATCCCCGTATCTGGCCTGATTTCCTGAACCAGATCACGCACATAGGGGTTGTTGGGGGCGCGGTAGATGAGCAGGATGTGGCCCCCCATCCGGTCCATGACCATGGGGAACAGCTCCCAATTGCCCAGATGGGCCGCCACGAACACGCATCCCTTGCCCAGGGATTTGATCCGCTCGAAGTTCTCTCGGCCCTCGATCTGAATACGATCATGGTCGAGGGCCAGTTTGCGCAGATGCGGATATTCGAAGGCCACCCGGCCCAGATTGGCCCAAACCTCGGGCAGAAGCCGCCTGGCTTCTTCCTTGGAAAAAACCCGTTCCAGATTGTCCAGAGCCACCCGGCTGGGTTTCTTGATCAGGGGGCCGATGCTGCGCATCAGCCCTGCCCCCAGGTCCGAGGCGCTGTCCAGGCTTAAGGGCCTAAGGCTTCCCACAAGAGTCCGAAGCGCCAGCTCTTCGAGCCGGTAACGAAAGGAACGCAGATGTGCCATGACGCCTACCGGATCATCCCCAAGAGGGTGCGGATGGTGTTCTCGGCGCCTTGGGCGATCTGCGAGATGCTGGCATCCAGCATGTAGCAGGGGCTGGTCACCAGTTTCAGCTTGTCGTCCACCGCCACCTCGCCATGGGTGCGCACGGTATGTTTGGCCCCCATTTTCTCGATGGCCTGAGCGGTGGCCTGGTCATTGCCGATGGTCACTTCGCCCGTTTTGAGAATGCGGGCGATCAGGGCGGGGGCAATGCACAGCGCCCCGATCGGCTTGCCCGCCCCATGCATGGCCAGAACGGCCTTTTCCACATCCGGATCGACCTTGCAGGTGGGTCCGTCGAAGGCAAAGCCGCAGAGATTCTTGGCAGCCCCGAATCCACCCGGAAAAACCAGGGCGTCGAACTTGCCGGGCTCGAAGGCCGTCAGAGGCTCGATCTTGCCCCTTGCGATGCGGGCCGATTCGGCCAGAACATTGCGCGTTTCCGGGCTTTCCTGGCCGGTCAGGTGGTTGATCACATGGTGTTGGGGGATATCGGGGGCAAAGCAGGCATAGCTGCCGCCCAGCCGGTCGATGGCCAACAGGGTCAGCACCGCTTCATGGATTTCGGTGCCGTCATAGACCCCGGAGCCCGACAGCACCACGGCAAAGGCTGGCTTTGCGCTCATATAAGCTTCCCCAACATGATTAATCTCAGCGAGAAAAGCATGTTTTTTCGCCAAAAAGCAAGGGTCCGGGCTTGCTTGGGGGCCGCCAGGGGCACTATAACCCGGCCATGCGCATCGTGATGGCCGATGATTCGGTTCCCTTCGACGGATACACTTCCGGCCACCAGCCCCTTGGCGGGGCTGAAAAAGCGTTTGCTTCCCTGGCCTCCGCCCTGGCCATTCGCGGCCACGAGGTTCGCGCCTTTAACCGCTGCCGCTTCAAGATGACCATCGAGGGCGCCAAATGGGAGCCCTGGGACCAGATGCGCCCTCTGGAAGCTGATCTTTTGATCGCTTGGCGCAAGGTCGGCTTGCTGACCTCGGTCCGCCAGGCGGCACGTCGCCTTTTATGGGTGGCGGCCCCTGGGGCCTATCTCGAACGCGCCTCCAACCGGGAATTGATCGATTCGACCGGAGCCCGGCTGGTTTTTCAAAGTTCAAAGCACAAAGCAAGCTTCAATGCCTGGAACAATGCCCTGCCGGTCGTGGTGGCCCCGGGTGTGCGCTCGGACTATTGCTGCGAGGCACCCATCGAACCGGCCAGCCCGCCCTTGGCCGTTGCCACCACGCACCCTTTGCACGGATTGGATTGGCTGCTCGATCTGTGGCCCAGCATTCAAGCCCGAGTGCCCGCTGCAAGGCTTGCCCTTTATTCCGCCGTTCTCGACAAGGGCCGCCAGGGGGGCGAGGTAGCGCCCGAAATCCGCCCGGTTCTGGACAAGGCCCTGGCCCTGGCCGAGGCAGGCGTTTTCATCGAGCGTCCGCTGGGCGATATGGACATGCCCGGCGTTTGGCGCAAGGCCCGGGTTCACCTGTTCCCCGCCCATGCCGACGACTGGCTGGCCACAACCCTGATGGAATCGCAAGCCTCGGGCATTCCTGCCGTGGCCAGGCCGCTGGGGGTTGCGCCTGAAAGACTGATCGACGGGCAGACCGGGCAGTTGGTGCCCGATGCCGATGCCTTCGCCAATGTGGCGGCAGAACTGCTGTCCAACGACGAGCTTTTCTGGTCGATGAGCCGGGATGCCAAACTGTGGCAGGCGGGGCGCGGCTGGGACGTTGTGGCGAGCGAGATCGAAGGATTGGCGACATGAAAATCCTTTTCATCACCGCGACTCGCATTGGCGACGCCGTGCTTTCGACCGGGCTTCTGGATCATCTGATCCGCCAACATCCCGATGCCCGCTTCACGGTGGCCTGCGGCCCCGATGCGGCCCCTCTTTTTGCTGAAATGCCGTGCGTGGAACGCTTGATTCCCATGTCCAAGGAACGCTGGTCGAAACATTGGATGCGCCTGTGGTGGGCCTGTATCGGCACGCGCTGGGATCTGGTGATCGATCTTCGAAAATCCCTGGTCGCCTATCTCCTGTCCTCCGAGCGGCGCTATACACTTTCCAACAGCCGCGAGCCGGTACATCGGGTGCGCCTGATCGCCGATGTCATGGATTTACCGGAAACGCCCATGCCGCATATCTGGGTCCGAGAAGAGCGTTTGGCCGAAGCGGCGCGTCTGCTGCCGGGGCCCGAGCCCGTGTTGGCGGTGGGGCCGACCACCAACTGGCTGGCCAAGACCTGGCGGGCCGAGAATTTCATGACACTGATTGACAGATTGACTGGCCCCGGCGGCATTCTTCCCGGCGCCAAGGTGGCCGTCTTCGGAGCTCCGCACGAGCGCCCCCAGGCCCAGCCGGTGATCGATGCGCTTGCTCCTACCCAGGTGATCGATCTGGTGGGACGCATCGATCTTCTGACCGTGTACGCCTGCCTGGAACGTTGCGCCTTTTATATCGGCAACGACTCGGCCCTTATGCATCTGGCGGCGGCTTCGGGCATTCCCACGCTTGGTCTTTTTGGACCCAGCTCCGAGATATTCTATGCCCCTTGGGGATGGCATGCCGCCGTGGCGCGCACGCCGGAATCATTTGACAATATCTTTCCCAAGAATTTCGATCATCGCAGTTCGGGCACCTTGATGGACAGTCTTACGGTCGATATGGCGGAAGAGGCCGCCCGGAACTTATGGTCGCGCACGCAAGCGCAAACGAGGGCGGCATGACCGAGATTTCGCTCTCTGCCGTGGTCAGCGTGAAGAACGAGGAGCACCAACTGGCCGACTGCCTGGAGCGGCTGAGATTTGCCGACGAGATCGTGGTGCTGCTGGATAAATGCACCGACCGCTCGAAAGAGATCGCCCTTGCCTTTACCGACCGGGTGGTCGAGGGCGACTGGGCCAAGGAAGGCCTGCGGCGCAATGCCGCCATCGACGCCTGCCGGGGGCGCTGGGTGCTGGAAGTCGATGCCGACGAGCGCGTTTCCGATGCCCTGGCCCAGGAAATCCTAGCCACCATCAAGACGACGCCTTTCGACTGGCACGAAATTCCCGTCGACAATTACGTGGGCGAGCGTCTGGTGCGCTGGGGCTGGGGCGCTTCCTTCGGCAAGGCGGCCTATCCTGGCCTGTTCAAGAAGGGCGTCAAGGTCTGGGGCGACGCCCGCCTGCATCCGCCGCTGGTTTGGACGGGGCTAAAAGGGCCGATGCTGAAAGAGCGCCTTCTTCATTACGTCGATCGTGACCTCTCCGACATGCTGAGGCGCTTGAACAGTTATTCCAGCGCACGAGCAAAGGATCTGCGCGAGAAGGGCGAGACCTGGGGCAGCACGTGGCGTAATCTCGTGCGCTTTCTGTCGCGTTTTTTCAAATGCTATGTCAAGCGCAAGGGATATCGCGAAGGCGGCTATGGCCTGATGGTAGCACTCTGCGCCGGGCTCTATCCGCTGCTTTCGCATCTCAAGGCCAAGCTGGAGAAGGACTGAGCGCATGGCCCGTATCGTGATGGCCGATGACGGCATCTCCTTTGACGGCACCACGCCCGAGAAAGGCCCTCTGGGCGGGGCTGAAAGTTCCTTTGTCAATCTGGCCGAAACCCTGGCGGCCCGGGGCCATTCGGTTGAGGTCTGCAACAAGTGCGAGAAGCCCGTCGATCACAAGGGCGTGGCCTGGCGGCGCATCGATGATGGTTTGCCGGAATGGGCCGATCTTTTCATCGCCAACCGGGGCGACAAGTTGATTCTGGCCATGCCGGGGGCCAGGAAGACCATCTTCTGGACTCATAATCCAGCCGGCTACATGCTGAAATGGCGTTATCTGTGGAAGATGGCGGCTAAGCGCCCCGACATCGTTTTCATCGGCACCTATCACGCCACGACCTATCCGGCCTGGGCGCCTAGCGGGCAGCGCCATGTCATTCCATACGGCATCCCCGAGATGTTCCGCTCTGCCGAGCCGGGGATTGCCCTGCCCCCGCCCAGGGCCGTCTTTACCTCGAATCCGTTGCGCTCGCTCGATTGGCTGCTGGATCTGTGGGCAAAAGAGATTCAGCCCGCCGTGCCGGGAGCCGAGCTGCACATCTTTTCGGGGGCCGCCACCTATGGATCGGTCGGCGATGCCAAGGCTGAAGCCATGACGCGCGTTCTGGCTCAGGCCGAGGCCATGAAGGACAAGGGGGTCGTTTTGCGCGGTCCCGTTCCCAAGGCGCAGCTCGTCTTGGAATTTCGCCAGGCGCGCTGCCTGCTCTATAAGGGCGACATCAACGAAACCTTCTGCCTGGCCGTGGGCGAGGCGCAGGCCATGGGGGTTCCCGCCGTGGTCAAGCCCATCGGCTCGGTGGTGGAGCGGGTGGTGGAGGACCGCACAGGGCATATTGCTTCAAGTGACAAGGCCTTTGCCGAGGGGGCCATCAAGCTCTTGGCGGATGAGGCGCATTGGCGCACACTGCATCAGGGTGCGCTTGAGCTTCAGCGCCGCTGGGGCTGGCAGGATGCGGCGGCGGCCTTTGAAGCGCTGTTGCCATAAAGGGGATAGGCGAGAATGATGCGGGTGATGCAGGCCATGGCGGGGTCCCAGTTCGGGGGCGCCGAGGCATTCTTCGTCCGTCTGGCGATCGGATTGCACAATAAGGGGCTTGATCAGCAACTGGTCATTCGCAAGCATCCCGAGCGGGCCAGGTTTTTGCGCGATCACGGTCTTGACGTCACCGAGCTTTCCTTTGGCGGGCGCCTTGATTTGAAGACACGCTTTGCCTTCAAGCGCGCCGTGGCGGAATTCAAGCCCCGTATCGTGATGACCTGGATGAACCGCGCCACGCAATTTTGCCCCGTGGGCGATTTCGTCCAAATCGGGCGTCTGGGCGGCTATTACGATCTCAAATACTATCAGCGCTGCAAGCATCTGATCGGCAATACCGAGGACATCGTCGATTATATCCGCAAGCAGGGCTGGCCAGCAGAAAGGGTGCATTATCTGCCTAATTTCGTTTCGGCCGAAAACATGCCCGCCATCGATCGCAAGAACTTCTACACACCCAACAATGCCCCGTTGATTCTGGCGCTGGGTCGCTTGCACAAGAACAAGGCCTTCGACGTGCTGCTGAAGGCAATGGGACAGATTCCCGACGCCTATCTCTGGCTGGCTGGCGAGGGCGAATTACGCGAAGAGCTGGAGGCCCTGGCCCTGCAGGTGGGCGTCAAGCCTCGTGTGCGCTTTCTGGGCTGGCGCGACGATGTGGCGGCCCTTTACGCCGCCGCCGACATCTTCGTCTGCCCCTCGCGTCACGAGCCGTTGGGCAATGTGGTGATCGAAGCCTGGGCCCAGGGCAAGCCGGTGATCGCGGCGGACAGCTATGGTCCGGGCACCTTGATTCAGCATGGCGAAAATGGGCTTCTGGTCCCTGTCGACGATGTGGCGGCCCTGGGTGGTGCTTTGCAATGGATGATTCGCAATCCCGACGAGGCGGGCCGCATGGCGCGCTCGGGCAAGCGCACCTTTGAGGAGCAATTCACCGAAGGTGCCGTGGTCGAACGCTATATCGAGTTCTTCGAGAAAGTCGCGGGTGGGGCCTGATGTGCGGCATCGCGGGCGTAGCACTTCGTGATAACGCAACGCCCGATCCGGCGATTCTGGACCGGCTGGCCAAAGCGCTGACGCATCGCGGTCCCGATGGCGAAGGGCGCTATCTGGGGGAAGGTATCGGCCTTGTTCAGGTGCGTTTGGCCATCATCGATCTCGATGGCGGCCGCCAGCCGCTTTACGAGCCCCAGGGCGCCGTGCTGGTCGGCAATGGCGAAATCTACAATTACCGCGAACTGGCCGCCGATCTTCCCGATGTGACCTTCAAGACCGGTTCCGACTGCGAGCCGCCCTTGCATTTGTGGCGCCGGGCCGATTCCAGCTATGCGCAGCGCCTGCGCGGCATGTATGCCCTGGCGATCTATGATCCGGCCTCAAGGCGCCTCACCCTTTCGCGCGATCCCTTCGGCATCAAACCGCTCTATTGGGCCGAGACGGCCCAAGGTGTCGTGTTTGCCTCCGAGGCCCAGGCCCTGATTGCCGCCGGTCTGCTCAAAGCCAGGGAAAATCCCAAAGCCAGGGACGAATTGTTGCAGCTTCAATTCACCACCGGGGCCGAAACCATTTTTTCCGGCATCCACCGGCTTTTGCCGGGTGAGACGCTGGTGATCGAAAAGGGGCTTGTCGCCCAGCGTCACCGGCTGAACGCTCTGCCCGCAGCGGGGATTTTGAGCAGCACCACCGACCAGTTTCTCTATGAACTCGATCGGGTTCTGGCGGAAAGCGTTTCCTTTCATCAGCGCTCGGACGTGCCCTATGGCATGTTTCTTTCGGGTGGCATCGACAGCTCGGCCTTGCTGGCTTTGATGGCGCGCCTGAACGAGCGCCCGGTGCTGGCCTTCACCGCACATTTTCCTGGTTCGGGTGCAAAGGACGAACGGGGCATGGCGGCGCGTGTGGCCAAGGAGATGAAGGCCGAGCGGATCGACGTTGCCTTTACCGAGGATGATTTCTGGCAATTGGCGCCCGAGGTGGCGGCCGCCATGGATGACCCGGCCGCCGATTATGCCTGCCTTCCCACCTACAAATTGGCGCGGGAAGCCAGAAAACACGTCAAGGTCATTTTGTCGGGCGAGGGCGGCGATGAGCTTTTCGCAGGCTATGGCCGCTACCGCCAAGCCAACCGTCCCTGGCCTTTCAGGCGGTCAATGCGCCGCCATGGCACCTTCGACAATCTGGGAGTCTTGCGCGAAAATCCGTTGCATTGGCGCGATGGCATCGCCGCCAGCGAGCGCCAGGAAGCGCTTCAGGGTCGCACCAGGCTGCAAATCGCCCAGGCAGTGGATTGCGCCGATTGGCTTCCCAACGATCTGTTGACCAAGCTTGATCGTTGCCTGATGGCGCACGGCGTCGAAGGGCGCGTTCCCTTTCTCGATCCCCATGTGGCGGCCTTCGCCTTCAAGCTTCCGGACGCCATGAAGATTCATAAAGGGCTGGGCAAATGGGCCTTGCGGCTTTGGCTGGATAAGGTGCTGCCCCCCTCCGGGGCTTTCGAGAAAAAGCGCGGCTTCACCGTGCCGGTCGGCGATTGGATTGCGGCCAAGGGGCATCTTCTGGGGCCTTTGGTGGCATCGCAGCCCGCCATCCGCGCTTTGTGTCACCCCAAGGAAGTCGAGCGACTTTTCGCTCATGCCCATCAGCAGGGCTTTGCCGCCTGGACGCTTCTCTTCTATGCTCTGTGGCATGGACGGCATATGCTGGGCCATCGCCCTGAAGGCGACGTATTTGACAATTTGGATGCGATGAGATGTTCGACCTGATCGTCAAAGGCGGCATTGCCGTCACGCCGAACGGCACCGAGGCGGTGGATATCGGCCTTAAGGATGGCCGTATCGCTGCGCTGGGGTCGCTCGATGTCAGCAAGGCCCAGCAGACCATCGATGCCAAGGGCCTGCATGTGCTGCCCGGCGTGATCGACAGCCAGGTGCATTTTCGCGAGCCGGGGGCCGAGCATAAGGAAGACTTGAGCACCGGCACGGCAGGGGCGGCCTTGGGCGGTGTCACCGCCATTTTCGATATGCCCAACACCAAGCCATCGACCACAACACCCGAGGCCTTGGCCGACAAACTGGCCCGCGCCAAGGGCCGGGCCTGGGTCGATCATGCCTTCTATCTGGGGGCTTGCGCTGAGAATGTGGATCAGTTGGGGGAATGGGAACGCCTTCCCGGCTGTGCAGGCGTGAAACTGTTCATGGGCTCGTCCACCGGCACGCTGTTGGTCGATGATGCCGAAACATTGCTGCGCGTTCTAAAGGGTGGCTCTCGGCGCATGGCCGTGCATGCCGAGGACGAGGCCCGCTTGAAGGAACGTCGTCCTCTGGTCGATGTGCCAAGCGCTTCGCCCGCCCTGCATCCGGTCTGGCGCGACGAAGAGACGGCGCTGCTGGCGACCAAGCGTCTGCTGGATCAGGCCCGCACGGCTAATCGGCGTGTGCATGTGCTGCATATCACGACGGCTGAAGAGCTTGAGAGTCTGGCGCAGTACCGGGATGTGGCCAGCGTCGAGGTGACGCCCCAGCATCTGACCCTAGCTGCACCTGAGTGCTATGAGCGCCTGGGCACCTATGCCCAGATGAATCCTCCCATCCGGGGCGAACGCCACCGTGAGGCTTTGTGGGCGGCGGTGCGTCAGGGGCTGGTCGATTGCCTGGGCTCCGATCATGCCCCGCACAGCCACGAGGAAAAGGGACAGCCCTATCCGAAAAGCCCCTCGGGCATGCCGGGCGTTCAGACCCTGGTGCCTTTGATGCTGGATCATGTGAATGCCGGAAGATTGAGCCTGGAGCGTTTCGTCGATCTAACCAGTGCGGGGCCAGCGCGTCTGTTCAATCTGGTGGGCAAGGGGCGCATCGCTTTGGGCTATGACGGCGATCTGACCCTGGTGGATATGAAGGCGCGGCGCACCATCACCCATCAATGGATCGCCAGCCGCTGCGGCTGGACGCCCTTTGACGGTATGAGTGTCACCGGCTGGCCGATGGCAACGCTGATCCGGGGCCGTGTGGTAATGTATGAGGGGCAGCTTCAAGGCACGCCCGAAGGTCAACCCCTGCGCTTTGCCGGATGCTGAGATTAGGCCCACCCCGCTTAAGCTTCGTCATTCCCGCCTGGAATCAGGAACGTTTCCTGGCGGCATCGGTGGGCAGTGCGCTTTCCCAGACGATTCATGACATCGAAGTAGTGGTGGTGGACGATGCCAGCACCGATGCCACACCCCATATCCTGGCCGCTATCGACGATCCGCGTCTGGTTGCCCTGCGCTCGGAGAAAAATCTGGGGCCGGGCGGGGCCAGGAATCTGGGGCTGGAAGCCGCCCAGGCGCCCATCATCGCCTTTCTCGATGCCGACGACGTGGCCGCCCCCGAACGGGCCGAACGACAATTGGCCTTTTTCGCAACCCATCCCGATCATGTGCTGCTGGGCTCGGCTTATGGCGTGATCGACGAACAGGATCATGTGTTGCGCATCGAGCGCCCGTTTGAGACCGAGGATACCGCCCTTCGTTTCACCTCTTTGTTTCTTAGCCCGGTGCATCTGACCACATCGGCCATCCGGGCCGATGTCGCCAGAGCCCAGAATGTCGCCTTCCCCACCGATGGTCGCATCGTCGAGGATTACCGTTTCGTCTCGGCCCTGATCCGTTATGGAGAGGTGGCGAATCTTGCCGATGTGCTGACCTATTACCGCAGGCACGAGGCGATGACCTCGCGCCTGTTCGAGCGTGAAGGCTGGCAGGGTTTTGCCGAAGCCTCGGCGGCCAACATTAGCGCCCTGGGAGTCGATTGCGACGCCTCCCTGGCGGCGCGCCTTGCCCAGGTGCATCTGGCGAAATTGTCGGGGGCAGCTGTGCCCGAAGGCGAGACACTGGTCGAGCAACTCTACGAAACCTTGAAGCAGTTGTTCGAGGCAGCCAAATCGCTCAAAAATGAATAGCCAGAAAAATTTTGTGGATAAGCGAGAAAGCTGTCCGGGCGACAAATCTGTTTTCGCGATGTTAAACTTAGCGAAAATAGGGGTATCATCCCGTTAATTGTTTTTCTTAAGGAAAACCTGATGGGACGGACGGATCAAGACATTGGCACTTTGCTCGTCTTTTCAGAGGGAAAGACAGTCTGTGCCCTTGCTTCCAACGAGGTGCAGGAAGTGGTTTTCCTGCCCGAGCTTTTGCATCCGCCCGGCATGCCATCCCTTCTGGAAGGGGTCATGACACTGGATGGAATGGCTGTCCCGGTCATCCGTCTGGCGGCGCTTTTGGGAATTCAGGCCCCTGCCATCGGGGTCTATACCCCCGTGATTGTTCTGAAGGATGCCAAGGCGGCCTTGCTCGTGGAGCGGGTCGAAGATGTTTTCCAACCCGTTCGGGCAGATCTGGTTCCGGCCAAGGATGGTCAGTCTTTCAACGGCTGCGTGATTGCCGAGACCCGCCATAAGGAAAAAGACATCTACGTCCTTTCCGTTGATCGCCTTCTGCTCGAGGAGGAAAAGACTCGTCTGGCCGAGTTCAAGGCTTTGGCAGAGGAACGGCTTAACCGGCAGGGCTTGGCCGTTTCATGACCAAGGCCCTTCGCACTCGGCCCCTGGTGTTGGATGATCCTTTGTTTCCCGACCTCAAGGACAGGATCATTCACAAGACGGGGCTGGCTTACTACCAGGACAAGGATGCCGATCTGGCGCGCATTCTGGCGGGGCGTCTGAGCGCCCTTGGGCTTCAGGGTTGCGGCGCCTATGCCGATTGCCTGTCGGGTTCCCGGGGGCAGGCTGAAATGGACGAACTGGTCTCGGAATTGACCATCGGCGAGACCTATTTCTTTCGACATCCCGAGGTGTTTTCGGCCCTGCGCCACTCGATTCTTCCCGAAATCATTGCCGCCAACCGGGAAAGCAGGACCTTGCGCATTTGGAGTGCTGGCTGCTCGACGGGAGCCGAACCCTACTCCATTTCCATTCTGCTCAAGGAACATTTCTCAGCAGAGTTGGCGGGATGGCAGGCCGTGGTAACAGGTACGGATATCGATAAGAAATATCTGGCCTTTGCCAGCCGAGCCCAGTATCAGGAATGGGCTCTGAGGGCAACGCCCGAGCCCGAGCGCAGCCGATACTTCGAACAGACCCCATCGGGTTGGCAATTGCGCCCGGCATTTCGCAAACATGTCTCCTTCCATCACCACAACCTGATCAGGGATGCTCTGCCCAATTCCAAGCTGGGCTTGCAAGAACTCGACATCATCTTGTGCCGCAACGTGGCGATTTATTTCAGCCGCGACCAGATCAATGATCTGATGAATCGGTTTCATGCCAGCCTCAATCCGAATGGCTGGCTGATTACGGGGCCAGCGGAAATCGGCATGGACAGGCCGGGAGGCTTTCAGCCGGTCAACCTGAACGGATTAATCGTCTATAGAAAATCAGATCAGCCTGTTGCCGGAGCGGCCCCCGTCTGGACGGCGCCGGTTCTTGCCTATCCTGCCCTGCAGACCGAGCCGACAGAGCCTTTGGCTCAATCCGAGAGCTTGGTTGCCGATGTCGTGCCGACGGTTCAGGAGACATCTGCGGAAGATGCGGCCAGCCAGGAGCGGGAACTGATGCGTCTGGCCGACCGGGGGCAATGGGTGGCGGCGCTGGGGTTGGCCAGGAGGGTGATCGAGCGGGCGGACAGCACGCTTGAGGCTCGTCTTAAGGCCATTCAGGTTCTGGCCGAGGCCGGAGACATGGAGCAGGCCGTGCAGACGCTCAAGCGCCTGCTCTTCATTGACCGGCGCTGTCTGTTGGCTCACTATCACCTGGGGCTTCTTCTCAGCAGCCAGGGGGATCGGAGAATGGCTCGCAAGGCCTTCATGAATGCCTATGATCTGGCTGTCGCCCAGCCCGTGGATGAGCCGGTTCCGGGGGGCGAGGGCCTGTTGGCCGGACAGCTTGCCGACATGGCGCTGCTGCGTTCGAAGCATGAGGACGCGTTATGAGGGCGAAGACTGAGGCAAAAGCGATCGATTGGAATTTGGTCAGGAGCCGACTGGACGCCAGCAATCGAGCCCTTGCCCTGGCGCTTGAGCCCGACGAAGGGGTTGTCGAGGCCATTCGCAGGCATCGGGCCGCCTATCTGGCCACGCGCTCTGTCCAGGACGTCAGCAAGGCGGGAGTGCCCGTGCTGGTCATTGCCGTCGAGGGCGAACGCTATGCCGTCGATCTCGAGCATTTGGCGGAAATCACCGGGCCCGTCGTCTGCACACCTGTTCCAGGCCTTGGGGGCGCTCTTCTTGGGTTGACCAGTCTTCATGGTGAAATTCGCCCGGTTCTCGACCTGGTGTCCCTGCTGGGCATTCCCCGTCAGGGCGTTGCCGACCGCAAGCCGGGGGCCGTCGTCTTTCTACGCGGGCGGCAAAGTGAAATCGGCATTGCCGTGCAGAAACTGGAAGGCCTTGAAACCATCGACACCTCACAACTTGAAAGCACAGCGCCAGACGGTGCTGGCATGCCGAGGCGATACATCAAGGCCATTACCCGCGATATGTTGGCGGTGATCGATGTTCCTGCCTTGCTGGCCGGAGCCGGAATCGGTCTTGATCCGTGAAAATTGGACTTAAGGAAAGGGAAAGCGCATGAACGGGCAGACGAGCGTCAAACTCTTGGGACGGTTTTCCATCGCCCAGAAACTGGGCCTTGCGGCCGCCTGCGGCATGGCCACGATCGCCATCATCGTCGGCTATACCTTTTTCGCCGTCGATGCCCATCGATGGGACGGTAACGTCATCGACCTGGCGGGACGCCAGCGCATGCTTATCCAAAGTGCTGCCAAGGATGTTCTTTTGAATGCCGCCGGAGCGCAGGCTTCTCCGGATGCAGCACTCAAGGCCTATGAGCAAACGCTGGAAGCTCTGGTGAACGGCGGAACTGCCGTCGAGAATCTTGCCACGGGATCAACCATCGTTCTGGCTCCAACTGGGCTTGCAGACGCCCAGTCGTCCTACGCCCGCCAAAAAGCCTTGATTCAGGAATTCAGAACCGTGGCTGCGGCCTACATGTCTCTGCCCGCTGCTGATTCCAGGCGCGCTGCCAAACTGAGCGAACTGACACAGGTCACCCAGTCGCTTGCCGTGGCTGCGGACGAATTCGTGCAGAACATCGACGCGCAGGCGGACAGAAAACTTGGCGTCGTGATGCGCAACGACATCTTGTTGGGCATGTTGGCCAGCCTTGGCGCCATCATCATGACCCTGGTCATTGGCAGAAACATTGTCCTACCGCTGAAAGCCTGCGTCGCCAGATCCTGGGACATCGCCGAGGGAAATCTGAAGGTCGAGCCTCTGCCCGTGCTCTCCCAAGACGAGATCGGCATGCTGTCATCTGGCTTCAACAACATGGTCGAGTCCTTGCGTGACATCGCGGCCCGAACGCGCACGGTCACGGAAAATCTCAATGCCTCGGCAGCTGAAATCTTTGCCACGACCAAGGAACAGGCAGCGGCCACGCGCCAGCAGGCAGCGGCCGTTCAACAGATCACAGCCACAGTCGAAGAAATCAACCAGTCCGGCAAGCAGGTGGCCGAACGGGCCAAACAGGTTTCGGGTTCGGCGCAATCCATGACCAACGCCAGCAATCTTGGCCTTCAGGCGGTTGAATCCATCGTCAAGGCAATGGAAGGCATTCGTCATCAGGCAGGCACCGTCGCCGACAACATCGTTACGTTGAGCGAGCGCACCCAGGCCATTGGCGAAATCATCGCCACCGTCACCGATATCGCCGAGCAATCGAATCTGGTCGCACTCAATGCCGCCATCGAGGCGGCGGATGCCAGGGAGGACGGGCGTCGCTTCGCCGTGGTTGCCAACGAGATCAAGAATCTGGCAGATCAGGCCAAGGACGCCACAAGACGCGTGCGTAACATCCTTGAGGAAATCCAGCGCGGCATCAATACCTCGGTTCTGTTGACCGAAGAGGCGATGAAGCGCGTCGAATACGGGCGCGAGAAAGTAACAGTGGCCGACGAGGCCATTCGCAAGATGACTGCGAATGTCGCGGAAAGTGCCAATGCCTTCCAGCAAATCGGAGGGGCTACCAACCAGCAGCAGATTGGATTCGAGCAAGTGGTGCAAGCCCTTCAGGAAATCCGTCAGGCCAGCCAGCAGACCGCCAGTTCGACCGGTCAGCTTGAATCGGCGGCGGGCGGGTTTAATGGCCTTAGCCAGGAATTGCGAGCCGTGATCGAGAAATACCGCGTGTAATGCGAGTGGGAATGGACCTGCACGAAAGACTTCTAGCCGCTTTTCGGATCGAATGCCGAGAGCATCTCGAGCATATTCGCAGCCATTTCGTGGGCTGCGAGGCCGAGATGCCCGAGCGGGCCGATCTGGATGAAGTGTTTCGCCATGCCCACAGTCTGAAGGGGGCAGCCCGCGCCACCGACTTGCGCCCGATCGAGACCATGGCGCATAGGCTTGAATCGCTTCTGATGCAAATCCGCTCTGGCGCCAAGCCCTTTTCGCAGGCCGCCCGCGATCTTGCGCGTCGATTGACCGATTGCATCGAGGACTGGATGGTGGCCCATGATGGGGGAAAGGATTTCCCCGATCCTGCCCCGATCCTGGCCGAGGCCGACCTCTTGCTTGGAGAAGGGGCGTCAACGCCGTCTGTTCCCGCATCGCCCAAACAAGAGGCGCCCAAACCGGTTGCGGCAGCACCTGCCGCCGAGTTGTCTCAGCGCCCGCCCACCCGGTCAACACGCCCCAAGCTGGCCGGGGATGAGCCGGTCAAGGTTCGTGCCCGCTCGCTTGACCGGTTGCTGCGTTCGGCCAGTTCATTGGCCAGCGAGGGAACCTTGCAGTCAGTCGTCGCCAAGCGGCTTCGCCACTTCGAGGATGTTTTAGGCGATCTCGACAGATCCTGGCGCCACCTGCAGGCGGTTTCCCCGGATTTGCGGAGAAGACGCGATTTGCAAACGCGAGATCGCGCCATTGAACGTCAGGCCGAGCGCATTGATCGCCACTTGCGATGGTTTGCTGCGGAAATCGCCTCTGTGCGGGGCATACAGCACAAAAGTGCTTGGACCGTCGAGCGCATGGCCGACGAGTTGCGGCGCGATATCCGCGACGTGCGCCTGATTCCCGCCGAAGGAATCTATGCGGCCTTTCGCAAGATGGTGCGCGATTTAGGACAAGATCTCGGCAAGGATGTCGATTTCAAGCTTTCAGGACTGGATGTGGAAGCCGATCGACATGTGCTGGAAGCGCTGCGTGATCCTGTGATGCATTTGCTGCGCAATGCCCTGGCGCATGGAATTGAGCCGGCAGCGCTCAGAGGAAAATCGGGCAAGCCTGCCACAGGCCGGATTGCCCTGTCGTTTTCCGTGGAAGGAATGTATCTGGCGGTTACCATCGACGATGACGGGCGTGGGCTTGATCTTGAGCGAATCAGGCAACAGGGGATCGAGCGCGGCCTGATCAGCCCTGAGGATGCAGCAGAGGCAAGCCCCTTAGAACTCTCTCGCCTGATCTTCACGCCGGGATTCTCGACCGCAGCCAAGGTCGATGACCTGGCCGGGCGGGGCATGGGCATGTCAGTGGTCTATGAGGTGGTTGCCCGGCTGAACGGTCATGTCCTCTGGCAGCCCAAGGAGGAGCCGGGAACCTTGTTCCGCCTGATGGTGCCGCTGTCGATTTCTAGCCAGAGGCTGTTGATTGTTCAGTGTCACGATCAGACCTTCGCCTTGCCCGCGGAGGCCATTTCGCGGGTGTGTCGCGTGGCTTCGTCAGAGATCAAGCAAATCGAGGGGCGATCATTGATGCTGCTCGAGGGAAATCACGTTCCCGTACGAGGGCTTGGCGAACTTTTGAAACTGGATGACGCCAATGTCGGCCTTAAGGATGGAAATTTCCTGGCCGTCATCGTCAATTCGCCGCGCGGTCCCGTGGCCCTTGCCGTTGATGCTGTTCAGGAAGTCGCCGAAGCGGTGGTCAAGGATGTCGGCTTTGTCCTTCCGCATGGCAGCGTTGTATCGGGCGCCATTCTGCAAGCGGGCGGTCATGTCGTCATTGTGCTGAATACGTTCGAGCTTATTCTCGGCACCGACGAGGGCGAGGCGCTTCCTGTTCTTTCCAGAATGGAACAGGCGGCTGAAGCGCCCGTGCCGGAAATTCTGGTTGTAGACGATTCCATGACCACCAGAACCTTGGAAAAAAGCATTCTGGAAGCCCATGGCTACAAGGTACGGGTGGCTGTCGATGGGTTGGATGCCCTCATCCAGCTTCGGGCCAATCCGGCCAGCCTGGTTGTGGCGGATGTCGAAATGCCGCGCATTGATGGCTTCGCGCTTTTGAAGGAATTGAAGCACGACAAGAAACTTTCGCATATTCCGGTCATTCTTGTGACCTCTTTGAAGCGTAACGAGGACATCGAGCGCGGCTTCGAGCTGGGTGCTGCGGCCTATCTTGTCAAACAGAGGTTCGACCAGAACGAGCTTCTGGAAACCATTCGTCAGATTTTGTAGGCCCGCATGCCAAGCCGCAAGAAAATCCGCGTTCTGGTGGTTGAGGACTCCCTGGTGGTACGGGAACTTTTGTGCCACATCATCAGCCAGGATGATCGCCTTGAATTGGCAGCAGCTGTTGCCAGCGCCGAGGAAGCCCTGGACATTCTCGAGAAGGTCAAGCCGGACGTCATTTCGCTCGATATACGTCTGCCTGGGATGAACGGATTGCAGGCAACGCTGGAAATCATGGCGACGCGCCCGACCCCGATCGTTGTTGTTGCCGCTGATGTTGATGGTGATGAGTTGAACATCGCCATGAACGCCTTGAAGGCGGGCGCGCTTACGGTTGTCGAAAAGCCCGTCGGCATCACCAACGAGGCCTATCAGGCGATGGCCGAGAATCTCTGTCGTCAGATCGTGATCATGAGCGATGTGCGCGTTCTAAAGCAGGCGCGCCGACGAGGTTTCAATTTTTCTTCCGACAGTCAGCCCGAGGCAGATGATGTCTTCGAGACGCCCTTGCAAGCACCTAAGGCACCTCTCAGAAAAAAGGGAGCCCCGGTCATTCTGGGAATTGCCGCTTCCACCGGTGGGCCAAGTGCTGTCAGCCAGCTTTTGACCGGATTGGGCAGGAACTTTCCTCTTCCCGTCCTGCTGATTCAGCATATGACGGATTCCTTTCTTCCGGGTTTTGTCTCCTGGCTGGGCGAGACGACGCCATTCAGATCCTGCTTTGCTCAGGAAAATGAAAAGCCGCTTCCTGGATCGCTCTATCTTCCGCCAGCCAATACGCATCTGGAGGTCAGGGGCGGTCTTTTGACCTTGAACCGGGGCCCCATGGTATCGGGGCAGCGTCCATCAGGCACGGTTTTGTTCAATTCGATGGCGGCTGATTACGGCAGCCATGCCATCGGCGTCATTCTGACCGGCATGGGAGATGACGGCGCCGAGGGGTTGTTGGCCATGCGCCGCGCCGGTTCTTATACGCTGGCCGAGGATCGCAGCACGGCTGTCGTTTACGGCATGCCGCAGGCGGCCGAAAAAATTGGAGCCGTGCGCTCCTTGCTGCCGCTGGATGTTATCGCCGCCCGAATTCACGACCTGATCAAAGAGCCATCGGCCGGAGCCCGCTCATGACAAAGCGCATTATGGTGGTTGAAGATTCGCCAACCCAGGCCATTCGTCTGCAATATGCCCTGGAGCAGGAAGGTTTCGATTCAATCTGCGTCACCTCGGCCGAACAGGCGCTGGAAGCCCTGAACCTGCTTTTGCCCGATCTTCTGATTGTCGACTATCATCTGCCCGGCGCCAGCGGGGTCGAACTGTGCCGTCAGGTGCGGATCAACCTGAAAACGCAAAGCCTGCCCATCATCATGTTGACCGCCGACGATACGGCGGCCGCCGAACTGATCGGCCTGGACAGCGGCGCCGACGACTATCTGGCGAAATCCGACGATTTCAACATGCTGATCTTGCGGGTTCACGGCGTTTTGCGCCGCTCGGCCCTGCCCGAGGCCGTTATCAGGCCCAGCGAGCCCTTGTTCCATCAAGCGCAGATTCTGCTGATCGACGACAGCCCGACCTATCTCGAATATTTGAAGAGCTCCCTGGTCGAGGAGGGCTATGTCGTCGATGCCGTGAGCAGCGGGCCTGAAGGCATCGTCTTGGCCGGCAAGAACAGCTATGACTGCGTTCTGGTCGATCTGGTCATGCCATCCATGGACGGCACCGAAGTTTGCCAGGGACTGGTTTCTCTGCGCAGGCCCGAGGACCCGCCCATCGTCATTCTGATGATGAGCGCCCATGAATCGCGCGAGAACGCCATTCGGGCCTTGGAATCGGGGGCCGACGACTTTGTCGGAAAATCCACCGACATGGCCATTTTGAAAGGACGCATTCGAGCCCTCTTGCGCAATCGTTTCTTAAGAAAACAGACCCAGCGCATGATCGACGAGGCCAAAACGCGCGAGACCGAGCTGGAGCGCATGGTCGAGGAACGCACGAAAAGCCTGCAGCAGGAGATCGAAGAGCGTCGCAAGATCGAAGAGGATTTGCTGAACGCCAAGGAGGCGGCCGAGGAATCAAGCCTGGCCAAAAGCCGTTTTCTGTCCAACATGAGCCACGAGCTGCGCACGCCCTTGAATGCCATTATCGGTTTTGCCGATGTCATGCGCCATAAGATGTTCGGCCCCTTCGATTGCGACCGCTATCGCGAATATCTCGACGACATCCACCATGCGGCTCACCATCTTTTGCGTATCATCAACGATATTCTCGATATCTCGCGGGTCGAGGCCGGAAGAATCGATCTGCATGAAGAGGATTTCGACCTGAGAGAGGCTCTGGAAAGTGCGACCCGGCTGGTCTCTGATCAGATACGCAGGCAGGAATTGACCCTGGGCATGGATATCGAAAGCGGACTGCCTATGGTCCATGCCGACCGGCGTATTCTGGAACAGGCCTTTCTCAATCTTCTCTACAACGCTGCCAAGTTCACGCCCTCGGGTGGATCGATCCAGGTCAAAGTGACGCTTGACGGGCAAGGCGACCTTTCCATCTCATTTCGCGACACCGGCATCGGCATTGCGCCCGAAGATATCGAGAAAGTCATGTCGCCCTTCGGACAGGTGGAAAGCCGGTTGTCGCGCAAGCATGCGGGCACGGGATTGGGATTGCCGCTTTCCGAAACCTTCGTCAAGCTGCATGGCGGGCGGCTTGAGATCGAGAGCGAAGTGAACAAGGGAACGACGGTGACGATTCACCTGCCCAAGGAGCGTTTAATCTCTAAACATTAAACAGGAAGTGGAAGATGTCGCCATCCTGAACGACATACTCCTTGCCTTCCAGGCGCATCTTTCCTGCTTCCTTGCAGGCGGTCTCGCCGCCCAGCGAAACGAAATCCTCGAAGGCGATGGTTTCCGCCCTGATGAATCCGCGTTCGAAATCGGTGTGGATGACGCCCGCCGCCTCGGGGGCCTTGGCCCCCTTATGGGTGGTCCAGGCTCTGGCCTCCTTAGGGCCCACGGTAAAGAAGGTGACCAGATGCAAGAGTTCATAGCCGGTGCGAATGACACGGGTCAGCCCGGTTTCCGAAAGCCCCAGGGCTTCCAGGAATTCGCGCTTATCGTCTTCGCTGTTCAATTGCGCCACCTCGGCTTCGATGGCAGCCGAAATAACAACGGTTGCAGCTCCCTGTCCTGCCGCCATTTCCTCGACGCGCCTTGAAAAGACGTTGCCGGTGGCCGCACTGGCTTCCTCGACATTGCAGGCATAGAGAACGGGCTTGGCGCTCAAGAGCTGCTGGCGGGCCAGCAGGGGCTTTAAGGATGCATCGATCTTGGCGGCCCTTGCGGGCAGGCCGGCTTGCAGGGCCTGCAGCACGGGTTCCAGCACAGAGAGCAATTCCTTGGCTTCCTTGTCGCCGGTCTTGGCTTTCTTCTGGGCGGCGGTGACGCGCTTGTCCACGCTGTCCAGATCGGCCAGCATCAGCTCGGTTTCCACCGTTTCGGCGTCGCGTACCGGATCGACCGAGCCCTCGACATGGGTGATGTCAGAATCCTCAAAGCAGCGCAGCACATGAACGATGGCGTCTACTTCGCGGATATTGGCCAGGAACTGATTGCCCAGCCCTTCGCCCTTAGAGGCACCGCGCACCAAGCCCGCGATATCGACGAATTCCAGCTGTGTCGGAATGATCTTCTGGCTTTTGGAAATAGCGGCCAGACGCTCGAGGCGGGGATCGGGCACCGCCACGCGTCCCACATTGGGTTCGATGGTACAGAAGGGATAATTGGCGGCCTGGGCGGCGGCGGTGTTGGTGAGCGCGTTGAACAGCGTACTCTTGCCGACATTGGGCAGGCCGACGATGCCGCAGTTGAAACCCATGACTTAAGCATCCTCTTTCTTGTCTGTGGCGGGCTTTAGTGCCATCGCCACCTTGGTCATGAACCGGTTGTCCTCGCCCGCCAGCGCCAGGCCGATTTCGCGGCCGACGACATCCAGGAAGGGCTCCAGCCAATCCTTGTCGGATTTGGCGAAGCCCGACAGCACATAGCCGGTCACGGCGTCCTTGTCGCCCGGATGGCCGATGCCCAATCTCAGGCGCTTATAGCCGTTGCCGAGATGGGCATCCAGACTTTTAAGCCCGTTATGCCCACCGGCGCCGCCCCCGGTCTTGACGCGGATTTTTCCAGGCGCCAGATCAAGCTCGTCGTGCAGGACGATGATCTTTTCCAGGGGAATTTTTAAAAAGCGCGCCGCCTCGCCAGCCGATTGGCCGGAGAGATTCATATAGGTCATGGGCTTTATGGCCAGCACATGGTGAGGCCCGATGCGTCCCTCGGCCGTCACGCCCTGAAAGCGTTTGCGCCAGGGAGAAAAATCATGGCGGCGGACGATCTCGTCCACCGCCATGAAGCCGATATTGTGGCGATTCGAGGCATGTTCCGAACCCGGATTGCCAAGACCCACCAGCAGGAACATCTCTGCTTACTTCTTGGCAGGTGCCTTGGCGGGCGCCTTGGCCGGAGCAGCTGCTGCCGCCGCGACCGGCGCCTTGCCAGCCGCTGCCGCCGAAGCCGCCGAAGCCGCCGCTGCCGCTGCCTGCTCGGCCTGCGTATCCGAAGCCTTCATCACGGTGGGCGGAGCCACCGTCGCCACGGTGAAGTTCTGGTTGGTGATATAGGGGCGAACGCCTTCGGGCAGCTTGATCTGGCTCATATGCACCGAATCGCCGATTTCCATGCCAGAAAGGTCGATGACCAGTTTGGTGGGAATGCTATCGGCGCGGCAGACCAGCTCGATCTCGTGCATGACGACGTTAAGCACGCCGCCACGCTTCAAGCCCGGCGACTTCAAGTCGTTCTCGAACAGAACCGGCACGGCGACATGGATGGTGGAATCCTTGCCCACGCGCTGGAAATCCACATGCAGCGGCTGATCGGTGACGGGGTGGACTTGAACGTCTCGCGCCAGAACGCGGTGCGCTATATTGCCTACCTTGACGTCGTACAGGGTGGTGCGGAATCCGGCCTTGTGCAATTCGGTCATCAAGGTCTTGGGCTCCAGCGCCACCAGTTCGGGGGCCTGCTTGTCGCCATAAATGACGGCAGGAATCAGGCCCGAACGACGGGTAGCGCGGGCGGCCCCCTTTCCGGCCCGCTCTCGCGGACTGGCCGCGAGGACATGAATATCGGTCATTGCTCTCTCCCACTAAGTTTAGAGATGCCGGACCGGGCCTCCAGGGGTGCCACGGTCCTTGAAGCGGGGGTCTATGCCATGAAACGGGTCAAAGCGCTAGATTTAATTGCCGGAAAGCGGGGCCAAAGGGTATGACAAGGGTCCAATTGTTAACGAATGAGCCTTCCATGACCGCCCATTGGCCCATGTGCCCTCGCTGCAACACCCCCCTCAAGGTGCAAAGGATCGACAAACCGCCCTTTGCCTGGACGGGCGAGGGACCAACGGACTGGGAGTTCCGCGAATGCCCCTGCGACGGCTGTTGCTGGCATGAATATGCCGAACTGGTCAGCAACAGCCGTTGGACCCATGACGGGCGCAGGCTGGAGGCAGGAAACCGGATCGGGTAGAGCGTGGCCGCTTTATCAATTTGTTTTAGCGAACGATTCACCTTTAACTCCGGGTCGGCCGAGTGCCTCGGAATTAAATGATCCTGCGCTAGCCGAGAAAGGACAGCCTGACCCGGCGCATCAGGGTTTCCAGCGCTCCCGCATCGATCCCCTGAGCCTGGGGACGATGTTCAAGCGGCGGCGGCATCGGCAGGGAAACGCGCGGCGTCTCATTGAGATTGCCGCGGCTCTCGGACGGCTCCGCCCGGTTCAGGGCCAGATTGGCCGAGAGGACCGGCATGACCTGTGAAATCAGGGAATCGCGGGCACTTTCGCGCAGTTTGGCTGCTTCGGCACGGGCTACCTCTGGCGCCAGAGCCGGGCGAACCTCGACAATCTGCGGCTCTGGCTCCTGTGCCGCCTTTCGGGTCTCGGCCATCCGCTGAATGGTGCCGTCGATGGAATCGCGCACCTGGGAATAAACAGCGGCCACCGAGCGTGGCTTGTTGCCCTCATAAAAAACGGAATGATTATGTCTGGCGGCGGCGGGAAGAATCTTGGCAGCCACCTTCTCGGGCGCCTTTTCCTGCACATCCAAGAAGCGCGCGGCCCCGTTGGGTCCCAGGAAATGCGCCAAATACAATTCGGACGGCCCCACCTCGCGGTTCAGGCGCGACTCAAGGCGCTTCTCGTTGGTCTTGGCGTATTCGGCAGCCATCAGGGCCGACATCTCGGGATTCTGGCGCTGATCCAGAATGGCCTTGCGAATGGCCGGATCGGCTACCTCCAG
Source organism: Alphaproteobacteria bacterium WMHbin7 (assembly GCA_002753155.1). Taxonomy (GTDB): domain Bacteria; phylum Pseudomonadota; class Alphaproteobacteria; order Rhodospirillales; family WMHbin7; genus WMHbin7. The sequence goes on from PDZW01000033.1 coordinate 29,622, forward strand.
CGATCCATCCTCGTTGCGCTTGATCTTTTTGGCCAAATCCCCCTGGCCGTATTTCGAGCCGTTGGCCTTGTAAACCTCAAGCCAGGTCTGGCTGGTGAACTGAAACAGGCCGCGGGCCGAAGTGGTCGATGCCTTGGCCGAGGGATTAAGCCCGCTTTCCCTTGTCGCCTGGGCCACCAGGAACTCGAAACTGACCCCCGTCTTTTCGCTGGCCGACTTCAGCCCTTCGACCACATCCGGACGCACCTGCCGGCCAGCAACGGCACTGATCACGGATTGGTCATTGTTCAACATGTGTAGCCCCAGTTTCTTGACGTCCCTCCAGATTACGGCGATTCATTAACGGAATCGTTAAAAGGAGCCCCCCATGGCCATTTCCACCCCCATCTGCAATTTCGGCTGGCCCGCCCCGGATTTCAGCCTGCAGGGCATCGACGGCCAGATATGGACCCCCGCCCGGGCCAAGGGCCCCAAGGGGCTTGTCGTCATGTTCCTCTGCAACCATTGCCCCTATGTTCAGGCCATTGCCCAGCGCCTGGTTAAGGATATTGAAAAGCTTCATGAAATTGGCGTCGGCGCCATCGGGATCATGAGCAACGACACGATCCGCTATCCTGAGGATTCCTTCGAAAACATGAAGATCTTTGCCAAAACGCACGCCTTTGGCTTCCCCTACGTCATCGACCGGAGCCAGGAAACCGCCAGGGCCTACGATGCGGTCTGCACCCCCGATTTCTTCGGATTCAATGCCGATCTGGCCCTTCAGTACCGGGGCAGGCTCGATTCCTCGGGCCGGAACCCCGCCCCGCTCGATGCAAAACGCGAGCTTTATCTTGCCATGAAGCAGGTGGCCGAGACCGGCCAGGGGCCCCAGGATCAGGTTCCGAGCATGGGCTGCTCGATCAAATGGCGTGAGGCTTGAGCCTGGAGCGACTGGCGGCTATGGTAGCGCCCGCAATTTAGAGAGAGGCCACAGTGAGCGATAAAGATCCCGTTAGCGACGCCCTGATCCGCGAGGTCGATGAGGACCTGAAGCGCGAACAGGTCGAGAAGCTGTGGAAGGCCTATGGGAAATACGTCATTTCAGGGGCCGTAGCGCTTGTTCTGGGCGTTGCGGGCTATGAAGCCTATAGCTCCTGGAAAATCCGTCAGGCCCAGGATGACAGCCTGCGCTTCGCCACCGTTGCCTCGCAGGCGATCAGGGGCAGGGATGAGGCCTCGCTGGCCGGTTTGGACGGCTTGACCAAGGAAAGCCAGACCGTCTATGGCCCCCTGGCCCAGCTCAGGAAGGCAGGGATTCTAGCCGCCCGCAAGGATACCGATAAGGCCGTCCAGAGCCTGGAGGGTGCCGCCGCCTCGTCCGATCTGCCCGCCCTCTACCGCGAAGCAGCCCGCCTGCAGGCGGTACTGCTGCAACTAGATACGGCCGATCCGGCCAAATTGGCGGCGCAACTCGATCAATTGGCAGCACCCGGTCAGCCCTGGCGTCATTCCGCCCTGGAGCTTCAGGCCTTGTTGGCCCTGCGCACGGGCGACAAGGCCAAGGCGCTCGATATCTATACCCGCCTTTCCGACGACGTGGCGGCCCCCCAGGGGCTTCGCGCCCGCGCTGCCGAAGCCAGACAAGCCATCGATTCACAAGGACAGGGCTGATGCCGTCGATCTTTCGTTTCCGCCTTCCCCTCCTGTTGCTCCTGGGCCTTCTTCCCCTGGCCAATTGCACCTGGATCGAAGACACCTGGCTGGGTGAAAACAAGAAGCCCCTGCCCGGCTCCAGAATTTCCGTGCTGGCGCACGACAGCAAGCTGAAACCCGATCCTCAGGCCGCCGAGCAGGAACTCAGGCTGCCCGCCCCCGAAGCCAACGCCGACTGGCCCCAGGCCGGGGGATACTCGACCCATGCCCTCCATCACATGATGATCGGCCCTGCGCTCAAGAAGGTTTGGACGGCCAGCATCGGCACCGGAGCAACAGATTACCGCAGGCTTTTGGCGCCGCCCGTAATCGCGGGCGGGCGCATTTTCGCCATGGATGTCGAGGCCCGTGTTTCGGCTTATGACCAGAAGAACGGCAACCGCCTGTGGCGGGTTGATCTGACTCCCGACGAGGAAGACGGCGACGATCTGATGGGCGGCGGCTTGGCCGTCGATGGCGGACGCCTGTTCGCCACCACCGGCTTTGGCCATGTGGTTGCCCTGGACCCCGCCAACGGCAAGGCCTTGTGGCGCACCAAACAGCAGACCGCTCTGCGCGCCGCTCCCACGGCGCGGGCGGGACGCCTGTTCGTCATCACCATGGACGATCAGACCATCGCGCTCGATCAGGCCAACGGCAAGACCTTGTGGACGCATACCGGCATCAACGAAGGGGCGAGTGTGCTGGGTGCGGCCAGCCCCGCCGCCGACGATACGATGGTCATTGCCCCTTATTCATCGGGCGAGTTGGCGGCACTTCGGGTCGAGAACGGGACCGTCCTCTGGTCGGACTCACTGGCTGCAGGGCGCAGAACCGACGCCGTTTCCGGTCTCTCCGATATTCGTGGACGGCCCATCATCGACCGGGGTCGCGTTTTCGTCATCGGCCACGGCGACCTGATGGTGGCCATCGACATGCGCTCGGGTCGGCGCATCTGGGAAGCCGAAATCGGCGGCGTGCAAAGCCCCTGGATCGCTGGCGACTATCTCTATGCCGTCACCAACAATGCTGAAGTGGTCTGTGTCGAGGCCAAGTCGGGGCGCATCCGCTGGGTAACCCCGCTTCAGCGCTGGAAGAATGCAGAGAAGAAAAAAGACCCCATCGTCTGGGCCGGGCCCATT
>PDZW01000007.1 GCA_002753155.1 Alphaproteobacteria bacterium WMHbin7
GGTCGCGCGTTACCTTGGCCAGAATCGAGGCGGCGGCGATGGACAGCGAGATGCCATCGCCCTTGATCACCGTGCGCACCGGGCAGGGCAAGGGCGAGGGACGATTGCCATCGACCAGAGCCAGCGAGGCGCTCTCGCCCAGCGCATCATAGGCCCGGCGCATTGCCAGGAACGTCGCCTGCAGGATGTTGAGGGAATCGATTTCGCCAGAAGACGCCTGGCCGATTCCCACCCTGGCCCAGGGGGCAGCCATCAGTTGCTCGAACAGACTTTCCCGCGTGGCGGCCTTCAGCTTCTTTGAATCATCGAGGGCGGCGGCAATGTCCGGGGGAATGCGGGCGGCGTTTAGAATGACCGCACCCGCCACGACCGGCCCGGCCCAGGGGCCGCGTCCGGCTTCGTCGATGCCGACGACACGCCCGCCCGCAGCGGCTTCCAGAGAGAAATCGGGCACAGGGCCTATTGGGCCAAAGGGGCTGGCAAGGCCGAAGCCTGGGCGTTGCGCATCGCCAGGAAGGGCTTCAGCCCACCCGCCTCGATCAGGGCGACGGCGCAGCCCAGCATCTTATCCTTGGGGTCCAGGGCCGCCGGGCAGGAGGCTTCGGGCAGTTGCGCCTGGGCGTGCGGCCCCTTGGCCTCGCTGGCGGGCAGGGCCTTGGTCAGATCGGCTTCACGCTTGACCTCGGCGGCGTCGCCGGTCACCAGCAGATCGGGCTCGATGCCCCTGGACTGAATCGAACGGCCAGAAGGCGTGTAATAAAGCGCCGTGGTCAATTTGAGAGCGGCGCCATGGTCAAGCGGCAGGATGGTCTGTACGCTGCCCTTGCCGAAAGAGGTGGTGCCGATGAGAATGGCGCGGCGGTGATCTTGCAGGGCTCCGGCCACGATTTCGCTGGCCGAGGCCGAGCCGGGATTGATCAGCACGGCCAGAGGGCGCCCGCCGATGACATCGCCTGCGCGCGCCTTGTAATGCTCCTCGCCGCTTTTGCGTCCGCGCACCGAAACAACTTCACCGGTTTCCAGGAAGTCGTCAGAGATACGCACCGCCTGATCCAACAGGCCGCCCGCATTGTTGCGCAAATCCAGCACATAGCCTTTCAGATTGGGTCCGGCCTGGCGCTCGATTTCGCGCACGGCTGATTTCAAGGCATCGTCGGCATGCTCGTTGAAAGTGGTCAGGCGCAGATAGCCCACATTGGCTTCCATGTGCCAGCGCACGGGCTGAACTACGATGATGGCCCTGGTGATTGCCACCTGGAAGGGCGAGCCGCTTTCCCGGCGAATGGTGATGCGCACGGTGGTGTCGGGGGGGCCGCGCAGACGCCTGACCACCTGAGACAGTGTCTGACCCTTGATGGGGGTGCCTTCGACATGGGTGATAACGTCACCCGCTTTCAACCCCACGCGCGCGGCAGGCGTGCCGTCGATGGGGGAAACCACCTTCACTTCCTCATTCTCCATGGCGATCTCGATGCCAAGGCCGCCGAATTCGCCCCGCGTACTGGAGGACAGGTCCTTGTACTGTTCAGGCGTCAGGAAATTGGAATGGGGGTCCAGCGAGGCCAGCATGGTGTTGAGCGCCTTCTCGACCAACTCGCCGGGTGGCAGCGAGGCTGGTTTCGGCTTCATCTCCTCGACGCCCTTGATGGCGGCATCGACCAGAAGCTTGTTGTCGGCAGGTGTGACGTAGAGATCGTTGACGCGCCTTAAGGCGGTCTTGAAAATATCCATCTGTCCGCGCCGCTCCGAAACGGCGGCGGCGGGATCGACATAATGGTCGTAGACCACGGAGAATCTGGCCATCTCGCGGCTGTTGCCGTCGGCGGGTCCGCCGCAGCCCGTGGGGACCAGGAGAATCAGCAGGAGGCTGGGGAGAAGACGAAAAGGGTGCACCATGCTTCCTATATGTGGCGAGTGGACGTTACGGGCAAGGCTGGGCAGGCTGTTCTTTCCAAGTCAGGCCATCTTGGTCACAACTTGTCAATTTCTCGTTAAACTCCGGGAAGAGAAAAACGTTCAGATTGCTTTCAGCTTGACTATGAAAAGGTATCACGATGATCAGCGGGGGTTTGAATACCATGAGCAACAAGAACATCCATGTCTGGGACGTCGAAATCCGCGTCTTTCACTGGCTTTTGCTGATCTCGGTGGCTGGGGCTTGGCTGACTATCCAATTTGGCCCTCCGGGCATGCTGACACTTCATGAGATTCTGGGCTTTGCCGTTGGAATCCTGCTGATTTTTCGTTTCTTTTGGGGGTTTTTGGGCTCCGAGCACATGCGCTTTGCCGGTTTCGTGCGCGGCCCCAGGGATGTTCTGGCCCACATGAAATCGCTGCTGACCGGCAATCCCTTGCGCTTCATCGGCCATAATCCCGCCGGTGGCGCCATGATCATCGTCCTGCTGCTGGTTCTGGCAGGCATCGTGGTGACCGGCATTATGGCCAAGGGGGGCTTTGACAAGACGGGACCCCTGGCGCATTACCTCACCTTCGCCCAGGGCCGTGCCGCTCGGGAAGTCCATGGAATTCTGGTCAATATCCTGCTGGGGCTGGTTGGCATCCATGTGGCCGGGGTGCTGCTTGAAACCTTCCTGCTGAAAGAAAATCTGATCGCCTCGATGTGGCATGGGATGAAACCCAGCCACGAGGATGCGCAAGGTGCGGCTCTTCCCCAGCCACTTGCGCGTCCGGCGACAGCCACGCTCCTGGCCGTTCTGCTGACCGCAGCGGTGGGTGGGGCCGGTGTGTGGCTGTCACTCCTGCCCCCGCTGGGTGTGCCGCAACTGGCGATGGACCCCAGCTATGTCAAGGAATGCGGGTCCTGCCACACCCCCCACCATCCTAGCTTGCTGCCCTCTGCTTCGTGGCGTCTGGTGATGGGCGGCCTTGACGACCATTTCGGCGATGACGCCACCCTGTCCGAGGCCAAGCGTCAGGAATTGGAAAACTGGCTGGTCAGTTCTACCGAACTGGGCTGGGACACCAAGCCCGGACAGCGTATTCCCTCGACGCTGAAACCCGATGCGCCGATGCGAATCACCCAGGCCAAATACTGGGAGCGCCGCCATCGGGATATTCCCGAGGCCACTTTCAAGACCAAAAGCGTCGGCGGTAAGGCCAATTGCAAATCCTGCCATGTCGATGCCGCTCAGGGTCGTTTCTCGAAGCTGGGCATCGCCATCCCAGAGGAAATCAAGCCTTAAGTCAGTTCGCGTCGCGGCGCGTGAAACTGCGGCTGGAGTCGTGTATCCTCCTGTCAAATAAAAGCAGAGAGGGAGAAAAAGCCGTGAGAGCAATTCTTCTGACCCTTTTGGGGTTGGGTTGGGCGGCGTCCGCCCTGGCCGACGGGCCGCGCGTCCAGGTTCTTTCCGATCCCCTGGTGGTCAAGGAATGCGGGGCCTGCCACATGGCCTTCCAGCCCGAATTCCTGCCCGCCCGCTCCTGGAAGAAAATGATGGAACCCAAGGAGCTGGTTAATCATTTTGGCGAGGATGCCCGTCTGACCGAGGCTGAAAGAACCAAGATCGAGGCCTATTTGACGGCTCATGCCGCCGGTGTCGCGCCGGGCAAGGAATCGGCCAAGGTGGCGGCCAGCGTACCAGCCCATGAATCGCCCCTGCGCATCACCGAAACACCTCGCTGGCAGCAAAAGCACCGCCCCGGCGAGGTGAATCCTGCCGATTTCCAAAGCCCCAAGGTGAAAAGCAAGGCGAACTGCCTGGCCTGCCACAAGGGAGCCGATCAGGGGCTTTACGACGACGAAGGTGAAGGCAACTGGCGCTTCTGGAGGCGCTGATCACAATTTCTGATGTGTTCCGTCGCAGAAGGGGGCATTGCCCGTGCGCTTGCAGGCGCACAGATAGGCCGTGCCGGTTTTTTCTGCCTTGAACACCTTGGGCGTGATGCCGCTGCCCTTGTGCGAGCCATCGCAGAAAGGCTGCTGCGCGCTTTTTCCGCAGGCGCACCAGACATAGACCGTTCCCTCTTCCAGATCGACGGCAAAGGGGGTTTTGGCGGCTGAAACGGGTTCCATGAGGGCGGCTCCTTCTCAAACCGGGGGCGCTACTCCCTCAGTTCTGGGCGCTCCTTGAACAAGTCAAGTGCCTCGGGGTTGGCCAGGGCCTCGACATTCTTGACCGGGCGTCCATGCACCACGTCGCGCACGGCCAGTTCCACGATCTTGCCCGATTTGGTGCGCGGAATATCCGTCACCTGAACGACGCGGGCGGGCACATGACGCGGCGTGCAATTATCGCGAATGCGTTTCTTGATCAGCGTCGCCAGTTCGTCGCTCAAGGTTACGCCGTCGCGCAGGCGTACGAACAGCACCACGCGCACGTCATTGTCCCAGTCCTGGCCGATGACCAGGCTTTCCACCACCTCGTCTAACGGCTCGACCTGGCGATAGATTTCCGCCGTGCCGATGCGCACGCCACCAGGATTAAGCGTGGCGTCCGAACGGCCGAAGACCACCACGCCGCCATTTTCGGTGATCTCCACCCAGTCGCCATGGCACCAGATATTGGGATATTTGGCGAAGTAGGCATTGTGATACTTGGCGCCGTCGGGATCGTTCCAGAATCCCACCGGCATGGAGGGGAAGGGTCTCGTGCAGACCAGTTCACCCTTTTGACCAATCACGGAATTGCCGGATTCATCGAACACTTCGACCTTCATGCCCAGCCCCAGGCACTGGATTTCGCCCTTGATGACGGGCAGGGTGGGATTGCCCAGAATGAAACAGGAAACGATGTCGGTGCCGCCGGAAATCGAAGACAGGCAGACATCGTGCTTGATCGAGCGATAGACGAATTCGAAGCTTTCGGGCGACAGCGGCGAGCCGGTCGAGGTGATAAGCCGAACCGAAGACAGGTCGTGTGTTTTCGCCGGTTCCAATCCCGCCTTGGCCACGGCATCGATCCATTTGGCCGAGGTGCCGAGCAGAGTGAATTTTTCATCCCGCGCGAAATCGAACAGCACATTGCCCGAAGGATAGAAGGGTGATCCATCATAGAGCATCAAAACCGCCTGGCTGGCCAAGGCGCTCATCAGCCAGTTCCACATCATCCAGCCCAAAGTCGTGAAGTAGAAGACACGGTCATTGGGTCGGATGTCGCAATGAAGCAGATGCTCCTTCATATGCTGAAGCAAGGTGCCGCCGGCACCGTGGCAGATGCATTTGGGCGCCCCGGTGGTGCCCGAGGAAAATAGGATGTAGAGCGGCTGGTCGAAGGCAAAGCGCTCGAAGGTGATCTCGCTTGGCGCGTGAGGGGCCAGAAAATCCTCGAACAGAACGGCGTTATCAAGACAAGAAAGATCGGGGATGGCCGACGCATAGGGCACCAGGATCAGCTTTTGCAGTGAAGGCAGGCCCGCCGCAATTTCCTTGAGTTTGCCCAGGCAATCATGGGTCTTGCCGTTGTAGTGATAGCCGTCCACGCCCAGCAGGATCTTGGGCTCGATCTGGCCGAAGCGGTCGAGAACGCCCTGAACACCAAAATCGGGCGAGGCCGACGACCAGATGGCGCCCAGCCCCGATACGGCCAGCATGGCGATGGGGGCCTCGGGCAGATTGGGCAGGTAAGCCGCCACCCGGTCGCCGGGGCCGATTCCCAGCGCCTTCAAGGCGGCCATCAGGCGGGAGACCTGATCGTAAAGCTGGCGCCAGCTTAGGCGGCGCTTGACCTTGTCCTCCCCCCGAAAGACGATGGCCTCGCCATCATCCCTGCGGCGCAGCAGATTCTCGGCGAAATTGAGCCTAGCCTCAGGAAACCAGCAAGCACCGGGCATCCTGTCCAGATTTTCGACGATAATGCCGCCTTTGTGCCCCCGAATGTCAGCCCAATCCCAAAGCGCATCCCAAAACTGATCCGGGCGCAGGGTGGACCAGTCCTGCAGGGCCTTGTAATCGGGTAAAGACAGGCCGAACCGTGCGGCTGCCGCCTTGGCAAAGCCGGTCATGGCGGCTTTTTCAATCTGTTCTGGGGTTGGGGTCCATAGGGGCTGGGTCATGGCGCGGCTCTTTGGTTGTTGGTTAACGTCTAGATTAGCATCAGGTTCTTGGCAGTCCAGCCCATGCAAGCTATTGTCCGGGCCATATCGCAGAGGAGATAGGACGTTGCGTTATGTCAGCACCCGGGGCCGGGCTCCGGCTTTAACCTTCGAAGACGTCCTGCTGGCGGGTCTGGCCCGTGATGGCGGGCTTTACGTCCCCGAGGAATGGCCCACCCTTTCCAAGGCCGATTTCAAGGCCATGCGCGGCCTAGCCTATGCCGAGGTGGCGGCTCGGGTCATGCAGCCCTTTGTCGGGCGCGCCATGAAGGCGGCGGATCTTGTGCAAATGACGGCGGAAACCTACGCCGTGTTCGACCATGCCGCCGTGGCGCCGCTGTCGCAGATCGGGCGCAATCAGTGGGTGATGGAGCTGTTTCACGGCCCGACGCTGGCCTTCAAGGATTTTGCGCTGCAATTGCTGGGGCGCCTGTTCGACCATGTTCTGACCAAGCGTGGACAGCGCGTTTGCATCGTCGGCGCCACTTCGGGCGATACCGGCTCGGCGGCCATCGAAGCCTGCAAGGGCCGCAAGTCGATCGATATCGTCATTCTGCACCCCAGGGGCCGTGTTTCCGAGGTGCAGCGCCGTCAGATGACGACAGTCATGGATTCCAACGTCCACAACATCGCCGTCGAGGGCAGCTTCGACGATTGCCAGGACATGGTGAAGGCCATGTTCAATGACACGGCCTTCAGGGATTCGATGAATCTGTCGGCGGTCAATTCGATCAACTGGGCCAGAATCATGGCTCAGATCGCCTATTACGTCGCAGCCGGGGTGGCCCTGGGGGCGCCTGAGCGCAGCTTCACCTTCGCCGTGCCCACAGGCAATTTCGGCAATGTCTTCGCAGGTTACGCCGCCCGGAAAATGGGTCTGCCCATCGACAAGCTGGTGGTGGGATCGAACGCCAACGACATTCTTACCCGTTTTCTCGAGACCGGGGCCATGACAATGGGCCGAGTCGTTCCCACCTTGAGTCCCAGCATGGATATTCAGGTGTCATCGAACTTCGAACGGTTGCTATTCCTGGCGTTGGCGCGCAATGGGGCGGCTGTTGAGAAATTGATGGAGGGCTTCAGGGCCTCTGGCGAATTCCGCCTGCCCGCCAAGCCTCTGAAAAGCATTCGCGACCTGTTCGAGGGCCGACGTCTTGACGACGGCGCCACCAGGGCGGCGATCAAGGGATTGCACAAATTGACCGGCCAGATCTTGGACCCCCACAGCGCCATCGGCGTTGCGGCGGGTCTGGAATGCCACGACTACAAGCGTTCGACGCTGGTGGCGTTGGCGACGGCGCATCCGGCGAAGTTCCCCGACGCCATCGAAGCCGCCATTGGCATACGCCCCCAGTTGCCTGAGCGATTGGCCGGTTTGATGACGAAAGAGGAGCGCTGCACTGCGGCTCCCAACAAACTGTCGGCCGTTCAGGACCTGATCCGCTCGAAGGTAAAGCCATGACGGTCAAAATCGATGAGGTGAAACCGGGGCTGAAGCTGGTCACCGACACCATGGACAAGGTGGAGACGGCCACCATCGGTGTTTGGGTCGAGGCGGGAACGCGCCACGAAAGCCCCGAGATCAACGGCGTTGCCCATATGCTCGAACATATGGCCTTCAAGGGCACACGCAGGCGATCGGCCCGCGCCATCGCCGAAGAGATCGAGAATGTCGGCGGCCATCTGAACGCCTATACCTCGCGCGAGCATACGGCCTATTACGCCAAGGTGTTGAAAGAAGACGTGGCACTGGCTCTCGACATCATCGCCGACATTTTGCAGAACTCGGTCTTTGCCGAAGAGGAACTAACCCGCGAGCGCGACGTGGTGGTGCAGGAAATCGGCCAGGCCGAGGATACGCCCGACGACATCATCTTCGACCATTTTCAGGCGGCGGCTTTTCCCGATCAGGGGCTGGGTCGCCCGGTTCTGGGCACCGAGAAAATCGTCAAGGGCCTCGACCGTTCGGCCATTCAGGGCTATATGCGGCGCAATTACGGGCCGCCCCGGTTGCTGGTGGCGGCAGCCGGCAAGGTCGATCATCAGGCCTTGTCCGATCTGGCCGGACGCCAGTTTGCAGGACTCGATTCCGCAACGCCCGCCAGTTCCGATCCCGCCCGCTATGAAGGTGGCGAATATCGCGAGGAACGCGACCTGGAACAGGCCCATATCGTTCTAGGCTTGCCGGGCGTCGATTTCGCAGATCCCGGCTATTACGCCACCTCGGTGCTGGCGACGCTGCTGGGCGGCGGCATGTCGTCGCGCCTGTTCCAGGAAGTGCGCGAAAAGCGGGGCTTGGCCTATTCCGTATTCGCCCACACCTCGTCCTATGCCGATGGGGGGCTCTTCTCGGTCTATGCCGGAACCGATCCCGCCCGCTTGGACGAGTTGGTGCCCGTGCTGTGCGAGGAAATCGTCAAGATGTGCGAGCCGGTTTCGGCGCCTGAGCTGGCGCGCGCGCGCGCCCAGTTGAAAGCCAGTGTGCTGATGAGTCTGGAAAGCACCTCGTCCCGCTGCGAATCCCTGGCTCGTCAGATGCAGGTCTTCGGGCGGCCGATTCCTCCGGCCGAAATCGTGGCCAAGATCGAGGCGGTGGATGTGCAGGCGGTGGCCAAGGCCGCACAGCACCTGCTGTCGGCCAAACCCACTTTGGCCGCCCTGGGGCCGCTGGCCCGCCTGGAAAGCTTCGAGTCCGTGGCACAGCGGCTCAAGAATTAACAAAAAAGGCCGGGTTTCCCCGGCCTTGTGCCTTCGACTTGGGCCAAGCTCAGGCCGCTTTTGCGTCCTTGGCGGCCTTGGCCTTCTCGATCTGGCGCTTGACCTTGAGCGCATCGACCGTCAGTCGGGTGCTGGGCGTTTCCAACAGATAGGCGTCAAGCCCGCCATTGTGATCGATGGTGCGAAGCCCCTGCATCGACACCTTGAGGCGGACCATGCGGTTCAGAATGGTGCTGAAAGTCGCGGTTTCCTGCAGATTGGGCAGATAGCGGCGGCGCGTCTTGTTGTTGGCATGGCTGACATTGTTGCCGGCCTGAACGCCTTTGCCGGTGATGACGCAACGACGGGACATGATACTGCTCCTGAACCTGATCGATCCTTTGGGAAGGCGGGTTTTTACGCGCTTGAGGGGCATGCGTCAAGGCTTAATGGCCGACTGGTCCGGAATGACGCCAAAAGCCAGAGCGAGATTAATTATAATATACTAAATTAATACCAGAGGCCTTATTGAAATTGGGGGGATATCGGTGTAGGACATCGCCGGGGAGTGGTGACATGAAAATCAGGAACATTCAGGTTGCCCGGGGAATTCACTGGGTCGAGATTCAGGATGCGGATCTGAGGATCCTCTGCGGCTGCCCGGCCGACAGTGTTAAACACCTGATCAAGCGCGGCTTGATCCTGTCCCAGGAAGTGCAAGGCGTGGTCTGCGAGACCGGCCCCAACGCCATTCTGCTCTCCGATCTGGCCCTGCAAAACGGCGAATTGGCCAATCTGGCCGAGTTCCCGGTTCTGCAGATGCTCTACAAGCAGGGCATGATTTTGCCGGGCCACCCCAACAATACCGGCAAGAAGCCGATGCTGATCGGCCTGCCCGAACAGGTTTCGGCGCAGATGCGCTATATTTATCGCGGCAATTACGGGCTGATCTCGAAGGAAGAGATCATGCAGACCGGGGTTGGGGAGGCCGAGGCCGAGGAGATGATGCGCCTTAAGCTGAAATTCGCTTTCGGGCGGATTCAGCCGACCGAGGAATTGCTGGAATGGCGCATGATCGACAATGATCTGGCCGAACCAGCCCCTGGCGTCTTGTTGCGCCGGTTGGACACCAATGTCTTCGAGATTTCCTTTGCGGGCGAGAGCGTGGTGATCGACCTTAATCTGGCGCCCGACGAGACCTATGAATCGGCCTATCCCCTGGGTTTTCGCCGTTACGATCCGGAATATTTCTCGGTCATTCATTCCGGCGAGGGCGACGGCTGGGACGTCAGCCGCCCCAGCATGTCGAGCATCCTGACCTATCAGGGACGCCTTTACCTGATCGATGCGGGCCCCAATCTGGCGCATATTCTGGCCGCACTGGGGATCGGCATCGACCAGGTCGACGGCATCTTTCACACCCATGCCCATGACGATCATTTCGCTGGGCTTACCGCCCTCATGCGCTCGGGCCATCGCATCCGTTATTTCGCCACACCGCTTGTGCGCAGCACGGTGGCCAAGAAACTGTCCGCCCTGCTTGACGCAGAGGAGGATCATGTCATTCACGATTATTTCAAGGTCCATGACCTGGCGCTGGGTCAGTGGAACGACATCGACGGGCTCGAGGTCAAACCGGTTTTCTCGCCCCATCCCGTAGAGACCACGCTTTTCATGTTCCGAGCCCTTTGGGGTGACGGCTATCGCAGCTACGGACACTTTGCCGATGTGGTGTCGCTGGATGTGCTGAAGGGCATGGTGGTGTCCGGCTCGGGCTTGCCGGGCCTGAGCCAGGAAATGTTCGAGACGGTCAAATCGGCCTATCTGGTTCCTGCCGATGTGAAGAAGATCGACGTGGGCGGCGGTCTGATCCATGGCGCGGCCAAGGATTTCAAGAACGATGGTTCCGGGCGCATTCTGCTGGCGCATCGGGCGGGCGATCTGACGCCCGAGGAAAAGGAAATCGGTTCCAGCGCGGCTTTCGGCACATCGGATGTTTTGATCCAAGGGCAATCCGAGGGCTTGCGCCGCTTCGCCTATGCGCTTTTGGAAAAGCATCTGGTGGGTGTGCCTGTGCAGCATCTAAGGACGCTGCTCAACCATGCCGTGGTGGAAATCAATCCGGGCGCCATCTTCTTGAAGGAAGGCGAGATGCCGGGAGAGATCATTCTGATCCTTTCGGGCATCGTGGAAAAAATCCGAACGCGAGATGGCATCTTCGCGGCACTCTCGGCGGGTGCCTTGATCGGCAGCATCTCGGCTTTGACCGGACACTCCTCGCACCACACCTATCGGGCCGCCTCTTTCGTGCAGGCGCTGCGCTTTCCGGCCTCTCTGTTCGTCGAAATCGTGCGCAGAAACGGTTTGCTAGATCGGATGCAGAATTCGTTCGATCTGCGCGCCTTTCTGGAGGCGACGAATATCTTTGGCGAGGGCATCCCCGCCGTCACCATGCATCATATGATCGAAGGTGCCAAAACGCATCGGTTCGAGGCGGGCATGGTCATTCCCAGCGAGGATCTGGACACGCTCAACCTCATCCGCAAGGGGCGGGTGGAGCGCAGTGCGGGCGGCGTGGTGCTGGATGTGCTTGAACGTTTTGATCACTTCGGCGAGGAAGAGGCCATCTTCAAAGTGCCCTGCCAATTCCGCCTGACCGCCCTGGAGGCGACGGATGTCGTCCAGATTCAGGGCTCTCTTTTGTCCGACGTGCCAATCGTGCGTTGGAAGCTCTTTGAAAGCTACCAGCGGCGCACCAAGCAGATTGCCCATCATCTCAGCGCCAAGGGCTCCTTCATCAATTGGCGCGACACTTTCTCGGTCCGCATCGCCCACATGGACATGCACCACAAAAAGCTGATCGAGATCGGAAATGCTGTTCTGGAAAACCTAAGAACCGACAAGCGCGGCGTTGCGACCATGCGCGCCCTCGACGCGCTGGCCGACTATGTCCACTATCATTTCGATGCCGAAGAAGAGTTGATGGATCTTTACGCCTATCCGGGTGCTGCCCAGCACAAGGAGCGCCACCGCGAACTGACGCTGCAGGCCCATGATTATCTGAAGCGCATTCATACCGGCGAGAAGCCCAGCGAGGCCGAGTTCCGCCACTTCTTCGAATCCTGGCTCATTCACCATATTCTGGGCGAAGACAAGAATTACGGCGCCTACCTGAACTCAAGAGGCGTTTTCTAAATTATCCCCTTGGTGCGCAGGCCGGAAATATCGGCTTCATCAAGGCCAAGATCGCGCAAGACGCTTTTTGTGTGCTGGCCCAGGGTTGGCGGTGCATGGCGATAACTGGGCGGCGTGGCCTCCATCTTGATCGGGCTGGCCACCAGCTGCACCGGTGCCGGTGCGAGGGGATGATCAAGGCTGCAGACCATCTGGCGGTGTTTTACTTGAGCATCCTCGAAGACCTGATCGATGCGGTTGACCGGGCCTGAGGGAACGCCAGCCTCGGCGAGCGCTTCCAGCCAATCGCTCACACGGCGCTGTTTCAGAATATCGCCGATCAGGGGAACCAGTGTCTCGCGGTTCAGAACGCGGGCACGATTGGTGGCAAAACGGGGATCGGTTGCAAGTTCGGGCCTGCCCGCCAACGCGCAGAATTTGACGAACTGCGACTCATTGCCCACGGCCAAAATCAGATGGCCGTCCGAAGCCGCGAAGACCTCGTAGGGCACGATGCTGGGATGCCCGTTGCCGAGACGCGGCGGCGGTGCGCCCGAGGTCAGGTAATGCTGGGCCTGATAGGACAGCCAGGCGACCTGGCAATCCAGAAGCGAGATATCGATCCTCTGGCCCTGGCCGGTGGCGTCGCGATGCCTGAGTGCTGCCAGAATGGCGACGGCGGCATACATGCCGGCCATGAGATCGGAAATCGCCACCGCCGTCTTCATGGGCTGTCCGCCGATTTCCCCGGTCAGACTCATGATGCCGCCCATGCCCTGGGCCAGATAGTCGTAGCCGGGGCGCTGGGCATAGGGACCATCCTGTCCAAAGCCGGTGACCGAGCAATAGATCAGGCGCGGGAATTCCTGCTTAAGACTTGCCCAATCAAGCCCGAAGCGGGCCAGGTCGCCGACTTTGAAATTCTCGACCAGGATGTCGCACCCTTCTAGCAGGCGGCGGATCAGGGCCTGGCCCTCAGGCTTTGAAATATCCACCGCCACCGAGCGCTTGTTGCGGTTGGCTGACAGATAATAAGCGCTCTCCGTCGTATCCTGGCCTTGGCCGTCCTTAAGGTAAGGCGGCCCCCATTGGCGCGTGTCGTCGCCCGCCCCTGGCCGCTCGATCTTGATCACATCGGCCCCCAGATCGCCCAGCAACTGGGTGCAGGCGGGACCCGCCAGCACGCGCGACAGATCGAGAATGCGAACAGCTTGAAGGGCGTTGGGCGCGGGCGTCATGGCGAGAATCCAAAAAAGATGAGCAGAAGCGGCATGCTGACCATCGCCAGAATTGTTTGAACGCTGATGATATTGGCCATCAAGGGCGCATCGCCGCCCATCTGGCGGGCCAGCACATAGGACGAGGCCGAGCAGGGCAGCGTGGCATAGAGAAAGCCCACCGCCAAGGCCTCACCCCCAAGCCCGAAGGCTTTGAGCAGCAGGAAGGTCAGAAGAGGCAGGGCAAGCAGCTTGAGCAGGGAGCTGACAAGAACCTCGATGCCCGTTTTGAAAAGGGCCTGGAAATGAATGCCAGCACCCACCGCCAGCAGGCCCATGGGCAAGGAGGCCCCGGTCAGAATATCCAAGAATCGATCCAGGGCGAGCGGGAGGGGCAGGGCTAGCTTGTTCAGCAACAGGCCCAGCAGGCAGGCATTGATCAGCGGATTGGCAATCACGGGCTTCAGGAAGGGAATGAACCCTTTTGGCTTATCGCCCTCTCCATAAATCAGCACGGCGCCGACGCTGAAAAGATTGACCAGAGGCACCACGACGGCAACGCAGACAGCGGTCAAAGCGCTTCCGCTCTGTCCATAAAGCGTGGCTGCTGCCGCCAGACCGACATAGGTATTGGGCCGGATCGTGCCCTGAAAGACCGAGGAGAAAGCCGGGCCGTGTTTAAGCAGGGGGCGCAAGGCCAGTGCCAGCACAGCCACCCCCAGGACGCCCAGCCCCATGGACAGGGCCAGGGGAAGCGCCCCTTCAAGGGGGGCGCGGCGGCAATTCTGAAAAAGCAGGGCGGGGAAAAAGATGAAATAGGTCAGCTTTTCAATCGGGGGCCAGACCAGATCGGGAACGAAGCGGCTGGTTCGCAGCCCCAGGCCCAGGGCGATCAGTAAAAAGACGGGAATGAGAGAGGCCAGGATGGTTGCCATGAGGTGACTTAAGCGGTTTTTGGCCGGTGGGGCAAGCCCCGGTCAGAAGCGCCCCAGACCATCCAGCGCCCCTTGCAGAATCCATACGGCGGCCAGCTTGTCCTTGAGGTTTGAGCGCTTCTTGCGGCTGATATCGGCTTCCCTCACCATCATCCGCTCGACCGCGCTGGTGGACAGGCGCTCGTCCCAGAAGGCGATGGGCAGGTCCCTAAGCTCGATCAGGTTGGCCGCAAACTGGCGCACCGACTGGCAGCGCGGACCCTCGGCCCCGCTCATTTCCACGGGCAGGCCGATGACCAGCCCCCCCACCCCGTGCCGGTCCATCAGGCCCAACAGATGCTTGGCATCCTGGGTGAACTTGGTTTTTTCGATGGTTTCCAGGGGCGAAGCCACCATCAGCAGAACGTCGGAAAGGGCCAGGCCGAGGGTTTTCGTGCCGTGATCCAGCCCCATCAGGCGCTGGCCAGCAGACAGATGCGCTTTCAGTTCGGCAAGGTTGCAGATGGGCATGGCGGGTGCTAGGTTTCGGCTCTTTTTCGATACATCCCAAGGACGTTAGCCGATGTCGCTCGACAAAGCCACGGTCCAGAAAATCGCTTATCTGGCCCGTATCGAGGTTAAGGACGAAGAGTTGGAGCCGCTTGCCAAGGAGCTTTCGGGCATCTTGCACTGGGTCGAGCAACTGAGCGAGGTGAACACAGAAGGCGTGGCCCCCATGACCAGTGTTGCGGGCGACCTGGCGTTGCCAATGCGCGAGGACAAGGTCAGTGATGGCGGCTACCCCGAGAAAGTGCTGCAGAACGGGCCGGAAACCACCAACGGATTCTTCCTGGTGCCCAAGGTGGTGGAGTAAGCCATGAGCGATGTGACGCGCCTTACCATGACCGAAGCGCTGGCCCTGCTGAACAAGGGTGAGGTGACCTCGGTCGATCTGACCAAAGCGCATCTGGCAGGCATGGAGAGTGCCAGAAACCTTAACGCCTATATCACCGAAACGCCCGAGAAAGCCCTTGCCATGGCGGGCGAGTCCGACAAGCGCCGCAAGGCGGGGCAGACGGGCCTGCTGGAAGGCATTCCCCTGGCCATCAAGGACCTGTTCTGTACCGAAGGTGTGCAGACCACGGCGGGTTCGCACATTCTGGAAGGCTTCAAGCCAGCTTACGAATCGAGCGTCACCACGAATTTGTGGAACCAGGGGGCGGTGATGCTGGGCAAGGCGAATCTCGACGAGTTCGCCATGGGGTCATCGAACATGACCAGCTATTACGGCGCCGTGAAGAATCCCTGGAAACGCCAGGGCGATGATCGGGATCTGGTGCCCGGCGGTTCCTCGGGCGGCTCGGCCGCTGCGGTGGCCGCCTGTTTGGCTATGGGTGCCACCGGCACCGACACCGGCGGCTCGATCCGCCAGCCCGCCGCCTTCTGCGGCATCGTCGGCATCAAGCCCACCTATGGCCGCTGCTCGCGTTTCGGCATCGTGGCCTTCGCTTCCTCGCTCGATCAGGCGGGGCCGATGACCCGCACGGTCGCCGACGCCGCCCTGATGCTGAAGGCAATGGCGGGGCATGACCCCAAGGATTCGACCTCGGCCCCCCAGTCTGTGCCCGATTTCACCAAGTCGGTGGGAGCCTCGATCAAGGGCCTCAAGGTCGGTGTGCCCAAGGAGTACAAGCCCGATGGCCTGTCGGCGGAAATCATCGGCGCCTGGGACAAGGGGCTCGCCTGGCTGAAGGAGGCCGGCGCCGAAATCGTCGAGGTGTCGCTCCCCCATACCAAATATGCGCTGGCCACCTATTACATCGTGGCGCCGGCCGAGGCGTCGTCCAATCTGGCGCGCTATGACGGCGTGCGTTTCGGCCTGCGCGTGCCCGGCAACTCCCTGGACGAGATGTATATGAAGACGCGCGCCGAAGGCTTCGGGCGCGAGGTGAAGCGGCGCATTCTGATCGGCACCTATGTGCTGTCGGCGGGCTATTATGACGCCTACTACGCCAAGGCGCAGAAGCTGCGCACCCTGATCGCTTCGGATTTCAGGCAGGCCTTCGAGAGGGCCGACGTGCTGCTGACACCCACAGCGCCCACGCCCGCCTTTGGGCTTGGCGAAAATCTGGACGACCCGATCACCATGTATCTGAACGACGTCTTCACCATTCCCACCTCGCTGGCCGGGTTGCCCGGCCTGTCGCTGCCCGTTGGACTGTCGAGTGATGGGCTGCCGCTGGGCCTGCAACTGATCGGTCGGCCCTTCGACGAGGAAACGGTGTTCAAGGCGGCCCATGTGATGGAAACAGCGGCCCAGTTCAAGCGGTGGGAGGCTCGGTAACCATGGCTTATCTGATCGAGGGCGACACGGGGCCCTGGGAAATCGTGGTGGGTCTTGAAGTTCATGCCCAGGTGGTTTCCAACGCCAAGCTGTTTTCGGGTGCGGCCACCGCCTTCGGGGCCGATCCCAACAGCCAGGTCAGTTTCGTCGATGCGGCATTTCCCGGCATGCTGCCGGTCATCAATGAAATCTGCGTCGAGCAGGCGGTGCGCACGGGGCTGGGCTTGAAGGCCCAGATCAATCTGGAAAGCGTGTTCGCCCGCAAGAATTATTTCTATGCCGATCTGCCGCAGGGCTATCAGATCAGCCAGTACGAAAAGCCCCTGGTGGGCGAGGGCCAGGTGATCGTCGATCTCAATGACGGTCGCTCGACCGTGGTCGGCATCGAGCGGCTGCATGTCGAGCAGGATGCGGGCAAGAGCATGCACGACCAGCACCCGACCAAATCCTGCATCGATTTGAACCGTTCGGGTGTTGCGCTTATGGAAATCGTTTCCAGGCCCGATATCCGCTCGCCCGACGAGGCCGGGGCCTATTTGCGCAAACTGCGTTCGATCCTGCGCTATCTCGGCACCTGCGACGGCAATATGGAGGAAGGCTCGATGCGGGCCGACGTCAATGTCTCGGTGCGAAAGAGCGGTGAGGAATATCGAACCCGCTGCGAGATCAAGAACGTCAATTCGGTGCGCTTCGTCATGCAGGCGATCGAGGTCGAGGCGAGGCGCCAGATCGAACTTTACGAATCAGGTGGCACGGTCTTGCAGGAGACCCGCCTGTTCGATCCGGGCAGGGGCGAGACGCGCTCGATGCGCTCGAAGGAGCATGCCCACGATTACCGCTATTTCCCCGATCCCGATCTGCTTCCCTTGAAGCTGTCGCCGGATTTCGTGGCCCAAATCAAGGCAAGCCTGCCTGAACTGCCCGACGAAAAGAAGGACCGTTTCGTGCGAGATTTCGGCCTCACGCCCTATGACGCAGGTGTGCTGGTGGTGGACCGCGCCTCGGCAGATTTCTTCGAAAGCGTGGCCAAGGGCAGGGATTCCAAACTGGCCGCCAACTGGGTGATGGGCGATCTGTTCGGAGCCCTGAACAGCACCGGCAAGACCATCGACACCAGTCCCGTTTCGGCGGCCCATTTGGGCGAGCTGATCGATCTGATCACCGACGGCACACTTTCCGGGCGCCTGGCCAAGGACGTTTTTGCGCTCATGGTGGAAAGCGGCAAGGCACCCTCGGTTCTGGTGGAAGAGAAGGGTTTGAAACAGGTCACCGATACCGGCGCCATCGAGACGGTGATCGATCAGGTGATGGCGGCCAATGCCGACAAGGTGGCGGAATACCGCTCGGGCAAGGACAAGCTGTTCGGCTTTTTCGTGGGCCAGGTGATGAAGGCGAGTGGGGGCAAGGCCAATCCCGGCCTGGTCAATGATCTGTTGAAATCAAAACTGGCAGGATAGGAGTTTCCCCGTGAACGACAATCTTCCGCAGCAGCTTGCCTCTTACCCCCTTGATGCCAATTCGGCCAGACATCTGGCGGGGATTCTGGCGAATGCCGATGGCAAACACTCGCTGGAGCGCCTGCTGGGAGAGCTTGGTCTGCTGCCCGGATATGAGGTGGTTCACCAGGACAATGGCATGGCCTCGTTGTCGCGCCTGGGTGGCGAGGAGTCGCTGCTGCTTGTGCCCAGCGTGGCGATGATCCCCATGCTGGCCCAAACCATTCTGAAATTTATGGTGCCCTCTGCCCTGCACGCGCAGGTGAAGCCCGGCATGAGCGAAGCCGAAACTGCCTTTCTGCTGTCCGGTGGGAAATCGTCATAAATTCAGCTTTTGCCAATTTGTCTCTTACCCAGCAGGAGGGGGGCTATTGCATGGCCTTCACCACTCAGCGAATATCCACAACCGCTAGGAAACCACTAACTGATATATTTAAGTAAAGTATACTTGCATAATTTTAAATATTTTAGTATATTCTGACCATGAAAATTCAGAAAGAGCAACTTGCTGCAGTTTTGGGTCAGTTTAATCCATGGTGGAGGAGGGAATCTATTCCCGATCTGCCTAGCTGGCATCGCGCCTCGTTCGGAGAGCTGTACAACTGGATAACGACCCCCCCCCTGCCTCGTGCGGTGTTTTTGTCTGGGGCGCGACAGGTTGGAAAAACAACTCTGTTGATGCAGGCGATCGAGCGCCTTCTTGCTTCGGGTGTCGCCCCTGCAAACATTCTTTACGTAACCTTTGACCATCCAATTTTAAAGCTCGCTGGAATCGACGAGGTTATTGAGGCGTGGCGCGAACGCGAGACGCAAACGGGCGGAATTGAATACGTCTTTCTTGACGAGGCCCAGTTCATCAGGGATATGGGAACCTGGATCAAACATCAAGTTGACTTCGTCAAGCAAAGGCGCTTGGTCTTCACCGGTTCGGCAATGCCCATCCTTCGAACCGATCAGGAATCGGGCTTGGGCCGTTGGCATACGATCAAACTTACAACCCTTTCTTTCTACGAATATCTGCAGCTTAGGGAAACGAAGCTTCCAACATTGCCCACAATAAAATCTCTGAAAGATGTCATTGAATGGTCGTCGTCTGAAATTGCACGTGTTGGTGAAATTGCCAGCCCCTATGTCGCCCATTTTCACAATTACTTGATTTTTGGCGGCTTCCCTCAAATCGCACGCATGGATTCGATTACGCAGGCGCAAAAGCTTTTGCGGGAAGACATTGTTGACAAAGCCATTAAGCGCGACATGACGGCAACATTTGGCGTGCGCCGCGTCCTGGACCTCGAGCAGACGTTTTTATACATCTGCTTACACGATGGCGGACTAATGGAAATGTCGTCTCTTTGCAGCAACCTTCAGGTAACTAGGCCCACGGCGCAAAACTTTATCGAGCTGCTTGAGGCGACGCACCTGATATATAGATTGCCTCCGTTTGGTTACGGAAAGGACGTACTGCGAGGTCGCCACAAGATTTATCTGGCGGATGCAGCCATTGCCCCGGCTGTTATGCTTAGGGGGCGATCCGTTCTTGACGATCCTGACGCGCTAGGCGTGGCAGCAGAAGCCGCTGTCCTCAAGCACTTGTTCGCGCGATACTATAGGCAGAACGTTCGGTTTACCTACTGGCAAGGCAAGAACAAGCTTGAAGTCGATCTCGTTGCGGAAGTGGCAAATCAAGTCATTCCGTTCGAGGTCAAATACCGATCGCAACCTTCTGAGCTAAAAAAACTCAAGGGACTGTTGGAGTTTTGCTCTGAACGGAAACCGGATCGTGGCTATGTCATAACAAAGTCGTTGTCGGATTTTGGGCGCCTTAATACAGGAAGCAAAACGATGCAGCCCATCTTTCTTCTCCCAGCAACTTTATTATGTTACTGGATGGGCGAGATGGAATTACATCAGTTTGAAGAAGCGTAGGCTTTCGGCAGAGCGGCTCCAGGCAGCCGCCCTACCCCACCACCACGCGATTGCGTCCGGCGTCTTTTGCGGCGTAAAGGGCATGGTCGGCGCGACTGAGCAGCGTGTCGTGGGTGTCGCCCGGGCGGTATTGGGCAATGCCAAAGCTGGCCGTTGTCTGAATGACCTTGTCCTCATGGGTGATGGTCGCCTGGGCAATGGTAACGCGCATCTTTTCGGCCAGATGCAGCGCATCGGCTTCGCTGCACTTGCTGAGCAGCACGATATATTCCTCGCCGCCCCAGCGGCAGACGATGTCGGAAGCGCGCAGGCTGGATTTGGCAAGCTCTCCGACGGCGGTGATGACGTGGTCGCCCGCCAAATGGCCGAAGCGGTCGTTGATGGTCTTGAAATTGTCGATATCGAACAAGGCCAGGGATAAAGCCTCGCCCGTGCGCTGCGTGTCCTTCATCGCCTGGGCCATCAGCAAATCATAGGCCTGGCGGTTGGCAAGACCGGTCAGCTTGTCGGTGGTGGCCATTAGTTCAAGGCGTCTTTGGAACGAGTTCACCGTATAGGTGGCGGCCGCCAGAATCAGCAGGCTGACCAGCAGGCTGATGGCAAGATTGGTGTATAATGTCTGGCGAATGCCGGTGAGGGCCTCGTCCTCGACCTTCTCGACGACAAGATACCAGTTGAGATCGGGAATGAAGCGCACATTGGACAGATGGGTATGGCCCTTATACTCATACTGATAGTCGCCCCGCTTGGCCGCCAGGACCTGAGAGGCGATCTCCTTCATGCCTTCACGGTGCATGAGGCTTTCCTCGCCAACCCCGCTGTCATTGCCGGAAAAGACGATCTTTCCCGCCTTGTCGACGAAATAGACGATGCGTCCGTACTTCTGCTGATAATTATTGATAAGCTGGCGCATCGCGGAAACAGTGAGGCCGACGCCCGCCACGCCGATATATTGCTGATCATAGCCGAAGACGCGATAATTGATGAAGATGGTCATGGCGTCCTGATGGGCCATGTCGGGATCGACATTGATCTCGTAGGGTTCGTTCATCTGGCGCACACGGAAATACCAGACATCCCTGGGTTCGTCCTCGCGCACCGTCTTCAAGATGCCGTCGGCGTAGTAATAGGTGCGGGTGCTTTCGGAAATGAAGAAGCTGGTGAAGGCCCCGTAGCGGGTCTTGATCTCATTGAGATAGCGGGTGATCTGGGTGGCGTCCTTTTCGCCCGCCAGCACCCAGTCGCGCAAGAACGTATCGTTGGCCATCATCGAGGAAACGAAGATGGGGCGAAGCAGATCGTGCTGAATTTCTGAATAGATATTGTCGGAGGTGAGCGGCAGTTCGGTTGCCACGATCGACTGGTGCATGCTTCTGCGGGCGACGAAGTAACCCAGGAGACTGGTGGCCAGGAATCCGCCGATCAGCAGAACGCCAAGAAGGGCGATCAGGCGGCGCTTATCCACAACTCCACCGACTCGGAGTGACCCTAACACGCTGACTCCCCTCAAGTTTACAGCAAGGGGCACGGCGGGCATTCCCGCCATCCCGCTGATAAGTTAAGATAATTAAGCATGCGCGGCAAGAAGATTGCGCCCCCGCCTGGGCAAGGTTGCGCCATCCGCCGGTCTTGCTATATGAATAGCCCTGAAGCTGGGGCGCATTCCTTAGCCCTGGCATATCCATCCCTGGGATGACGCACATGGCCAGAAGACGGCAGATTTATGAAGGCAAGGCGAAGGTTCTGTTCGAGGGGCCTGAGCCCGGGACGCTCGTGCAATATTTCAAGGACGACGCCACGGCCTTCAACAACAAGAAGAAGGGCACGATCACCGGCAAGGGGGTGCTGAACAACCGCATCTCTGAATTTCTGATGATCAAGCTGGCCGAAATCGGCATTCCCACGCATTTCGTGCGCCGCCTCAATATGCGCGAGCAGCTGGTGCGCGAGGTCGAGATCATCCCGCTCGAGGTCGTGATCCGCAATATCGCTGCGGGCTCGCTGTCGCAGCGCTTCGGCGTTCCCGAGGGCACGTCCCTGCCGCGCTCGATCATCGAGTATTATTACAAGAACGACGAGTTGGGCGACCCTATGGTCAGCGAAGAGCACATCACCGCCTTCGGCTGGGCCAACACCCATGATCTTGACGAAATGATGGGGCTATCCTTACGCATCAACGACTTCCTGACCGGCCTGTTCCTGGGCGTGGGCATCCGTCTGGTCGATTTCAAACTGGAATTTGGCAGGCTTTGGGAAGGCGAAGATATGCGCATCGTGCTGGCCGACGAGATCAGCCCCGACAATTGCCGTCTGTGGGACTTGAAGACCAACGAG
Organism: Alphaproteobacteria bacterium WMHbin7; assembly: GCA_002753155.1. Classification (GTDB taxonomy): domain Bacteria; phylum Pseudomonadota; class Alphaproteobacteria; order Rhodospirillales; family WMHbin7; genus WMHbin7. The sequence goes on from PDZW01000007.1 coordinate 22,154, forward strand.
AAGATGGACAAGGACCGTTTCCGGCGCGATCTCGGCGGTGTCGAGGAAGCCTATCAGGAAGTGGCGAGACGCTTGGGCATTCTGCCTGAAGGCGGCCCCAGGGACCTTAAGGGTCCCGCCACCATGCAATAAGGGAGCTTTCGGCTATGAAGGCGAAGGTGCATGTTACGCTGAAGCACGGCGTTCTCGATCCCCAGGGCAAGGCGGTTGGCCATGCCCTGGAATCCCTGGGCTTCAAGGGAGTAGGCGAGGTGCGGGTCGGTCGTTTCATCGAGGTCGAACTGTCCGAGAACGATCCCGCCAAGGCCAAGGCCGAGGCCGAGGATATGTGCCGCAAGCTTCTGGCCAACACCGTGATCGAGAATTTCTCGGTCGAAGTAATTTAGAGCGGGTCGTCTGAAATCGGAGCCGTATGGCGGCTCCGATTGAAGGCGTGAATCCGCTCTACATACTTGTTTTAGCGAACGATTCACGTTTAGCCCCGAGTCACCCGAGTGACTCGGGGCTAAACGATCGTGCGCTAAGCGCGGCCTTTGACCCAAATCCAGGCTTCGCGGCGCTCTTTGGCGGTGAAGTAGCGGACATCCGATTTGCTAAGCGCATTGAAGGCGACGGCTGAGGCCTTTTCCCAGGCCGTGTCGCCGATCAGGGCGCAGCGCTCGAAATCGTTCCAGTGGCGCACACCCAGAATGAAATCCTCCCAGGCGGCCCCCATCGTCATGCCCTCGAAGGCGGTCATGTCGATCAGGCAGCGCACGCATCCATGCTCGGCCACCAGGGCATCCAGATGCGGACAGAATCTTTTGTAATCGCCATCGGTAAGCTTGCCGACGACGCACAGGCTTAAGAAATTGCCTTGGCTTTCCGGCTGAATTTCGAACATGGAGCGCCTCCAGGCCACACCACCCGGGGGGATATTATCATAATTGATAATTTAGAGAGCCTGCAAAGATTGCGGAGCAGCTATTCGCCCAGCCGCTTCTTTTTGGATCAAGGGGATAAGGGCGACCTTGAGCCTTCGGGGCTTATCGGGCATTCTGTGCCACCTTATCCACAGACCATCAGGCATCCGGTCCATGTCCGACAAGCGCGTATATCTTTATGACAGCACCCTGCGCGACGGCGCGCAGACGCAAGGCGTCGATTTTTCGGTGGCCGACAAGATCGCCATTGCCGCCGAGCTGGACCGTCTGGGCATCGACTATATCGAGGGCGGCTGGCCGGGGGCCAATCCCACCGACGACACGTTTTTCGCAAGTCTTCCAGCCCTCTCCAGGGCGCGCTTCACCTCGTTTGGCATGACGCGCCGCCAGGGCCGCTCGGCCGAGAACGATCCGGGCTTTCAAGCCCTGTTCGCACCGGGAATTCGCGCGGTCACCATGGTGGGCAAAAGCTGGGATTTCCAGGTCGAGGTGGCGCTTGGCATCGAACTGGCCGAGAATGTGCGCATGATTTCCGACTCGGTGGCCTATGCCAAGACCCGGGTCGATGAGGTGATGTTCGACGCCGAACATTTCTTCGATGGCTTCAAGGCCAATCCCGATTACGCCCTGTCCTGCGTCGAGGCGGCCTATCAGGCCGGAGCGCGCTGGGTCGTGCTGTGCGACACCAACGGCGGAGCACTTCCCCACGAGATCGAGGAGATCGTGACCAAGGTCTCGGCCCGCGTTCCTGGAACACATCTAGGCATCCATTGCCATAATGACAGCGACAATGCGGTGGCCAACTCGCTGGCCGCCGTGCGGGCGGGGGCTAGGCAGGTGCAGGGCACGCTGAACGGGCTGGGCGAGCGCTGCGGCAACGCCAATCTGATCAGCATCGTGGCCAATCTGGTCTTGAAGATGGGCTATGAAACCAGCATCACGCCCTCGGACATGACGCGGCTTAAGCATGTCAGCCGGGTCTTGGACGAGCGCTTGAACCGCGCCCCCGACCGCAGGGCCCCTTATGTGGGCGGCAGTGCCTTCGCCCATAAGGGCGGCCTGCATGTCTCGGCGGTCGAAAAGGACCCGCGCTGCTACGAGCATATCTCGCCGGAACTGGTGGGCAATCATCGCCATGTCGTGGTGTCGAATCAGTCCGGGCGCTCGAATATTCTGGCGACGCTGCGCGATCTGGGGGTCGATGTCGACAGCACCGATCCCAAAGTGGCCCGCATGCTGGAAGAGGTCAAGCAGCGCGAATATGACGGCTATGCCTATGACGGGGCCGAGGCCAGCCTGGAATTGCTGGTGCGCCGGTCCTTCGGCCAGGTTCCCGCCTATTTCGATCTGAAAAGCTTTCGCGTCATCACCAGACGCGAATGGCAGACGGATGGCAGCTTTGCTCTGGTCAGCGAAGCCACGGTCAAGGGCCGCGTGCAAGGCGATGATCTGATGGAAGTGGCCGAGGGCAACGGCCCGGTCAATGCGCTGGATGCGGCGTTGCGCAAGATGCTGCGCCCCTTCGCCGCCCATCTGGAGGATTTGAAGCTGGTCGATTACAAGGTGCGCATCTTTACGCCGGGAGCGGGCCCCGGCGACGGCACCGATGCCGTAACCCGCGTCATGATCGAAAGTGCGGACAAGCAGGGGCGGCGCTGGTCCACGGTGGGGGTGTCCACCAACGTCGTCGATGCCTCGTTCGATGCGTTGTCGGACAGTTTTACCTATAAGCTGCTTAGGGACGGCGCTTTGTCGTGAGCGTAACCTCCGGCACTGATCACACCAAAAAGAGCGCGCCAGATCCCCAAGCCCCCGCCGTCATTCTGGTGGCGCCGCAATTGGCGATGAATATCGGTACTGCGGCCCGCGCCATGGCCAATTGCGCCCTTTACGATCTGCGCATCGTGAACCCTCTGCCGCGCTGGCCCAACGAATTGTCGCGCCGGGCCTCGTCGGGGGCTGAATCGATTCTCGATCAGGCGCGCATTTGCGCCAGCACCAGCGAAGCCATCGCCGATCTTACCCGCGTCTACGCCACGACAGGGCGCACAAGGCGCATGACCAAGCGCATCGTAACCCCCAGACAGGCGGGTTTGGAGGCCAGAGAGGCCAGTGCTGTGGGCGAGAAAGTCGGATTTTTGTTTGGCCCGGAACGCACGGGGCTTGAGAACGACGATCTGGCCCTGTGCGACGCGCTGATCAATGTGCCCCTCAATCCCGCTTTCGCTTCGCTCAATCTGGCCCAGGCCGTGCTGATGGTGGGCTATGAATGGTTTCAGTCGGGCGATGCCACAGCGCCCAGCCGTCTGGCTTCGGGCGATTCCAAGCCTGCCAGCAAGCAGGAGCTGGAGAATTTCTTTTTGCATCTCGAGCGCGAGCTTGATCACTGTGGCTTTCTGCGCGTGGCCGACAAGCGCCCGACCATGGTGCGCAATATCCGCAACATCTTTCAGCGGGCGGGCATGACCGAACAGGAAGTGCGCACCCTGCACGGCGTGGTGGCGGAATTGGTCAGGGGGCCCCGCAATCCATGATGGCGGTGTCGCATGTGGTGGTGGGCGGCGCCGTCTGGGCGGGCGTCTCCCAAGCACTGGGTCAGCCGACGGCGCCGGAAGCTCTGGGCCTGGCCGCCCTGGGGGCTCTGCTGCCCGACATCGACCACCCCAAATCCTGGGTAGGTAAGCGCCTAGCCCTGGTCTCGGTGCCTCTGGCTGCCTTGATCGGGCATCGCGGGCTTACCCATTCCCTGTTGGCCGTGCTGGCTTTTTCCCTGTTTCTGGGATTTGCCGGAACCTCGTCTCTGGCCGCCCCCCTGGCCGTGGGCTATCTCTCCCATCTGTTGGCTGACGGCTTCACCCTTTCCGGGGTACCCCTGTTCTGGCCTCTGAAGCGAACCTATGGCATTCCCCTGATCCGCACGGGCAGTCCGCTCGAGATTGCCCTGCTGGCGCTTTTGGCCAGCCTGATGGCCGCCCTGGGGGCAGAAAACGGCGATTTAGCGCAGGCCAGCCAGGCCTTCCACAAGCTTTTGCGGCTGGCGAAATTCAATTGACAAGGTGGCGGGGCGCTACTATGTTCCGCCCTCTCGTGGCGGGCCTGTGGCACGCCGCGCCTCAATATTTGACAGGTGGGTCATGTTCGCAGTGGTCAAGACGGGCGGCAAGCAATACAGGGTCGCCGAGAACGATACCATCACGGTGGAAAAGCTGTTGGGCGAGCCCGGTTCGCCCGTGAAGCTGGACCAGGTCCTGATGGTGGGCGGCAAGATTGGCAGGCCCCTGGTGGCGGGCGCTTCGGTTAGCGCCGAAATCGTCGAGCAGACCCGTGGGCCCAAGCTCATCATCTTCAAGAAGCGCCGCCGCAAGAGCTCGCGTCGCAAGAACGGGCATCGTCAGGATCTGACGGTGCTGAAGATCACCGGCATCGCGGCCGGCTGATCGGACATCGGAGGGTTCTGAAATGGCACATAAAAAGGCTGGCGGCAGTTCACGCAACGGTCGCGATTCAAACGCCCAGCGTCTGGGCGTCAAGCGCTTCGGCGGTCAGGCGGTTTTGGCCGGCAACATTCTGGTGCGCCAGCGCGGCACCAAGTTCCATCCCGGCGCCAATGTCGGCATCGGCAAGGATCATACGCTGTTCGCCCTGATCGACGGCAAGGTGGGCTTCGCCACCGGAATCAAGGGCCGCATGTTCGTTTCGGTCGCAGCCGCAGAATAAGGCGTAGCGCCTCGAACTGTTGCGAAGGGGAAGGTGCTGCCTTCCCCTTTTTGCTTTTTAATTTTAAGGTTTTGCCATGAAATTTCTGGACGAGTGCAAAATCTTTCTTAAAAGCGGCGACGGCGGAGCCGGTTGCTGTTCGTTCAGGCGCGAGCGCTTCATCGAATTCGGAGGTCCCGACGGCGGCAATGGCGGGCGCGGCGGCGATATCGTTTTCGTGGGCAAGCAGAATCTCAACACCCTCATCGATTTTCGCTATCGCCAGCATTTCAAGGCCGAAAAGGGCCATCACGGCATGGGCAACAACCGCACGGGTGCGGATGGCGAAGGGCTTGAGATCGCCGTGCCGGTGGGAACGCAGATTCTGACCGAGGACAAAGAAGAAGTGCTGGCCGACATCACTGAAGACGGTCAGCGTGTTCTGCTGCTGCGCGGCGGCGACGGCGGCTTTGGCAACATGCACTTCAAGAGTTCGACCAATCAGGCGCCGAGACGGGCCGACGAGGGCTGGCCAGGGCAGGAATTGTGGGTGTGGCTGCATCTGAAGCTGATTGCTGATGTGGGGTTGGTCGGTCTGCCCAATGCCGGTAAATCGACTTTTCTGGCCGCCGTTACGCGGGCCCGGCCCAAGATCGCCGCCTATCCCTTCACTACCTTGCATCCCAATCTGGGTGTCGCCCATGTCGACGAGCGCGAATTCGTGATCGCCGACATTCCCGGCCTGATCGAGGGAGCGCATGAGGGGGCGGGGCTGGGGGATCGCTTTCTGGGCCATGTCGAGCGTTGCCGGGTGTTGTTGCATCTGGTCGATGCGACCGAGGAAAATGTGGTGGAAAGCTGGCGCACGGTGCGCCATGAATTGAAGGCCTATGGCAACGGATTGGACAAGAAACCCGAGATCACAGCGCTGAACAAGATCGACGCCCTGACGCCGGAAGACATCGAAGCCAAGCGGGCCGCCCTTGCCAAGGCGACCAGAAGGGCGGTCTATCCTATTTCGGGCGTTGCCGGAAGCGGGGTGCAAGACGTGTTGCGCCACCTTGATCAGCGGATTCAGAAGGCCAAGGGGAAGTTGGCATGACGGCCAATCCCTTAAGAGCCGCCAAGCGCGTTGTTGTCAAGATCGGTTCGTCCCTTCTGGTTGACGAAGCTACGGGCCATGTCCGGCGCAAATGGCTGGACTCGCTGGCCGACGACATCGCCGCCCTCAAGGCGCACCAGACAGATGTCATCGTCGTAACATCGGGGGCCATTGCCGTGGGTCGCCGTCCGCTGGGCTTCAAGCCCGGCCCCTTGCGGCTTGACGAAAAGCAGGCGGCGGCGGCGGCGGGCCAGATTCGCCTGGCGCATGCCTATCAGGAATCTCTGGCGCGTCACGACATCGTGGCGGCGCAGATTCTGCTGACCCTGGATGACAGCGAGAACCGCCAGCGCTATCTGAATGCGCGCACCACCCTGGTGACCCTGATGGCGCAAGGGGCCGTTCCCGTCATCAACGAGAACGACACCGTTGCTACCCAGGAAATCCGTTTCGGCGACAATGACCGGCTGGCGGCGCGCGTTGCCGAAATGGTGGGGGCCGATGTGCTGGTGCTTTTCTCGGATATCGATGGGCTTTACTCGGCCGATCCGCGCAAGAACGCGGACGCCCGGTTCCTGGCGGAAATTCGTGACATTACGCCCGAGATCGAAGCCATGGCGGGCAGTGTCGGCTCCAGCCTGGGTTCGGGCGGCATGGTAACCAAGTTGATGGCGGCCAGAATCGCCATGGGGGCGGGATGCCGAATGGCGATCGCCCTTGGTGATCGACTCAATCCCCTCTCGGCTATCGAGAAGGGCGGGCGCTGCACCTGGTTCTTGCCGTCATCCGAGCCCAGGCAGGCCCGCAAAAGCTGGATCGCGGGCTCGTTAAGCGTGGCGGGGACGCTGATTCTGGATGATGGCGCCGTTGGCGCCCTCGCCAAGGGCCGCTCGCTATTGCCCGCAGGCGTCGCGGGCGTGGACGGCGGTTTCCAAAAGGGCGACTGCGTTGCCTTCGCGGATCGGCAAGGGCGCATTCTGGGGCGTGGCCTGGTCGCCTACGGCGCCGATGAAGCCAGGCGCATTGCCGGTCATCAAAGCGGTGAGATCGAATCGATTCTGGGCTATTGCGGCAAGGACGAGTTGGTCCATCGCGACGATATGGTGCTGGAAGTCTGAGGATCAGGCAGGCAGTAGCACGTCCTCGTCGGTAAAGGTGCAGCGCGCCTTTCCGCTCGTTTTTGACTGATACATGCGCTTGTCGGCCAGTTCCACCAGTTGCGGCCAATCCTCGACCTTGTCGCGGGTGCGCTCGGCAACGCCGATGCTGGCCGTCACCGGCCCGCCGCCGGGATTAGTTCCCAGCCATTCGTGCATCACGCGCTGCATGGCGATGTGGACACCGTCGGCGCTTGATCCCGTCATCACCACCACGAATTCCTCGCCCCCCCAACGAATAACCGAATCGCCTTGGCGCAACAGACGTCCCAATTTGGCCACCGCATCGCGCAGAACCTTGTCGCCCGCATCATGGCCATGCACGTCATTGATGGATTTGAAGTTGTCGAGGTCGAAAAAAGCCACGGATAACGGCAAATCCTGCTCGACGCTGGTGCGAAACTGATTATCCAGAAGTTCCATGCCGCTGCGCCTTGTAAAGGCCCCGGTCAGCGTGTCGTGGCTGGCTCGGCGCAAGAGCGCGATCATGTAATTCAACTGAATCATGCCAGCAAAGGCATAAATGCCGAGAATCACCACCATCACCCATAAGGTGGTCAATTCGCGGGCCATCTCGAAGCGGCCCGCCAGAACAGGCCCCAGGATCGCCAGCACAAAGACAACCAGAGCAAAAAGCAGGCCCTCGACCACGACCAGGGGAAAGACCGAAAGTCCCGCCAGAACAATAAAGGGAAGGGCGTCATACAGGCGGACATTGATCAGCGCCAGCCCGCCTAGGACATCATCTTGGAAAAGGAATTGGGCGGCCAGGAAGAAACTTAAGGGAATAGCCAGGATGATCGACAGAAGAAACAAGGCGCCACGCAGATTCCAGGCACGCTTGTGCGGAAAGGCCACGAAGGCGAAAACGCCGGAGGCAGCAGCGCGGATGCAGCCCAAAACGCCCCATTCCGGCCAGGGCAGGGTGAGGGCATCCAATCCGATCCAAAGAAAGGTTAATACGGAAAAAGCCGCCGCCACCATGCGCGTGCGCATGACGATGGCATCGATCCGATGACGTGTGAGATAGGGCGAATGCTCGGTGGCGACCAGAACATCCTTCATCTGGGTTTGCATGTATTGGCGGACGGATGATCTGATTCTGCCCACTTCCCTGGCCCCAAATTTTCGAATCAAGAATCTTAGAATCATTCAGAGCCCCCTGCAAACCCTGAAAAAAACTCCCGAGGCCGCACTGCAGCAAATTAGGCTAGTTTCAGCTTCAAATCCACTTCCTTGAATATGCGGCTGTTTTGAACTAAGGCGGGAACAAGCCCTTCTTGTCGCATGGATGCCGGGAGCCGTGGATGCAGCCAATTAAACTCTTGAATAAATCTTGGGAAGTGATAATTGCCATACAGGGCAGGGGGCTCTTATAGTGTCGGAAATCTGAAAAAGAGGGGGGGCGGGATTTATGGAATACCCCGAGAAGTTCGAGCAGGCGCTGTCCTATGCCGGGCAGGCGTTCGACTTGATGAAAAAGCATCAGGTGCCGGCTCATCCTGGGAATTTTGCGGTGTGGTACACCTATGTTTCAGGGAATTATCCCGACCTGAAGCGCGCGGTTGATATTCTGATCAGCAACAAGATGGAATTCGACGAGCGGGTCTCGATGGATCTGCGCCAGAAATTCTTTGGCCACGAAAGCGAAAGCCAGGCTTTGCACAAGGCCACGCAGCGCATCGAAGGCATGCTGGGCCAGATGATGGGCTTTTTGGGGGATGCCGTTCAGGGAGCCAACAGCTATGGCGAGACTCTGAAATCTTTCTCCGACACGCTGACCGACAAAGACAAGATGGGCGACATCCGCGACATGTTGCGGACGGTGATGACCGAAACCCGCTCGATCGCCGAGGCCAACCAGGAGCTTGAGGTCAAGCTTGATTCCTCGGCCAAGGAGATCAAGCAGCTTCGCGAGAATCTGGACGAGGTAAAGCGCGAGTCGATGACGGATGCGCTGACCACGATTGCCAACCGGAAATTGTTCGACATCGTGCTGCGCGAATCGGCCATGCAGATCATGGAGACCGGCGAGCCGCTTTGCCTTGCCATGATCGACATCGATTTTTTCAAGAAGTTCAACGACACCTATGGCCATCAGATGGGCGATCAGGTGCTGAAACTGGTGGCCCGCACCCTGGTCGACAGCGTCAAGGGCCAGGACACGGCGGCCCGCTATGGCGGCGAGGAGTTCTCGGTCATCTTCCCGAAGACGGACCTGAAGAACGCTCTGGCGGCAGCCGAGAACATTCGCAACAATGTCGCCAACAAGCAGGTGACCAACAAGCGCACGGGCCAGAGCCTGGGACAGATCACCCTGTCCATCGGCGTTTCCGAATATTCCCTGGGCGAGCCCTTGAGCCAGTTCATACAGCGGGCCGACGAGGCGCTGTATCTTTCCAAGCGCTCGGGCCGCAACCGTGTGTCGTCAGAAACCGATCTTGAACATTCCAAGCTGGAACTTAAAGAGTAGCGAGTACCTCGTAGACTTTTGCCGTGCGCATGTCCTTGTCTTCGATGTCTCGGGTCGTGGGCACGTCGTAGCTACCCAGCAGAGCAAGGCCGGATTGCGGCAGATAGGCCCGGCCCGGATCGCCCAGCAGGATGCGCGCCCCCTGGCTCTGCAAGGTCAAAAGCCAGTCGAAGACGCGCTCAGCCATCGGGCGTTCGTAGCAGACATCGCCCGCCAAGACGACGTCCCAGCGACGCTTCGATCCCACCAGATCTTCCAGGAAGACACTCACGGCCACGCCGTTGGCGCTGGCGTTAAGGGATATGGCGGCACCGGCGAAGGCGTCGATCTCGGCGGCTTCCACAAGGGCAGCACCCGCCAGGGCGGCGGCAATGCCTGCAACACCCGAACCGGCCGCGAAATCGAGTACGCGCAAGCCCCGCACGATTTCGGGATGGTCCAAAAGATGGCGTGCCACCGCCTGACCGCCCACCCAGGCAAAGGCCCAATAGGGCGGCGGCAATCCCTCTTTTTGAAGCGTTGCCTCGGTGGCCTCCCAGAGCGGCGTCACCTGGCTTGCCAGATGCAGGCTGATTTCGGGAAGCAGGGGTGTGCGGTCCAGGCGGGTGTTGGCAAGCACGAATGGGATGGGATCGCTCAAGCCATCACCCGGCCTGCAATGATTCCCGCCAGCACCAGCCAGCCGAACAGGCGGTTTGATTTGAACTTCTGAAGGCAATCGGCTGAATCGTCGATTTCAAGGTCGCTGACTTGCCACAGGCTTTGCAACCAAGCGGCACCTAGAAACAGGAAGAAGGGCCAGGCGAGGCCAGCCAGCCAGCCGGACAGGCCGATCAGAAGGACCGCTAGGGCAAAGAAGACAAGAAGCCAGGGCCTTGTATGGCCGCCCAGGCGAAGCGCCGTCGATTTGACGCCGATCAGCGCGTCGTCTTCCTTGTCTTGATGGGCGTAGATGGTGTCGTAGCCCAGCGTCCAGAACAGGCCCGCGACATATAAGATCATGGGCGGCCAGGAAAGGGCGCCCGTCACCGCCGCCCATCCCAGCAAAGCGCCCCAGTTGAAGGTAAGACCCAGCCAGGCCTGGGGCCAATAGGTGATGCGCTTCATATAAGGATAGGGAAAGACCAGCAGCAGCGAGGCCGCGCCAACCAGAATGGCGAAGGAATTGAATTGCAACAGAATGGCCAAGCCGACCGTCAGTTCGAAGGCGAGAAACAGCAAGGCCAGGTTGGGTGAGATGGCGCCCGATGGAATGGGGCGCACCTTTGTGCGCTCGACCTTGGAATCGAAATCCCGGTCTGCCCAATCATTGAAAGTGCAGCCTGCGCCGCGCATGATCATGGCGCCGACGCCAAAAAACAGCATCAGCTTCCAATCTGGCCAGCCCTCGGAAGCCATGGCCAAGCTCCACCAGCCGGGCAACAGCAAAAGCCATGTTCCAATGGGGCGATCAAGGCGCATCAGGCGCGCATAGGGGCGCAGCCGGGTGGGCAAGTGCCTGTCCACCCAATTGCCGATCGGAATGTCGCCAGCCAGTGTTTGTTCCATAACTTTCATTCTTGGCAATTCCAGGTGATGCGCAAGCTCATTTTGCCGGCGTGAGCGGGGTTGGTCCGCTGGGCGAAAGCTTGGGCAGAACGATGGGGCCCTGGCCGTCTTGCAAAATCTCCTCATCCAACTCGGACGGAAGCTTCAGCTTCGTTGAGGATGGCTTTGCCTGGGAATTGTTCAGGATCGAGATCAGGGGGGTGGCCCCCTTGTCTGACTGGGCAGGGGAGATGGGGCAAAGATTGCTCGCCTGCTGGCGTGTGATCGTCACCGCAGGGAGAATGGGAAAGGCGTATTGGGTGCGGCTGGCGATGGCGTCGATAGCCACCAGATCGCCCTCCTTGACGCGAGACATCGGACCATACAGAGCCGTGCGCTTGATCAGAAAAATCAATCGGACATCGTTGGGAATCGGCATGATGCTCTGCAAGCTGCCGCCCGCGCCCAGAATATCCTGCGTCATGCCGTGCGAAATGCCGGTCTCACTCAAAGGTGTACAGGGCGGCGGTGGCGCAGGCTGTTTACTGCGCTTGGCCTCGAGCTCGGCCAGGGCCTCGGCGGCACGCCTGCGTTCGAACGAGCGCTTTTCCTCCATCTCGATCATCTTGCGCCGAAGCTCGCGGTCAAGGCGGCTCATCTCGCACAGGCCATAGGCTTTGTCAGTGGGCGGGCATTCCGGCAGGGTCTCGCTGATGGCGGGGCCGGGCTTGGCGCGCTCACCCTTATCCACTGATCCGGGTGCGCCCAGCAGCAGGGGCGGCATGTAGGGATCGCAAAAGAATCGTACGGTCAATCCGTCAATCTCGGTCAGAACGGAATCGTATTTCTGCGTTGCGCATAACTCCAGAACCTTGTCCTTGCTGGCCTTGGCTTCGCGGGGATTTTGTTGTGCCATGAGAGCGCCAGGGATCAGCAAGGTCATCAGGCAGGCAAGAAATCCTTTGATGAAAAGCGGCATTATTTCTTAAAGCCCGCCTTGGCAAGCAGCAGATGAAATTGGCGCAACATCTGCTCGGCCTCGGCCCCGTCGGCGATGCCTTCGATGAACTTCGGGACGAAGTCGGGTTGACGCAGCAACGACTGGGTTCGATCCCGCGCGATGGAAAGCGCCTTGCCCTCCAGCAGCACGCCGGAAGCGCAGAACTGCACCAGCCGTTCCGCGCGCAGGCGCAAGGGATCGCTGGCATGATCCAGTTTCTCAACGATGCCCTCCCGATGGACATAGTCGGCCAGCAGATCATCGATTTTATCGACAAGTTTCCTCTTGATGGGTTGCGGCAGGGCGCTCTCCAGAATCTCAGTCTGAATCTGAGTGCCTTCGGCCAGTCGCCTGGCCTGATTGCCGCGCGGATAGGTGACTTCCTCCAGCGTCTTCAGGCTCAAAATGGCATTGCCCAACCGATTGATGACCACATCGAGATTTTTCTGGCCAAAGGCGGTCACCGCCAGATTGACCAGAAAACGGATGCGCGCCCGCGTTTCTGCGATCAGCCGCACCATCGAATCCAGTGTGCGCTTGGGCTCGGGCGGCATGTCGGGTTCGGCGTACACGCGCCCAGCCCGATCCATCAGCGCTTCCAGCATGGGCACACCTTCTGGGAAGCGCCCTGTCCCATCGTGCAGGGCGACGACAAGCTGCGCAAAGGCGCTGGCTTCATCCTCGCCCTCAGGCGCTAAGCGCCTGCCTGTGGCAAGCTGGCGGCGAACGCGGTCATAAAGTGTTGCCCGGCAAGCGGGCATCACGGACTTGGCGAACAGCGCATCGATGCGGCCCAGTAGACCGGGCGGGGGCCGCCCCCCCTCAGCCATCTTGCCCGATGCAAGGCGGATGATGGAGACCAGGGCGGCTCCCAAGCTTTGCTGGGCGCCCAGCAGATCTTGAATAACCGTCGCACCGTCCAGCACTTCCGCCAGAATTTCGTCAAGCAGGGCAGCCAAATTCTCGGGCAGATCCGGTTTCAGCAGATCGAGAATCTTTTCCAGCTTGACATCCCAGCTTCTGCCGCCGGACAGATACAGCGACAACGAGGTCATCAGCATGGGAACGCGCTCGTCGGGTCCGGCCACCTCGTCAACTTTCCGGGCAAGGGCCGCCAGATCCTCGCCGTCGAAATCGGGCACCCGGTAGTCGTCCGACCATTGGCGCGCGCGCGCCGTGATGCGATCGACCATCTGGTAGATTTCATCCTTGCGCACCCTGGCGTCAAGGCCGGGCGGCGCTCCCGGCGCCTTGACCTGAAGATTGGCCACCTTGTCCGCAGCACTCGGCAACAAGGTGTCGCTGTCCTCGATGCGGCGTAGAGCGCGGTAGCTGTAAAGAAGCTCTGTCGGCGTCAGAAAGACGGTATCCAGATATTTGCGCAAAAGGCGCCCCAGCATCAGGCGGCTGTCGCGCCCATAGGCCTCCTCGACCGTGGCGCACCAGGGTGCTTGATCGATATTGGAGATGGTGGCAGATATCGGCCCGCCTTCCTGCTCCTGGGTGAAGACAACCTTTTCGCCGGTCAGGCCGTCGCCGCGCATCCAGGAGCGCACGACGCGCACCGCCTCGTAGTCGCGTTTGGTCTTGATGGCGGCCTGCGCCTCTCTGGTGGCAGAAGTCTGAGTCTCGTGGACGGTCAGAACCGTCCAGCGCTTTCCCTGCAGCACCTGAACTTCGAAATTTTCGCGCCCGGCCATCCCATTCCCTGCATATGTTTGAAGCAAGTGTAGCCTGAAGGAAAATAAAGGTCTATTAACAGGTAAAGATAAAGGGGTTATTGCGCCAGTTTCCAGCCGGATTTCTCGTCTTGCTGCCAATATTCCAGTTGGTGGCCCGCTTCTTTGGCGGTTTTCCAGCGCTGGCGCGCGGCGTCAAGGGCCGCCTCATCATGTCCATCGAACAGATCGATGCAGCGGGCGTAACTGTCCAGTTTTTCGGATGTCATGGAATCAATCAGCACCAGCACATCCGCCCGGTTGGGGTTTTCGTCGGCATCCGAGAGCCAGATGGGCTGCAACTCGGGATTTCCCTCGCGGCTCCAGCCATGCGGCAGCCAGGAATCGGGATCGAAGCTCCAAAGCAACGCATCAAGCGCTGCCACGCGCTCCTTGCTGCCGCACAGGACCAAGCAGCGGTTTCCCGCCCCAAGGGCTTTGCCCAGGATTTTGGGCAGCGCCGATTCCAAGGGGCTTCTGGTCAGGTGATAGAAGCCGATACGGCTCATCGATTCTCGTAATTCTCGGCAAGGAAGCGTTCCAGAAGGCGCACGCCAAATGCGGACGCACCCTTGGGCACGGTCGCCAAGTCCTTCTTGGTCCAGGCGGTGCCTGCGATATCAATGTGCGCCCAGGGCACGTTGTTGGTAAAGCGCTTGAGGAATTGGGCGGCCGTGATACTGCCTGCCTTGCCATCTCCGACATTCTTCATGTCGGCGATATCGGATTTGATCAGCTTGTCATAGGAATCACTGAGTGGCAGGCGCCACAGACATTCGCCCGTTGCCTCGCCAGCCCTGACAAGGCCGTCGGAGAGTTTGTTGTCGGTGACGAACAGCCCGGCATATTCCGAGCCCAGTGCGATCATAATGGCCCCGGTCAGCGTGGCCAGATCGATCATGGCCACGGGTTTGAAGCGGTTCTGGCAGTACCAAAGCGCATCGGCCAGCACCAGGCGCCCTTCGGCATCGGTGTTGATGACTTCGATGGTCTGGCCCGACATCGAGCGGACCACGTCGCCCGGTCGTTGCGCCGTGCCCGAGGGCATGTTTTCGACCAGACCGGCAATACCCACCACATTGACCTTGGCCTTGCGCCCCGCCAGGGCCTTCATCAGGCCGAACACGACGGCAGCGCCCGACATGTCCCACTTCATATCTTCCATGCCGCCCGAAGGCTTGATGGAAATGCCGCCGGAATCAAAAGTAACGCCCTTGCCGACGATGGCGACCGGCTTGGCGCCCTTGTTCCTGGCACCCATCCAGCGAAAGACGACCAGCTTTGATTCGCGAGCGCTGCCCTGGCCAACCCCTAAAAGCGCGTTCATGCCCAGCTTCTTCATTCGGGCTTCGCCCAAAATTTCGACGGATACGCCGAGCTTGGTCAGTTCCCGAGCCCTGGCGGCCATGCTTTCGGGATGAATGACATTGGCGGGTTCGCTTTGCAATTCGCGCGTCAGTTCGATGCCCTCGGCCAAAGCGACCAGTGGCGCGAAGGCGCGCCTAGCTTGCGTCACCTCGCCGGTCAGCAAGGTCAGGTTCTTCAGCTTGGGTTTGTCGTCGGTCTTTTCCTGCGTCAGGTAGCGGTCGAACCGCCAACTGCGAAGGCGTGCCCCCAGGGCCATGTGGGCCGCCATCTCGCCCAAGCCCAGCTTGCAGCCAGCAATGGCGTCAACCGCCAGGGCGACATCGCTTTCCTGGCTGGCAACCGCTTCCAGGGCAGCCTTGGCGCCAAAGGCTTCGAGGCCCAGGGCATTGACCTCGGCGCCCTTGCCAAGGCCGATGGCGATGATGCGCGAAAGTCTTGTTCCCGGAGGTGCCAGCAGGATGGCAACCTGATCCTTCTTTCCGTCGAATCGCGAGGCTTCAAAGACTCGCTTCAAGGCGCCGTGCGTCTTGGCATCGATGGCCTGAGCGGTCGGCAGCAGCTTGCGTCCTTCAAGCACACCGACGACCAGAGCGCCTTTGGAAGGCATGGCAGGCTTGGCGAAGATGAGCTTCATCGTTTTTCCTCTTGTTCAAGCGGTTCCTCAAGGGGGGCGCTGGCGGCCTCGCGCGCCACCTGACGGTCGGGCGACAGAAACCAGAGCAGTCCTGCCGGAAGACACACCACCGTTCCCAAAAGCCCCAGCAGGATCGACAGGACCAGGGCGGCGGCGTCGGGGACGCCGATAAAGCCAAAGGCCGTGACCATGGCGGTTTCGCGCACACCCCAGCCGGCGATGGAAATGGGCAGCGTCATGATCAAAAGCACCGGGGGAACCAGAACCAAGCAGTCGATCACGCCAACATCAATATCCAGTCCACGGGCCAGACAATAGACGACCAGCGAATAATTGACATGTCCGAAGACGGCCAGCAGCATGACGGGAACGGCGTGGCGTGGCTTCAAGAACAGCTTTCGGGTGTCCTGGGCCAGTTGCATGATGCCGCGCACGATCCGCCATTTGTTCAAATGGCCAGGCAGGCGGTCGAGGACCATGATGAAGATCACGCCGCCGACAGCACCCAGCGACAAGAGGGGGAAGATCCAGCGCAGCCCCTCGCTTGCGATGCGGGAATAAAGCAAAGGCTGCGTTGCCGCTACCAGAAGAACGAGGGCCAGAACGGTAACGATGCGTTCCAGCATGACGCCATTAATGGCGGCCCCCAGCTTCAGGCCCGACTTATGCGTCATCCAGACGCGCACGGCGTCGGCGCCGACGGCGCCCGGCAGCACCAACCCGAAGAAGGTGCTGATGTAATAAAGGCGGAACATGCGGCCAATGGACAGGCCCTGCTCGATGGCGACGGTTACGGCCCGCCAGCGCAAAGCCCCCACGAAAATCTGCACGACGAACAGAGCCGAGGCGGCGATGAGCCAGAGGACATCGACATTCTTGGCCTTTTCCCAGGAATGGCTGAGATCGACCTTACCCAGAAGATAGGCAACGAGCGCGGCCGACAGCGCGAATTTCAGCGCATAGACCAGGCTTTTCTTCGACATGTCGGGCTCCGGGGCCGTGCGACGGGACTATCTCTTGTGTGTTTACCTTTCTTATGCCCTGGGCGCAACCCGCCCCATAAGCATCCGGGGCTGGTTTTTTTTTAAAAGGAGGGCTAATTTTCGCGCGCCATCCCCAGCCCGAAGGACGATTCCATGACCGAGACCGAGATCATCGACGGCAAGGCCTTTGCCGAAACCCTGCTGGCCCAGGTGGCCAAGGACGTGGCCAACCTCAAAGCGTCCAGCGGGAAAACGCCGGGTCTGGCGGTGGTGATTGTCGGTGAGGACCCGGCCAGTCAGGTCTATGTCCGCAACAAGGTCGAAAAGACCAAGGCCGTCGGCATGGTTTCCGTTCACCATATTCTGCCCGCCGATACCAGTCAGGCCGATCTTCTGGCCCTGGTCGAGCAATTAAACCAGGATGAGGCCGTGAATGGCATTCTGGTTCAACTGCCTCTACCCAAGCAAATCGATGAATCGGCGGTGATCAACGCCATCAGTCCCGACAAGGATGTCGACGGCTTTCATGTCGTCAATGCGGGCAGGTTGGCTACGGGCCAAGATGCCCTGGTGCCTTGCACGCCCACCGGATGCCTGATGCTGCTGAAGGATCGGTTGGGAAGCCTAAGCGGCCTGAATGCCGTGGTGATCGGGCGCTCGAACATCGTGGGCAAGCCCATGGCGGCTTTGTTGCTGGCTGAAAGCTGCACGGTAACGATTGCCCATTCCAAGACCAGGGACCTGCCCGCTTTGTGCCGTCAGGCCGATATTCTGGTGGCTGCCGTGGGACGGCCCGAGATGGTCAAGGGCGACTGGATCAAACCGGGCGCCGTGGTGATCGATGTCGGCGTCAACCGCATTCCCGCCGAGGGCGGCAAGACGCGCCTGGTGGGCGATGTCGCCACCAAGGAGGCCATGGGCACCGCTTCGGCCATCACGCCGGTTCCGGGCGGCGTCGGTCCCATGACCATCGCCTGCCTGTTGTTCAACACCCTAAGAGCGTCTCGCATGCAGTGGGGGAAGTAGAGCGGCTTATCCAGCCTTGACCTGAGCCGTCATGGCGACCTGACCATCGGGGGCCAGGGCCCACAACTCGGCTCCCTCGGCCGTGGCGCGACCGCGAAGTTGGAAGGGCGCCGTGTCGAACAAGGGCGACTGGGCGCGGTAGGAAAATTCCGAAAGCTCCACTCCCGGATTGTGGCGCAGATAAAGATCGGCCAGCAGGGTGGCGATCAGCGGGCCATGCACGACAAGACCCGGATAGCCCTCGTGGTTCAGACAGTAATCGCGGTCGTAATGAATGCGGTGGGCATTGAAGGTCAGGGCCGAATAGCGGAACAGCAGCACAGGATCGGGCGCAATGGTCCGCTCCCAATCGAAGTCCCGCGAGGGGGGCGTGTGCAGCGAGATGGTGTTGTCGTCCTTGCGGGCCGGGCCACGATAGACCAGATCCTGACGCTCGCGGATGGCTAGGCCCTTGCTGTCCTCCAGGCGGTGATCAATGGTCACGAAAAGCAGGGGGCCCGAGCGGCCCTGCTTTTCGCTGACCTCCGTAATCACCGAGGAGCGGCGAAAGACCGATCCCAAGCGCACCGGATGATGAAAGGAAAGCGAGCCGCCTGCCCACATGCGCCTGGGCAGGGCCGTGGGCGGAAGAAAGCCGCCCCGCCTTTCATGCCCGTCGGTATCCAATGCCGTCTGGCGCGTGCGGTTCAGGCAATAAAACCAGTGCGCCAGAGGGGGTAGCACGCCCGAAGGCCAGGGAGCGGTTTCGTGATCCAGCAGGGCGGCCAGGGCCGCAATCGGCCCTGCCGTGACCAGATCGACGGCCTCCTCGCGCTTTCCGACCCAGGTCTTGAGGTCGAGACTTTCGGTTTGACTGGAGAGAGCTGCTTCCACGCCCGTTTCCCTGAACAATTCTTCCAGTCAGATTAGGCTTGGCAGCGTTAATGTCAATACACGTCTAAAAAACTACATATTATGTTGAAAAGACACCGAAATTAGAAAGAGGCAGGGCTTTTATCGCACAACAGGGCGGCCCAGGAGCAAAGGGCGCATTTTCATATCCTCTCTGAAGACGTGGCTAACGATCCAGTCATGCAGAAACCTTCCCGCCTCCTCAAGCGAGAGGCGGGGCTTCTCCGGATCGCTCAAACTCGCATTGAACGCTTCGAGTTGTCTGACCAGTTCCCGATGCTCCTGGAGATGTTCTCGGGCCTGAGGGAAGGCGATGGCTTCCTGGAGCTTTTCCTCGCGCTCGAAGTGCCCGGCCGTATATTCAAAAAGCCCCTGAAAGGCCATTCTCAATTCGAAAAGATTGTGCTTGGCGATGGCGTCTTCATACAGATTGACCAGCATGAACAGTTTTTTATGGTCCTCGTCGATCGCCTCGCTGCCGACCGACATGGCGTCGCGCCACTGAATGGCCATTCTTGCCTCCTGCCAGGTGGTTGCATCGATGTTTTATGCGATCGCGCCGAAACATTCGACACAAAAACCAAATAAGCGAAGATTGCGCGTATCATTTGCCCCGCTTAAAGAGAATTGACGAATTACATGCAAAAGGCGTTATAATGCGCCGCAGCATGATCGGGGTCAGCTTAAGCACATGAAAGGGCCATGGTGGGTAGATGGAATTCAGCACACAAACCCAGGGCTCGGATCTGGTCTTCGTTCTATCTGGACGCATGACGTTCAAGGACCATAAGCTGTTTCGTGAAATCCTGCTGGATGTTGCCAAGAAGACCTTTCAGCGCACCGTGTTCGATCTCAACCGCCTAGACTTTATCGACAGCTTCGGCGTCGGCATGCTGCTGATCGTCAAGGATGCCGCCGAGAACCGCTCGAAAAGCGTTGTCCTGCGCAGGCCCCAGGGTCAGGTCGAGCATATGGTGCAAATCGCAAAATTGGCGAAGCTGTTCACGATCGAATGAATATCCCAGGAATTTGCGCTTCAAGGAGGAACGGATGTCGTTGCTAGGGCAAAGGGCTGCCTCACTGGATCAGACGGTGCAGGCGGACTCCGCAAGCAATCTCGACACCGCTCTTCAGGCCATCGATGCCCTGATCAAGGGAGCCTATGCCTCCGTTCCCGAGGCGGAAGATCGGCTGCTTGCCAAACTGGCCGAGTTGTCGCGCTGCCTTGAAGGCCGCAGCCTTAAATCGCTTCAGCAGACCGTTGGCATGTCGGTTCTGATGAATGACGTCGTCATGCGCGCCGTCGACACCATGCGCAGCGTGCGCGAGCTGACCAGCCGCACCACCACGATCTCGGCCTCGACCGAGGAATTGGTTACGGCTGTGCAGGCGATCAGCCGTACTTCCGAGCTGGCAGCGGCGAATGCCCAGAGCGTGCAGACCATTACGGTGGAAGGGGCCAAGGAAGCCGAACATGCGGTCTCGGCGGTGCGGGCCATCGTTGAAACGGTCAAGAAGGCGTCAGAGGGCGTTTCCCGTCTGGCCGATGCGGCGGGGCGCATCTCCGCCATCGTCGAACAGATCGAGACCATCGCCAAGCAGACCAACATTCTAGCACTTAACGCCACCATCGAGGCGGCGCGTGCGGGCGAGGCTGGAAAGGGCTTTGCCGTGGTGGCGCACGAGGTCAAGACCCTGGCCAATCAGACATCGGCAGCAACGCTGGATATCCGCAGACGCATTGCCGCCCTGAACACGGAAACAGAGGCGATCCTGGGGGCTATGACCGAGGGCACGCAGCGCGTCGAAGAGGGCGAGAGTGTCGTGCTGTCGACGGTGGGTAAGATGAACGAGGCGGAAAGGGAAATCCGCGACGTCACCAGCCTGATGCAGGATATCTCGAACCATCTGGTGCAGCAGCGTTCGGCGGCGGGCGAGATTGCCCAAAGCCTTGAAGCCATTTCCCAGACCTCGTCCAAGGACTCGCAAGCCATCAGCGCGCTGCTCGATGTGTCGGAAAAGGGCGGCGTGCAATTGGCAGAAATGCTGAGCGATCTCGCCACACTCGATTTGCGCAACAAGGTGGCGCATCTGGCCAAATCGGATCATATGGTGTGGCGCCGCCGCCTGGCGGAAATGCTGGTGGGACGCGCCAAGCTCAATCCCAGCGAGTTGGCCGACCATAATTCCTGCCGTCTGGGCAAGTGGTACAATGCGGTCGAAGACAAGCACTACCGCAACCATCCTGCCTTCAAGGCGCTGGTGGCGCCGCATGCAGAGGTTCACAAGCATGGCATCGAGGCGGCAAGGCTTTACAATGCGGGCGATTTCGACGGAGCGGTCGATGCCATCGCCAAGATCGAACAGCCGTCGCTGGAAGTTCAGCGGCTGCTGGATGAATTGACGGCGCTGTGACCGGCTGACGGGGCACCAACAGGCAATGCCCCCCCGCTTTCATCTTATCGGCGATGCCGCCCTGAATATCGAATGGCCCCAGGGTCCGCAGGCCAATGCGCTGGCCCGCGGCCTTCACGCCAGCCTGATGGCCGATCCGCCCATTGGATACCAAGAAAGCCTGCCCGCCCTGCAAAGCCTTCTGCTGCGTTTCGATCCTCTGACAACCGATCCCCAGCAGCTTGAGCTTGCGCTGACAAAGCGCCTTCAAGGGCTTGCCTCCACAGTGCTGAAACCTGGGCGTCTGTGGCGCATTCCGGTCTGCTATGATCCAAAATTCGGTCTGGATATCGAGGCTCTGGCCGCCGCCAAGAAAATGACCCCCGAAAGGCTGGCGGAACTTCATGCCGCAAAAACCTATACGGCGCTGTTTTTAGGATTCCTGCCGGGTTTTGCATATCTGGGCGGCTTGGACGAAGCCTTGACGGCGCCGCGCCACGATATGCCAAGAACAAAAGTGCCCTCGGGCTCGGTTGCCCTGGCGGGCGAATTGACCGCCATTTATCCTTTGGAAAGCCCCGGCGGCTGGCAGATCATTGGCCGGACGCCAGTTAAAATGTTCGATGTGGCAAGGCCTGAACACAGCCTTCTGGCGCCCGGTGACGAAATTCAATTTTTCCCCATCACGCTTGCAGCCTTCGCATCGTCATGACGCTGCTGGTTCGCCAACCCGGTCTTATGACCAGCTTGCAAGACCTTGGGCGCCTGGGGCATCTGGCCCAGGGCGTTCCACCTTCGGGAGCGCTCGATTGCGAAGGCTTGATGCTGGCCAACGCGCTAGCGCAGGATCGTTTAACTCCGAGTCACCCCGGTGACACGGAGTTAAACGTGAATCCTTCGCTAAAACAAATTTCTAGAGCGGATTCACGCCATCAATCGAAGCCGTTTAATGGCTTCGATTTCAGGCGACCCGCTCTAGCGGGCAACAGCCAGGATACTGTCGCGCTGGAAATGATCGGCCACGGCCCAACGCTGGAGGTAGAGGCCAATTCGCTACGCATCGCCCTGGTGGGGTTCGTTCAGGCCAGCCTGGATGGAAAACCTCTGGCCTCCTGGCGCTCGCATCTGCTGAGGAAGGGTCAGCTTCTCAAGCTGGGGCCGGTCGAGCAGGGTCATGTCGCCTATCTGGCGGTGGCGGGCGGCTTCGATGGGCCTTTGGTTCTGGGCAGTCGCTCCACCTATCTTCGGGCGGGCGTGGGACTTAAGCTGGAGCCAGGAAAAAAGCTTGCGACGCATCTGGGAGATGCGCCATCCGGCCCTCTATTGCAGATGGCCGTTCCTTCCAACTGGATTTGCCCAAGCTTGCGCGTTGTCGAGGGGCCGGAAATAGGAATGCTGGGCAAAGCGGCGCGGGATGATTTTTTCAAGGCCAAATGGCGGATTTCGGATCAGGCCGACCGCATGGGCATCAGGCTGGATGGTCCCAGGCTGGCGCACAGTCAAAAATCGGAAATCGCGCCCTCAGGGCTGGTGCGGGGCTGCATTCAAGTGCCGGGCGACGGGCGGCCCATACTTTTGCTGGCCGATCATCAGACCACGGGCGGCTATCCCCGCGTCGCCTGCGTCATCACGGCCGACCTGCCCTTGGCCGGGCGTTTGGCGCCAGGAAGCGAAATCTGTTTCGAATGCGTCACTTGGGCCGAGGCAAAAACGGCACTGGCGGATAGAAAAGCAGCCTTTCAGGCCTTGCTGTCCTCGATCCGGCCAATCCCGGGGCTTGACCTCGATGCCCTCTCGGGGGTCAATTTGGTGTCGGGCGCGGTGGATGCGCTTGCCTTGGACGATATGCCATGAAACTCGATCTCAACGCGGATGTCGGCGAGGGGATGAAAACGGATGCCGCCCTTCTGGGGGTCGTGACATCTGCCAATATCGCCTGCGGGGCACATGCCGGCGATGAAGCCAGCATGCAGGCAACTGTGGCCTTGGCGCTAAGAAAGGGTGTTGGTATCGGTGCCCATCCGGGCTATGCCGACCGCAGGAATTTCGGGCGCCTGTTTTTGAACCTGCCTCTGGCCGAGGTTACAAGCCTGGTGGCGGATCAGGTCAGCGCCTTGATGGCGGTGGCGATTCAGGCCGGAACACGGCTTGCGCATGTCAAGCCGCACGGAGCGCTTTCCAATCAGGCCATGGTTGATTCCGATCTCGCACTTGCCGTGGCACGGGGAATTCTGCTGGTTGATCAGGGATTGGTCTTTCTGGTTCCATCGGGAACTGCGATGGCCAGGGCAGGGCGCTCGCTGGGGATGCGCGTGGTCGAGGAAATCTTCGCCGACCGGGCCTATGATGATCGGGGGCTTTTGGTGCCTCGCGATCAGCCGGGAGCGGTCTTGCACGGGGCAGAGGTGATTGCTGATCGCATTTTGAAATGGCTGGAAAGCGGGCGCATGACAACCCATTCGGGCGGTTCGATCATGCTGTCGGCGCAATCGGTTTGTGTGCATGGCGATACTGAAGATGCGGTGGTGATTGCAGCCCTTTTGCGCCAGCGGCTGGAACAGGCGGGCGTTGTGATCAGCTCATTCTAACTTCGCGTCTTCTTTGCCAGTAATTCGTAGAGTTCGGGCGTCAGGCGGCCATCGGCCTTCAGTCCCTGGTCGTTTTGAAAGCGCTTGATGGCCTCGCGGGTGCGTGTTCCCAGATGTCCGTCGTCCTGTCCCTGGCTCAGATATCCGGCATCGACCAGCATTTCCTGCACGATCTTCACGAATTGGCGGTTCTCGTCGCCAGCCCAGGCCGGCAGGGCCGACAAGGCCAGCAGAAAAACGATCAGGAAAAGCGTTGATGCAAATTTGCGGCCCATCATCCGGGCTTTCCGAAAAATCGCCCCAGCCTGTGCAGCGCTTCATCGATGGCTTCGTCTTGCTTGGCAAAGCAGAAGCGGGCGAAATGATCGGGCGGATCGCTTTGATAGAAAGCGCTGATTGGAATGGCCGTCACCTTGGCTTGTTCGGTGATGTAGCGGCAGAAATCGTCGTCCTTGCCGTTGAAACCCAGCGGCCTGAAATCGGCGGTAAGAAAATAACTGCCCTTGGCTTCCAGCGTTGCAAAGCCGATGCGCTGCAGCCCCGCCTTCAGCTTGTCGCGACGGTTTGCCAGATCGGTTTTCAGTTTGGCAAAAAATTCGTCAGGCAGGCCCAGCCCAAAAGCCACGGCGTTTTGCAGCATGGGCGGCGTGGTGAAGGTGAGAAACTGATGCGCCTTGATGATGGGTTGCAGCAGCTTGGGGGCTGCCACCACCCAGCCGATTTTCCAGCCGGTCAGCGAGAATATTTTTCCCGCCGAGCCGATGCGCGCACAGCGCTCGCGCATGCCGGGCAGGGTGATCAGGGGCACATGGTCAAGCCCGTCATAGATCAGATGTTCATAAACCTCGTCGCATACCGCATAGGCGTCGTATTTATCCAATAGCGTTGCGATGAAGGTCAGTTCGTCGCGGTCGAAAACGCGCGCTGCCGGATTCATCGGTGTGTTGAGCAGAATAAGTTTGGTCTTGTCGCTGAAGGCGTTGGCCAGTTCCTCGCGGGGCAGGTCCCACAGCGGCGGCTTCAGCCTGACCAGCTTTGCGATGCCGCCAGCACGGCGGATGATAGGCAGATAGCTATCGTAGAGGGGCTCGATCAGCACGACTTCGTCGCCGGGTTCGATCAAGCCGAGAAGACAGTCGGCCAGGGCCTCGGTAGCGCCCGAGGTCACCATGACTTCGCTTTGCCAGTCGAGCTTCAGCTTGTAGAAACGTTCGGCATGGGCGGCGATGGCCTGGCGCAATTCGGGCGTACCCAGCATGGACGGATATTGATGCGGCCCGGCCCTGGTGGCGCGGATGCAGGCCTCGATCACTTCGGGGCATTCCAGCCCCTCAGGAAAGCCTTGGCCCAGATTGACCGCCTGATGCTGGGCCGCCAGCCGGGACATGGTCTCGAAGATGGTTGTTCCGTATCCGGAAAGAATGCTGTTGCCGGGTTTCACGCCAGAACCTCCCAATAATCCGGCCTAAACATTAACACAGACCGGAAAAATTCAAAATCTGCCCCATGTTTGGGCAATCTGCCCTTTGGATGGGCATATCCGCCAATCGCCCTGGCAAAATCGGCGGATTTTTCCGGTTTCCGGTCTGGCACAAACCGTGCTAGAGGTTGGCAGCCTTGGATCAAGGCATTCATCCTTTCGTTTCTCTCATGTTAGCGAAGACGTCCATGAAGAAAATCGAAGCCATCATCAAGCCGTTCAAGCTCGACGAAGTGAAGGAAGCTCTTCACGAAATCGGGCTTCAGGGCATTACCGTGACCGAGGCCAAGGGCTTTGGCCGCCAGAAGGGCCATACCGAACTTTATCGCGGCGCCGAATATGTGGTCGATTTCCTGCCCAAGGTGAAAATCGAGCTGGTGATCGAAGACAATCTGGTCGAGCGCGCGATCGAAGCCATTCAACAAGCCGCGCACACCGGGCGCATCGGCGACGGCAAGATTTTCGTCAGCGCCGTCGAGGAAGCCATCCGCATCCGCACCGGCGAGCGGGGCAACGACGCCATCTAGCCTATGTGACTCTGTTCTGCGGGTGGAGCGCCCCGCAGCGTAAGTTTCATATTTTCGCAACCCACCTCCCAACTAGGAAGACCGACATGTCCGCTAAGAAAGTCTTGGAGATGATCAAGGAAAACGACGTCAAGTATGTCGATTTCCGTTTCACCGATCCCCGTGGCAAGTGGCAGCACACCGCCCAGCATGTCAGCACCGTCGATGACGCCATGCTGACCGAGGGCATCATGTTCGACGGCTCCTCGATCGCGGGCTGGAAGTCGATCAACGAGTCCGACATGATCCTGATGCCCGATTGCTCGACCGCCGTCATGGACCCGTTTGCCGCTCAGCCGCAGATGATCGTTTTCTGCGACATCATCGAGCCCGCCACCGGCCAGCTCTATCACCGCGACCCGCGTTCGATCGCCAAGAAGGCCGAAGCCCATCTCAAGGCGACCGGCATCGGCGATACCGCTTTCTTCGGACCCGAGGCCGAGTTCTTCGTGTTCGACGATGTGCGCTTCGGTTCGGGCATCAACCATTCCTACTATCACCTGGAATCGGACGAAGGCTCCTGGTCGTCGGGGCGCGAGTTCCCTGAAGGCAACTGGGGGCATCGTCCCTCGGTCAAGGGCGGCTATTTCCCCGTTCCTCCGGTGGACAGCCATGTCGACCTCAGAGCCGAGATGCTGACCGTGATGGGCGAGATGGGCCTGCCCATCGAAAAGCACCACCACGAAGTGGCCTCCTGTCAGGACGAACTGGGCTGCAAGTTCGCCCAGATGCTGAAGGCCGCCGACGACATGCAGATCTACAAATACGTCGTCCACAATGTGGCCCACAGCTACGGCAAGACGGCGACCTTCATGCCCAAGCCCCTGTTCGGCGACAACGGTTCGGGCATGCATTGCCATCAGTCGATCTGGAAGGACGGCAAGCCACTGTTCGCTGGTTCGGGCTATGCCGATCTGTCGGAAAAGGCGCTTTACTACATCGGCGGCATCATCAAGCATGCCAAGGCCATCAACGCCTTCACCAATCCGCTGACCAACAGCTACAAGCGCCTGATCCCCGGCTTTGAAGCCCCCGTGCTGCTGGCCTATTCGGCCCGCAACCGCTCGGCCTCCTGCCGCATTCCCTACGCTACCAACCCCAAGGCCAAGCGCGTTGAGGTTCGTTTCCCCGATCCGGGTGCGAACCCCTATCTCGCTTTCGCTGCCATGCTGATGGCCGGCCTCGATGGCATCGAGAACAAGATCCACCCCGGCGATCCGATGGACAAGAATCTCTATGACCTGCCGCCCGAAGAGTTGAAGGGCGTGCCCACCGTGTGCGGAAGCCTGCGCGAGGCGCTTGAGGCCCTGAAGGCCGATCATGCCTTCCTGACCAAGGGCGAGGTGTTCTCGGCCGACTTCATCGAGAGCTATATCGAGCTCAAATATGAAGACGTCTATCGCTTCGAACACACGCCGCATCCGGTCGAGTTCCAGATGTACTACTCGGTCTGATCCTTCCGATCAGACTACCGGCTTACAGCGAACCCCCGCCTTCCGGCGGGGGTTTTGCTTTGGGGGGGCACAAGCGGCTGTGGCAGTCTTTGCCAATCTATGCCATTATATTGGGAACGGAGGTGCCCATGGCGACAATGAACGTATCCCTGCCCGACCCCATGCGCGATTGGGTAGAAACCCAAGTCAAAGGCGGCGTCTACGCCAATGCCAGCGATTATATCCGCGATCTCATCCGCCACGACCAGCAGCGCAACCAAGCCCTAAAGGCGGCGATTGCCGAAGGTCTTGCCAGTGGACGCAGCACCAAAAAAGCGGGGGATGTGATGAAAGCGGCCAAGGCGCGGTTGAGGAAAGCTTAGACAATTTTGACGTCATGCGCGGACTTGATCCGCGCATCCACCCTCCACCCTGAAGTCGGGTAGATTTAGGCAAGTTTACTCTCAATCCATTGACCAAGTCCAAGCCGCACTGCTAGCTGAGCCAAAGTATCTCTTTCCCAAATCTGCACCGGCAAATCGTTGGGGGGAGTAATATTTCCTTGGGTTGTATGTACGGCAAAGATCATCCTGGCATAACGGTCTCGGCGCTGCGAGAACCGCGCGACATAATCGTTGAAGACGGCCTGTGATGAAACCCCCTTGATTTGAACAAAAGCGATCTCTCCAACAGCAAAGTTTTCAACTTCTATGTCAACACCCTCCTGTGTTCCGCCAAGCTGAGAAATTCTTGTCCAGCTTGTCCGCGCTAGAATCAAGTCGATCAACTGTTCAAAATCCTGCCATGTCAATTTTTCGATCATTCTACCGACTGCGGCTTCATATACCGCACGAGCTTCTGCCGATTGTGACGCGTTCATATCCTTCTGATCTCGAAGGAGCCTTAAAATTTCATTTGACCCACCAGGCGTACAAACCGTGCCTTTAAACCCCGCGACAGCACTGACAATCCCAGGCAAGCTCGCCTGATCGAAAACACGGCCACCTGGAGATTGTTTTGCCCAGGGAGTGGCACAGGTAAGCCAGAAGTACCCCCTCTCAATTTCTTCTCCTAATGGATTCATTGTCACTTGGTCGTGAACTGTACACCACCACATACAACCTTCTTCGAAAGTGACCCATATGTGTTGACTCGGCTTGTCCAAAAGAGTTTTAAGCTGTTTAAATTGGTTTGTGGCTACGTTCTGATTCCTTCCCATTTGTTGTCGGAATCCGCGGAGAACTTGTTGGATTGCAGGAAAATCGATTGGAGTTGCCAATAACTTTTCTGGGACATTTGACCAGCCCACATGTATCTGACTATTTTCTTTGGCTGAGGGCCACCAACGACCACCAGCCCCGTTCTTTACATATCGCACTGAATCGAAAGTATCCGGCATCTTTCCTCGTCTCATCGAATCCCCCCCCTTACATCCTTGCCGCTTTACGCAGCGCCTGATTGATTCGCGTCTGCCAGCCGGTGCCGGTTGCCTTGAAATGCGCGAGTACGTCGGCATCCAGGCGGATCGAGGTGGCGATTTTCGTCGTCTCACTTTTGGGCCGACCTCGTGTGCGCTTCCAGGCCGCCACCACGCCCGGCACCACTTCGCTGGCAGGACGCATGCGCTTGAAGTCGGCGGCGGTCAATCAGCGCACTTCGCCGTTCATGTCGGTTAGCGGCTTTGTCGCCTTACTCTTCATCACAGGATTGCTCATCGTTTCTGATTGGGGGGCTATGGCTATCACGCTGCCCGCTTCGGTCTGCCCGCCGGAGCACTTGGCCGATAAAGTGCCGACAGCATCACCCGGTCATGTTCCAGCACCCGGCAGGTCATGGCAACAGAATGGGGAATGGGCGCCTTTGCGCTGCGGTAATCTTTGATCGAGGAAAGCGAGCGGCCCAGCATGTCGGCGGCCTCGGGGTTCGACAGCTTCAGTTTTTCCTGCCAGGCGACGAAATCCTGGGCCTTCATGCCGCGCTGCGCCTCGGCCAGGCGGGCCAGCGTGTCGGGCGCATAATCAAGGCCATTCGGCCATTCGATGCCCCAGCCCCATTTTGCCAGCTTCACCCGCTTGAATTCGGCTAAATCGCGCAAGGGTTCAAAAGCCGCTTCGCGCATCACAACGCCTGTGAAATCGACGGCCTCCTTGCGCCCGTCTTCCCAAGTTACGGCAATCACATAAGGTGCCTGGGTGGGCTTGACGGATTTCAAACGGGGAAGTGCGGTAGTCATGAACTCAGCCTTTCGGATTGAACTGATGCCAAGCTGCCAGCAACCGGGCTTGGTGCGAAGCGATCCAGGCAAGTGCCCGTCTGCGATGCTTGACCGGCAGTTCGCCTGCCAGCAGGTCGCCGCTCTCGATGGCAATCACAGCGGCGAAGTCGGCCCCAAGCACATGAACATGCGGGATGCCATGCTCGCCCGCATAAATGCGCAGGATAAACGCACCCAGATCGAAGATCGTCGGCATGAATAAAACTAGGCCAGAAACTGGCCTGCGTCAAGGGGGCAAGGCCTCTCTCAGGCCCCCCCTCTACCCCGTACCGCGCCGGGCCTTGGCGGGTTTCCAGCCTTTACACAGGCTTTGGGTATAGCGATAGCTTTCGGGGCTATCCAGCTTGGCATGATCGCGCTCGGCCTGGGCATGCATCTCGTCCATCAGGGGCTTGATGACGCGCGAGGCCTCGGCCATGAATTGCTTGGTCACCGCCTGCTCGCTGTTGCCCGAGGCCGAGCCATAGCGAGCCACCGCCTCGTTCAGAGTTGACTGAATCTTGCGGGCATAGAGGTCCATGTTGCGTCTGAAGATGGCGACATGATGATTCTCGTGGTCCAGAACGGCCGTATATTCGCAAGAGCCCGGACGGTACTCGCCCGCCACATTGACCACCATGCTTTTGAAGAAGACGCGCACCTCGATCTGGCTCAGCCAGCCGCAATAATAAACGCCGCGCTTCAAGGGATAGATCATGGTCTGCACCGAGGTCTGATAGCCGCCCTCGGCCCGGGTCAGCCCCGCCGTTACCGGCTCGCGCTGTTTGTTGTAGCTGGTGCGCCGCTGCTTGGTGTGCAGATCGCCCAGATCGGCCTGCATCAGGTCGTTGCGATAGACGGCCTGGCCGGGCTCGATGCTTAAAACCACTTTGGGAGTCTGGCGGCCCTTGGTCGGGCAGGATTGCGACTGGGCCAGGGCGGGGCCGACGCAGCCTAGCAGGCACAAGACGGCCAGCAGGAGTGGGCGGCCCGGCATCAGGCAGTGACCGAGAAGCGCTCGATGGCAAGCTTCAAGGCTTTCATAAGATCAAGGCCCAGTTGGCCGCCGTCGCCCGCCACATGGTCCCGGATGACGGCGCGCATGGAATCGATATGAGACTTCACGATTTCCAGAGAATTGTCATCCTCGCGGCAGCCCGGCTGGGTATAGTCGTAGAGCATCTTGGCGAAAATCGAGATCAGCGGATAGCCGAAGGTTCCGCCCTGACCGCGCAATTCGTGAGCGATCAGGTTGATCTCGTCGAAGTAATGGCGTCGCGCGGCGGCTGGCTTTAGCAGGCACTCGGCGCACTGATTGGCCAGCTTCGCGATATAGCTCATGGCCCAGTCGGCGAAGTCGAGCGCGTCGCGCTCCAGCGCCTTCTCGGCCATATCCAGAATATCCTTGGGCAGCTCGCCGCCCTCGTTGAACTTCAAGCCGCCGCCCACTTTTTCCTTCAAGCGGTTGGGCAGGCGGAAATACCAGACGTCGGTGGGGGTGGTGGGCTTCACGGTCTTCTCTGGCGAATAGACGACGGCGACGTCCTTGTCCTGGTTCTTGCGCCGCTCCTCGCCCTCGGGTGCGGCGCCAAATTTGCGCCTGCGATCAGGGCCCAGATACTCATGAGTCACCACGAATTGTCGGGGATTGTCGATCAGCAGCAGCAGCTTCTGGTAGATGCTTTGCACCGAAAAGGGCTTGGCCAGGAATTCGGTGGTGCCCAGGTCGCGCGACTGTTCGACATAGGCCCGGTCGGCAGCGCCTGAGAGCATAATGAAGGGCATGAAGCGGTTGGGCGAGTCCTTGCTGGTGCGCACCCAGCGCAGCAGCAACAGGCCGTTGATCGGGCTCATGACGAGATCCGAGATGATCAAGTCGATTCCCATGGTTCCGCTGGCGCTGTGCTTGCCTGCGACCAGACGCAGGAACTCCACCGCATCCTGTCCATTCTTGGCCGTCGCTACCCAGCCGAAGCCGAGTGTCTTCAAAAGACTTTCCAGGATATCGCGGATATAGGCGTTATCCTCGACCAGCAGAACCGATAACCGCTCCAGGTTATAAAAGGCCACGCGCTCGTTATCCCCAGCTTGAATCCCTCATTGTACCCTTGGGGCGTTTACACTTCCTTTACGGGGCGATCAACAAAGACCATCAGCGGGCCAGAGGCTTGTATTTGATGCGATGCGGCTGGTCTGCCTCGGTGCCCAGGCGGCGATGGCGGTCGGCCTCGTAATCCTGGTAGTTGCCTTCGAACCAGACGACCTGGGAATCGCCCTCGAAGGCCAGGATATGGGTGGCCAAACGGTCCAGGAACCAGCGATCATGGCTGATCACCACGGCGCAGCCGGGGAAATCGGCCAGGGCCTCTTCCAGGCCGCGCAGCGTATCGACGTCGAGATCGTTGGTGGGTTCATCCAGCAGAATGACGTTGGCGCCGGTTTTCAGCATCTTGGCCAGATGGACGCGGTTGCGCTCGCCGCCAGAAAGCTGCCCCACCTTCTTTTGCTGGTCGCCGCCCTTGAAGTTGAACTGGCCGACATAGGCCCGGCTGGGAATGGTTTTCTTGCCCATTTCCAGCACGTCGAGCCCCCCTGAGATTTCCTCCCAGACATTCTTGTTGGCGTCCAGGGTGTCGCGGCTTTGATCGACATAGCCCAGCACCACCGTTTCGCCGATGCGCAAGCTGCCGGAATCAGGCTTTTCCTGTCCGGTCAGCATGCGAAACAAGGTGGTTTTGCCCGCCCCGTTGGGGCCGATGATGCCCACGATGCCGCCGGGGGGCAATTTCATGGACAGATTCTCGATCAAAAGGCGGTCGCCATAGGATTTCGACAGATTTTCGGCCTCGATGACCAGATCGCCCAGCCTGGGGCCGGGGGGGATGAGAATTTGGGCCTGGCCCACATCCTGCTTGCCTGCCTGGGCCACCAGGCTGTCGAAGGCGGTGATGCGCGCCTTGCTTTTGGCCTGGCGGGCCTTGGGGCTGGAGCGGATCCATTCCAACTCGTGCTTGATGGTACGCGAGCGGGCCGATTCTTCCCGGGCCTCCTGCTCAAGCCGCTTTTCCTTCTGTTCCAGCCAGGACGAGTAGTTGCCCTCATAGGGAATGCCCTTGCCGCGGTCGAGCTCCAGAATCCAGCCTGTCACATTATCCAGGAAATAGCGGTCGTGGGTGACCACCACCACCGTACCTTCGTACTCCTTCAAGAAGCGCTCGAGCCAGGCCACCGATTCGGCATCCAGATGGTTGGTGGGCTCGTCCAGAAGCAGCATGTCGGGGCGCGAGAGCAAAAGGCGGCAAAGTGCGATGCGGCGCTTCTCGCCACCCGACAGCTTGGACACATCGGCATCACCCGGTGGGCATCGCAGCGCATCCATGGCGATCTCGATGGTGCGGGTCAGCTCCCAGGCGTTCAGATGGTCGATCTTTTCCTGAAGCTCGGCCTGTTCGGCCAGGAGAGCCGTCATCTCGTCGTCGCTCATCTCCTCGGCAAATTTAGCGGAAATTTCGTCGAAACGGTCCAAGAGGGCCTTGGTGGAAGCCACCCCGTCCATCACATTGCCCAGCACGTCCTTGGCCGGGTCAAGCTGCGGTTCCTGCTCCAGATAGCCGATACGCACACCCTCGGCCGACCAGGCCTCGCCGCCGAAATCGGTATCCAGCCCGGCCATGATCTTCAAAAGGGTGGACTTGCCCGCCCCGTTGTAACCCAGTACGCCGATCTTGGCGCCCGGCATGAAGGACAGCCAGATGCCTTCCATGATTTTCTTGCCACCGGGATAGACCTTGGACAAGTTCTTCATCACGTAGATGTACTGGTAGGAAGCCATTGGGTCGCGTCTCCTGGATATGGGCGGCCCCGTTGTAGCGCAGGCGGCGTCCAAAGGCTAGACTGTGCGCATGGCTAAGGACCGCACCCCCCTGATCGAGCTTTACCGCCAGATGGCGGAGCTGACCCTGCCGGTTTGCGCAACCTGCCGGAATCCTTACAATTGCTGCCATCCGGCGATCTGCCTGACCGTGATCGCCTGGGCCAGGGAAAAATGGGGGGTTGAGCTAACCCCCGCCGATCATCCCCGCCTGCCCCTGATGGGACCAAAGGGCTGCATCGCTGACCCCCATCTGCGCCCGGTCTGCTCGGTGCATTGCTGCCCGATGGTGGAGCATGGCGAAAAGCCGAATGATCCCGACTGGACGCGGGCCTATGCCGAACTGCTGGCCGAGATCAAGGAGATCGAGGACCCCAAGGAACAGATCTTGGGGTGATATCTCAGACGAATTCGATATCACCAATGGCGATCGAAGCGTCAGCCGTGGCGATCACGGTGTAGCCTGCCACGGTGTAGTCGGCGTCATAATACAAAGTGTTCGTGGAATCGACCACAAGATAGGCAGTCTGGGTGGCGATGCCAGAGTTTGTGCCGTTGAACGCACTGCCGATGGTAAAGAAATTTGTGTTGGTCGTCAGGTTTGAGAGCGAACCAAAGCCAGAACTGGTCAGCCTGATCTTATCGGCACCGGAGACGAAGCCGTTGACGGAGTCGTAAGAGCCGGCGGTAAAGGTGAAGGCGGCGTCGGTGAGGCTTGAGATACAGTCGCTGGTGCTGGTGTAGACGAAGGTATCGCTGCCCAGCCCGCCATACAGGGTGTCGCAGCCGCCGCCACCTTGCAGGAAGTCGGCGCCCAGCTGTCCGATCAGCGTGTCAGCACCCGAACCGCCATAGAAGGTGTCGTTGCCGGTCGTGCCGGTCAGCGTATCGTTGTTGGTGCCGCCATAGACGAGTTCGATGCTGTTGACGGTATCGGTGTAGGCCGTGCCCGAAACGGTCATCTGCGAATAGCTGTTTGCCAGATCGACGGTGACAGAGACGGTGACGGCGGAATAATCCAGCGTGTCATTGCCATCGCCGCCATAGATGGCGTCGTTGCCAAAACCGCCAAGGGTTGTTCCACCGACATTGGTGTAGGTGTCGGGAGAGATGACATCGTCGTCGGCGCCGCCATACAGGCTGTCATTGCCAGACATGCCCCTGATGGTGTCGGCCCCAGTATCGCCATAGACCACGTCGCCCTGAGCCGTGCCGGTGATGGTGTCGCCGCCGTCCAGGCCAAAAAGGATCGAGCCGATGGGGCTGGGGAAATAGCCGGCCGATGTCACCGAGGCGTCGATCACGTCGGCGGTGGAGGAGCCCGAGGCCGTGCCGGCGACGATATAGCCGTAATTGCCGGGATTGTCGACGATGCCGCCGCTCGAACTGCTCTTCATGGCGTTGGTCAACACCACGCCCTCTGAAAGGGTGCCGGTCGAGGCCTGGATGTCCTCGATCGCGGTCGAGATCGAGATGGCCGTGTCGTAGGCGACACCAGCGACCAGCGAACCGCCGCTGGCCGACATCGGAGCCGCCGTGCCGTTGACATAACCGTCGCCGCTGGTCGAATCTTGCAAGATCAGTTTGACCAGCGCCAGATTGGTGAAGGTGATGCGGTCGCTGGTGGTGGTGCCGCTATCGGTCAGCACGTCGGCGCCGCCCAGGGCGGCCTGCGAAATCACAAAATCCGTATTGGCGCTGCCGCCCACCAGGGCATCGCTGCCCGTGGTGCCGAACAGCGTGTCGGCAAAGACCGTGGTGCTGGTGGCGGCAGAGGTGACGCCGGAATTGTCGACATAGGTGGCGAGGTTGGCGAAGGTGGTCTGAGCCGCGATTTGAGCCGCGATCTGCGCGGCCACCTGGGCCGCGATCTGGGAAGATATCTGGTCAAAACCGAAATTCCCCACGGCTCCTGCAATGCCCTGCGAAATCATTTGCTGAACATTGAAGCCGCCGGGCATGGCGCCGAAACTCATCACGCCCATCTGGTTGGTCGCACCGCTGAAAGTGCCAGCTCCGCCCGAGCCAAAGAAGCTGGTAGGGCCGAAGCCGCCGCCGGGAGCCCCGAAACCGCCCGCCGTGCCGAATCCGCCTGCAGCACCAAAGGCCGCCTGAGCCGCCGCCGCCCCAGCCGCCGCCTGTTCTGGCGTTGCGCCAAATCCGATGGCGGTTGCAATGCCCGCCTGTGCTGCTGCGCCGAAGGCCTGCGGGGCGTTGGCTCCGCCCGCGATGGCGGTTGCTGCGGCATTGGCCGCCGCCCGGTTGGCGGCACCCGCCTGTTCAATCGTTGCCCCTTGGGCCATGGCCGCCTGTCCGGCGGCACCCATTGCGGCCAAGCCAGCCTGCGCCGCTGCCGGTCCCTGTCCTGGTCCAGCCCCCATCACCATGATGCCCGTATTGCTGACACTGCCCTGCCCCGTCGCCATGACGGCGAAGGGATTGATGTTCCCACCTCCGGCGCCTGGTGCACCCCCTGCCGCCCCGGCGGGCGGGGCAGCGGTCAGAAGTCCTACCTGCATGGCGGCCTGTCCGGCTGCCGCCAGGGCCTGCTGCGGCGGCGCCCCTTGCGACATCGCCGTGTTGAAGGCGGCCTGCACATTCATGGCGGCGGCTTGCGCCTGCTCGATGGAAGCGCCACCCGCCAAGGCCTGGTCAATCGCCACCTGGGCCGCTGCCGAAAACATCTGCGCCGCCTGGGTCTGCTGCCCGGCAATTCCTGCTGGACCCGCCGGACCAGCCGGACCGCCCGGGGGGGTGGCCCCGACGGCAATCAATCCAAAGGCAACGCCACCTGCCTGAGGGGCTGCTCCACCTCCCGGCTGGCCTTCGCCCTGCGCTGCCGCAGGTGCCGCCTCGCCGGGTGTTCCGGGGGCTTGTGCACCCGGGGCGCCCGGTGTGCCCGGAGCTTGCGCCCCCGCTGCACCTGGAGCTTGAGGGCCGGTTTGCGGGGCGGCTGGGCCTCCTGCCGCTGGGGCCTGTGCTGCCGGGGCCATGTTTTGAATCTGCTGAACAGCCTGCGCTGCCCCCGGCGAAGCCGAGGTGGCGGGCAGGCTGGACAGCACCTGGGCCAACGATGAACTGGCGAATTGCTGCGCCGTGAAGGAAAAGGCGGGGGGGGGTGCATTGAAGAAGCTGGTGACCATGATGGCCGAATTGGCCGTGTTGATGGTCTGGGTTCCGGCGGCGTTCGAGATGGTCACTTCGCCGACCCCGTTGGCCCCTTCCGACAGAACGGCGACGGTCAGCCCTTGAGCGGGCGTATAGCCGCCTGAACCCAGGGTGCCGCGAATGCCGATGGTGGCGACAGGGGTGCGCACCACCATGGCGTCGGGCGAGGATTTCGAAATCTGGCCTGAGACGAAGGAGAAGGTGCCCTGCACCAGAGAGAAGGCCGACTTGCCGGTACCCGACGAGGGGTCGAAGACCATCTGGTCCAACACCATGCGTCCTTCGCCGCCCAGCGACATCGAGGTTTTGTCGACGAACAGCACACCGACCGAAGCCCCCTTGGCGGTCTGCATCACATCGCCCTGGAAAACGGCGTCACCCTTGTGAAGAACGCCCTTGGAGCCGTCGGCATGGATCACATTGACCGAGCCGTTCAAGGTTTCGACCTGGCCGATGGATAGGCGGGAGGCCCCGCCCGCTCCGGCCTGGGCATATTGACCGGGAGCCATCGGGCCTGCCAGCGTCTCGGCCAGGCTGCCCGCAATCCTTGCGCCATCCTCGGCCACCAGATCGGGTGGCGAATCGGTCAGAAAATAATCGGTGACCAGCACCTGTTCGCCATCGGGGCCGGTGATCAGAAGATCAAGCCCCTGGCGGGCATAGTCGCCCTGGGTAAGCAGGCTGGCCTTGGGCACCTGAACCGCCCAGCCATTCTCGGGCGACACAAGATGCAGCGGTGGCGGCGCCGCTTGTGGGGTTTGTGCCGCCTTGGTCAGGGCCAAGCTTTTGGGATCGCTCTGCGCGTTCATAACTTACCACCCATAGACGCCTGTCAACCCCCGGGCGCATTCGGACCGGGAAGATTCGAGCATCAATTATTGGATCATATTCTTAAGAAAATGCTGTGTCCAGCATCACAGGGCGTAAAAAGGTGATATACCCGCCCTAGTTTCTTGCGCCGTGGGCGATGCTGTTCAGTCGCTCGTAAAAGGATTTTTGCAGGGCTTCCAGGGGTGCCTGCCAGTCGCCATAGCGCGTTTGGCGAAACAGGCGCAGACTGGCATACCAGGGCGATGTTTCGCTCTCGGGCCCCCAGCGCCAGTCTGAATAATACAGCAGCATCAAGAAGGTGGGGATTCCCATGGCGCCTGCCAGATGGGCCGTGGCGGTGTCGATGGTCACCAGCAGATCAAGCTGGGCCAGCAGGGCGGCTGTATCGGCAAAATCTTGGATGGCAGGCGACAGGTCGGCGATCAGCGGGCGGGCATGAAGTTTTTCGATATCGTCCTTGCGCGGGCCAATTTGCAGGCTGACCAGCAGAACCTTGGGATCGGCCGCCAGGGGCAGCAGGCGCTCCAATTCTATCGAGCGGTCCCTGGGCGTCATCTTGCCCGCCCAGACCAGCCCCACCTTGAAGCGGTCCTGGCCGATCAGCCGAGCCTTGGGTTCCGAAACCGCTTTCAGATAGGGGGTTGCGGGCATCAGGTCATCGGTGCCAAGGCCCAGGATTCCAGGAAGGCTGAGCAGGGGCGCCCAATAATCCGCGCGCTCGATATGCGTCCCTCTGGGCACGACCCGCGCCACGCCGGGCAGGGCCTTGAACAGCCTTGCCAGTTCGGGCTGGCATTCCATCACGATGCGCGCGCCTTGAGCGGCCAGAAGCGAGACGAAGCGAGCGAACTGAAGCGCGTCGCCAAAGCCTTGTTCGTCGTGAAGGAAAAGAACTTTTCCTGCCAGAGGCTCGCCCTGCCAGCGAGGATAGGGATAGGTGCGGGGCGGACTTTTCTCAAGGCGCCAGCGGCTTTCATAGGCCGGAAAGCCGTTCTTGTAATCGTTCAGCATCATCAGGGTCAGCGCCCGGTCCCAGGCGGCTTCCGGATAATCGGGGCGAATCGACAGAGCCTTGTCGAGGGCGCTTAGGCATTCCTTGGGGTGATTGGCATCGCGCCAGACCAGCCCCAGATTGTTCCAGTATTCAGCCGCCTCGGGCTTGATCTCGACCGCCTTCCTGAGCACCGCCTCCGCTTCGGCCAGTCGCCCGCAATCCCTGAGCGCGTTGCCCAGATTGGACAGAGTTCCGGGATCATTGGGATGAAGCGCCAGGGCGCGCAACTGGCAGGCCAGGGCCGCCGGAGCATGGCCTTGGCTGCGTAGCGCCACCCCCATATTGCCCCAGGCCGCATGAAGCTGGGAATCCAAGGCCAGGGCCTTGGCATAGCGTTCGATGGCGCCGTCCAAATCGCCCCGGCGCTGGCAGGCGACGGCCCCCTCCAGCAACGTCTTGGTATCCGGAACGGAGTCAGTAGGGGGCGTAGGATTTCTCCTCGATCAGACGCGATCCCATCAGCAGATTGATCTCGCGCTTGAGATTGGCCCGCTCGTCATTGGTGATATAGACGGCGCGGGCCAGTTCGATGAAACGAGAGCCGAAATCCTTGGCCCGCTCGCAATCGCGGATGTCGTCCTCGATCACCCACAGGGCCTCGTTGACGGATTTGAGCTTGGCTGTAAGCGCTGCCAGTTCCGCCGACGCCTTCATCGCCTGATCGCGCGTTTGGGCCAGGGTTGCCAGTTCGGCCCGGATATTGACCAGCTTGGCATCGTCATGGATGCGCTCGGCCTTGATTTCCAGGATGGTGATTTTGTCGATCAACTCGCCTGCGGGAATCTCGACCAGGATGGAAGCATTGTTCGTCATGGCGGCGGACTATCCGGGAAACGCCGGGCAATTGCAACAGCCAGACTTTGCACCACCCCCGACCAATCGCCGGGCGTGGTCTGGCGGAAAAGTCTCAGGCTGGGATACCAGGGGGTCGCATCGCCCGTTCTCCCCCAGCGCCAGTCCGGGGCCGAGGAGAGCATGACCCAGCCTTCAAGGCCCAAGGCACCCGCCAGATGGGCTACGGCGGTATCCGAGGTGATGACGAGATCGAGAGTCTCAAGAAGGGCCGCCGTCTTGTCGAAATCGCCGCCGGTCATGGGGTCGGCGCCATCGCCCAGATCCTCGATGAATTCGCCCAGGCCAAGATCGAACAGGTCCTGCCTGAAAGGATCGCGCTGCAGGGACAGCCAGCGCAGTTGCGGATTGGCGCGCACCAGACTGTCCAGGGGGGCCAGTCCGGGAGCGCGGCGCTTTTCTCCCTTGAACCCGGCATTGCCCCGCCAGACTAACCCGATTTTCGGCCCCCCCTGGCCCAGCCGGTTTTTCCAGGCCGAGACAAGGGTGGTATCGGCCTTCAGATAGGGCATGTCGGCCGGGATGGTGTCGATTCGCGTGCCCAGCCGATGGCCCAGGCTGGCCACCGCCAGCCAGGCAGCATAGGGGGGGGCGGGAGTATCTTGGGAAATCACACGGGCCTGATCTGCAAATGAACGCGCCACCAGCCCCGTCAGGCTGTCCTGGCAGCGAATGACCACCTCGACCCCGCGCCTTGCCAGAAGGGGGACATAACGCAAAAAGTGAAGTGTGTCGCCGAAGCCCTGCTCGGCTTGAATCAATAAGGGGCCGTTTAAGGGAATCCGTCCGTCCCAGACCGGGCCGTCCAGGTGAAAGCCCTGCATGTCCTTCAAGGTGAACCGGCCCTCCCAACCTTCCCATCCCCGCTCGTAATCGCCCATCAACAAATGGGCAAAGCCCCGGTTGAAGCGGGCATTGGCCAATTCCGGCTTAAGCTCCAGCGCCTGGTCATAGGAGCGCAGCGCCGCCTCGATCTGCCCCAGGCCCAAGAGCACATTGCCCAGATTGCCCGCCGCCTCGGCATAGGTCGGCTTCAAAGTGAGTGCTTGTTCGAAGGCTGCCTTGGCTTCCACCGCGCGTTCAAGATCGTTCAGCACGACGCCCCGGTTGTTGTGGGCCTCGGGCGAGGAAAAATCGATTCGCAAGGCCGCTTCCAGGGATGCCAGCGCGTCTTCAAGTTTCCCCACTTCCTTGAAGGCGCCAGCCCGGCCCAGATGCAGATCGATGCGCTGGGGGGCGGCGGCAACGGCGACGTCATAGGCCGCCAGGGCTTCCTCGAAGCGCCCGGTGGCTTTCAGCAAAAGGGCCAGATTGCCCAGGATGCCGGGATCGCCCGGCTTTAGCGCCAGGGCCTCCATATAGGCCAACTCGCCCTCGGCGAACTGGCCCAGCTCCTGAAGTGCCGCTCCCAGATTAAGGCGTACGTCCGGGTAATCGGCACCCAGACGCAAGGCCAGACGATAGGCGGAAACGGCGCCGCGCCAATTGCCCAGGGATTGGCGGGCAACACCCAGATTATAGGCGGCGTCGGCATGTCCGGGCGAGAGCGAAAGCACACGGGCCAAATGGGTTTCGGCCTCAGCAGCGCGGCCAAGCTGAACCAGCAGCACACCCAGAAGATACTGAACATCCGCCCTCTCGGGCGCATGCGCCGCCATGCCCCGATAGGCCTGTTCCGCCTCGGCCAATCGCCCCGTCTGGTGCCATTGGAAGGCGCGCGCGAGTTCTTCCGTCATGCTCCCCCGAAACATGGGCTAAAATCAAAGCCGACTTTCCGCCGCTCGATCCATGCTCAGGGGATCATGCCTGAAATTGTCACCTTCTTGTACCCCCGCAATATTCAGGCCCATGGGGGGGGGGCGGGGGCAGGGCAAGCGAGCGTTATCGCAGATTCAGTAGCGGGTAGGGCATAGCCTGCCTTCCCGGGTGGTAGTTGGCGTTGACTTCGCGTTTGCGAAGGGATAAACCTGACTCCTGCCCAGAGAAGCTTGCCGATGTCTAATGAGGCCAGAAATCCGATGCCCAGCCCCACCCGGCCCCTGTCGCCCCACTTGCAGGTCTACAAGCCGCAAATTACGAGCCTTTTGTCGATTCTGCACCGCCTGACCGGGGTTGCGCTGGCCGGGGGCCTGCTGATCTTCGCCTGGGCGCTGGGGGCTGCCGCCTATGGCCCCGACTCCTACGAGACTGTTCGGGCCATTCTTGGCTCCTGGTTTGGCCGTCTGGTGCTGTTTTGCTGGTCGGCAGCCCTGTTCTATCATCTGTGCAACGGCATCCGGCATCTGTTCTGGGATTTCGGCTATGGCTTTGCGAACGACCAAGTCACCAAGTCGGGCTATGCCGTGCTGGCGGGTACCGCGTTCTTGACCCTGGCGGCCTGGGCCGCCGCTCTGGCCGGTTAGGGGGCGATGAAAATGACTGTCATGCGCTCTCCTCTGGGACGTGCCCGCGGCCTTGGTTCCGCCAAAAGCGGGTTGGCCTCCTTTCTGGCCCTCAGAATTACCGCGATCGCTCTGGTGCCGCTTCTGCTTTGGTTCGTGACGGCGGTCATTCGCCTGTCGGGGGCCGATCATGACGGCCTGCGCAACTTCTTGGGCGAGCCCGGAAATGCCGCAGCCTTCGTGCTTTTGATTCTGGCGGCGTTTCATCATGCCCAACTGGGCATACAGGAAGTCATCGTCGATTACGTCCATGGCAAAGCGGCCCAAACTGCGCTGCTGTTGGGTGTTCGATTTCTCGCAGCGCTGATGGCGGTGTTCCTGGTGCTGTCCGTCATCAAGCTTGGTTTCGGAGTTTAGTCGCCCATGCCTTCCTACAAGATCATCGATCACACCTATGACGTTGTGGTGGTGGGTGCTGGCGGCGCCGGATTGCGCGCAACACTCGGCATGACCTCGTCGGGCCTGCGCACCGCCTGCGTTACCAAGGTCTTTCCCACGCGCAGCCATACGGTGGCAGCACAGGGCGGCATTGGTGCTGCGCTCGGCAACATGGCCGACGACAACTGGCGCTGGCACATGTACGACACCGTCAAGGGCTCGGACTGGCTGGGCGATCAGGACGCCATCGAATATATGTGCCGCGAGGCCATTCCCGCCGTTCACGAGCTGGAACATTTCGGCGTGCCCTTTTCGCGGACCGAGGATGGCCGCATCTATCAGCGCCCCTTCGGCGGCCATATGCGTAATTTCGGCGAAGCGCCGGTGCAGCGCGCCTGTGCGGCGGCCGATCGAACCGGTCATGCCATTCTGCACACGCTTTATCAGCAGTGCCTGAAGCACAATGCCGAATTCTTCGTGGAATATGTCGCCATCGATCTCATCATGGACGATCAGGGGGCCTGCAAGGGCGTGGTGGCCTGGAATCTCGACGACGGCACGATTCACCGCTTTCGCGCTCAGATGGTGGTGCTGGCCACCGGCGGCTATGGCCGCGCCTTCTTCTCCTGCACCTCGGCCCATACCTGCACCGGCGACGGCAACGGCATGGTGGCCAGGGCGGGTCTGTCGCTTCAGGATCACGAATTCGTGCAATTCCATCCCACCGGCATCTATGGATCGGGCTGCCTGATTACCGAAGGCGCCCGGGGCGAAGGCGGTTACCTGACCAATTCGGCGGGCGAGCGTTTCATGGAACGCTATGCCCCCAACGCCAAGGATCTGGCCTCGCGCGACGTGGTCAGCCGCGCCATGACCGTGGAAATCCGCGAAGGGCGCGGCGTCGGCGCTCACAACGATCACATCCACCTGCATCTGGAACATCTGGGTCCGGAAGTTTTGCATCTGCGCCTGCCCGGCATTACCGAGACGGCCAAGATTTTCTCAGGCGTCGATGCCACGCGCGAGCCCATTCCCGTTCTGCCGACCGTGCATTACAACATGGGCGGCATTCCCACCAATTATATGGGCGAAGTGCTGCGCCCGACCAAGGACGATCCCGATGCGGTCTGTCCCGGTCTGATGGCCATCGGCGAATGCGCCTGCGTTTCCGTGCATGGCGCCAACCGGCTGGGCACCAATTCGCTGCTGGACATCGTGGTCTTCGGCCGGGCCGCCGCGCTTCGCGCCGCCCAGATCATCACGCCGGGCGCCATGCAAAAGCCGCTGGCCCGCGATGCCGCCGAACAGGCGCTGTCGCGCTTTGACCGTTTACGTCATGCCAAGGGCGATCTGTCGGTTTCGGAAATCCGCCTGGCCATGCAAAAGACCATGCAAAGCGATGCTGCCGTCTTTCGCACCTCGAAGTCTCTGGCCGAGGGCTGCAAGCGCATGAGTGGTGTTGCCGCCACCATGGACCAGATATCGATCAAGGATCGTTCGCTGATCTGGAATTCCGATCTGGTCGAGGCGCTGGAGCTGGAAAACCTGATGCCCTGCGCCATGGCTACCATCTATGGGGCAGAGGCGCGCCACGAAAGCCGCGGCGCCCACGCCCATGAGGATTTTCCCAACCGCGATGACGCCAACTGGATGAAGCACACGCTGGCCTGGGTGGACGAGAAGTACAAGGTGCGGCTCGATTACCGCCCGGTTCACACCTACACGCTGACCGACGAAATCGCCTATATCGTGCCCAAAGCGCGCGTTTATTGAGGACGCTTTAAGATGGTCGAATTCAATCTGCCCGCCAATTCCCAGGTCAAGGAAGGCAACAGCTTCAAGGCCGGTGCCAACGCCAAGAAGGTGCGGCGCTTCAAGATCTATCGCTATGATCCCGATTCCGGACAAAACCCCCGCCTCGATACCTTCGAGATCGATCTGGCCTCTTGCGGCCCCATGGTTCTGGACGCGCTGATCAAGATCAAGAACGAGATCGACAGCACGCTGACTTTCCGCCGCTCGTGCCGCGAGGGCATCTGCGGAAGCTGCGCCATGAATATTGACGGCACCAACACGCTGGCCTGCTTGAAGCCCATCGAGGACATCAAGGGCGACGTGAAAATCTATCCGCTGCCGCACATGCCGGTGGTCAAGGATCTGGTTCCCGACCTGTCCGTGCCCTATGCCCAATATGCTTCGGTCGAACCCTGGATGCAGGCCGACACCCGGCCGCCACCGGGCGCCGAGCGCAAGCAGAGCATTGCCGAGCGCGACAAGCTGGACGGGCTGTGGGAATGCATTCTGTGCTTTTGCTGCCAGACCTCGTGTCCCAGCTACTGGTGGAATGGTGATCGCTATCTGGGCTCGGCGGTGCTGCTGCAGGCCTATCGCTGGATCGCCGATTCCAGGGACGAGGCCACCGGCAAGCGCCTGGATGCGCTGGAAGATCCCTTCAAGCTCTATCGCTGCCACACCATTCTGAACTGCACCCGCACCTGTCCCAAGGGGCTCAATCCGGGCAGCGCTATCGCCGACATCAAGCGCCTGATCGCCGAGCGGGCGGTTTAGCAGCGGCTTGGGCGCCGGGGCGGTCCTCCCGCCTTGCGCCCAGATCGGCCTTGCCTAACGCGATCAGTGCCCTTAACTTCCCCGAACATCCTTAAGGGATTGCCGGTTTAGCTCAGCTGGTAGAGCACCTGATTTGTAATCAGGCGGTCGCGGGTTCGAGTCCTGCAACCGGCACCAATTAAATCAATGAGTTACAGTTTTAGATGGCCCTTCCTGGCCCAGGCGTCTTCCTGTCGGCTCCTCTCCAGTTCCTGGGGAAATCTGCACGTAGTCCTCTTTCTTTCTGTCCTCTCCACTGCCAGAGCATGAGATAATGGCAAAGGCATCTTCAAAATCTTTGCTTTCCCACATATCTCGTTGGGTTGTCGCCGCTGTGATTGCGTCG
Organism: Alphaproteobacteria bacterium WMHbin7; assembly: GCA_002753155.1. Taxonomy (GTDB): domain Bacteria; phylum Pseudomonadota; class Alphaproteobacteria; order Rhodospirillales; family WMHbin7; genus WMHbin7. The sequence continues at coordinate 66,915 of PDZW01000007.1, forward strand.
GCAGCACTCTGTTTTGCCGCCTTGTTCGTCAATAATCTGCGCAACGCCTGGGCCTTTGCGGGATCGCTTCCAGATATCGCGCTCTATTATGGTCTTCCTGGTTTGGCGGCGATTGGCCTGCTGGCAAGTCTTCGGCTATCGGCAAGCAATCGCCTTGCCCTGGCTCTCTGCCTTGGCTCCGTGCCACCGGCCCTTTATGCCGCCGAGGGCTATCTGTGGTATCGATATTTCACCAACAAGGGGCAGGTGGCGGCGGATTTCGACAGCCGAAGCAAGCTGGATGTGATCACCAGCCTGCGCCAGAGCGGTGTCCGCGCCTATCCGGCGGTGCGCGCAAGATCGATTCTTGTTGAAGCCAAGGAAGGAACCTTGGCGTCCCCGCTGCAGCACGCGGGCAAGCAATTTCTGCCCCTGGCCAATGCTCCTGGTCGAACCATCGTTGCCTGCAACGAGACCGGCCAGTGGATGATTTTTGAGGCAGACCAATTCGGATTTCTCAATGCCCCCGCTGCGTGGGAGCGCTCTTCAGGCAAGATCGCCTTGGTTGGCGACTCCTTCACCCAGGGTTACTGCCTGCCGCCAGATCAGAACATTGCCGCGCATCTTCAAAAGGCGGGGTACGATATCGTCAATCTGGGAACGTCAGGATTTGGCCCCCTGTCGGAACTGGCTTCGATCAAGGAGTATCTGGGCGATCTTAGGCCGCAAACCGTGGTCTGGATGTATTTCGAGGGCAACGATATCATCAATGACCTTGGCTCGGAACTCCGCTCCCCGATCTTGCGGGCCTATCTTGACAAGTCGTTCAGCCAGGAACTGAAGGCGCTCGGCGGCACACTCGCCTCCTCCTTGGAGACCTATCTCGATACCGAGATGGTCGCTGCGATGGCGCGCGTTGACCATCCTCATGAGAAGCTTTTGGATTTTCTTCAAATATGGCGTCTAAGAGAATCTCTCGGCCTGGATCAGATTGCCCTTGGAGCAATCAATGCCGATACGGAACAGCGCCTGGCGATCTTTGGCGAGGTCTTAAGCGAAGCCAAGCGGACTGTGGAAGCCTGGGGCGGAAATCTGGTATTTGTTTATCTGCCGGACAGCGCCAGATATATGGGGGCGCGCTACCGTAGTCCTATCCGCGAACATCTTCGGGCATCGGTTCTCAAATCGGCTCAGGCTCTCGAACTTCCCATCATTGATCTGCACTCGGCTTTTTCAGCCTCATCCGATCCCAGCAAGTTTTTTGTTTTCCCGGGCTCCCACTACAATGCCGAGGGCTATGAATTGGCGGCCAGAATCATGACGGGCGCTTTGGTCAAGCGGGCGGACTAGCAGCATGCGAGGCGATGCGATGCGGTATCGCATGATGACGGTGATACAGGTCGCCTTCCCTTCGAAAGACCGGAAATTGATCTTTCGAAGGGGAAGGAACTGGCTTGAGTTGGCGGCAAGAAACGAAGATTAATCTTCTCTGGGTGGCATCTTGTGGGCCACGCCCTTGTGACACTGGATGCAGGTCTTGCCTTCCAGGGCCGCCTGGGGATGCTTGCGCTTGGCGGTATTGTTCTGCTTTTCGAGGTCCATCGAATCATAGGTATGGCAAGAGCGGCATTCGCGGGAATCGCTCTTGATCATATAGGTCCAGACCCGATCAGCCAGCTCGCCACGCTTGGCCATGAACTTGGCCTCGGTATCGATGGTGCCTGACATTTCCGAGATGATGTCGTTGACCGCAAAGAACTTGCGCACCAGCTTGGGGCCCAGGGCCTTGGGCACATGGCAATCGGCGCACTGGGCATGGGCGCCTGAGCGGTTCTTGTAGTGAATCGAGGCTTTGTATTCATCGTAATTGATCTGCATCGAGTGGCAACTGACACAGAATTCCGTGCGGTTCGTCCATTCGATGGCGGTGACGAATCCGGCCATGCCGATGATGCCCACGACCAGGCCGACGGCCATGAAGGTGAGCTTTCCGATCAGAGCCTTTCGCTTCTGCGGATGGCGTCTCGGGTGCCGTCCGGCACCCGAAACGTTTCCGGCCTCAGAGGGTTCGCTGGCCTGGGTCATTCTGGCAACGTCTGCGCGTGCGACAGGATGTCGGAGGCGACCGACGGATCAAGCGAACGGAGTGCCGGCATGGCCTCTCCGGACTGACCGTTCAGCGACTTGTGCAAAAGCTGCCAGGGATCGTCCTTCAAAGCGCCCACGGCGGCACCCGTGCTGACCTTCTTGCCGTCGGTGCCATGGCAACCGGCGCAGAGCGTGTTGAAATAGACCTCGCCCTTGCCTGGGTTGCCCTTGGGCTTGCCCGAAGCGTCGATATACTTGTTCAGGTCGGGCAGCCCCTTGGAAATGAACAGCGCCATATCCATGGCATCCTTGTCGCCCAGCTTGCCGGAATAGGCGTGCTTGGCATCCATGATGATGGCGGCGATGGCCTTGGGGTCCTTGCCGGCCATGCCGGTAACGCCCTTGATGCCAGTATTGTGATCATTCTTGCCGAACTGGCCGTCCTTGCCCTTGAAGTCCCAGCCGTGGCACTCCTTGCAGCGCCAGGACTGTTTGGGATATTTGCCCGATGACGGATAAGCGGGATGGGTCTCATCCGGACGGGGCTGCTTTATCTCCTTGAACCAGTTGTCATAGAGCTTGCCGCCACGGGCCATGGAAGATTCGACTTCAGCCGCCGACAGCGGGCTTTGAACCCAGGCCATGCCCAGCAGTAGGGCCATTGCGGCAATCATCGTCAATCCGCGCTTGGTCATCTGAACGTTTCCTTCTTCGCTATCGTCACCCGAGCGGTTTGTCCGCCTTCGGGCCGTCGTTACACAATTTGGTTGAAAGGTGCTTCTTGATCTTGGCCGTGAATAATCTTGTCTCTTGCGATCATACGCCCGCCCCTGACCGGGGGCGGGCGATGAACACAAGGGGAGAAACTGAGGCTAAATCTCAGCCCCAGCTGTCTTGACTGATGCTGGCATACCAGCCTGAGGCGAAGTCCGCTTCCTTCTTGCGGAATTGGGCATTCGCACCCTTGGGGCTGACACCGCCAGAGTTGGGAACACCGGCAATCTTGCCTTCCTTCACCTCGAACACAGCGGCAACCGAGATGCCGTAATCGGGGTTCAACAAGCTGTAGCAGGTGTTGATGGCAGAGAAAACGCCCGGCTTGTCGCCCTTCAGCACCGCCACGATGGCGGCAGCCGCCACCTTGGCCTGGCTGGAGGCCGAGTAACCCGACTTGGGCATTGCACCAGCGATACAGGAATCGCCGATGACATAAACGTCCTTGACCTGGGTCGATTCGAAGGTGTTGGGATCGACCGGGCAGAAGCCGCTCTTATCGGCCAAGCCCGACTTGATGGCCACCACGCCCGCCGTCTGCGGCGGAATGATGTTGGCCACGGCGGGCTTGAACTTGTCGAAGTCGGTCGCCACGACGCCGCCCTTGGCGTCAACGCTGGCCACCTTGCCGCCCTTGGCAGCGGGCACCCATTCGAGATTCTTCTCGTAGAGCTTCTCCCAGCCTTCCTTGAACAGGCCCGACTTGGCGAAATCATCCTTGGAATCGAGGATGATCACCTTCGACTTGGGCTTCTTGGCCTTGAGATAGTGGGCAATCAGGCTGGCGCGCTCGTACGGGCCGGGCGGGCAGCGGAAGGGATTGCCGGGCGAGGAGATCAGCACCACGCCACCGTCGGCCATGGCATCGATCTGCTTTTTCAGCAATTCGGTCTGCGGACCGGCCTTCCAGGCGTGCGGCATGATGTGCGAGGCGGCTTCGTCATAACCGGCCAGAGCGCCCCACTTCATGTCGATGCCGGGAGACACGATGCACTTGTCGTAGCTGAAGGACTGGCCGTCAGCGGTGACAACCTTCTTGGCGGCACCGTCAATCGCGGTCACGGTGGCATGCACCACCTTGACGCCGTGCTTGGCGGAAAGGGCGTCGAAGCTGCGGTTGATGAAGGCCATGCTGTTCATGCCCGCCAGAACCGTGTTCGAGAACGGGCAGGTATAGTGGCTCTTCTCGGCGTCGATCAGGGTGACGTCGAGGCTGGGGTTGTAGCGCTTCAGATACTTGGCGGCGGTAGCACCGCCAAAGCCGCCGCCGATGACGACGACGCGGTCCGAGCCGAAGGTGCAGCCCGAAATGCCGAAGGTCGAAATGGCGCCCGCGGCGCCCAGAAGGCCGTTGAATGTCCTGCGTGAAATCTTGGTCATAGCGCTGGCCTCCCTTACTTCTTAGCCGTGTAATAATCGACCATGGCATCCAACTGTTCGTCGGAATAACCCTTGACGATACGGTCCATGATGGTGGCTTCGCGCTTGCCGGTCTTGTACTCGCGCAGAATCTGCTTCAGTTCGGCAGGCTTCTTTTCATGGAAGGCGGGCATGGCGCCCAGGCTGCGGCCATCGGTTCCATGGCAGCCAGCACAGGCGTCGGCGGCCACTGTGATGGCATCGGCGGACTGGGCCGCTGGGGCCATCAGAAGCGTTGCGGCCAAGCAGACTCCGGCCGTTAAGAGACGTTTTTTCATCTTGTCGATCCTCCCCGGGATGCTGTGACGATTGGTTTTGGTATCGGCTTTTTACGCGTATATAAGAGAAATTAGCAGTTCAATTCGGGCCTGACAATGCCCGATTTTCGACCCTGACACCCCGTAGAAGCCACGTTTTCAGTGCGTTGATAGCCTCCCAAATCACAGCGCAACAATGGGTTATGCGTCTATATTGCAGCCAGCTTTCTCTTTCTGGTGGCTTGCCTGGTTAATTAGAAAGTGCGAATATCTCGGAAACGGGATATCCGCCCGAACTGACCAAAAACGGAACCTGGGAGGATTTCAAGGTGTTCGAACTGGATGCGGCAACACAAGTAGCGTGCGGCGCCTTCGTGCTGGGTCTGGCGCTGGGCGCTTTGGCGCTCAAGACCAACTTCTGCACCATGGGCTCGCTGTCCGACATCGTCTTCATGCAAGACTGGCGGCGCTTTCGCGCCTGGATGCTGGCCGCGGCCGTCGCCATCCTGGGAACGCAGAGTCTGCACATGGCGGGGCAGCTGGATATCGGCAAGGCCAGCTACCTCACGCCCAATCTGGGATGGGCGGGCTATATTCTGGGCGGCCTTCTCTTCGGCTATGGCATGACCATGGCGGGCGGCTGCGGCAACAAAACGGCGGTGCGTCTGGGAGCAGGCAACTTGAAATCGCTGATCGTCTTTCTGGTCATGGGCTTGGTCGCCTATATCACGGCGCGCGGGCTTATCGGCGTGGCAAGGCTCGAATTGGACAAGACCAATCTCGACCTGAAGTCGCTGGGCTTTGCCAGCCAGGGGCTTCCCGTCCTCCTGACCTCGCTGGGTCTTGACGAGAAAACAGCCCGCATCGCCGCCATCGCCGCCGTCGCCGGTGGCATGTTGCTTTTCTGCCTCAAGGACAAGGATTTCCTGACCTCGCCGGTCCATTGGTTCAGTGGGCTTGCCATCGGCCTGATCATCGTGGGTGGCTGGGCGGCGAGCGGCATTCTGGGCGGCGACGAGTTCGATCCCCAGCCCCTTACCTCCTTCACCTTCGTGGGCCCCACCGGTGATTCGCTTCAGTATCTGATGATCTTCACCTCAGGCCCAAAGCTGGTCTTTGGCGTCGCGGGTATTTTCGGCGTCATCGCCGGTTCCTTCCTGGCCGCTATCCTGACCAAGAACTTCCACGTCGAAGCCTTTACCGACGCCTCGGACATGAAGGGGCACCTTTTGGGTGCCGCCATGATGGGCGTGGGGGGCGTTCTGGCCAATGGTTGCACCTTCGGCCAGGGCATCACCGGCGTCTCGACCTTGGCGCTGGGCTCGCTGATGGCCCTGGGCTCGATCTGTCTGGGCGGCGTCTGGGGCCTGAAGGCCATGGAAGAAGGCAGCGTGATGGGTGGCCTGAAGGCCGTCTTCGCGCGCGCTTAGTCATCTATCGCTATTAATCGAAAAGGAGTGCGCTATGTCGCGTGACAAGAAAACCCCTGGCATCGGACGGCGCGAGATGCTGCTGGCCAGTGCCGCCCTGCTGGCTTTCAGCAAGCTAGGCGGACTCTCGAGCCCAGCCCAGGCGACGCCCGCTGATGTCGCCGAGGCCGTGAAGAAGCTGGCCGGGAATGCTGCGGTCAAGCCGGGCAAGGTCACGCTGGATCTGCCGGAAATCGCCGAGAATGGTGCTACGGTTCCCTTGAAGGTGTCGGTCGAAAGCCCGATGAGCGACAAGGATCACGTAAAGGCCATCCATATCTTCGCCGAAGGCAATCCCAGGCCCACCGTTCTTTCGGTCAAGATCGGGCCGCGCGCGGGCAAGGCCGAGTTTTCCATTCGCATCCGTCTGGCGCAGACGCAGAACGTGCAGGCCGTGGCCGTCATGAATGACGGTCAGGCCTTCGGCGCCAAAAAGGAAGTCAAAGTCACCGCCGGCGGCTGCTGAGCGGAAACCAAGGAGACCCATCATGTCAGCAGCTCAAGTGCGCGTTCCCGCCCAGGCGAAAAAGGGCGAGGTGATCGAGATCAAGACCCGTGTCACGCACGACATGGAGACCGGCCTTCGGAAGGATGAGAAGGGCAAGGCCATTCCCCGCCTGATGCTCAAATCCTTCGTCTGCAAATATAACGGCACACCGGTCTTCGAGGCCGACTTCGACACCTCGGTCTCGGCCAATCCGATGATGACTTTCTTTACCGTCGCCACCGAAAGCGGAAAGCTGGAATTCACCTGGACCGACGATAACGGCGTTCAGATCAAGGAAGAGGCATCGATCAGCGTTTCCTGATCGTCGTTTGCGCAGACAGAACGCCCCGGAGACTCCCGTCCCGGGGCGTTTTTATTTCACCTTCTGGCTGGCTTCGAACTGAGCCGCCAGATCGGCTTCGTCCTCAAGGCCCCGGGTGCGCTCGGCCAGAAAGTCGCAGAACTTGTCGAGATTGCCCCCAAGCTGGCTGATCTTCGCCGTGAAGTCGGCCCTGTGCGTCACGATCAGGCTGATGCCGTCGACCTGAAGATCGACGATGCGGGTTCCCGTGGGATAGTCGCGCACGCGAAAGCCCAGCGTCACGTCCTGCTTTTCCTTGTGGGGAATATGAATCAAGGTATCGACCATGGCGTCGCCATCCTCGGTCAGGTCGATCTGGCGGACATTCAGCTTGACCCCTTCGACATTCCAGGCACGGGCGGCGTAATTGGCCAGCAGATAGGCCTGAAATTGTTTGAGATAGCGCGCCTTTTGCGTCTCGCTGGCCGGATTCCAGTGCCGCCCGATGACGAATTTCGCAATGGCGTCGACGGCAAACGACTCGCTCAACAGGACACGGAAGCGCTCATAGCGTTCGGTCCTGTTCTTGACGGAGAAGGTCTGAATGGCCTCATTGCCCTTGACCGCGATGAAGTCGTTGGCCTTGGCCTTGAGGTCGCCGGTCGCAGCACTTGCGGGCGCAAGGAGCGTCGACAAAAGGAAGGCTGCGCCCAGCAGGACAAGGAAAAAACGGCGACTCATCTGACTGTCTCCCTTAACGCAGGACATATTGAATATCCGAACCGTCCTTGCCCTTGAAGCGGACCTTGACCAGAACGCCATCGGGGTCGAACCAGAGTTCGCGCTTAAGCTGCCCGCTGATCACGTAATGCTTGGCCATGACCGGCCCCTTGGTGCCCTTGACCTGCTCTTCGCCCGCCAGAACGGTTTGGATCGCCATCTCGGTGCCGTCCAGCGTGTTCAGTACGCTGGTTTTGGACGGCTTCACGATGCCGGGATGCCACAGGCTGGCGGGCAGGATCGAGGCATCCGAATCAAACACCGCCTTGCCTTTGTCGGTCGATTTGAAGCGATCGCCCAAGCGCACCACGGTCAGATCATGGGGAATGCCGTCATCGTCGGTCTTGCTTTGCAGACCGACCAGTTGGCCGTCCTGCCACTGTTCGCGGCCCTCATGCCAGAATTTGTAAACAGTGACGAAGGCCAGCTTGACCTTGACGTCGGTAAGGATGTCGACATCGATCTTGGCTCCGTTCTCCTTGAATTTCATGACATGGGTGCCGATCAGGGAACCATCGCGCACCACCCAGAAATTCAGAACCCCCTCGGGTGGTAGGGGAGTCTTGGCCGCCGAGGCGTGCGGCAAACCCGCAAAAACAACGAAGGCGAGGGCCATCGCTTGAAGCCTGCCGAGACGGAAAGGAAGCTTTGGAAACATGGACAAGACCGCTTTTCAGGGAAGGGTGGAGTTTGAAGTATAGCCCTTCAAACTGAATGGAAGCTGAAAAACCTTCCTTGCAGTCGACATAGGCGTTACCCGCCTTGCAAGCCGCAGCCTCTGCGCCTAGGTTAGGAGTCGAACGCTTCTGACACCGGACTTCACCGCCCATGACCGCTGCCTCGGCCCGCGCCTCTTTGGCCTATTCCTGTGTCGGGCATGTCTTTGCCCACCTCTTCGAACCCATTTTTTTCGTGGTCGCCCTGATTCTGCCCAAGGTGATGGGCCTGCCCTATGAAGACGCGCTGATGCTGGTCATCGCAGGCAAGCTTCTGTACGGCATCCTGGCTCCGCTGGCGGGCTGGTTCGGCGACCGCTGGAGTTCGACCGGCATGATGCAGGTCTATTTCCTGGGGCTGGGCCTGGCGGCCATTGCCACCGGTTTCGCCAATACGCCCTTCGAACTTGGCCTGGGATTGGCAGCCCTCGGCTTCTTCGGCTCGATCTATCATCCGGTGGGCACCGCCTGGCTGGTGCGCAACGCCACCAACCGCGGCAAGGCCCTGGGGCTGAACGGCATTTTCGGAGGCCTGGGAGCGGCGCTGGGCGGCATCGTGGCCGGAGCGCTGACCGATGTCATTTCTTGGCGAGCCGCCTTCATCGTGCCCGGTATTGTGGTCATCCTGGTCGGCCTGCTGTTCGCCCTCAGCTTGAAGCGGGGCCATGTCATCGAGATCAAGGAAGACCTGAAACCCCAAGCCCCACCCAGCAGGGGAGAAACCCTGCATGTCGGGCTGGTCATGACGCTGACCATGCTATGCACCGGCCTGATCTATCAGGTAACGCAGCCCGCCCTGCCCAAGCTGTTCGAGGCCCGCCTTGGCGATCTTCTGGGCGACGGGCTTCTGGGCGTGGGCGGCATGGTGACCCTGGTCTACACGGTGGCCGGTCTTTTTCAGGTGGTGGCAGGCCATTGGGCCGACCGCTACCCACTGCGCTATGTCTATGCGGGGGTCTATCTGGCCCAGGTCCCTCTGCTGCTGGCCGCCGCCTGGGTAGGAGGCCTGCCCCTGGTGCTGGTGGCCCTGGTCATGGTCAGCATGAATCTGGCGGGCATCCCCGCTGAAAACAGCCTGCTCGCCCGCTATACGCCCGCCCGCTGGCGCGGCACCGCCTTTGGCCTCAAATTCGTCCTAAGCTTTGGAATCAGCGGCTTGGGCGTTCCCCTGATGGCCTTTATTCTGAAAAGCACCGGCGAGTTCGTCTGGGTGTTCGTTTTGCTGTCAGTCATGGCCGTCATCGTCGTTGCAGCCAGCCTGATGCTGCCCCGGGAAGCCCCACGGGCAATCCCCGCCGCCTGACCCTTTCGGGTGGGTCTACCCCCTTGCTTTCGGGCGGGGAAGCGCTTATGGTCCCGCCGTCCGCTTGCCATATAAGGCCTTTTGAACCGGGGCGCACCCCGGCGGACGTTCCCACCTCATAGCCCTTATCAGGGAGGAATGTCATGGCCAGGATTCCGGTCAAGACCCCGCTGGTCGAACTCGACGGCGACGAGATGACGCGCATCATCTGGCGCATCATCAGGGACAAGCTGATTCTACCTTATCTCGACATCAAGCTGGACACTTACGACCTTGGCATCGAACACCGCGATTCGACCGAGGATCAGGTTACGATCGACGCAGCCAACGCCATCAAGAGGCATGGCGTGGGCGTCAAATGCGCCACCATCACGCCCGACGAGGCCAGGGTTAAGGAATTCAAGCTGCGGAAAATGTGGAAATCGCCCAACGGCACCATCCGCAACATTCTGGACGGTACGGTTTTTCGCGAACCGATCATCATCGGAAACGTACCGAGACTGGTGCCCAGTTGGACGCAGCCCATCGTGATCGGCCGCCATGCCTTCGGCGATCAGTACAAGGCCACTGATTTCACCGTGCCGGGCAAGGGCAGGCTGACCATGACCTTCACACCTGACGATGGATCGGCCCCCATCACGCACGAGGTTTTTCAGTTCCCAGGGGCTGGCGTCGCCATGGGCATGTACAATCTGGATGAGTCGATCAAAGGTTTTGCCCGGGCCTGCATGAATTACGGTCTGCTGAAGGGCTGGCCTGTGTATCTTTCGACCAAGAACACGATTCTGAAGGCCTATGACGGGCGCTTCAAGGATCTGTTCCAGGAGGTCTTCGACCAGGAATTCGCCGACGCCTTCAAGGCCAAGGGAATTTCCTACGAACATCGGCTGATCGACGACATGGTGGCCTGCGCCATGAAATGGTCGGGCGGCTTCGTCTGGGCCTGCAAGAATTACGATGGCGACGTGCAGTCGGACACGGTGGCGCAGGGCTTCGGATCGCTGGGCCTGATGACCAGCGTTCTCTTAAGCCCCGACGGCAAGACGGTGGAGGCCGAAGCGGCGCACGGCACCGTCACGCGCCATTACCGCGAACATCAGAAGGGCAAGGAAACCAGCACCAACCCGATGGCCAGCATCTTCGCCTGGACCCGGGGCCTTTACTATCGCGGCCAGTTCGATGCCCAACCCGAGGTGCAGAGATTCGCCGAAACGCTGGAACGCGTCTGCGTGCAAACCGTGGAAGGAGGCCAGATGACCAAGGATCTGGCGATTCTGATCGGACCCAGCCAACCCTGGCTGACCACCTCCTTGTTCCTGGATGCGCTGGATGCCAACCTGAAAAAGGCGATGGGGTAGATTCTTGACGGCAGCTCCCCGGCGTTATAACATACGTTAGAACATCGGAGGCCGCCATGAATGTTACCCTGAAACTGACCGCCATCGGCAATTCCACGGGAACCGTTTTTCCCAAGGAAGTCTTGGCCCGTCTGAAGGTCGAACGAGGGGATCAGCTTTATCTGACCGAAACGCCGGAAGGGTATCTTCTGACCCCTTACGAGGAGGGTTTCGCCAGCCAAATGGATGCTGCGCAAAACGTCATGCGCCGTTACCGCAACACGCTGCGTGAGCTCTCGAAATGAGGGAGCCGCTGTGGCTGTCGGTCGAAGCCGTTCTTGCGGTTCATCAGATGATTTTGGCCGAGCATGGTGGCGCCGACGGCATAAGGGATCGCGGACTGCTCGAGTCCGCCTTGGACAGGCCAAGGAACCGTTATGCATATGAAGCTTCGGACATCGTTTCCCTGGCCGCTTCCCATGCCTTCGGCTTGGCCAAGAATCATCCTTTCATCGACGGGAACAAGCGCATCGCCTTTATGGCGGCGGCCATTTTTCTCGAGACCAACGGCTATCTTCTAACCGCCTCCGAAGCCGAGGCGACCATCGCCGTCTTAAGTCTGGCATCCAGCGCCTGGGACGAGGCGGAATTCGAGGCATGGCTTCGGAACAATTCAAAGGCTGCATCCCCATGACCTCGAATTCGCTGCGCGACGCCGATATCGCCTCTGTCTTGCATCCCTACACCAATCTGGCGACGCATCCGGCCAGGGGGCCGCTGGTCATCGCCCGGGGCCAGGGCGTTCGCGTCTTCGACGAGGCGGGCAAGGACTATATCGAGGGCATGTCGGGTCTGTGGTGCACGGCGCTGGGATTTTCCGAGCCCCGCCTGATCGAGGCCGCCAGGCGCCAGATGGAAGCGCTGCCCTTCTATCACCTGTTCAATCACAAGGCCCATGCACCCGCCATCCGCCTGGCCGAAAAGCTGATTGGGCTAGCGCCTGTTCCCATGTCGAAGGTGTTCTTCGCCAATTCGGGGTCCGAGGCCAACGACACCGCCATCAAACTTTGCTGGTACGTCAACAACGCGCTGGGGCGGCCTGAGAAGAAGAAGATCATCTCGCGCGCCAAGGCCTATCACGGCGTCACACTGGCCACGGCCAGCCTGACGCATCTTCCCAACAATCAGCGCGATTTCGATCTGCCGATGGCCCGCGTGCTGAAGGCCGACTGTCCGCATCACTACCGCTTCGGGCTTCAAGGCGAAAGCGAGGAGGATTTTTCATCGCGCCTTGCAGGCAATCTTGAGAAGCTGATTCTGGAAGAAGGTCCCGACACGGTGGCGGCCTTCTTCGCCGAGCCGGTGATGGGAGCAGGTGGCGTGATCGTGCCGCCCGCCGGTTACTTTCCCAAAATCCAGGCGGTCTTAAAGAAATATGACGTGCTGCTGATCGTTGACGAAATCATCACCGGCTTCGGGCGCACCGGCCAAATGTTCGGCTGCCAGACCTTCGGGATCGAGCCCGACATGATCAGCCTGGCCAAGGCGCTTTCCAGCGCCTATGCCCCCATCTCGGCCTTGATGGTCAACGAACGCATCTTCAAGGCGATGCAGCTTGAGAGCGAGAAAATCGGCATCTTCGGCCACGGCTATACTTATTCGGCCCATCCCCTGGGCACGGCGGTGGCACTGGAGACATTGGCGATCTATGAGGAGCGGGGCGTCCTGGGCCATGTGCAAACAGTGGCGCCGCATTTCCAAAAGCGTCTACGCTCCTTTGCATCCCACCCTCTGGTGGGCGAAGCAAGGGGAGTCGGTCTGATCGGTGCTTTGGAGCTGGTTGCCGACAAACAGACGCGGGCCAATTTCGATCCCACCTTAGGTATCGGCGCCAAACTGGTGGCGGCAGCCGAGCAGGAGGGGGTGATTCTGCGCGCCATGGCAGGCGATGCCATCGCCTTCTCGCCCCCCCTGATCATCACGGAATCCGAGATCGACGAGATGTTCGCAAGGTTCGCAAGAGCCCTGGAACGGGTAGCGAACAATCCGTAATATTTATGCTTTCACAGGCGCAATCATATCCAGATCGACCATCAACACCCTGGCCAAGGAGCGCAGGGTTTCTACCGATCCGTTGCGGCGCCCGGTTTCAATCTGCGAGAGGTAGAGCTTGGCGATACCGGCGGCACCCGCCAACTCGGCCTGCGTCATTTTCCGGTACTGACGCAGCACCTTTAGCGGACTTGCGCCGTCCAGCAGGGCATTTACCACCTCGGATGGAAAGCGCTCGCCTGGGCGTTTCTTGGCGGCATCATACAAGGCCTCGTCGCTCATCGAGCCGGCAAAAGGCTGCACTTGCTCCCAAACGGCCCAGGGGATGACGGCAAAGGCGGGCTTGCCATTCTTTCCGGTAATGATCTGCGGTTTCATGATGCGGCACTCCTAGTCATAAGCACTTCCGCGAGGGGCTATGGCCAACACATCAACGACCAAAACGGAACCTTGAAGTTCATAGATGACACGCCAGTCGCCAACTCGAAGCCGAAAGCCGGGACGTCCCTTCAAGATTTTGACATTGTTGTTCGACACAAAGGGATCCTCAGCCAAGCGCTCGACCTTGGCACGAATGATTCTAGCCGTATTTGCAGGCATCCGCCGCAACGTCACGATCGCTTCGCTTGAATAGTCGATGCGCCAAGCCATGGCTATGAATATAGCGAATAGCTATACTCGGTCAAGACCCGAACTCAACTTCCCTTAGCGCTGTTTCCGGTGCTTGCCGTTCAGCCCTCAAGCCCCAGCTTTTCCATCAACTCGCGCCATTCGCGGGCCGAGAGGCCGTGTTGCTCGCGCTCGGGCTTTGCGCCCGCCAGCAGCGCCTTGACGACAGCCAGCCCGCCCGAAGACAGATGCACGCCGCCCATGCGATAGCGCGTAAAGGCATCATAGGCCAGGGGCGCCCAGCGTTTCACGGTCTCCAGCATGGCATCGGCATAGACGCGAATTTCATACTGGGCGTGACCTTCGGCGCGCAGGCTTAAGAAATGCAGCAGATTGTGCAGATCGATCTTCCAATACCATTGGGTATAGGTGTTGAGCGTCAGATTCATGCGGGCCAATTCTCGGGCCAGGCCTTGGCGGGTGGGGTCCTTTTGATTGCCTGCGGCATCCTGGTTCAGCATGTCCTCGTAGGACGAGAAATTATGCTCGGCATCCTTTTTCAGGATATCCAGCACATAGGCCGCCTCGGCACCTTCCAAAAGCTTGCCCCGTCCCTGGTGATTCTGATCCGACTGCGCCGCCAACTGATCCATCGCCGGAATATAGAATTCGCGGTCCATCACGGAATAACGGGCCGAATATTCGTTGACGTTGGCCGTGCGATGCCTGATCCACTGGCGGGCCACGAAGATGGGCAGCTTGACGTGATATTTGATCTCGCACATCTCGAAGGGGGTGGTGTGGCGGTGGCGCATCAGATAATCGATGAGCCCCTTATCCTCGCTGACCTTCTTGGTGCCCTTGCCATAGGAGACGCGGGCCGCCTGCACGATGGCCGAATCGTCGCCCATGTAATCGACCACCCGGATGAAGCCGTGATCGAGAATGGGAATCGCCTCGTAGAGAATCTCCTCCAATCCCGGCACGGTGGGACGGCGCGTGGTCGAACTCTGGCTTCTTGCAGCCGCGATCTCGGCCAATTGCTCCGGCGTGACGGTCATTGCTTATATCCCCCTGAGAAAGTCTAGCTATTGTAGCCAGCCCTATTTTTTTGACAAGGGATGGTGTTTGGAGACCAAGCTTTTAAGGCGGTCCTCCAAAACATGCGTGTAAATCTGGGTGGTGGTGATGTCGGCGTGGCCCAAAAGCATCTGCACGGCGCGCAGATCGGCCCCATGGGCCAGAAGATGGCTGGCGAAGGAATGGCGCAGCACATGGGGGGAGACCTTGGCCGGGGGTATTTTGGCGACCACGGCCAGTTCCTTCAATTCCAGCCAGAAGTCGCTGCGATCCAGGCATTTGCCGCCCGTGCCGGGGAAAAGCCAGCGCGACTCGGCGCGGCCCAACAGCTCGGCCCGCTCCTTGCGCCAGGCATCCAGGGCGTTGCGGGCAGGAGCGCCCAGGGGAACCAGACGCTCCTTGCCGCCCTTGCCCGTCACCAGCAGGCTCTCCTGATCTCTGGCAGCACTGGCCCAGGGCAGCCCCACCAGTTCCGAAACCCGCATGCCGCTAGCGTAGAGAAGCTCGACCAGACAGAGCAGTCGCACCCCTTTGGGGCCTTCTTTGGCTTTGTCGGCGGCGGCATTCAAAAGCGCCTTGACCTGGCTTTCGCTGAGATATTTCGGCAGGGGCCTTCCCGCCTTGGGGCTGTCGAGTCCCAGGGCGGGGTCATCTTGGCGAATTTGTTCCGTAAAAAGAAAGCGATAGAACTGACGCAGGCAGGACAGTCGGCGGGCCTGGGTTCTGGCCGACATGCCCGCATCCTTCAAGCTGGACAGATAGGCCCGAAGATCGTCGGGCTGCGCCGTCACAAGGTCGGCCCCCTTGGCCTTCAGAAAGGAGCCGACATCTTCCAGGTCGTGCCGATAGGCCGCCAGCGTATTGGCCGCCGCTCCCCGCTCGGCGGCCTGCATTTCAAGAAAGGCCTCGCAAAAGCGATCCAATCAAATGCCCGCTGCGATCGCGGCTTCCAGGGCCAAGGAACGGGCGTCCTTTTCCAACCCGGCTGCCTTCAACGTCCGCACGACTTCCTGCATGACCAGGGGGCTTGCTCCACCGGGACCGGCTTCGCCCAGGGCCAGCAACGAGAACAGGGCGGCTTGCCCGGACGACTTGCCCTGTGCCGCCTGCTTCAGCCCATGCCACAAGACGGGGGGAACGCTGGCCGCTTCGGCCTTAGCACCTGCCTCGGCCAGCCAGAGCTGCGAGGGAACCGGATCGCCCAGGGCTTCCAGCAGACCGAACAGCAAGGTGGCGCGCTCGGGCGGCGCCTCCTTTTGCGCTTCGCGCCAGGACTGAAGATGCACCAGTTCCAGGGCCGGGCTTTGGCCCGCCAGCCGCAACAGCGGCAGCAACAGCACCTCGCCCGCCTGATTTTGAACCTGACCCTGGCCTTGCGGCTTGGCGATTTCCGACCAGGACTTGGCCATTTGCGGCAGGCCCGCCGTCAAAAGCACGCGAAGCGCTGTCGGCGCGAACCAAGCCAGTTGCGGGCTGGGGGGCAATTCTTCGACCAGCGGGGCATAAAGCCGCATGGTGGCTAACAGCGCATTGCCTTTGCCCGCCACCCCCAAACCCTTGACGATGGCCTCGGCCCTGGCATTTGCATCGGTTTGCTGCTTGGCCCAGCGATAATAAAGGACGCGCCCGCGCTGCCCCTTGTCCTTCTCGGCCAGGGCCAGGGCATCGGCCAGTTCCTTTTCAGACAACTCGATCGCTTCATACAAACGACGCACCTCGCCTGCGGGCAAAGCGCCCGCCGCCTCGGCCTTTCTGGCCGCCAGCAGACGATTCTCGGCGCTGGCAGCCCCCATGCCCAAAACGGCCTTCAGAAGCGTGGGTTGCGTCAATCTATCGGCCAAACCCTCCGGCAAGCCCTTCTTGGACAGGCGCAGCATCGCCAGATGCAGCGCCTGCGGCTCTTCCAGCTTGGGGGCGGTCTTGATCTTTGCCCCCAGGGCCGTTTCGGCAAGATAAAAGAAGTAGGGATCGGGCACCTTGGATTCGCGCATCAGATCGAGGGACAGCCCGGCATGGGCCTTGTCACCCTCAACCAGGGCACAAAAGAGAGCGGCCTTGGCCCAGAAGACATCATCGCCCTTGGATAGATGGGGATCGGCCAGGCCGCAGGCTTTCTTGTCATCGCCTTCCAAAAGCCAGGATTCGATCTCGTAGCGGATCAGCGACTCGGCCCTGAGATTGGCGGGCACCAGATCCAACATGCCACGGGCATCCGCACCGGCCCCCATGGCGAACAGGCGTTCGATTCTTCTGATCAAAAGGGACGCCGTGTCCTTCTCGCCAACACCCGGCAGGCCTTGAGGCACCTCGGCCGAGGTCAGCAGCAGACGGCGCTGAAGATCATAGGGGGTCAGGGCGCCGGGAGCGGCGGGAAGCTGGGGCAGCCAGGTCTCGACCACCTCCCTGGGCGTTCCTTGCCACATGTCGACCGACAGGCCGCCATGAGCGGCATCCAGCGTACCCACGGTTTCCCGGCTGACCGGCTTCAACTCCTGAGCTTGAACGCCGCCGATATCGCGCCTGGCACCCTGAACGCCGCCCACCAGGGGAACCGGCTCGGGAATGATGACGTCGGTTTCCTTGTTTTCGGAAACGGTCTCGGCCGCCTCGGCTAGCGCCTGCGAGACGGGCAGGACCAGGAAGCCAAGAAAAGCCAGCAGGATCAGGTTATTTCTGGAAGCGCTCATTGGGGATGACTTTCTCGACCTTGGCGGTAGGGGGGGGCAGGTCCCAACTGGCCAGAAAGACCACGCCGCCGCCAATGGCAAGGAGCAGCAGGATGACCAGAATTCGGGTGATCGTCTTCATAAGACCTCGGGCTGCGATGGACAGAAAGGACCCGGGAGAGTAAAACCCAGGCCAAGCCTCGCTGATTCGTTTAACCGATCATCGTGGCATTGGTGTGGCAGTGTATCGGCGCCTTATGACAGGTTCAACGACCAACGGCCCTTCTTCGCCAAGTTCCTTCACCCTACCCGGCAACCGTTCCTTGGTGCTGGTGGGGCTGATGGGGGCTGGCAAGAGCAAGGTGGGACGCTTGGCGGCCACGGCGCTGGGATTGCCTTTCGTCGATGCCGACCATGAGATCGAGGCGGCGGCAGGCTGCACGGTGGCCGATTATTTCAAACAATACGGCGAAGCGGCCTTTCGCGACGGCGAGCGCAAAGTCATGACGCGCCTTTTGGCCGATTCGCCCCGCGTGATTGCTGCGGGTGGCGGCGCCTTCATGGACGAAGGCACCAGGGCCGAGATCAAGGCGCACGGGATTTCGGTCTGGCTGAAGGCATCCCTGGATGTTCTGGTGGCACGCACCAAGGGGCGCGCGCACCGCCCGCTGCTGAACCAGGGCGAACCTGCGGAAATTCTGGCCCGCCTGATGGAAAGCCGCTATCCGGTCTACGCCATGGCCGACATCACGGTTGAAAGCTCGACCGATTCGCCCGAGACCACCTGTGAGGCCGTCTTGAAAGCGTTGGCCGACTACAGGGCAAGGCTGGGGGTGGCGGCATGACGGAGAACAGACTTCGGGTCGAATTGGGCGAGCGGTCCTACGACATCCTGGCCGGGCCGGGACTGATCGGGCGAGCAGGCTCCCTGATGGCTCCCCTTCTGGAGCGCCCGCGCGTTTTCGTCATTACCGACGCCAATGTCGCTCCACTCTATCTGGACCAACTTTCTCAATCGCTGTCCCAGGCGGGCATTGCCTTCGATGCGCATATTCTGCCTGCGGGCGAGGCGACCAAGGACTTTGCCCATCTGGAAAGCCTGCTCGACGTGCTTCTGGCGGCCAAGGCCGAACGCTTAACCACCCTGATTGCCCTGGGTGGCGGCGTGATCGGCGATCTGGTGGGCTTTGCTGCCGCCATTCTGCTGCGCGGCGTCCCCTTCATTCAAATTCCAACCACCCTGCTGGCCCAGGTCGACAGCTCGGTCGGCGGCAAGACGGGCATCAACACCAAACGCGGCAAGAATCTGGTGGGCGCCTTTTATCAGCCGCGTCTGGTCCTGGCCGACACTGATGCCCTGACGACACTGCCCAAGCGCGAGCTGCTGGCCGGTTACGCCGAGGTGCTGAAATACGGTCTGATCGACGACGCTCCCTTCTTTTCCTGGCTGGAAGCCCATCACGCCGATGTGCTGGCCTTAAAGCCTCCGGCTATTCTGCACGCCGTTCTGACCTCTTGCCGGGCCAAGGCCCGCATCGTGGGATTGGACGAACGCGAATCCGGTCTGCGCGCCCTCTTGAATCTTGGACACACGTTCGGGCATGTCCTCGAAGCCGAAGTCGGCTATGACGGTCGCATGCTGCATGGCGAGGCCGTAGCGCTTGGCATGCAGATGGCCTTCGACCTGTCGGTCAGAATGGCTCTGGCGCCGCAGGAGGATGCATCGCGCCTGGCGGCCCATCTGTCAGCCGTCGGATTGCCCGTGCGTTTGCCCAGGCTGGCCGGACTCGACTGGAAGGCCGAGCGTCTTCTGGCCCATATGACGCAAGACAAGAAGGTCAAGGACGGCAAGGTCACCTTCGTTCTGGCCAAGGGCATCGGCAGAGCCTTTCTTGAGCGCGAGGTAACCGAGCAAGCCGTGCGCGCCTTGATGCAAGATGCCGTCGGGATGGCCGGATCGTGACCCAACTCGATTGGATTTATCTGGGAATCATTTTCGGGCTTCTGCTGCTCTCGGCGCTGTTTTCCTGCTCGGAAACAGCACTGACGGCGGTCAGCCGCCCCTTTATGCATCAGCTAGAGCAGGATGGCAGCAGACGCGCCCGCATCGTCAACCGGCTGGTGGCCAGAACGGACAGCTTCATCGGCTCCCTGCTTCTGGGCAACAATCTGGTCAACATCCTGGCCTCGGCTCTGGCAACCAGTGTGCTGATCGGCCTGTTCGGCGAGGCGGGTGTTGCCTATGCCACCGGGGTCATGACGGTGATCGTCGTCGTCTTCGGTGAAGCCCTGCCCAAAACCTATGCCATTACCCATGCCGACCGGGCCTCGCTATTTCTTGGCCCCTTTGTTCGAGCCGTCGTCATCCTGCTCTCGCCCATACAGCGCGTGATGCAGGCCCTCGTCTGGGCTCTGCTGAATATCATGGGGGTGCGCCATTCCAAGCACGATATCGAGAAGGCGATGACCGAGCTTCGCGGCGCCATCGAAATTCACACCGAAGGCTCGGAAGAGGTCAAGCACGAGCGGGCCATGCTGAAAAGCATCCTGGAACTGGCCGATGTCGAAGTGGGCGAGATCATGACCCACCGCAAAAGCGCCTATACCGTTGATCTGGGCCAGCCCACCCAGACCATCGTCGAGCAGGTTCTGGCCAGCCCCTATACCCGCATCCCTCTTTGGAAGGGCAATTCCGACAATATTGTCGGCGTATTGCACGCCAAGGACATGCTGCGCGCCCTCAATCAGCAAAGGGGCGACGCATCGGGACTTGATCTAGAGAAACTGTCCTCGACTCCCTGGTTCGTACCCGACGCCACCTCTCTGCTTGACCAGTTGCAGGCCTTTCGCGACCGCCATGAGCATTTCGCGCTGGTGGTTGACGAATACGGCGCCCTGATGGGCGTGGTGACGCTGGAAGACATCATCGAGGAAATCGTGGGCGATATCGCCGATGAACATGATGTTGCCGTGGCAGGCGTGCGCGTCCAGGCGGATGGATCATTTATCGCCAACGGGCAGGTGACGCTGCGCGATCTTAACCGCGAATTCGAATGGCGCCTGCCCGACGATCAGGCATCGACCCTGGCCGGTCTTATCTTGTTCGAATCAAGACGTATCCCCGAAGCCGGACAAGTCTTTCGATTCCATGGCTTTCGCTTTGAAATCCTGCGCCGCCACAAGAACCAGATCGCCCTGGTGCGCGTGACCCCGCCCAAGCTGGAAGCCTGAGTTCTTGCATTAATTTTAGGGCTATTGTGCCGTTGCAGCCCTCTGGTCCACCTCCCATATGCAGAGTAACCGAGTTTAGGAGGGGAGGATTCCATGCCTGCTCGCATCATTCCAGACATCGTTGCCCTTGGCACGGTGCATTCGATCTCCGAAAAAGCCAGTGTCCGCGAAGCGGCGCGCCTGATGTCCGAAAAGTCCATCGGCTGCCTGGTCATTCTAGGCGGCAGCCAGTTGAAGGGCATCATCACCGAGCGCGACATTCTGTTCCGCGTGGTCGCTCCGGGATTGGATGCCGATTCAACCCCCGTTTCTCAAGTCATGACGTCGCGCGTGACAACCGTCGCCCCCGATGAAACCTCGGATCAGGCCTTGATGCGCATGCAGGAAGGCGGTTTTCGCCATCTGCCGGTCGCCAAGGACGGCCAGATTCTCGGCATGGTGTCGGTGCGCGACCTTTATGCCGCATCCCTTGGCGCCTGCGAGATCGAGTTGAAGGAATGCACCACCTACATTCACGGTGAGCCTTACGGCGCTGCGCACTAGCGGATACATGTCTTCAATCGGAGCCGCATTGTGGCTCCGATTGAATCTCTGCCGTTTCTGTCCTGGTGAACGATGGTGCGCAAGCGCCCAGTCGCCGTGTTGGCTGGTGGGTGTCTGTGGGTACTCGTTAGCGCGGCATTTCCGCCACCCCACACCGAGTCCCGCCGTGCATCTGGCGAGTTGCCTCGCCAGATGGCAGCGCGGGCGGTTTCCCGTATGATTGCCGGGATCAGGCCGTTGCCTCGGCCCTGAGGACGGATTTCTGCACCTTCTCAAAGGCGCGCATCTCGATCTGTCTTACCCGTTCGCGCGAGATGGCAAAGCGTTGGGACAGTTCCTCCAGCGTCGCCGGCTCGTCTTTCAAGCGTCTTTCCGCGAAGATAATGCGTTCGCGCTCGCCCAACCCCGTCATGGCTCCGCCCAGAAGCTGGCGGCGTTGCTGAGACACCTGATTCTCGGCCAGCGCTTCTTCTTGGTTGGTGGTGTCATCTTCCAGAAATTCCATCCACTCGCCCTCGCCCTCGGTTCGCATGGGGGCATTCAGGGAATGATCTGGGCCAGCCAGGCGGCGGTTCATCTGCACGACCTCGTCTTCGGTGACCGCCAGTTTATGGGCGATGATCTTGACCTGATCGGGATGCAGATCGCCTTCCTCCAGCGCTTGCATGCGGCTTTTCATGCGCCTCAGGTTGAAGAACAGCTTCTTCTGGGCTGCCGTGGTGCCCATCTTCACCAGGGACCAGGAATGCAGGATGAATTCCTGTATGGCGGCGCGCACCCACCACATGGCGTAGGTGGAAAGCCTGAAGCCCTTTTCCGGATCGAAGCGCTTTACGGCCTGCATCATGCCCAGATTGCCTTCGGCGATCAGTTCGCCCAAAGGCAGGCCATAGCCGCGATATCCCATGGCGATCTTGGCCACAAGGCGCAGATGGCTGGTGATCAGCCGGTGAGCGGCTTCCTGGTCGCCCGTTTCGCGATAACTTTTGGACAACATATATTCTTCCTCAGGCGCAAGCATGGGGAAGCGGCGGATGTCTTGGAGATAGCGGCTGAGATTGCCCTCAGGCGCCAATGGCAGACGGACAGCGGTCGCGTTCATGATCAGGTACTCCTTCCCGCACATCGGAGGCCTTGATCTGCGCCCCCTTATTAACCAAGTGCTGAGGTCAGGATTATCTGCTTTTTAGTCTTTGTCTAGATTTAATATCAGTTCATTGAAATCCTGTGGATCATCTGCATAAAATTTTAGATAATTTCCATCGATCGGATGGTAAAACCCAAGCTGGAAGGCATGCAATGCCTGTCGGGGAAAGGCTTGAAGTTGCAAACGATTCTCGTCTGGCAGATTTTTAAGACGAACGCCTCGGGTCTTGCCGCCATAGACCGGATCCCCCACCAACGCATGTCCGGCATGCGCGAAATGCACGCGAATTTGGTGGGTTCGCCCGGTCTCCAGGCGGCATTCGGCCAGACTGACGGCCCCCTTCCAACTCTTCAGGACCTTATATCTTGTCAGGGCCGATCTTCCCCGGCCCTCGGGAACTACGGCCATGCGGGTGCGGTGTTTTGGGTCGCGACCGATTTCCCCTGAAAACTGGCCGATGGGGGGGATGGGCACACCCCAGATCAGGGCACGATAGGCCCTTTCGATGTCGTGGGCCGCAAAAAGTCGGGCCAATCCGCGATGCGCCGCGTCCGTTTTGGCCGCTACCAGAAGGCCGCTGGTTTCCTTGTCCAGGCGATGCACGATGCCTGGCCGCTTGACGCCGCCGATACCGGACAGGCTGTCGCCGCAATGGGCGATCAGGGCATTGACCAGGGTTTGATCAAGATTGCCCGGCGCCGGATGAACAACCAGCCCGGGCGGCTTGTTCACGATGATCAGATGGGCATCCTCATAGCGGACATCCAGGGCAATCGGTTGGCCCAGGGGTCTTGCCGGTTCGGGCTCGGGCAAGTCAATCGAGAAGGCAACCCCTGGTTTGACCACTGCCGAGGGGTCGGTTATGGTCAGCCCGTCCTGGCTGACCTGCCCGGTGGTGATCAGAGCCTTCAGGCGCGAGCGCGACAGGGCGGGCACCGCCTGGGCCAGCCACTTGTCAAGCCGGATACCCGACTCCTCCAAAGAGGTGGCGGGCAGGGTGATGCGGGTTGTTTCGGTCATTCAAGGTCGCAGTCTAGCGCAAGGAAATTTGAAAAGCATGAATATCACGGTTCTCAAATCCGTCGCCATCGGCCTTGGCTTCATGATTTTGGGCGGGTTGGTGCTCTTGGGTTATGGCGTGGTGCAACAGGTCGGCAAGCTGAAGGGGGGCAAGGAAACGCCCTCTGCCGTGGCTTCGGCTCCAGACTCGCTGAAACCCTTTGGCGTCCTGGAATTGCAAGAACCGGCGGGAACGGAAATTCTGGAAATGGCCACGGGGTCGGGGCGTCTGTTCCTGCGCCTTGGCGGGGGCGGAAGGGCCGAGCGCATCACCGTGCTGGATTCGCAGACTAACGATATCCTGGGCACCATCGCCGTCGTGCCCTCGGCACCGGCTGCATCCGCAGCACCCGCAGCAACGCCGCCCGAGAAGTGATCCGGCTTAAACCTGCTCAAGCGGTCTTGTTGCGCCGTCTCGCCGAGGCGGCCCATCCCAAGGAATGTTGTGGCCTTCTGATCGGCCGACGGCTTGAAGCGGCCACGCAAGTCGACGAAATCCGACCCTGTAGGAATCTGCTGGATAAGGAGTGCCAGGACCGCTTCGAGATCGATCCCACCGACCGTTTTGCCGCCATGCGCCAGGCCAGGGCCATGGGCCGCGAGATCGTGGGGCACTACCACGCGCATCCCCAGGGTCCGGCCAGGCCTTCCGAAACCGATCGCGGCATGATGTATGAGCCCGAACTGATCTGGCTGATCATCGGCATGCAAAAGGGACAGGTTGAGGGGATCGCCGCCTTTCGGCCCAATACAGAGGCTGGCGACTTCGATGCTGTACTACTTGTCATCGAGGCTCCGGACGATCAGAATTCCCCATCATGATGACTTCTGTTCTTCTTCGCCCTAGGCGCAGTGTGCTCTACATGCCGGCCAGCAACGCCCGCGCACTGGATAAGGCGCGCACGCTGCCAGCCGATGGTTTGATCTTCGATCTTGAGGATTCCGTAGCACCCGAGGCCAAGGAAACGGCGCGCAGGCAAGCCATCGCCGCTCTGGCCGAGGGCGGTTATGGTGACCGTGACTTGATCCTCAGGGTCAATGCGCTTTCAACCCCCTGGGGGCTTGACGATCTGAAGGCGGCGGCCCTGTCGAAAGCCCATGCCGTGCTGTTGCCCAAGGTGGAGACGGCCAAACAGGTGCAGGAGGCCGAGGCGCTGTTGAGCAATCGCGATATCGCTCTTTGGTGCATGATCGAGACACCCAGGGGCGTTCTTGCCGCAGGCGAGATCGCCCAATCCTCGGCCCGCCTTGGCGCCTTCGTCATGGGAACGTCCGATCTGGCCAAGGATCTGCGCTGTGCCCATACGCCGGACCGGACCGCACTCCTGACCAGCTTAGGCTTGGTGCTTCTGGCGGCGCGCGCCCATGGGCTGGCCTGCCTGGACGGGGTGCATCTCGATTTGAATGACGAGGAGGGTTTTGAATCCGCCTGCCGCCAGGGCCGCGAAATGGGCTTTGACGGCAAGACGCTGATCCATCCCAAAACCATCGATGCCGCCAACCGCATCTTTGCGCCCAGCGAACATGAAATCATTGAGGCCAAGAGAATTTGTGCCGCCTTCGAGGCGGCCCAAGCTGAAGGAAAGGGCGTTACACTGGTCGATGGCCGACTGGTCGAGCATCTGCATGTCGTCCAGGCCAAACGTCTTCTGGCTGTGATGGATGTCATAGAGGCAGGCCGGAAGGCGTGAAACAATCGCCCTGCGGACTCTGAATATGCGGCGGAAGTGATATGCCCCTTCTCTCGTGCAAGAGGGGTCACATTCTTGACATATTGTTTCTGTTACCCTTGAGATCGTATTTTTCTAGGATAACTTCGTGGCAATGGGGACTTTGGGGAGATCGGCAATGGCTGGAAATCTGCACGGGTGCTTAAGGCGCCTGATTGTCGCTGCGGTCTGTCTGTTGGCGCCGCCCGCCTTGGCCTCGGGCGAACTGGTGGTCATTTCCATCGAAGGCAGCATTCTGGGGGTCAAGGAAGGACAGATGATCGCCCCCGGAAAACAACTGACACTCCCGCCTGCGTCAACCTTGCGTCTGCTTTCGTCTGCGGGCAAGGTGACAATGTTGAAGGGGCCCTTCTCGGGCGCGCTTCCCGGTGCCGAGGATGTTAGGGCAGATACGACGGGAGAGAGCCAAGACATCACCAAGCTGGCGCAGTTTCTGACCGAGCGCCCGAAGGCGACGACGGCGCTGGGTACGATGCGCTCGCTTGGTCCTTCGAAGCAAGCACAGGGGGCAAAAGACCCCTGGTTGATCATCGCCGGTCAAAGCGGCGAGCAGTGCGCTCGCCCACCCAAAACCGAACTGTGGCGCAAGAATGCAAAGGCCGACGAAACGCTGATCTTGCAATCCAAGGAAGGCATTTCGGCCAAGTTCACCTGGCCCGCCGGAAAGAACAGCCTGGAATTGGCCCGCGAGTTTGCCCTTGACGGCGAGACGGTGCAGGTGACGCTGGGCAAGCGCAAGAGTGCGATCACGCTTCATCTGCTCCCCATGTGGCTCAACAATCACTTCGAGATCGTCAACTGGATGATCAAGAAGGATTGTCGCCGTCAGGCCGATCATTATCTAAGCCTGCTGCAGTGACGGCGGGCAGAGGCGATATCTGGGCGCTCAGTCTTGGAACCGCCCTGCTCATCTGGCTGGCAGGAGCGCTGATCCCCGCCTTGCGCATGGCCGAGAACGGGGTCGCGGACTGGGTGCGTGTCAGCTATGCTCCAGCTCCGCCGATGTCCAAGGATATCGCGCTGGTCACCATCACCGAAGAAACGCTGGGCAAAATGCCCTTCCGCTCGCCGGTCAATCGCGACATGCTGGCCGATGCCGTAGACAAGATCGCCGCCAGCAAGGCCAAGGGGCTGGCCTTCGATATTCTGTTCGATCAGCCGACCGAGCCCGAGGCAGACCAGCGTCTTTATGCATCCTTGCGAAAGGCAGCCCAGACCATGCCGGTGGTTGCGGCCTATGCTGGTGACGACGACCATCTGACGCCCGCCCAGATGAAATTTCTGAACCAATTCACGGAGGGACTGGGACAGGGGCTGGTCAATCTGGTGGCCGATCCCGATGATGGCGTGGTGCGCTGGATTCTTCTGGGCAGGGAGATGCCGGGAAAGGGTGTCGTTCCCGGTTTCGCCGCCGCCCTGGCCGGTGGGGGCATTTCTGCACTGACAGGCACGATCCCGCTGGCCTATGCCCAACCGCCAAGCGACATTCCCACCTATCCCCTGCACATGATTCCCCTGCTGCCGGGCGCATGGCTTCAGGGAAAATATCTGCTGGTGGGAAGCGATCTGCCGCATTCCGATCTGCATCGCACCCCCTTGCCTGCGCTGCTGGGACAGAATAACGGCTTCATTCCCGGCGTTGCCATTCACGCTCATGCCCTTAACCAGTTGCTGAGTACGATACGGCTGCAAGAAGCCCCACCCTGGGCCCCGGCCCCCATCGGATTTCTGCTCGCCCTTCTGGGGGCTTTGGCCTTTGGCGTAAAGCTGCGCATGGGCGTCAGGGTGGCTATGGGGGCGGCGCTGCTTCTGGGCTATGGCACGACTGTCCTTTTGTCGGCCAGGGTTGGGGTGTTGCTGCCGATCCTGTCTCCCCTGCTGGCCGTTCTGATCTCTTGTGCCGTCAAGGGTGCCAGGGAATGGCGACAGGAGCAAAGGCAGAGCCTTTTCATTCAGGAAGCCTTTTCGCGCTATCTCTCGCCTGCCGTGGTCAAGTTGCTGGTGCAAGACCCATCGCGCCTCAAGCTGGGCGGTGAGCAGCGTGAAATCACCTATGTCTTCACCGACATTGCAGGCTTCACCACAATCAGCGAAAAACTGGCGCCGGACGTCATGGCCGAAATTCTGAACGGTTATCTGGATCGCATGTGCCTGATCGCCCTTGAGCATGAAGCGACCATCGACAAGATCGTGGGTGATGCCGTGGTTGTCTTCTTCAATGCCCCGCTTGATCAGCCGGACCATGCCAGGCGCGCCGTCGGCCTAGCCCTGGCCTATGACAGTTTCTCGGAAGCGTTTCGGGCCGAATGGCTGGAAAGGGGCATCGAAATCGGAGAAACCCGAGTGGGTGTGAATACGGGGCGCGCCACGGTGGGCAATTTCGGCGGGCAGCGCTTCTTCAATTACACCGGTCATGGCGATTCGGTGAATACGGCGGCCAGGCTTGAGGGGGTGAACAAGCATCTCGGCACGCGCATCTGCGTCAGCGGCAAGACGGCTACGTCTTGTCACGACGTGCCCTTTCGACCGGTCGGCATGCTCTTTCTGAAAGGCAAGGCGCAGGGGCTGGAAACCTTCGAGCCCCTGACCGGGCAGGATGGCTATGCGCCGCCTGAAGACTATCTTGGTGCGTTTCGCATGATGTCGGATTACTACCCCTCCGCACAGGAGGCGTTCATGAGATTGGCGCGGAAATATCCCAAGGATCCTCTGGTCTTGTTTCACGCCAGAAGGCTGGCCGATGGCGATACCGGCGCCGAGATCATCATGCTGGAAAAATAGTTATTTTGAGGTGAGCGTCCACACGCCGTCCCAGTCCTTGGGCGGGTTGGCCTTTAAGTGTTCGCAGCGCTCGATATACATCTGCGAACAGAAATCCGTGGGATTAAGCCGCATGGCTTCGCGAAAGGCCTTTTCGGCTTCGTCGAAATTGCCCGCCCTAAAGGATTGAATGCCAAAGCCGAAGGTGCTCAACACGCCCATCATATTCGGGAACTCCGCGTCGGAATAAAAATCGACGACTTCGAAGATGTCGACCGGCTTGGTCTTGCCCTTCACGATTACCTTATCCACCTCGCGCATGCGGTACGTGCCCTTCAAGCGCGCCTTGGTGAATTCGCTGATCAAAAGCTTGGCGTGATATTGCTTGGTGGCCGATTCCAGGCGTGCCGCAAGATTAACGCCGTCGCCGATAACCGTGTAATCCATGCGCTTGGGGCTGCCGATATTGCCCGAGACGATAGTGTCGGTGTTCAGGCCTATTCCGATATCGACCGGACGCTTGCCCTCGGATGCGCGGCGCTTGTTGTACTCGGCCAGTCCCTTCAGCATGTTGATGGCGGCCCGCATGGCGCGGTCCTCGTCGTCCTCGTGCGGCAGCGGGGTGCCGAAGACGGCCATGATGGCGTCGCCGATGAATTTGTCCAGCATGCCGCCTTCGTTGGTAATGCAATCGACCATGATGGTGAAATATTCGTTGAGCAGGCTGACCGTGCCTTGGGGACCCAGTTCCTCGGTCAGCGTAGTAAAGCTGCGGATATCCGAGAACAGCACGGTGGCGATGCTGGACAGGCCACCCATGACCGCGTCGCCGCCCGCCAGCAGCTTGTCGGCCAGGGCCGGGTCCATATAGCGCGACATGGTCGACTTCATGCGCTTTTCGGAGCTGATGTCCTCGATCATCAAGGTGCTGCCCAGTTTCTTGCCACCCGAATCGGTCAGCGGCTCGAAGGTCAGGTTGACTGAAATGCGCTCGCCCTCGACATCCAGCTCGGCATCCATCATGACGTTGCCTTCCTGGCTCTCCTCGCACTGCTTGATCTTCTCGAAGATCCAGTCATTGGGCGGGGCGAAGAAGTCCTGGGCGGGGCGATTGAGAATCTGCTCGGGCGCCACTTGCAGAATGCGCAGGCCGGCTGCGTTGCAGGTGACGATCTTGCCGTCCTCGTTCAAGGTCAAAACGCCGTTGGTCATCGATTCGAGAATGGATTCGTTGTAGTTCTTGATGTTCTGGACATCGTCGAACAGCTTGGCATTCTCAAGGCCGATGGAAATCTGCGAAACGAAGCCCTTCAGCCTGGCTTCGTCCTCCGGGGTGAAAGCGCCGCCCCGCTTGTTCAGCACCTGCGTTACGCCGATGCACTTTCCAACCTTGTTAAGAACGGGAACGCACAGGATCGAGCGCGTGAAGAAGCCCGTCTTGCGGTCGAAGGCGGGGTTGAATCGCAAGTCGGCATAGGCATAGGGAATGTTGATGGTTTCGCTCGAGGTGAAAACCGCGCCCGCGATGCCCAGATGATTGGGCAGGCGAATCTGCGTAGCCCCCAGCCCCTCGCCGACCATGGTGAACAATTCCTTGGTCTTCTCGTCGTTGATGAACAAGGTGGAGCGCTCGGCATCCAGCATTCTGGTGATGGCGGCGATGATCTTCTGAAGCAGGGGACCCAGCTTCAATTCCGACGAGATGTCGGAAACGACACCAAGAAACTCCAGCTCCTGCTTGCGCTTCTTCTCAAGCCCCTCGACAGTATGCAGGCTTTCAAGCGCGATGGCCGCCTGCTCGACGATGGCTTCAAGCAGTTCCATGTCTGCCTGGCTGAAGTCGCCGCTTTTCTTGTTGAGCAACTGGGCGACGCCGATACGCTCGCCCTTCAGGTTGCGCAAGGGTACGCACAGGATCGACGTCGTCTTGAAGCCGGTCAGTTGGTCGACGGACTTATTGAAATGCGCATCCGAATAGGCGTCGTGAATCATCACGCCCTTGCCCGTCGTGAAGACATGGCCAGCGATGCCGCTGCTATTGAGAATGCGAATCTCGCGGGTGAATTTTCCCTCGGCGACCAGCGAATACAGCTCGCCGGTTGCTTCTTCGTTCAAGAAGGCGGCGCCACGCTCTGCGCCGATCGTGCTGGTGGTGATGTCAACCAGCGTGGCCAGGGCTTCCAAAAGGTCGTGCGAGGCGGCCAATCGATTGGAAACGTCGAGCAGCAAAGAGGGGCTGTGCAAGCGGTGCTTGCCCTTTCCCTTCCTGGCGGGGGCCTTCTTTCTGGAGATTTCGTTCATGACGCCCCTTCCAAGCGCAGCCTGAGGGCCGCTATGGTCTTCTGAAGCTCGGCCATTTCACTGGAGCGCTGGCTTTCCTGCTCGCTCATGCGCTTCTTGTTCTCGAAAGCCTGCGCGTCGAGTTGCTGACGCAACGCGTCAGCAGCACCGCGCAATTGGCGAATTTCCTCCTGCATCTCGAGCGCAGCCCGCTGTAAGCGTTCGGTTTCCCCTATGCGCTGACGATCCAACTCGTCCCTGAGGGCGTCGGTCATCTGGCGCAATTGCGCAATTTCGGCCTGGGCGTTTCCCATGACGGCTTGTGTGCGTTCGGATTCGCCGATGCGCTGTTTCTCAAGCTCGTCCCTGAGAGCGTTGACGGTTTCCTTAAGCTGAAGCATTTCGGTATTGGCGTCATTGGCCGCCTTCTGGGCACGCTGGCTTTCCTCGATCCGCTGTTGTTCCAAGGCGTCGCGCAATGCGTTGATGGTGGCCTTCAGGTGCGCGATTTCGGCCTGGGCATCGTTGACGGCGCGCTGGACCGCTGCGTCGCGGCCAAGCGTCAACCGCTCGACCTCGGTTCTTAACCGGGCGAACTCGTCAGGCTCACATCTCGCGTCACGGGCAGCCACCGCCATGCCCTGTATCCCCTTGAACAAGGTATATCCTACCAGTATAGCAGCTTACCGCAAGCTTTCCAGCCGCCTGGAGAAATGCTAGGGTGGAGGTGCTTATGGGAGAATTATCCTGGAACGTCGCAGGTTCACCCGCCATGAAGTGGCTGTTCCCGTCCAGATCAAGGACGGGGATCGGGGGATTCTTGCCCAAACCGTCAATATTTCCGGCAGCGGCTTGGCGCTCAAGCTGGACAGCTCGCCGCTGACCAATGGCAAGGTCATGGTGACGATCGGAGGATTGGGCGAGTTTGCCGCCGATTTCGTGGGGGATGGCGAGGGAGGGCGGCTCAGGCTCGATATTTCCGAAAGCGAGCAGGCCCAATTGGCCGATGACATCGTCCAGAAATTTGCCCATCTCCTGCCGGTGTGACGGCCAGCCTGCTGCCCAGTAAGCCTACTTCCCCATCAACACGTCTCTGGCTTCGTTGATCTTGGCAGCCAGGGCCGAATTGCCCCCGGCGTCGGGATGCACCTTTTGCATCAGACGTTTGTAGGCGATCTGGATTTCCTCGGGCGAAGCGCCTTGTTTCAGGCCCAACAGGGCATGGGCCTCGTCGCTCGACATCCGATTTTGTCCGGGCCGGGGCGGCGGTGGCGGTGCTTCTCCTGGCTTGCCAAAATGGCGTCTGACCTCGCGCCAGATGGCGTGAAAGCGCATGGCCCGCATGGCCCAGGGAGCCAGGGCCGAAAGGGCTGCGCCCGCCCAGGCCAGACGACCGGTCAAGGCCAGGAAAATGGCGGCCAGCACGACGATTCCAACCAACGTCCATGCCAGCACTCGCTTGGCCTGGCTGGGGCTGGTGACGGACAGCCAGCGCATGAGTAAGATCAGCCCGATGCTGGAACAGACGCCGAAAGCCAGCCAACCCATGATCAGATCCTCAAGGTGTCAAGCAGGCCGCGCAATTCCTGGCGGGCTGTGACGTGCGACATGGTAAAGGGCACTTTGCCCTCGGTCATATCCAGAAGTGTCAGGCCGCGCAGGAACAGCTCGCGGAAGATGACGCGCTCCGAGAGGCCGGGTGCTATTCGAAAGCCGATACCCGGGCGTTTCGAAAGCTCGCCCAGCACCTGCTCCATGGCCCGGGCATTGCGGTTGTCAAGCTGCGCCAGGCGGTTGCGGGCAACGATCCAGTCGATCTGGCCTTTGTCCTTCTTAAAACGGTCCTGGCGGGCGCGCCAGACCATCTCACTATAGGCGCTGATGCGGGTGATCTTCTGACTGGCGGGGTCAACCCTGGCCAGCACGTCGAGATCGAGAAAGCTGTCGTTCAAAGGGGTCACCAGCACATCCGCGCGGGCATGCCCGGCTCGGGCCAGCGGCGTGTCCGATCCTGGCGTGTCGAGGATCAGAACGTCATGGCCGGGCGCCAGATCGGCAATCGCCTGGGCCAGTTCCGCCATGTTGGCGTTGGGGGAGAGAGAAAGGCTCTCCGGCGTCGCAAGACTTGCATTCTGGGACGCTCGATTTTCCAAGTAACGCGTCAACGTGCCTTGCGCCGGATCGAGATCAAGCACGGCCACGCGATGGCCCTGTTGCAACAGGCCGATCGCCGTGTGCAAGGCAAGCGTGGACTTGCCCGTACCCCCTTTGGCGTTTCCGAATACAAGAATACGGGTCATGGTGCGCTTAGCCATACCTTCGTATCGTGAAAGGCGGCTCCGCCATGGGGGGGAACGGCCTCGGCGCTGGTCAGCAGATTGATCCCCAGGCCTTCCTTGAAGTCGGCGTTGCTCCATAGGCCTTCGGCGATCACCACGCCTCTTTGCACGCCGTCGAAGGATTTGGCCGTCAGCAACAACGACCCCTTGTCGTTGCCGACGCGAATGTCGGCGCCGCTTTCGATGGAAAGCGCCTTCAGATCGGCTGGATGCACCATCAAGATCGGCATGGCCTCGGCCTTGCGCGATGACACCGTCTCGTTGAAGGAGGAGTTGAGGAAATGATGTGCCGGCGCCGTGACGAGGCGGAAGGGGTGCGCCTTGTCCTCGGTATCTATCAGGTCGGCATGATCGGGGAAGGCGGGCAGGCGGGCATCGTTCCAAACCGGCTTGAAACGAAAGCGTTTGTCGGTATGTCCGAACCCATTCAGAAAGTGCGCGTCCTTGAAGCTGGGCGCCATGTCGAGCCAGCGCAGATGCGCCATTTCCTCGGTATCGGGAAGGCCCGACAGGGCGAGCGTGGAATCGATGATTTCCCAGGCCGTCATCTCGAAGCCGGGATGCCTTGCCCCCAGCCGGTGGGCGAGCGCCTTGATAACGTCGTGATTCGAGCGCGACTGGCCAATCGGTGCAATCACCGCCCGTGAGACCTGCAGGAAGGATGTGCCGTAAGACGTATAAAGATCGTCATGCTCAAGAAATGTCGTGGCGGGCAGCACGATGTCGGCCATCATGGCGGTTTCCGTCATACGTTGCTCATGGACGCAGACGAACAGATCCCGATTTGCAAAGCCCTCGCGCACCTTGGCGTGCTCGGGTGCGACCACCATCGGATTTGTGTTCTGAATCAGCATAGCGCCAATCGGTGGGCCCTGGCCGATATCCTGGGGATCACGGGTAAGAATGGGGCCAATTCGGCTCATATCGAGCTGGCGGATGCCGGGCTTTGCCATGTCGGAGCCATCCAGCAGATGACGCTTCAGCCTCTTGAAACAGTCGCTGCTGTTCATCAGAGCGCCGCCGCCCTCCTCTTGCCAAGCGCCGGTCACGGCGGGCAGGCAGGAAACGGCATGGGCGGCCACGGCCCCATTGCGCTGGCGGGTAAAGCCGAAGCCCAGGCGCAGATAGCTTTTCTTCGTGCTGCCGTAAAGCCGGGCGAAGGCGATGATCTCGTCTTCGGAAAGCCCGGTAATCTTCGCGGCCCAGGCAGGTGTGCGGCCTTTTAGATGCGTTTCGACATCGGGTCCGAAATCGGTCATGCGTTCAAGATAGGCGCGATCGGCCAGCCCCTCGGCCAGCAGCACATGCATGACCGCCGCTGCCAGGGCGCCATCGGTACCGGGTTTCAGCATCAGATGCATATCGGCCTTCTCGGCCGTGGCGTTGCGATAGGGATCAATCACCACCAGTTTGGTGCCCCTCTCGCGCTTGGCTGCCGTGATCAGCGTCATCACCTGAATCTGCGTCGCCACGACATTGGTGCCCCAAACGACGATCAGGTCTGATTTTGCCATCTCGCGCATATCGGTGCCCCATTTGGCGCCCGCACCGGCCATCCAGCCTGCGCCGCCAATGCTGGAACAGATAGTGTAATGCTGACCGGAATAGCCCATGACGTTGCGCAGACGCTCGATGGAATTGCGCATCACCAGGCCCATCGTGCCCGCATACTGATAAGGCCAGACTGACTGGGCGCCCGCTTGGTCGGTGGCCTGGCGAAAGCGATGGGCCACTTCGTCCAGCGCCTCGTCCCACCCGATTTCTGCGAATTTGCCCTCGCCCTTGGCGCCGATGCGCTTCAAGGGCACGGTCAGGCGGTCTTCGTGATACACCCGCTCGGCAAATTTGGCGACTTTGGCGCAGATCACGCCCTGGGTGTGCGGATGGTCCTTGGCACCGTGCAAACGGCCGACGCGCCCATCCTCCTTCAGCTCGATATCGAGCGCGCAGGCGCTGGGGCAATCTTGGGGGCAGACGGAATAGCGGTTACTCATGCCGGGCTCCTTCGGGGAAAGTGAATCTAGCCCTTCCTCCCCGTCTTGACCACCCCTCGGCTGCAGACCACAATCCGCCCATGGATAAACAAGACGTTGTGGTGATCGGGGCGGGCGTGGTGGGGCTGGCCATTGCGCGGGTCCTGGCCATGGCCGGGCGAGATGTGCTGATTCTGGAGGCCGAGGGGGCCATCGGCACCCAGACGAGTGCCAGGAACAGCGAGGTCATCCATGCCGGTCTCTATTATCCCAAGGACAGCCTGAAGGCCCACCTGTGCGTGGCCGGAAACCGCATGCTGTATGCCTATTGCCAGGACAGAGGCATCTCCTACCAGCGCACGGGCAAACTTCTCGTGGCGGTGGACGAGACGGAACTGGAGCTTCTGGACCGGTTAAGCGCAGCCGCCCTGGCCAATGGGGTTCAGGATCTAAGCCGACTTTCCGCCAGTCAGGCAGAAGCGCTTGAGCCCGAGCTTTCCTGCAAGGCGGCCCTGCTCTCGCCTTCGACCGGCATCCTTGACAGCCATGGACTGATGCTTTCGCTGCTGGCCGATGCCGAGGCCAAAGGGGCTGTGCTGGCCCTGAAATCAGCCGTCACGGGCGGGCGGGTGTGCGAGGGCGGCATAATTCTTGCCGTTGATGGTAGTGAAATCGAGGCAGCCCTGGTGGTCAATTCTGCAGGGCTGGGGGCCTGGGCGGTGGCGCGTTCGATCACGGGTGTTCCAGAAGACAGCATTCCGCCTTGTCATTTCGCCAAGGGAAATTATTTCAGCCTGACCGGCAAGACGCCCTTTAAGCGCCTAGTCTATCCCGTGCCGGGTCATGCCGGTCTGGGCGTTCACTTCACCCGCGATCTGGCGGGCCGGGCGCGTTTCGGCCCCGATGTCGAATGGATAGAGTCCATCGACTACAAGGTCGACCCCAAGCGGGCCGAGGTTTTCTACGAAGCCATTCGCAGCTATTGGCCGGGCCTTAAGGACAATGCGCTTGAGCCCGGCTATGCCGGAATCCGCCCCAAGCTGCAAGGTCCGGGCGACCCCCAGCAGGATTTTTGGATCGGAGCGCCGCTTCCCGGCCTGATCGCCCTTTACGGCATCGAATCGCCCGGCCTGACCTCGTGCTTGGCAATCGCCGAACATGTTGCCAGGATGGCGGCATGAAAATCTGCTTTATGGATATGATCAACTGGGACTACACGACCGAGGCGCCTTATCAGCGCCCCCTGGGCGGGTCGCAATCAGCACTTTGCTATCTGGCTCCCGAAATGGTCAAGCTGGGTCACGAGGTCAGCTTTGCCAACAAGACGACGACGCCCGGCGTTTATCGTGGCGTTTCCTGCGTTGGCCCACAGACCGGGCTTTCCGTGGATTTTCTAAGGACCCAGGATGCCGTCATTGTCCTCAATGCCTGTGTTGGCGAATCCCTGCAAGGGACTGGGCGGCGAGGGACCAAAGCTGGTTTTATGGAATCAGCACGCCGACGATCAGAAAATCATCTCCTATCTCTCCCGCCCCGATGAACGTGACACCTGGGACGCCTTCGCCCTGGTCAGCCAGTGGCAAAGCAACGCTTTCGTTCAAAAGTTTGGGTTGGACGAGACGCGCATCGGCATCCTGCGCAACGCCATCTCGCCCGGTTTCGAAAATCTGGTTCTGCCCAAACCCTGGTTCTTAAACGGCCAGGCACCCGTATTTGCCTATACCAGCACGCCCTTTCGGGGGCTTGATGCGCTGTTGATGGCCTGGCCCAGCATCAGAAAGACCCTGCCGGGTTCCTCGCTCAAAATCTATTCCAGCATGAAGGTCTATCATGCCGAGGAAGAGGCGCACGAGGTGCTGTACGCGCTGGCCCGCGATCTCAAGGGCGTCGAACATCTCGGCTCGATCCCGCAGCCCGAACTTGCCAAGGCGCTGGCCCGCACCTCGGTGCTGGCCTATCCCAACACTTTCGCTGAAACCTCCTGCATCGCGGTGATGGAGGCCATGGCGGCGGGATGTCTGGTCGTGACGTCCGATCTGGGGGCGCTGCCCGAAACCACGGCGGGCTTCGGCATTTTGATGAAACCCCCGGCGTCGTTGATGGATTACGCCTGGGCCTATGCCCGGGCCATCGGTCAGGTGATGGAGAAGGCCAAGCAGGAGTCAAAGGGGTTGGCCGATCATCTGGCTCGCCAGGTCGCCCATATCAACAGCGACTGCGTTTGGTCCAGGCGCGCCGTTCAGTGGGAAGCCTGGCTCGGCCAGCTTACCGGGAAGTCGTAGAACAGTATTCCCGCCACAGGCCCCGCAGGGCTTTTTCCAGATGCGCCACAAAGCCTTTGTGGTCGAGCAGCGGCGAGGTGCTGAGCTGCGATCGAAGATGTGCGCGATAGGCTGCCAGCCGCTCCTTGTCTTTCGCCAGGGCCAGGGCCTTTTCAAGATAGGCTTCCTCGCTGTCGGCAATCAGCTCCTGCCGCCCGATGGTCGATAAGAAGCTGGTCGAATGGCGTCCGGGAAAACTGGCGCCGGATTTTGTGATGACCGGCACTCCCATCCACAGGGCCTCCAGCGTGGTGATGCCGCCCGAATAGGGGAAGGGATCGAGTGCGATGTCGATTTCGCCATAGGCTTCCAGCAGTTTGTCTTGCGGCAAGGCGGGCATGAAATCGATGCGCGCCACATCGGCTCCGGCTTCGGAAAAACGCTGCCGGTAGATGGCGATCTGCTCCTCCGTTCGAAAGAAGGCGGCGCGAATGCACAGCCTGGCCCCCGGCACCTTGTCCAGAATGCGCTGCCAGAGCCTTATGCTGGCCTTGGATATCTTGGCGGGGTTGTTGAAGCAGCCGAAGGTGACATGGCCCTTGGTGAAGGCTGGCGCGGGGGCCACAGGCGGCGCGGCGGCGGGGGGCGTGTAGCACAACCAGGAATCGGGCAGGCGGATCACCCGCTCGACATAGAAGGATTCCTCAGCGGGTGGGATATGGTGGCGGTCGGCGATGAGGGCGTCCATGGCCCGAAGGCCCGTGGTGCCAACATAGCCGCACCAGGCCACCTGAACCGGAGCGGGCTTTCGGCCAAAGACGGTAAGGCGGTTGTTGGCGGTGTGCCCGGCCAGATCGATCAGAATGTCGATGCCGTCCTCGCGGATGCGCTGGGCCAGGGTCTTGTCGTCCATGCCGCAAACCATGGTCCAGTTGGGCACATGAGCCTTCAGCCGAAGCGAGAGATCGTCCTCTTTCAGATGGTTCGAATAGACACGGATATCGAACCAGTCGGCATCGTGGTTGGGCAGAACGCCTGAGAGAAAATAGCCGACGGGATGACGTTTCAGATCGGGCGAGACATAGCCGATGCGCAAGGGCCTCTCCGGATCCCTGCTGTTGCCGTGCGGCGTTAAGCGCTTGCTTAAAGAGGCTCCGACATGGGTCTCAAATCCCTGGCTCAGCGAGAACAGCGAGGCGGCGGTGACGCCCTCGGCATATTGCGAACTGAGAAGATAGTTGTTCCAAAAGCCCGCATTCGCTGGCTCAAGGTCCAGGGCTTGGCGATAGGCCTGGGCGGCTTCGTCATGCAGGCCGATATCGGCCAGACTGTTGCCGAGATTGACCAAGGCCCAGGTGAATTTTGGGTCAAGCCGGATGGCCTGGCGATAGGCCTCGATGGCCTGCTGGGGTGCCCCCGATTCCGCCAGCACCTTGCCCAGATTGTAAAAAAGCTGGGCATTGGCGGGAGCATGAGCGGTTGCCGCTTTCAACAGCGGCACGGCCTCGGCTGCTTTGCCGATGCGGGCCAGAAAGGTGCCCAGGTGCCCTTGGATCAGCGCGGAGCCGGGGGACAGGGCGTCGGCCCGCCGGTACAGCGCAAGGGCTGCCTCGGCCTCACCCATCTCGGCTGCGGCCCCCGCCATCGCCAGAACGGCCAGGGCATCGCCGCCAACTTCCTTCATAAGCTGAGAAAAGAGGGCCTCGGCCTCGCCAAGCCGCCCGCCAGCATGCAGCCTTTTGGCCTGGGCAAGCCGGACTTCGACAATTTTATGCAATTTTTTAGGGGTATTATTCATCGGCCGCTTGCATAAACCGCGCTTGGGGAGTGACTTTAGTCACAGCAGAAGTCTTATAAATGCCCTAGGATAGTCCCAGAGTAAACCAGGATGTCCGCCATGTTCCGTCTTCTTGCCTGCTTGAGAAAACATCTCGTGCGCCCCAACCGGGGAAGCCTGGGCGTTGAATTCGCCATTCTGGCCCCTTTCTTCCTGCTGCTTTTGTTTGCCATCATTGAATCGGGGCTTTTGCTTCTCAACTCCGTGGTTCTTGAAGGCGCTGCCCAGGAGGCCGGGCGCCAGGTGCGCACCGGAAGCGTGCAGAATGCCGGTTCGCCGGAAGTCGAGTTCAAGCGCCTCTTGTGCGAAAATCTCTATGGCATAATGCCCTGCACCGAGCTGACCTATATCGTTTCAAGCTTTCCGGATTTCGCCACGGCCAATATTCCCGACATGTACGATGCCAACGGCAACCAGATCGCCTCGTCCTATCAGGCAACCTCGCCCGGCGACATCGTGGTCGTGCGCGTGGCCAGGCCATGGAACTTCATTACCCCCATCGAGGGTCTGCTGTCTCTGATCGCAGCGCAGTCGCATTCCGGTTCTTATATCGGCTGGGATATTTTCAGGCTGCAGACCACGGTGGTTTTCCGCAACGAACCCTTCAACCCTCCGGGCACGTAAGATGTGCAAGCTATCCCTTCGCCGCATTTGCGCAAAATTAAGGCAGAGCCGGGGCGTCGCCGCCGTCGAATTCGCCCTGGTGGCCCCTATCATGATAGCACTTTTCTGTGCCATCATCGAGTTGACGGGTCTTTTGATGGTCGAGCGCAAGATCATCGCGGCCACGCAGACAGTTTCCGATCTGGTGACGCAGGAAACCACGGTCACCAGCACCGACCTGGACGATATCATCACCGCGGCAAGATTGATTTTCGATCCCTATCCCACGGGAATGCTGACCTTCAACATCGCCAGCATCCGTTTCAACACCACGTCCGGAGCGCCCGAGCTTATCTGGCAGCGCCTGGTTGGCGGCTCGCCCGGCGGCAGCGATATCCTGACCCAGGCTGTGGGCATGGGTCAGCCGGGAGAAGGAATCGTCATTTCCTATCTTACCTATTCCTACACCCCTTTGTTCGGGACAGTCATTACCAGTGCGATCACTCTGGATGAGATGTCCTTTTCGCGCCCGCGCCGCTCGCCAACCGTGACCTGCGCCAGCGTGAGCTGTAGTTAGGAGAGTGTTATGACCACCCCCAGCCTTCTTCGCCGTTTTCTGCATGCCGAGCGCGGCAACATGGCCGTCATCCTGGCCATCGCTCTGCTGCCCCTGGTCATCGGCGTCGGCGTAGCGGTGGATGCGTCACGCGCCTATGTCGTGCGCTCGCGCCTGGCCTTCGCCTTGGACGCCGCCGGCCTGGCCGTCGGCGGAAGCCAAGGCACCGAGGCCGAGCTGCAGGTGGTCATGGAGAATTATTTCTATAAGAACTATCCGGCGGATGTCATGGGCACACCGGTGGGTTT
This sequence comes from Alphaproteobacteria bacterium WMHbin7, assembly GCA_002753155.1. Lineage (GTDB taxonomy): Bacteria > Pseudomonadota > Alphaproteobacteria > Rhodospirillales > WMHbin7 > WMHbin7. The sequence goes on from PDZW01000007.1 coordinate 106,859, forward strand.
GCAGATGGTTCTCGACAGCATCAACAACACGGTGACGCTGTCGGCCAGCGCCACCGTGGAAACCATGTTCTTGCGCGTGGCGGGGGTCAATGATCTGACCGTTTCCTATTCCAACGAGATCACCCGCGAGATCAAGGGGCTTGAGGTGGTGCTGGCGCTCGACACCACGGGCTCGATGGCGTCCAGCGGCAAGATTTCCGGCCTGCGGGTCGCCGCCCAGGATCTGGTCGATATTCTGTTTGGCAGCCAGACCAATCCGGAAAAGCTGAAGATGGGGTTGGTGCCTTTCGCAACTGCGGTCAATATCGGCAACAGCAATACCGATCTGGTTAACTGGGGCGCTTCGCAATGGACGCGCCAGGGAAGCGTCGTGGTCAATCAGTCGAGCTACACCACCAACGAAGACGGCACCTCGACCGGAACGGTCTGGAAGGGCTGTGTCAAGGAGCGAGCCTATCCCGACGACGTGTCGGATACCAACGGCGTCAACGGCAAATGGGACCCCTATTTCTGGCCCAAGGAGCCCAGAAGCCGCGTTGGCTCCACCTCGGCCAACACCAATTGCGCCAACCGTTCCTCTAGCCACGGTGTTACGACAAGTGACAATGTGGGATTGCGCTGGGATGCCATCGACGAGATTGCATCAGACAGCAATTATGGTCAGGCCGGACCCAACAAGGCCTGCCCGCGCGCCCTGTTGCCCATGACCAATGCAAGGGCCACCATTGAAAGCGAGATTGGCGCCCTGGTGCCCTGGGGCGACGACACCGGTACCATCGTGCATGTCGGCCTGGCCTGGGCGCTTCGAGCGATTTCGCCCGAGGCTCCCTTCACCCAGGGCATCGCCTGGAATACCGAGGGCTGGAACAAGGCGATCATTCTGATGACCGACGGCGACAACACCTCGATCCGCCAAAGCTCGAGTTGCCGCACCCAGAACAACGGCTCGGATCACAGCTATACCGGCTATGGCTATACCACCGACGAAGGAACGCTGGGCACCGACGCCATTGCGCTGAACATGGCCAATCTGAGCGCCAGCTACAGTTCTCGGGCCTCGCGGGCCGTTGCCAACGAAAATGCGCGCCTGCTGGAGACCTGCAGCAATGTCAAGGCCAAGGGCATCATCCTCTACACGATCGCCTTTGGCACCAATGTCAGCTCGACGGCGCAAAGTCTGTTAAGCCAATGCGCCACCGATCCCGACAAATTCTTTGCCTCAGCGACTTCGGGCGAATTGAGTGCAGCCTTTACCCAGATCGCCCGGGAATTGTCCAAGCTGCGCATCAGCAAGTAAAGGTCAGCGCAACTTGCTGGCGGGCAGGTCCAGGGCGCTTGTAAGGGCCACCTCATAGGGCGGCGTCCTGGAGCTTTCTTTCAATCCCTCCAGAAGGGCTTTTTGGTTTCCTGCCAGACATCGGTCGAGGAAAGCCCCAAATCCTTTAAGGCGGCTCTGGGAAGGCGGGCCAGACGGGAGCGTCCTTGCATGTTGTTGCGCCAATGGGCGATGCGGGCGATCAGCGCCTGGGCTGTTTTGATCATGATGTCCTCCTGGCGACATGGGTTTCCTCTTGATGCATCAGCGCATCTGATTCATACTCATCTAGAAACCCCAACACAAACGACTATTGTTGCCGGTAACGTATAAGGAAAACTAATCCATGGGCCGACTCCCACCCCTGGCATCGCTTAAAGCCTTCGAGGCTGCCGCAAGGCATCTGAGCTTTACCCGTGCTGCCGAAGAGCTGCATGTGACCCAGGCAGCCGTTAGCCATCAGGTGAAGTCGCTGGAAGATTTTCTGGGCCAAAGCATGTTCGTGCGCCTGACTCGCGCCCTTCAACTGACGCCCGCCGGGGAGGCCTATGCGCCGGTGCTGAAGGACGCCTTCGAGGCCATCGAGCTGGCAACACGGCGCTTGATGGAAGACCAGGACCGCCAGGGCGTGCTCAATGTCAGCGTCTCGCCCACATTTCTGTCGCGGTGGCTGATTCCAAGGCTGTCCGACTGGCAGGAAGCGCATCCTGGAATCGAGCTGCGCCTGGCCAGCACCCCAAAACTGGCCGATTTCGTGCGCGATGGGGTGGATGTGGCAATTCGCCATGGACGTGGCGTCTGGCCAGGGCTTGCCGCCCACCGCCTCTTTCAAGCCCAAAGCGTTCCGGTCGCCAGCCCCGAACTTCTGAAAGGCCCGCTTGCCCTGAAAAAACCCGAGGATCTGGCTCGCCACACATTGCTGCATGATCAGGTCGAACCTGATAACTGGCGCATCTGGCTGACGGCAGCCGGGGTGGCGGATGTTGCCCCCGAGCGCGGCATGCGTTTTGGCACCGGCGCCGAGGCGCTGGAAGCCGCCCTTGCGGGTGCGGGAATCGCCCTGGCCCGGCGCGCCGTGATTCGCAGAGATATCGAGGCCGGGCGTCTGGTCATTCCCTTCGAGGTGCCCATGCCCAAGGATTTTGCCTTCTACGTCGTGTTTCCGGAAGGCAGCGCCAAAAGCCCCAAGGTGAAGGCCTTTCGCGATTGGGCCATGGACCAGGCCCAGGCCGACCGGGAGGCTGAAGAGAAAGAATAGTAATGCAAAAGGAATAAGAGGGCTTAATTGCTTGCATGTTTGTAGAAACTAAATCAGCACACATAGTATGCCACTAACATAGAAATATTATTTATTTACATTAAGCGCTTGGCCGGGTGTTTTCTTTTGGCTGTTTTGTTGCCATGCCCTCATGAAAATCAAGTTCTTTCACCGTTCATCAGCGGGCGCATACCCTTGTATGAGCTGGATAAGGTCAGATGAGGTGTCCGTGGCTGTGATGTTCGTCACAGAGCCGAAAATGTCGAAAGTTGTATAAAATTCGCTGGAAACGTTGATTACCCTTTGCTAAGTTTTGAATGCTCAGCGCTCGAGAGAGCGGCGAAAGAACTGCCAAAAATGCGGCTTAAGGGGGAATGAAATCGGTTGGTCAGGCCGAAGTCAGGGCGTGTGACCGATGGCTGTTTTTTTGAAGGGGACGGACGTGCTGGTTTCATCTGACCTTGTTGGCTTGCAAAAGGGGGCCGCCAAAGCTGCGCCCAATCCGCAAGGCAACCTTGATGCCAAGGTTCAGCCCGCTCTGATCATTGACGCTGTTCCCGGCAAGGCCATTCTGGTTCCGCAAGGCTTCGACATTTCCGGCGCCGATTATGTGCGCCAAGGCCCCGACCTTGTGCTGGTTCAGCCCGACGGCAGCAAAATTCTGATTCGCGATTATTTTGGGCAAGGCGACGAGGCTCCCGATCTTCTGGCTGCCGATGGCAGCTACATTCCCGGCGATCTGGCCCTCAAGCTGGCCGGGCCGCTAGCACCTGGCGAATATGCCCAGGCCGGGGCGAACAAGGCTTCGGCTCAGGCCATCGGACGGGCCGACACGCTTTCTGGCGATGTCACGGTGGTGCATGCCGACGGCAGCAAGGGCGTTCTGCACAAGGGTGATGCGGTCTATCAGGGCGATGTTCTGCAAACCCCCAAGGGCGCTTCGGTCGGCCTGATCTTCATGGACGGCACCACGCTGGGCCTGGGTGCTAGCGGGCGTCTGGTGCTGGACCAGATGGTCTATGATGCCAGTTCTCAGACCGGCAAGTCGGCCTTCTCGCTGGTGCAGGGCAGCTTCTCCTTTGTCTCCGGCCAGATCGCCAAATCGGCTCCCGATGCGGCGACGATCAGAACCCCGGTGGCCACCATCGGCATTCGCGGCACCATGGTGGCGGGCAGCTTCTCGCCGGAAGGCGGGTTGGTGACGGCGCTGCTGCCCGAGGGCCACAGCACCGGCGAATTCAGCATCACCACGGCGACCGGCACCACCACCAACAATCAAAGCTTCGGCGCTGTGCATGTGTCGAATTTCTTCTCGGTTCCCTCGAATGTGGTGCTGGTCAATCAGGGCCAGATCGCCAACAGCTTTCGCGAGGTTCTGAACGCGGTTTCGAATGCTGCGGCCCCTTCGGCGGCCAAGTCGGCGGCCGAGCAGATTCTGATGCAGGCCTTCCAGCAAGGCCCGCAACAAGGTGCGCAGGGACAGCAAGGTGCCAACGGCACACCCGGCGAGGCGCAGGGCCAGCCGGGCCAGCAGCAGGGCCAGGGTGTGCAAGGCCAGCAGCAGGGCCAAGGGCCTCAGGGCCAAGGTGCTGGGGCGAATGCGCCCACGGGCACGGTCGAGGGCATGTTCCAGTCGCAAGGTGCTCAGGGCCAGGGCGGCAGTGCCTTGGCGCAGGGTGTGGATGCGCGTTTCGCCGCCGCCGCCCAGGCCGCCATTCTGACGGCGGTCGAGCAAGGCAAGCCGGTGGCGGCGGCATTGCTGGCCGCCATGGCGGCCTCGCAGGCATTTGGCGAAGCCAAGTCACAGGGTGCTACGACGGAAAAGGCGCTGGCCGCTGCCGCCGATGCTGCTCAGCAGACCGGTGTGCTGACGGCAACGCCTTTCGTGAACCCGCCTGCCTCGCGGGGCTCTTCGTCGAGTAGCAATTCGGGCAATGCGCAGCCGGAGGGTACCGCTAACACCGGCCCCCAGAGCCAGAGCACCGCAACGGACGCGAAATCCAGTCAGACCCAGACGCAAAGCACGGCCGCCGCCAGCGAGACAGAATCCACCGCCTCTACCGAAACGACCTCGACCGCCTCTGCCTCATCGGTCTCGACAAGCTCGCTCATCCAGGTGACGCTGAACAGCACTGACACGTCTTCCAACAGCAGTTCTGCCTCCACCAGCACCGATCAGGAGACCTCCTACTCGACCGCTACCTCCTCCTCTTCCTCAAGCGGGTCGAGTTCTTCAGAATCAACCTCGACCGCCACGACCGATACCAGCACCTCCACAGGCAGTTCCAATAACACGTCGAACGTGACTGCTTCCAATAACAGCAGCGCGGCCACCCAGGCCGTCACCTATTCCTTCGCGGGCAAGGCGATCGACGGATATATCTCGGGTGCCACGGTCTTCCTCGACCTCGATGGCGATTCGACACTGGATGCCAACGAGGAATACACAACCACCGACTCCACTGGCGGCTACAGCTTCTCCAGCACATCCTCATCCGGCACGCTGGTGGTGACGGGTGGTACGGACGTTTCCACCAACCGCCCTCTGGTCGGCATTCTGCAGGCACCTTCGGGATCGACCGTGATCACGCCCTTGACCACCATGGTCCAGGCCATGGTGGCTTCCTCGGGCCTCAGCGAGACAGAAGCGCAAAGCAAGGTGGCGACCCTTCTTGGCATTTCCAGCCTGCCTGATCTCAAATCCTACGACCCGGTGGCGCAATCGAGTTCAGCCAACGCCACCCAGGCAGCCGAGGTGATGAAGGCCGCCGTGATGGTTCAAAACATGGTCAGCCAGATGAGCGCCATGATGTCGGGTGCCGGTGGCGTTTCCTCGACGGCGGCGGCTTCGGCAGTGTTCACCGCCCTGGCCAGCAAGGCCTCGACCGCAACGGGGGCCCTCGACTTCTCGCAATCTGCCAATGTGTCCAACCTGATCGATTCTGTCGCCAGCAACCTTTCGCTTTCCTCGAATGCAAATCTTGCGACGGCCAAAAGCGCCATCTCATCGGTTATCGCCAATGTCAACCAGGCGGTGGGCTCTGCCTTCAGTTCCAATTCCTCGGGCGGTGCCAATCTTTTGACCGCACTGGCCGACGTGGCCAAGATTGCCCAGGGTTCAGCATCGGCAGCGATTAAGGAAGCGTTCAACGATCCAGCATCGCTGTCGACATCCCTGACCAGCTTAAGCAGCGACTTCAACACCACGAATCTTTCAGCCGCCATCTCCAGCGCCGCCGTCGATTTGATCGGCACCAGCGCCAACGAGGTCTTAAGCGGTGATGGCGGGTCCGACAACATCCGGGGCATGGAAGGCAACGACATCCTGTCAGGCCTGGGCGGCGCCGATCAGCTATTTGGCGGTTTGGGCGACGATGTTCTTTCCGGCGGAGACGGGGCGGACCAGTTGTCGGGGGGGACGGGAATCGACTGGTTCATGTTTGCCACGACAGAAGCCGGAATCGATACCATCACCTCCTTCGAGGAGCTTGAGCGGATTTCCTTTACCGACCTAGCACTTTCCGGCAGCATTCTGAAAGGGGCCGGAGTGACCACGGCGGGCGCCGTACGTACCCAGTGGGACGGTTCCGTCTTTACCACCATTCATGTCGGCACGGGCAGCGGCATCTACGACATCAAGATCGCCGATCAGATAGGCATTTGGGAGGAAGGGCGCCTTGGCATCGTCGATGGCCAGTTGCGCGCCGTCCTCAAGCCTGTTCTGACGGGAGGGCACACGGCAGGCTTCACCGAGGGCTCGAGCGGCACTGCCCCACTGTCTTTGCTTGGTATCGCCGACGGCGACAGCACCCAATTGACCGGCGCCACAGTCACCATTTCCAGCGGCTATCTGGCCGATCAGGACAGCCTATCCTTCGCAAGTAGAGGCAGCATCTCCGGCGCCTTCGACGCGCAGACCGGTGTGCTTACACTAAGCGGCACCGACACGTTGGCCAACTATCAAACGGCGCTGCGCTCTATTCTCTACCAGAACAGCTCGCAAACGCCCAACGAGACGGCCCGTTCGATCAGCGTCAGCGTGACCGACGGCTTCCGCTCAAGCGATGCCGTCACCTCCACCGTGACGATCGACGCATACAACAGCGCGCCGTCATTCGGCCCAACAGACATCACCGAGACCTTTTCCTCAGGCCTTGGCGGCTGGACGACCTATGCCGACGCCACGGGACTGACCTACAACGCCACAGGCGGCAATTCGGGCGGCCATATCCAGGCGACCGATCTTTCGACCGGCGCCATCTGGTCCTTCTCGGCTCCTTCCGCCTTCCTGGGCGATCATTCCGCCATGTATGGCGGCTCCATCGCCTATGACCTCAAGACGTCGGATGGCTCTTTCCTGGCAGAAAGCAGCAACCGGGCGGTCGGCCTTACGGGTGGCGGCCTTACCATCAAGAACTATGTCTCGCTCAACCCCGTGGCTAACACCTGGTCCAGCTTCGCCTTCAATCTCGACGCTTCCAGCGGATGGATAGAGGACATTACCGGACAAGCTGCTTCCGAGGCGCAGATCCGCGCAGTTCTTGGCGATCTAACAGCCTTGAGAATTCGTGGTGAATATATCAATGGCGCAGATACCGGCTATCTCGACAATGTCAGAATGGCGGGCGCTGGTGCAGCCATCACCACCAATGAAGATACCGCCTATTCCGCAACGCTCGCAGCCACCGATATCGACAATGCCAGCCTGACTTATGCCCTTGCCACGGGAGGATCACCCGCACACGGCTCGCTGGTCATCACCAATGCCGCTACTGGCGCCTACACCTATACCCCGGCGGCCAATTATTTTGGAACCGACAGCTTTACGGTATCGGTCAGCGACGGCAGCCTGTCTGCCAATCAGGCGGTGGCGGTGACGGTCAATCCGGTCAACGACCTGCCCACCTTCGCCCCGCTCTACAAGACCTGGCAGACGACTGACACCAAGACATTCTCTTACGCCGATTTCAGCAGCCTGATCAGCGACGTCGAAGGCAATGCGCTCACGTCGATTAAATTCGCCAGCTTGCCCACCAGCGGAACCCTGACCGTTGGCGCCTTCCAGCAGAGCGTCAACGGTAGCATCAACACAAGCGACATGAACCTGTTGACCTTCAACCAGTCGACGGCAGGAGCTTATACCTTCACTTGGTGGGGGCATGATGGCACAGGCTATTCATCCGCCGCCCAAACGGCCTATATCTCCATCGGCAATGTCACCAAAACGGGCACCAACGGGGCCGATATGCTGGTCGGTGGCGATTATGCCGACTCGCTTTACGGCGAGAATGGCAACGACACACTGCTGGGCCTTTCCGGCAACGATGTTTTGTGGGGCCGGTGGGACAGCGACACCATCCTGGGCGGGGACGGCGACGACACGATTCAGGGCGATCATAACTACTGGTCTGGATCGGGCGACGTCATTGATGGCGGGGCGGGCAATGACAGCATCGACGGCGACGGCGGCGGCGACAGCATCACCGGCGGCGCTGGCAACGACACCATCCATGGTGGCGATATTGGCCAAAACACAGCCCTCGACATCGCCTATTTCTCGGGTGCCCTGGCGGGCTATGCCTTTGCCTCGGGCGGCACAGCGCTTACCATCAGCACCGACGTGGATGGGCTTTCCTATCTGAACGTGCCAGCAGGCACGGCGCTCTCCATCACCGACACGAATACCACCAACGGCAATGACGGCACCGATACGCTGACCCAGATCGAGACCCTGGTCTTTGCCGATATCACCATTCATCTGCCCCGTGTGTTGTCGGATTTCAACACGGCAGA
>PDZW01000034.1 GCA_002753155.1 Alphaproteobacteria bacterium WMHbin7
AAAAAAAGGGCTTAGCGAATGTTCGCTAAGCCCTTCTCTTATTTGGTGGAGCCAATCGGAATCGAACCGACGACCTCTTGAATGCCATTCAGATGCAATCAGTTTCCCACCGCTTCCCCGGGCTTCCCAGAACAATTATATCTTGTTGATAGAATGCTGTTTTCTGGAATGTTCGGCTTGACAAAGATTCCTGCCGCTTCCTAAGATTTCCCCCGTGGTGCCTACCCGGTGCCTACCTGAGCGTTTACACATGGGGTAAGACATGGCACGGGCGAAGATCACAAAGCGAACCGTCGATAGCATTGACGCAACAGACGGCAAACGGGTCTACGTGTTTGATACGGACCTCTCAGGCTTTGGGTTGATGGTCACACCTAACGGCTCGAAGTCGTACTTTGCCGAGTACAGGCACGGCTCTGGACGGGGAGCGCCAACGAGGCGCGTAACAATCGGAACGGTCTCTAAGTTGACACCCGACGAGGCGCGTAACCTTGCAAAGCAAACAATTGCCGACGCCACCAAGGGGCAAGACCCGGCAAGCCGCAAGCGAGAGCAAAGAGAATCTCTGTCCGTTAGGGCGTTGGCGGAAACCTTCATGAAGAAGCATGTTAACGCCAAACGAAAAGCGAATACCTCCGCGCTATATCAGCACGTCATAGATACCATTATCGTTCCTCATATCGGGACGAAGCGGGCCACGACAGTCACCAAAGGCGAGATTGCACGTATGCATCTTGACCTCAGCGAAAGGCCATTCCTTGCCAACCGGGCGCTTGCCGTTGTCGGGTCGATGTACAGTTGGGCTGGAAAGCACGGCTTTGTGGAAGAGGGCTTCAACCCTGTTGTCCGGGTAGAAAAGTATGCCGAACGAAAGCGTGAGCGGTTTTTGACAACTGCGGAACTGGAAAAGCTAGGCGCGACACTCAGGGAAGGCGAAACGACTGGCATCCCTTGGCAGATAGATACGACCAAGCCAACCGCCAAACACGCCCCCAGGGAGGAAAATCGGCGGATTACGCTTGGCCCTCATGTTGCCGCAGCATTTCGCCTCCTTCTCCTGACAGGTGCCCGGTTACGGGAAATCCTGCATCTTGAATGGGCGCATGTGGACCTTGAGAGGGGCATCCTGCTTCTGCCGGATAGCAAGACAGGCAAGAAGACCATTGTTCTTAATGGCCCGGCCATGCTTCTGTTGTCTGAGTTACCACGCATTGGCAAATACGTGATTGCCAGTGAAAGCGCCGGACAGAAAGAAGAGAAGCCAAGGGCAGACCTTAAGCGGCCTTGGGCGGCAGTATCAAAGCGTGCCGGACTGGACGGAGTGCGCATCCACGATCTACGCCATACCCACGCCAGCTTCGGCATAGGGGCAAGTTTTGGTCTGCCTATCATCGGCAAGCTGCTAGGCCATACGCAAATGCGTACAACAGAACGCTACGCCCATTTACAAACTGATCCCCTACGCCGTGCCTCAAACGCTATCGGCAACGCACTGGCGACAGCGATGGGAGAGAAGGCATCCGAGGATAATATCCTTGAAATCAATGCTGTAAAAAGGAAGGCCCAATGAGCCTAAATGATCACGAAGGGATACTAAGGCTTAGTCCTGACTCAATGCGTACTATTAAGACCGCATTTGGCCACCTGGAAGATGCTCTTGCTCGTAGGAAAAAAGCAACCCAGCCATCCGAAGTGCGGAACGCTACGATTGTTTGCCTGTCAGGTCTCATTACGTTAACGCAGGAGATGTTTGGTCCTGAGCAGGTCCGTGTGGCAATTGAACTTCAAGGAGCACTTGAAGACTTGAATAAGGGAACGGTGAACGACATCTTTCTTCCTTGCAAAACGGTTAGAGGGGGACGTCCTCCAGCTTCACGTGACAAGCATGCTGTTCTTGCCACTGCAAGCGCACTTGTTAATTACAAACAGATGGAACACGGGTTAAAAGAAGATTGGATACGTAGAGTTGCCAACAGCTTTGGGATTAAGAAAGAGACACTGATCAGTTTCACAAAGAAGGTTACTTCAAAAAAACCACCCAGCGACATAGCAATGATTACGTACGAAAAGGTAAGAGAGCAGCTTAGTAGCTGCGATGTGACACCTGAAGAGGCTCTTAGCAGGATTTCATCCGGCTTCTCGAAATAGTTCTTAAACTCTCATTTTTGCGAACCAAATTTTCTACCATCTTCACCTCATTCCAGCGTTCTCGGGGAATCCCCCGAGAGCATTTCAATGAGGTGCAAGATGACCACACAGAACACAAATCAGCAGCAAAACCGCTTTCTTCGCCGCTCGGATGCGGCGGAATATGTTCGCACTCGCTTTGGCTTCCCTTGTTCAAAGCAGTGGCTGGCAAAGCTCGCTACGACAGGGGGTGGCCCAAGCTATCGCAAAGCCTCCAGATTCCCCGTCTATGCCATAGAAGACTTGGATGCATGGGCACAGGCACGCCTATCCGCCCCCATGCGGGCCACGGGCCTTCTTGCCGACAAGGGAGGCGAAAATGTCTAAGGCCCCTTCTCGCCTATGCACCCTGGACGTTGAAGGAATATTCAACGACCCTTTCCACCCTGCCCTTGCCCTGATGTCGGGCGAGAAGGACCATCCCAGCACCAGAGAATTCGCTTGCATTGACATGTTGCATCGCTTTTGCAACGGCGGGCATCCGGCTATCAACCCAAGCAGCAAGGAAATATTATTTGTGTTTACGGGGAACGCCCAAGGGCATGGCGGAGGCACAACCTGGCTCAGGTTGCATGACCTTCGCTGGCGACAAGAGCCGGGTAATCCTGAATTTGTGAGCGACTTTTCCCTTTTTATCCAGTCACGCTTTCGCCTTGAACGGAAAATGGCTTGGCAATATTCCTGGGCAATCGTTCGGGCGGCTCTTTTGAAGGATTGGAATAACTTGGATGCGCTGCTCAGCCGTGCCTCTGAAGCGCAGCAGGCCCGTATGAATGCAACGACCAAGGAAGCCAGAAGCCAGTCAGACACCGCCAACTTGCTCCTTAGGAAATCACTTGAAATGGCGATCTCAGATTTGCGCGACGGGGTAGTGCGATGAACATCTTTCCAAAAATGGAGGGCCTTGTCTGGCACGGCCAAGCGCCATTGCCAGACAAGCCGAACTACCTGATTCAAGGCTTTCTTCCAATGACTGGGGTTGGCCTTCTGGTCGGGGAACCAAAGGTGGGCAAAACCTTTCTAACCATCAGCATGGCCGTTTCCATTGCCTCAGGCTCCATCTTCCTGGGCAACAACCTTGCCGCTTCAACAAACCGCACCTGGCGCCCCAGATTGATTGAGAGCGGGTCCACACTGATCTTAGCCGGGGAAGGTTTAAGCACCTATCCGGCACGCATTCAGGCTGCTTTCCAGGGGCTTCAGGGCGAGTATCTCGACCGGCTTGAAGAACTTGAGCTTGGGAATGAACGACCAGTCGCTCACATGTACGCCCAGGGCTTGCGTGAAGACAAGCTATATGAACAATGCCTACAGCAGATTTGCGAGTTATCCGAACACCTCGACAGCTTTACGTCATTCGGTCTACGGCTAATTGTTGTTGACACCCTTGCTGCTGTTTTCGGGTTTAAGGACGAAAACTCGGCGGCAGAAGCGCAAGGTGCGATGAACAAACTTGTACGTTTGTCGCGTGAGACGGGGGCTTTCGTACTCGCCACCGGCCATCCGTCCAAACACTCAAGAAAGGATATGGTGCGTGGCTCAAGCGCATTTGAGGCGGCAGCCGACGTGATTATTACGGCGCATCGACGAGGAAAAGACCGCATACGCGCACTTACGGTCACCAAGGCGCGTGGAAAGCCTGAAGACGCAACAAACCATGTTTTTCAGCTTGCCCCAATCAAACTGGCGAACGACGAGACATGCGCCTACGTCACCACATATGCCGCCATACCTGTTCAGGGCCACATCCCAAAAGCACGTGATCCTCTTACCAAGGACGCAAGAGACGTGCTTTGCGCCATCAAAAGCCTCCTAAATCAAAAACCTGTTTTGTGGGAACTAGAGAACGGCAGTGCGTTTGATGCTGTATATGGAAAGGATATTCGCAGGGAACTGGCAAAAGTAAAATTGCTAGAATCAGAAATTCCAAAGCAACGTGCAGACGCTTTGAGAAAATCGTTTCAACGTGGCATCGAGCGCCTGCTGGCAGAAGAAGTCATTAGCTACGATACCGATGAAGAAGTTGATGACATGCTGTATTGGATTGTGTACGACCCAACGCCTAATGCCGACGATACAATCCAGAACGATTGAGAGGCGGGAACATCTTTGCTTCCACGCGCATGAGGGTGGCGCAGCCGCGCCATTCCCATTATCAGCCATCACATTTTCCGTAGCAGCCCTGTAACCTAGGCGGCTTTGCTTTCCTCTCCGGACTGCATCAAACGCTCTGACATTTATGCTATCTGGTCAATCAGGTGGTCTTTAAGGCTATGCAGACTTTCCAGTCACTGCGGACAGGACGGATTTGTGCAGCGCCACTATAGGTGTGCGCGCAACACTGTCTGCGTCCAAGGAGCCTGGAAACCGGACACGGACGCGTGTATGGAGAATTCACGGGGAGCGGATCAGTCGTGTCGCCTAGATGACCTGTTGTGTCATGGCTATGCCTCAGCGCCTGTGTCAGCCCCTCTCTCGGAACGCACCATTTCGATGGTTCGTAACATTCGCTCTTCGAACTCCAGTGATTGGTCATCTTCCTTAGCAGCGTTCCAGGCGCGATATATCAAATACACACCGACTAGAATTAAGATTGCGGACAATTCGTGGACGGTTGACTCAATGCTTGCGCTAAGTGCAATTAGACCAACCCCAAGAAAAAATCGACCAAAATGACGCCAAGAATACAGACCAAAGAACCTCCGCTTATCCCGAGCAAAATCCTCTTTCATGCACATGATTTGGTCATAGCTCTCCGTGATTTTTTCATCAGACATTGCTCTATAAAGATCGAGATCGAAGCGCATATATTCATGACCCTCGCAACGAATATTATTGTCCTGCTCCAGCCGGGTGCGGGCGGCGCTTTTCGCCTTCAACTGGCTCATGTGTGAACCTCCATCACGTATAATGCGAGTATGTATTATAGTACATAGCACAGCAATTGCTTTTCCGCTCTTTCGTATGCATGGACATACGAAAGGTAGTCGGACAAAACATCAAAGATGCGCGTATTGCCGCAAGCATGTCGCAAGAAGAGCTTGCAGCGCGTATGGACGTTGACCAAGGCTATATCAGCAGCCTTGAGGCGGGTAAGCGCAACCCCACCATCTTGACGATATGGCATGCATCCGTTGCTTTGGGTGTACAGACCGACGCCTTGTTCAAGTGCGATACTGCCACCCACACTTCAAAGCGCCAATCGCGATCAAAATTGCGTTCAAAGGCTGGCTGATATTTTTTTGAAAACCCGTTCGTTTGCCGGGACATAATAGGGCTTCAATGAACAGCGCCATATTTCGCCCCCCCACCCCCACTACCCCCCCCCTTTGCATGATTGAAGGCGAGAGATACCGCGCTTGCGATGGCCTCGACCAATGCGACGGATTGGCTTAGTCGGTTGTGCGCGAGGCTATTGAGCCTGACGAATTGGCGACTTTGCTTCGCGTGCCTATCCGGTGCCTACCCAAGCAAAAATGCGACTATCAAAGCTGAAGCAGGCAAAGAAAAACCCCCTGGTTTCCCAGGGGGTTGATCTGGTGGAGCCAATCGGAATCGAACCGACGACCTCTTGAATGCCATTCAAGCGCTCTCCCAACTGAGCTATGGCCCCGATTCCCCCCGAAAGAAGGGGGGGCAAATCGTGGGGGTGGAACATAGGAACTTCGCCCCCCCCACGCAAGAAGTTTTTACGAGGTGCCGGGAGCCCTCATAAAACCTGGAATATCAAGGTTCGACGCCGCCGCCTTCGTCATCCAGATGCTCCATGACCTCGGCCATGTCGTCATCGTCTTCACCCAGGTCTGAGGCGTCCTCCAGGATTTCATCGCCCTCTTCCTCGACCTCGTCGCCCTCCAGCACGGCGGCATCGACATCTTCAACGTCGATCGGCACGGCGGCGGCGGCCTTGGCCTTGGCGTTCTTGGCCTTTTCGGCCTTTTCGGCGGCGGCCTGGGCGGCGGCGGCCTTCTTGGCGCCACGCAGAGTCTGCGCCGGGTCGAACTTGGTCTCGCACTTGGGACACACACAGGGTGTATGCTGCATATCGTAGAACTTGCAGCCGCAGCTTGGGCAGACGCGCTTCGTTCCCCATTCAGGTTTAGCCACGCTCTTTCCTCCCTATAAAACGTCCGTGTCCCAGAAATGCGCCCCCCGGATGCCGGAAGGTCACAAGGGCCATTTGCCACGTTAAGCGCGGTGTGTCAAAAGCATTATCACCAACCCAACCACTGCCCGTCTGGATATGAGCGAAAACGCCCCCCTTCCCCTTACTTCCCATGTGGCCAAAGGCCTTCAGGGCTCGGCCCGCGTTCCGGGCGACAAGTCGGTTTCCCACCGCGCCCTGATGCTGGGCGCCCTGGCCGTCGGCGAAACCACGGTCGAGGGCCTTTTGGAGGGCGAGGATGTTCTGGCCACGGCCAATGCCATGCGCGCCATGGGAGCCACCGTCGAGCGCCTGGAATCCGGCATCTGGCGCCTGTGGGGCCGCGGAGTCGGCGGCTTGAGCGAGCCCGAAACGGTGCTGGATATGGGCAATGCGGGCACGGGCATGCGCCTGGTCATG
The DNA here is from genome assembly GCA_002753155.1 of Alphaproteobacteria bacterium WMHbin7. Taxonomy (GTDB): domain Bacteria; phylum Pseudomonadota; class Alphaproteobacteria; order Rhodospirillales; family WMHbin7; genus WMHbin7. The sequence goes on from PDZW01000034.1 coordinate 6,752, forward strand.
GGTCTGGTGGCCAGCCACCCCTTCACCGCCTTCTTTACCGGCGACGCCTCGTTGTGCAAGCGCCCGATGCGCCGGGTGGCCGAACCCCTGGAGCGCATGGGGGCGCGCATTCTGGCCCGCTCGGGCGTGCGCCCGCCCCTGGCGGTGGTGGGCACAGACGCCCCGCTGCCCATCGTCTACGAGCTTCCGGTGGCCTCGGCCCAGGTGAAATCGGCCATTCTGCTGGCGGGCCTGAACACGCCGGGAACCACCAGCGTCATCGAGCCCGAGCCGACCAGGGACCATTCCGAGCGCATGCTTAAGCATTTCGGAGCCAGGGTGGATGTCGGACCCGGTCCCAAGGGGGGGCGCGTCGTCACCCTTCACGGATTTCCCGAACTGACCGGACGCCAACTGGTCGTTCCCGCCGACCCCTCCTCGGCCGCCTTTCCCACGGTCGCCGCCCTGATCGTTCCCGACTCGGAGGTCACGCTGCCCGAGGTGGGCACCAATCCCCTGCGCTTTGGCCTTTATGAAACCTTGAAGGAAATGGGCGCCGACATCTTGCTTCGAAACCCCCGCGAGCTTTCGGGCGAGCCGGTGGCCGATCTGGTGATCCGTTCCAGCCGCTTAAAGGGCGTTGTCGTGCCCCCGGAGCGCGCCCCCTCGATGATCGACGAATATCCCATCCTGGCCGTGGCCGCCGCCTTTGCCGAGGGCACCACCCGCATGATGGGGCTTCGCGAATTGAAGGTGAAGGAAAGCGATCGCCTGGCCGCCATGGCCGAGGGCCTGACCAAAGCGGGCGTTGCCGTCGAGGTCGAAGGCGACGATCTGATCGTGCATGGCAAGGGCCGCCCAAAAGGCGGGGCGCTGATCGAAACCAATCTCGACCACCGCATCGCCATGAGTTTCCTGGTGCTGGGCCTGGGCTCGGAACTGCCCATGCGCATCGATGATGGGCGGGCCATTGCCACCAGCTTTACCGGCTTCGTCGAACTGATGCAGGGGTTGGGGGCAAGGATCGAGGGATCATGCCCCTGATCATCGCCATCGACGGACCGGCCGCAGCGGGTAAGGGCACCCTGGCCCGCAGGATCGCGGCCCACCTGAATCTTGCTTACCTGGATACCGGCCTGATCTATCGCGCCGTGGGCATGAAGGCCCAAAGAGAGGGTTTGGAGCCCGTGAAGGCCGCCCAGATGTTGACGCCAGGCGACCTGAAAGCCCCAGATTTGCGCAGCGAAGCAGGGGGGCAGGCCGCCTCGAAAGTGGCCAGCATTCCCGCTGTGCGGGCCGAACTACTTGAATTCCAACGCCGTTTTGCTGAACATCCCCCGACCCCCGCCGTTGGCGCGGTGTTGGACGGCAGAGACATCGGCACGGTGGTCTGCCCAAATGCCGGAATTAAGCTTTTTATCACCGCCTCGGACGAGGCCCGAGCGGGCAGGCGCCATAAAGAGTTGCTAGAACGCGGAGAATCCTCTATATACGCCCGCGTTCTAGAGGAGATGCAAGCGCGCGACGAAAGAGACCGTAATCGGTCCGTCGCCCCGCTGGTACCGGCGCCTGACGCTGTGGTTCTCGATACGACCCTGCTCACTGCCGATGCGGCCTTCGAGGCAGCACTTCGCATCATTGCCGACAGAACGCACGCCTAGGGATGGTCCCGGGCGTGAACCCCACCCAAGACCGCCGGAGACAACCGGTCGGCCTGGATAGCGATTTTTGAAAGGACTACCCCTTAGCATGATGACCGAAAATTTCGCTGACCTTCTGAACGAGAGCCTGGGCACTTCCGGCGGATTCGAAGGTCAGGTACTGACGGGCACCGTCGTCTCCGTCGATGGCGACTGGGCCATGATCGATGTGGGCCTGAAAAGCGAAGGCCGCATCTCCGTCAAGGAGTTTGCAGTCCCCGGCCGTTCCCCCGAAGTGAAGGTTGGCGACGTCATCGACGTTTTCGTCGAACGCTATGAGGATCGCGACGGACAGGTCATGCTGTCGCGCGAGAAAGCCAAGCGCGAGGAAGCCTGGACCGTTCTGGAAAAGGCCTTCACGGCCCAGCAGCGCGTCAACGGCACCATCTTCGGCCGCGTCAAGGGCGGCTTCACGGTCGACCTGTCGGGCGCCGTGGCCTTCCTGCCCGGAAGCCAGGTGGACATCCGCCCCGTGCGCGACATCGGCCCCCTGATGGGCAATGCGCAGCCTTTCCAGATTTTGAAGATGGACCGCTCACGCGGCAATATCGTGGTATCGCGTCGCGCCGTGCTGGAAGAGACCAGGGCCGAACAGCGTTCGGAACTGATCGAGAGCCTGAAGGAAGGCCAGATCCTGGAAGGTGTGGTCAAGAACATCACCGACTACGGCGCCTTCGTCGATCTGGGCGGCGTGGACGGCCTGTTGCACGTCACCGACATCGCCTGGAAGCGCATCAATCATCCGTCGGAAGCCTTGCATATCGGCCAGAGCGTCAAGGTGCAGGTCATCCGCTTCAATTCCGAGACCCAGCGCATTTCGCTGGGCATGAAGCAGCTTGAGGCCGATCCCTGGGAAGGTGTCGACGCCAAGTACCCGGTGGGGGCCAAGTATTCGGGCCGCGTCACCAACATCACCGACTACGGCGCCTTCGTGGAACTGGAACCCGGCGTCGAAGGCCTGGTCCACGTCTCCGAAATGAGCTGGACCAAGAAGAACGTGCATCCGGGCAAGATCGTTTCCACCTCGCAGGAAGTGGACGTGATGGTGCTGGATGTCGATCCTCAGAAGCGTCGCATTTCGCTGGGCCTGAAGCAGACCATGGAAAATCCGTGGGGCGGCTTCCTGGACAAGCATCCCAAGGACAGCGAGGTCGAGGGCGAGGTCAAGAACATCACCGAATTCGGTCTGTTCGTGGGCCTGTCGGGCGATATCGACGGCATGGTGCATCTGTCCGACCTCGACTGGGAAAAGCCCGGCGAGCAGGCCCTTCAGGACTACAAGAAGGGCGACCGCGTCAAGTGCAAGGTGCTGGATGTCGATGTCGAGAAGGAGCGCATCTCGCTGGGCATCAAGCAGCTCACCACCGATCCGTTCGCAGGCGCTGCCCAGGCCTACAAGAAGGGCGACGTGGTGACCGGCACCGTAACCCAGGTGCAGGAAAACGGTATCGAAGTGCAGATCGCTGACGGTGTCACCGGCTTTATCCGCAAGGCGGAACTGGCCCGTGACCGCGCCGATCAGCGCCCTGAGCGTTTCGCCATCGGCGAAAAGATCGACGCCAAGGTCACTGCCGTCGAGAAGTCCAGCCGCAAGATCACGCTTTCCGTCAAGGCGCGCGAGATCGAAGAGGAAAAGCAGGCCATGGCCGATTACGGCTCGGCCGACTCAGGTGCTTCCCTGGGCGACATCCTGGGTGCCGCTCTTAAGGAGAAGCATTCGAAGGATAGCTGAATACAGCCCTCAGGCGCCGGGCGCGCGCTGTGCGCGCTTGGCTCCCGCCGGGATGGAACCCGGCGCGTGTGCCTTGCACACGTAAAGCCCATTAAGAACGGAAAGGCGCCTCTAGCGAGGCGCCTTTTTCGTTGCTAGGCTTGGCTCATGCCCTTCCTGCTGCTTGTTCTGTTGTGTCTGCCCCTGCCCGCACTGGCCCTGCCCTTGCCGGAAAGCTTGGCGCTGGGCGAAACCGTGACGGCGGTCGAGGCCATCGACGGCGATACCATCCGCTTGCAGGGAGGCAAGGAGTTGCGCCTCTCGGGACTAGTCGCCCCCAAGGATGACGAGCCCCTGGCAGAGGCGGCCAAAAAAACGCTGGACCGGCTGGTCAGGGGCAAGCGCCTGATTCTGGCCGCCGAATCCGCCAAGGACCGGTTCGGACGCAGGCGCGCCCAGGCAGGGCTCGAGGCCAGCGGCACCTGGCTTCAATCGGAAATGCTGATCCGGGGTTTGGCCCGCGTTGCCAGCGCTGCCGATGACAGTCAGGGGATCAAGACGCTGCTGGCTCTTGAGGAATCGGCGCGCCAGGAGCGTCAAGGCCTGTGGGCCGACCGGCGTTATGCCGTGCGCAAGGCGGATCATGTGCCTGCCGGGCGCTTCGAAATCGTCGAGGGAACCATTCTGGCCAGCGGTCGTGGAATCGGGCGGACCTATCTCAATTTCGGCGCCGACTGGAAGACCGATTTCACCCTCACTCTTGACGGCGAAGCCTCGAAGCTGTTTCGCGAAGCCAAGCTGACGCCCGCCAAAATGGTGGGGCAGAAAGTGCGGGTGCGCGGCTTCGTCATCCTGACCAACGGCCCCATGATCGAGCTTAGCCACCCTGATCAGGTGGAATTTCTGGACCCACCGCCCGAAAAAGGCCATAAAGCCACCCTATCAAAGCCTCTTCGCGAAACCCGGAGCCCCGACCCATGATCAAGCGCCGCAACCTTCTTGCCCTGGCCGCCCTGCTTGCCCCGCTGGCCCTTGCGGCCTGCGAGACGCCGCCGTCGGCAAAAAGCGCTCCCACGATGAGCTTTGCCCATCAGGCCCCCTTCAATCTGGCGGTTTCGCAGATCGACGTCGTCAGCAGCTACAAATCCCCCTTGAAGGAACCCAATGTCGAGCATTTGATGTCGCCGGTTCCCTCGCCCGAGGCCGCCGCCCGCATCTGGGCCAAGGACCGGCTGAAGGCCGCGGGCAACGGTGATTTCAGAGCCGAGATGCGCATTCTGAATGCGCCCGTCATCGAAACCCAGTTGAAGACCGACAAGGGCTTTTCGGGCATGTTCAAGAAGGAACAGTCGGCGCGCTACGATGCCGCCCTGGCCGTCGAGATCGTCATCCGGGATCAGCGCGGCATGGCCGTCGCTTCGGCCGAGGCCAAGGCCACGCGCTCGCAGACCGTGGGCGAGGAAGTCTCGCTCAATCAGCGCGACCAGATCTGGTTCGAGATGGTGGAAGCCCTGATGAAGGACATCAATATCCGCCTCGAGGATAACATCCGCACCTATATGGCCAGCTATCTGAGGTAACCCTCATCTCCGCCAGAAATTGGGCGTGAGCAGAATCAGCAGGGTAAAGATTTCCAGCCGTCCCAGCAGCATGGCCAGCGACATCAGCCAGATGGCGGCATCGTTCAAGGGCTCGAAGGTGCAGCAAGGCCCCACGACATTTCCCAGGCCGGGGCCGACATTGCCAATGCTGGCGGCAACGCCGCTTAGGGAAGACAGAAAATCCAGCCCGGTCAGGCTGACCGCCAGGGCCAGAATGGCCGTCGAAAGCAAATAGACCATCACGAACATGATGACGGACAGCACGACGTCGCTGGAATAAGAAGACTGATCATATTTCAGGGTAAAGACACGGTTGGGCTGATACATCAGGGCCAACTGGGTGCGCACATAGCGCGTCAGCACCTGCCAGCGGAATATCTTAATCGAGCCTGTGGTCGAACCCGTGCAGCCGCCGGTGAAGGCCGCCAGCAGGAAGACCATCATGGCGAAATCGCCCCACAGACTGAAATCGCTGGTAACGAAACCTGTAGTGGTGATGATGGAGGTGATGTTGAAGGCCGCCATGCGCAGGGCCTCGGTAAAACCGACATCGCGCATGAACCAAAGCCATAGGGTCAGCATGCCGGTGAAGGTCGCGACCACAGTCAGGAAGGTCCATATCTGACTGCCCTTGGCCAAAGCCTCCCAGCCTTCGCGGGTCAGGCGCACATAATAGGTAAGCGGCAGCGCGCCTGAAAGCATGAAGACCACGATAATCCATTCGAACCAGGGATTGGCAAAATAGCCGACCGAAGCGTCCTTGGTGGAAAAGCCCCCGGTAGAAATGGTGGCCAGTGCGTGGCAAATGGCATCGAAGGGAGTCATGCCGGCAATCCACAGGGCAACGAAGCAGGCAAGGACCAGGGCCAAATAAGCCAAAATGATAGACATGGCCATCTGGGCCGCCTTGGGCATGAACTTTTCGGATTTGTCCGAGGATTCCATGCGGAAGAATTGCATGCCACCAACGCGTAGCGACGGCAGAACCGCGACGGCCATCACGATGATTCCAATACCGCCGATGCCGTGCAGAATGGCCCGCCAGAGCAAAATGCCCGGCGGCGCATTATCAAGCCCCACGATCACGGTGGCCCCGGTGGTGGTCAGGCCGGACATGGCCTCGAAGAAGGCGTCTGTATAGGAAAGGCCCAGATGCGAAAAAACGAAGGGCAGGGCGCCAAAGGCCGATAGAACGACCCAGGACAGGCTGGTCAGCACGAAACCGTGGCGCAAGGTGATGTGGCTGACAGCACCCCGATTACCCACCACGAACAGCATACCGATGAAAAATGTGACCAGACCGGAAATCGCAAAGACCTTCCAGTCCTCGTGATGCGCCACCAGATCGGCCATGGCTGGAAAGAACATGAACAGGGCCAGTGTCGAGACCAGAAGGCCAAGAACAAGAAAAATTGGGCGCAGTTCCATGCCGGTTCCAGCAGTGGTTAAGGAACGGGGGACTATCCTCCAGGCATGGGGGATTGTCTAGGGGGGGAAACCATTTACAACCCCCCGCCGCCCTGCCATTCTCCGCCCCATCATGTCCTTAAAAGCCTCCAGGGAAGATCGTCCCCCCGTCAGCAGCGGCGGGCGGGGACCGGCAAAACGCTCGCGCAGATCCCGCAAGTCCCGAAAGGGCGGCTGGGGCCGCTGGCTCGTCCTGCTCGTCAAGCTGGGGCTGCTGGCCGCCCTCCTGGTGGCGGGTCTGGTCGTCTGGTACGCCCAGGATCTACCCGACATCGAATCCTTGAATGCCGCAACAAGGCGCCCCGCCGTCACCCTGGTTTCCTCGGACGGCGAAACCATCGCCGCCATCGGCGACGTCTACGGCGAGACGCTCGATCTTGACGACATGCCGAAATCCCTGCCGGCTGCCGTTCTTGCCACCGAGGATCGGCGCTTTTACAGCCATTTCGGCGTCGATCCCTTCGGCATGGCGCGCGCCCTGGTACGCAACGTCACCAAGGGCGGCGTCCATCAGGGCGGCAGCACGATTACGCAGCAACTGGCCAAGGTTCTGTTCCTCACACCCGAGCGCACCTTGAAGCGCAAGGTTCAGGAAGCCATTCTGGCCTTCAAGCTGGAAAGCCGATTCACCAAGCGCGAGATTCTGACCATCTATCTGAACCGGGTTTATCTGGGCTCGGGCACCTTTGGCGTCGATGCCGCCGCACAGCGCTATTTCGGAAAATCGGCGCGCCGCTTGTCGCTGTACGAATCAGCGCTGCTGGCGGGCCTCTTAAAGGCGCCCTCGCGCTACAGCCCGGCCAATGATCCCGAGAAGGCGCGCGCCCGCACCGCCCAGGTGCTGGAAAACATGGTCAATGCCGGTGTCATCACGCCCGAGGAATCCGCCAAGGCCAGGCGTGAAGAGGTGGCCGCCACGGCCAGAGCCCGACCCAGCTTTGGACGCTACTTCACCGATTGGGTGCTGGCCCAGGTGGCCGCCATGCCCGACACCGAGGGCAAGGACCTGACGGTCATCACCACGCTTGATCGCGTTTTGCAGATCAAGGCCGAGGCCCGGCTGAAAACGATGCTGGACGCTCAAGGAGACAAGCTGAATGTCGGCCAGGCTGCGCTGGTGGTGACGGCTTCGGATGGCGCCATCAAGGCCTATGTCGGCGGACGCGATTACGATGACAGCCAGTTCGACCGGGCGAATCAGGCCAGGCGCCAGCCGGGCTCAAGCTTCAAGACCTTCGTCTATCTGGCCGCTCTCGAAGCAGGCATGACGCCCGAAGACACCGTCGACGACGCCCCCATTCAGATGGGCGACTGGAGCCCCGACAATTACACCGGAAAGTTTTTGGGACAGGTCAGCTTGAAGACGGCGCTGGCCCAGTCGCTGAACGCCGCCACCGTGCGCCTGGCCGAGGAAATAGGCCTGAAAAGCGTGATCGCCACAGCCAGGCGCCTGGGCATTCTCTCGGAACTGCGCCATGACGCCACCACCGCTCTGGGTTCCAGCGAAACCAGCCCTTTGGAACTGGCAGGCGCCTATACAGCACTTTCCAATGGCGGATTATTTGTCCAGCCCTTTGGAATTATCGAAGTTTCGCAGACCAATGGCCCCGTGCTGTGGCGCTATGAGCCGATGAATGCAAGACGTGTCGTCAGCCCCCGCGCTCTTTCAGGCATCCATGAGATGCTGAGCGAGGTTATCCAAAGCGGCACGGGAAAAGCGGCAGCCCTTTCAAACGGACGCCCGGTTGCCGGAAAAACCGGAACCAGCCAGAATTACCGCGATGCCTGGTTCGCAGGCTTCACGGCGGATCGCACCTGCGTGGTGTGGATGGGCAATGACGACGGCAAGCCGATGAAGAAGGTGGTGGGCGGCGGCCTGCCCGCGCGCCTGTGGCGCGAGGTGATGGAAGCGGCCCATGCCGGACTGCCTTCCCGTCCGCTGGCCGAATCCTGGAACGAACCTGCGCCGATCTTCGAGATTCCTGAAATTCCCCAGACCATCGAAGATGCCGGCAACGTGCTGAAGCGACTGCTTAAGGGCATCGGTATCGGCGACTGATCAAGACAGAGAGGGCAGCCATGACTCCATTCGTCTTTCACAATCCGGTGAAGGTGCTTTTCGGCAAGGGCCAGATCGAGGGCATCTCAAGGGAAATTCCCAAGGGGGCGCGTGTGCTGCTCGCCTATGGCGGCGGCAGCATCAAGACCAACGGGGTTTATGACCAGACCGTTTCGGCACTGGGAAAGGCCGGGCTGTTCTTCAAGGAATTTTCGGGCATCGAACCCAATCCGCGTTTTGAAACCTTGATGCGGGCGGTGGAACTGGCCAGGGCCGAGAAGCTCGATTTCGTGCTGGCAGTGGGCGGCGGCAGTGTCGCCGACGGCTGCAAATTCATCGCAGCATCCATTCCCTTCGCAGGCGATCCCTGGACCATTCTGTCCAAGGGGGCGAAGGTGCCCAGCGCCGTGCCGCTGGGTATCGTGCTCACCCTGCCCGCCACCGGCTCGGAGATGAATGCCTATGCCGTGATCAGCCGCGCCGAGACGAGCGAGAAGCTGGCCTTCGGCTCGCCTGCCTGCATGCCGCGCTTTGCCGTGCTTGATCCCGATACCACCTTCACCCTGCCCGCGCGCCAGATCGGCAACGGCATCGTGGATGCCTTCGTGCATGTGCTGGAACAGTACCTCACCTATCCCGCCGATGCCCCCTTGCAAGACCGCATGGCGGAAGCGGTGCTCGCCACCCTGATCGAGATCGCCCCTCAGGCGATGGCCGAGCCGCCATCCTTCGAGGCCAGGGCCAGTCTGATGTGGTGCGCCACCATGGCGCTCAATGGCGTGATCGCAACCGGTGTGCCGCAAGACTGGAGCACGCATCTGATCGGCCATGAACTGACCGCCCTTTACGGCATCGATCATGCCCGCACCCTGGCTGGCGTCTGGCCGGGTCTGGTGGCCGAGAAGCGCCAGACCAAGCGCGCCAAGTTGCTGCAATTTGCCGAGCGCGTCTGGAGCCTTAAAGACGGCGCCGAAGAAAGCCGCATCGATCAGGCCATCGCACGCACCTGCGGCTTTTTTGAATCGGTGGGTGTGCCTGCCGGATTGAAAAGCTATGCCCTGCCAGCAGAGACTCCTTCAATCGTGGCCAAACGGTTGGATGAGCGGGGCGGATTGCCCATGGGTGAGCAGAAGGATATCGACGCAAAGGCAGTCCAGCGCATTCTAACACTTGCCATGGGCCTGTGATTCCCGTCACAGCAAGCTTGTGACCGGGCGCACAGCGACGCCCGCGCAATCGGACTAAGGTGGTTCTCACGGCGGCAGAAGGCAGCCGGATCTTAAAAGCGAGACCACCATGTCCCTGTCCATCGGCAACCGTTTATCCGGCATCATTCCCAGGGGGGCCCTGGCCCAGGCCAAGCCCGCTGCCAATTCCGCCGAGAGCTTTTCTTTCGCAACGGAAGTTTCAAGCGATCAGCCGCAGCTTCAGCATGGCCGGGCCAGGGATCTGGCTGGCTTCATGCCCCCCGCCAGTTGGCAGGTTTTATCCAATGCCGCCGAGCATCCGGTGCGCCCGCAGGCACAGCAGATCAACGGCTCTTATGGCTTCGTCAACGAGGCCAATCACAAATACCGGACTCCCAAGGTCCATCAGGCGGCTTAATAGGTTGATGTATGCGCCCTCAGTCGCCGGGCGCTCGCCGAGCTCGCTAGGCTCCCGCTCGCAGGGATGCTCGCGCGCGGGCCTTGCCCGCGTTAAAGCGGCAATGAGTTAACCCTCAATCTCTTCCGCCGTTTTCACGATCACGGCGAAGCGGTCGGCCAGTTCGCACAGGGCCACCTGATGCACGACATCGCTGGGGATGACCGCCTTGCAGCCGTCGGGCAGATCGCGTGTCGCGCAGGCCTTGGCCACCACCGTCGGCCGATAGCCGTGATCGATGCTGGCCCGCACGGTGGAACTCACGCACATATGGGTCATGAAACCCGCCACCACGAGTTCCTTGCGGCCGGTTTCGCTCAGCCGCTCGTGAAGCTCTGTCCGGGCAAAGGCGTTGGGCAGGGATTTCGTCACCACCGGCTCGCCTGCAAGCGGGGCCAGTTCGGGCATAATGGCTGAGAACTTTCCCTGGGGGTCGAACAAGGCGCCGCCCGGCTGTCCGTGATGCATCACATGCACGACCGGAGCCCCATGCTTTCGAGCCGATTCGAGAAGGCGCAGCAATTCGGCCTTGGCTGAAGCGATGCCGGGCAGGGCCAAGCCACCGCCATGATCATATTCGCGCTGATGGTCGATCAGCAGCAGCACAGCCGTTGACCATTTGGCGGGCAAGAGCTTTGCGCCCACCATGTCCAGCAGAGTCTTGGGCGTGTTCATGATCTTCTCCTCTTCTTACAGATACTCAGGCAAAGCCTCTTGCGAACTCACCCAGGTCAGTTCGTGCTTGTTGTGATGCAAATGGACAAGGCGGCTATCGGGCAGAGCGGCAAAGCGCGCCACTGCGGCATGATCGGTTTCGCCCTGCAGTTTGACGGTGATGACGAAGTTTTTGACCAGGCGCGAGGCGCGCCAGCGCTCGACCATCTCGAACAGTTTATCGGGATAGCAGATGACATCGGAACACAGCCAGTCGATGCTGCCTATGGATGCCGGGTCGAGGGCAAAGGCGCTTTCCTGGCGGCAGATCACATTGGGAAGTGCGGCAATTTTTGGGTCCAGCGGCGCCTTGTCGATGGCAACGACTTGGGCCCCCAGACCAGCCAGCACCCAGGTCCAGCCGCCGGGGCTGGCCCCCAGGTCAAGACAGGTCTCGCCGGGCTGGGGGTGGCGGCGAAGCCGGGTCAGGGCCTCCCACAGCTTGAGATAGGCCCGGTTGGGCGGGGCCTCGCGGTTTTCGACGAAGCGGGGCTCGCCGCCCACGAAGGGGCTGGAGGTACGGGCCGAGGCCAGCAAGGTTCCGGCCTCTAGCAGCATGAAGACCCCAAGAGGAGCAGTGGGAGCGGGTGTTGGAAAAACCAGGGGCTTGGCGGAAACCTTGGGCAACTGGTCTTGAATAAGCCGGGTGCGCCGGTGCAGGTGATAGGACAGGGACGCCCAGTTGCGCCCCCTGGCCTTCAGTTCCTTGACCGCCTGCCCGATTGAGGCGATGGGGATGATTTCCGGCTTAAGCCAGATGTTTTGTGCCCAGGCGACCGGGCGGGCGGGGGCCTGGGTCGCCAGCAGCCCCTCGGCAAGCAAGGCAGAGTCAGCCCCCAATTCATAAGCCAGCTCGGCCTCGAATCCCGGGACCACCGAATAGATGGCCCCTATATGTTGCGGATGCTGTGTCATGAGCGGACTATGCTGCCCGACCGGGCCAAGGATCAAGAAAAAGCCTAGCGCACGATCGTTCAACTCCGAGTCACTCTGGTGATTCGGAGTTGAAGGTGAATCGTTCGCTAAAACAAATTGATAGAGCTGATTCACGCCTTCGATCGAAGCCGTTTAACGGCTTCGATTTCAGGCGATCAGCTCTAGGAAGCGCTCGATTCTTTTATGGATTTGCGATATTATCCACAGGAGTTGGGGCGACCGGAAAGGTGCCGCCTGTTCTATTCGTCCGTAAGGAAGGAGACCCAAGGGATGAAAAAATCAATCGCTGTGGCGCTTTCTGGCGCCCTTCTTTTGTCTGGTTGCGCCAATATGCCCCCCCCTCCCAAGATGGGCGGCACGGCCACCTTGGGCGAAACCCTTGGTGCCGCCGCGGGTGCGGCGGTCGGCGGGCTGGCCTTCTATTATGCCGGTCCGGGCGGCGGCTGGGGCAAGGTCATGATCGCGGCCTTGGGAGCCACGGCGGGCGCCTATGTCGGCGCCCAGGCAGGCGCCATGCTGTCTCAGATGGACGTGCGCAAGGCCGAAGGAGCCGCCAATCAGGCCTTTTCTGAAGTGCAGAACGGTCAGGCAATCGGCTGGAGCAACCCGGAAACCGGCAATTCCGGCGTTTTCATGCCCACCAGCACCTATATGATGAGCGATGGCACGCTTTGCCGCGATTTCAGGACCAGCGTCGCCACGCGCGAGCTGAGCGGCTCCTCGCAGGGCATGGCCTGCCGGATGAGTGACGGAAGCTGGGCGGCGGCCGGTTTGTCCGGTTAACCTTTCCTCAAGTCCCTGTGAGTCATAAAAGGCGGGCCGATCACATCGGCCCGTTTCTTTTTGCGCGACTCGGGATATGACTTTTGCAGGGCTGTTGCCCCCGGTGGATTTGGGGCATAATCCTTGCGCCACCAAAGGGGAGACCGGCTTTTCATGCCTTTGAAGATCACCTTGAAGCCGCATGAAAAAGCCCTGATCGGCACGGCCGTCATCGCCAATGGCGCCACCAAGGCGGAACTGGTGATTCTGAACAAGGTTCCCGTTCTCAAGGAACGCGAGGTCATCACCCCCGACGAAGCCGACACGGTCGCCAAGAAAATCTATGTGGCCGTTTTGAACATGTACGCCAATCCGCGCCAGGAAAAAGACTATCACGACATCTACTTTTCCTTCGTGCGCGAGTTCATCGATGCCGTGCCCAACGAAACGGTTTTAAGCATCATCATGGAAATGTCGCAGCGAATCCTTGAAGGCGATCACTACCAGGCCTTGAAGGTATGCAGAAAGCTGATAGAGTTCGAACAGGAGGTCCTATCTCATGGCCAAGGAAAAGATTAACAGCTACCAGGATACCGCGAAGTCAACGATGTCGCCTCGCGAAGTCGAGGCCATGGCGCTGACCAAGGCCGCCTTCCTGCTCGAGGAAGCGAAAAAGGATGTCGATAATTATCAGGCATTCAGCCAGGCGCTGCGCTTCAACCATCTGCTCTGGACCATCATCCAGACCGACATCACCGACAAGAACAACAACCTGCCGCCGGAGTTGAAGGCCAATATCATGAGCCTCAGCATCTTCGTCGACAAGCAGACGGCCAAGGCCCTGGCTGAGGGCACGGGACATCTTCTGGATGTTCTGATCAACGTGAACCGCAATCTGGCCGAGGGCCTGCGCGTAACGCCTCCCGGCGCCGCCACCGAGGCCCCACCCGCCCCCTCGCAGCCGACCAGCACGGGCGGCGGCATTTCGGCCTGACCGCCCTTCCCTTTTATTTTCAGAAAAAACGCCTCGGCCTAGCGCACGATCGTTTAATCCCGAGTCACCTGGGTGACTTGGGATTAAACGTGAATCGTTCGCCAAACAAATCTGTAGAGCGGATTCACGCCTGAAATCGAAGCCGTTTAACGGCTTCGATTTCAGACGACCCGCTCTAAAGCCGAGGCGTTTTTTTATGAGTGGGGGCGCCTGCCCAGAGGATAAAGCCGCGTCACATGGCCCATCTTGCGCCCCTGGCGCCTTTCGGCCTTGCCATAAAGATGCAGCTTGGCATTGGGCTCGTGCAGATAGCTTTCCCAAGCCTCGGCCATGTCCCCGATCAGATTGGTCATCACGGCATCCGAATGGCGCTTGGGCGTTCCCAGCGGCAGGCCGCAGACGGCGCGCACCACCTGCTCGAACTGGCTGGTCAGGCAGGCATCGATGGTCCAGTGACCGGAATTGTGAGGACGCGGCGCCATCTCGTTGACCAGCAGGCGGCCATCCCTGGTCAGAAACATCTCGACCGCCAGCACGCCGACCAGGTCCAGCGCCTCGGCCGCCCGATGGGCGATGGCCACCGCCTGATCCAGAACCGGCTGTGACAGCAAGGCAGGGGCCGAGGTGGTATCCAGAATGTGATTCGTATGGACGTTCTGAACCACGTCCCAGGCGGCCCAACTGCCGTCAAGCCCCCGCGCCACCAGGGCCGACACTTCGCAGTCGAAGGAGATGAACCCTTCAAGGATACCGAGATTCGTTCCCAATCCGGCCCAGGCCCCGGCCAAATCGGCCGCACTGGTGATCTTGGCCTGACCCTTGCCATCATAGCCCAGCCGCGCGGTCTTCAGAACGCAAGGGGCTCCGATCTCGCCAAAGGCCGCTTCCAAATCCCCGGCACTTTTAACTTCCCGCCAGGGCGCCGTCTTGATGCCCAGCTCGTTGAAGAAACGTTTCTCCGCCAGCCTGTCCTGGGCGATTTCCAGCACCCTGGGGCCGGGACGCACCGGAACCCGCTCGCTAAGAAAGCGCACCGGAGAAGCGGGAATATTTTCGAATTCCAACGTCACCACATCGACTTGGCGGGCGAAGCGGTCAAGGGCGGCCTCGTCCTCGTACGCAGCGATGGTCACGCCGTCCGAAACATGCGAAGCGGGGCTGTCTTGTTCGGGCGTGAAGATATGAACCCGATAGCCCAGTTGGGCCGCAGCCAGCGCCGTCATGCGCCCCAATTGTCCGCCACCCAGAATACCAATGGTGCCGCCGGGCGGAATCGAATGATCGGAAGACATGAAGGAATCCGTCAGCCGTTGTCGCTGGGAGACAGGGCCACGCCAGCCGTCTGGGCGGCGCGCCTGGCATCGAGCGCCTGGGCCAGCCTGTCATCGGACAGCGCCAAGACACTAGCCGCCAGAAGGGCCGCATTGACAGCACCCGCCTTTCCGATGGCCAGGGTTCCCACCGGCACACCGGCGGGCATCTGCACGATCGAGAGCAGGCTGTCCATGCCCTTGAGCGCATGGCTTTCCACGGGAACGCCGAAGACGGGCAGGCGAGTCATGGAAGCGGTCATGCCCGGCAGATGGGCCGCCCCTCCGGCGCCTGCGATGATGACCTTGAGGCCGCGCTCGACCGCGCCGCTGGCATAACCGACCATACGCTCAGGTGTGCGATGAGCCGAGACGATGCGCACCTCGTGGGCCACGCCAAGTTCGTCCAGCACGCTTGCGGCATGGCGCATGGTTTCCCAATCGGATTGGCTGCCCATAATGATGCCGACCAGTGGCTGGCTCATGACGCGAACGCTTCCTCGCAAAAGTAAAGCGGGGATTATAGGCAGGGTTTTTCGGGATGCAATAACAAAGGGCCGGTCAAAGACCGGCCCTGAATAAAGTTGGGGATGCCTAGAACGGATCGCCCTCAATCGAAGCCACTAAACGGCTTCGATTGAGGGCGTGAATCCGTTCTATCAATTTGTTTTCGCGAACGATTCACGTTTTAATCCGTGCCACAAAGTGACTCGGATTAAAACGATCGTGCGCTAGTCAGGGACTAAGTCGAAGCATTTCGTCCTTAAGACGCAGCTTCTGGCGTTTCAAATCGTAGATATGGACGTCATCGGGATGCGGGCGGCGGGTTTCGTCTTCCAACTCACTCTCCAACGCAGCATGTTTGGTGCGCAGAGATTCCAGGCGGTCCTCAATGCTCATCGCGAGCCTCCATTAGGGTTGGTGGCACGTAAACTCTATCCGAAACTAAGGCCTTTCAAAAGCGGAACTGGGTCAGGATTCTTGACCTTGCCGGGCAACACCTTACGGCGGAAGCGGAAAATCGATAACGCGGCCCAGGATGTGGCGGTGCAGCATGGCATCGTCGCCGGTTCCCACCTGATCGAAATAGCGCAAGATGACCGGCTTCTGGGCTGAAAAGGTGATCACCCAGTGATCGAGCAGGCGGCGCACCTCGGTGTCCAGATTGTTGAGCAGGCATTCGATGAGATAGGCGGCATAGTGCGCCTTCAGGGCGGGCGGGCAGAAATAGGCCTTGTGGGGCGAGAGGGCCAAGGGCACGAAGTCGGTGCGCCCGGCAAAGGTTTTCAAAATGCCTTCGGTCACCTCGGGCATCAGATAGGAGAACACGTCGTCAAAGACAATGACGCCCTCTGGGCTGGTCGCCTCCAGCGCGATCTTGGAATCGGCCAGAATATGCATGAGACGGTGATCGCCATCAATGTGGAACAGGCGGGTGCCCGCCTTGCCTAGACTTTGTGCTACGCGCCCCGCCTCCTTTGTCGTGTCGGCCTTGACCAGATTGAAGTGCTGAAGATCGACGCCCAGCTTCAGCGCGTTGCCGATGAAGGCGTCGGGCAGATTGAAGGGCGGATTCGGCCAATAAAGATCGAAGATGTCGATGGCCTGTACGGTTTCGCCGCTGCCCGCCAGATGGGCCAGCAGGAAGGCCGAACGTCCGTGCAGCACGCCGATTTCGGCCAGATTGCCGGTGATGCCCGCCCCCTTCTGCGCCAGATCGATCGCCATCAGAAGCCCGGCATCCAGCGGCGACAGAAAGCCGTCCACCTGATCCATATGGTTGGAGACGTAATCGAGCGCCTTGAAATAGGGGGATTCGGGTCCGATCATGTCCTGACCTCGCCGACATAGATGCCAAGCCCGTGCGCCGTGCGCACCAAGGGATCATCAAGCGAGACCGAGCGCGTGACCCCCGCCACTTCGGCCAGGGGCACGTCGGTAACGCCCCTGCCCTGCCAGGCCACCATGCGGTCATAGCGCTCGAAGGCCACCAGATCAACCGCATGCACTCCGAAGGCCGAGGCCAGAACGCGGTCGCGCATCGAGGGAATGCCGCCCCGCTGCACATGACCGAGGACGGTGTAGCGCGTCTCGGCCCCGACTAGCTTGGCCAGACGATCCGAGAGGTAATGGCCGATACCGCCATAGCGCACCTGCTGATCGGAATGTGCCACCGTGACCGGACCACCTGTCTCGGTCTTCACCCCTTCGGCCACCACCATCAGTCCGTGATTGCGCCCACTCACCTTGACATTGTCGAGCTTGGCCTTCACACCCTCCAACGTATAGGGAATCTCGGGGATCAGAATGACGTCGGCTCCGCCCGCCACCCCGGCATGCAGGGCGATATGGCCGGCATCGCGGCCCATCACTTCCAGAATCATGATGCGGTGATGACTGGCCGCCGTGGGCTGCAAGCGATCGAGCGCATCGACACAGACATCGACCGCCGTGTTGAAACCCACCGCGTATTGCGTGAGATGCACATCATTGTCGATGGTCTTGGGCACGGCGACCAGGGGGATGTTGCCCTGCTGGGCCAATTTCCGGATGATGCGCAAGGAGCCGTCGCCGCCGATGGCGATGACGGCATCGATGCCCATCTCGCGCACGGCATCGATGATCTCGCCCGAACGATCCTTCTTCGTGCCGTCCGGCATGGGATAGGCGAAGGGATCGCCCTTGTTCGTGGTGCCGAGAAAGGTGCCGCCCTGGCGCAGCATGTCGCCGCCACAGACATTGACGTTCAATTCCACATAGTCCACCGGGCGCAGCATCAGCCCCTGCGTGCCGTCCTTGATGCCGATGACCCGCCAGCCATAGCCTTCGATGGCCCTGGCCACCACCGCCCGAATGACGGCGTTAAGCCCGGCGCAATCGCCGCCAGAGGTCAGAACGGCCAGGGTCTTTCTACGGCTTTTGGGCATGGGGCGTTTTCCCTATCAAAATATGTTCAAGCCAAACGGCATCTGCTAATCTTCGTCCATGATCGACGAGACTCAGGAAGAACTCAAGACCCGGCTGGCCTTGCTTCGCACGGAGCATCGCGATCTTGATGACGTGATTGCCAGATTGATCGAAAAAGCGCCGCTCGATCAGATTCAGATGCAGCGCTTAAAAAAACGCAAGCTGCTTCTCAAGGATCAGATCTCGAAAATCGAGACACTTCTGTTACCGGACATTATTGCTTAGGAGTACCTCCCGCCCCATTCACGCCCTGCAGCAGGGCTTTCCTTGCGGCTCAGGCGGCCCTCCCCACCCGGGGCCGATCAGGCCGCTCTTTCAGGAAACAACCCCGGCATCCAGCTGGACGCAAGGGCTGCCGGGAAAGCCAGGCGCAAAGGTGCTCGGGCGCTTTCCGAGGTAAGGACGCCAGCGTCATGCAAGGCGGAAACAATGCGTCGTGCCTGGCGATCACCAGTATCGACAATCCGGGAAACCTCCCCGCGAGGCAATTCGCCCCGATAGAGGACCGCTTCAAGAATTGCTCCGGACTTTGGGGCCAAATGGCCGAGCCGTATTTCTTCTTCAGCCCACATCAGAATTCGGGTTCTCAAGCGATTTGGCTCGACGAGAGTCTCCATGAATGAAACTTGATCGATGCAGGTGGATAGAAAGAACCTCGTGAAATCGGCAAGACTCTCTTCGCTTAAATTCCCCCTGCCGTCCAGATCGTTGCGACGTGTCATGTCGCAGGCCATGAGGTGGCCTTTATAGGCGCGATCATTGCGGGCGAGCCCCCTGGCGATGGACCAGACCGCTCCGGTATCGAGGGCATCCAGCAACATGGCGTGCGACAGCAGACGCGCCACACGTCCATTACCATCTAGAAATGGATGAATCCAGAGCAGGCGATGATGGGCCGCTGCAGCGGTAAGAACGGTTTCGGCATTGCCCAGACAGCCATAGGCCCCCTCGAAGCGGGACAGAAACCTTGGGACCGCGCCGGGGCTTATCGCAATGTGTCGGCCAACTTCGACATCGCGAGATCGCAGCTCGCCAGGGATCACCTTGATCCGTTCTTTGGTCGCGGTTTCCTTGATCCAAAGCAGGTCTTCGGGCAACAGTTCGCAGAACCTGGCGTGTATCTCCCGGATTGCGGCGACGGAAGAGGCGCGCCCCTTGACCCCACCATGATCGATCCATCGCTGGACGGCAATATGCGCCTTGGCTTCAAGCTGCAGATCGCGCTTTCTGGCATCAAGGCTATAGTCGTTCTTGAGCGCGCGTTCGATGTCGATCGGATGCGTGTCATGCCCTTCGATCAGGTTGCTGTAGTAGCAGTTCATCGAACGCACGAGATCGGCCAGCGAAGCAAGCAGACTTTCCGGCAAGGACCTACGAAGACCCGCACTTTTCAGGCCCAACGCATAGACAAGTTCGGTCAGACTGGCCCGATGAGGCGAGCCTTCGCCAAGCCGCATCGGCTCCATTTTGGAGACCGGCTCATCTCGGTCTTCGGTCGACACAATGTCCGCTTTCATGTCCGCTATTATATGTGATATATATTCATATATAACATACGTCTATAAAAAAACAAGGCGGGGCTATATCTATACATATGTCCGCTATAATGACCGGTTTCCAGGCGCATGCGGAGCTGCTTAAAAACCACCCCCCTAGCCGCTGGAAAAACCGATCACCGGCTCGCAGCGCTTGAAGGCCTCGTCAGCCGTCTCACCCGGAACGAACCCCTGAACCTTCCAGGCGATCTCGATGGGAATGCGCTCGCCCTGCCACTCGAACACCCGCATGCTGGCATGGTCCATCACCGAGCCCAGCTTATGGATGGCCTGGGGTTCGGTCGCCTGGGGCATCACGGCAGCCAGACACGGCCCGCCGACGCAGCCCAGAACATCGGTCTGACGGACATGGGTGATCAGCGTTTCCGCCACCTGGGACAAAAGCGCGTCATAGGCCACCAGCCCATGCTGATGTCTAAGCGCATCGCAGGTCAGGATATCGAAACGGGCCAGAGATCCCGCGATGCCCGAACGTTCGGAATATTCCTTAAGACGGGTCAGTTCACGCATGAAGGCGCGGCGATTGAGACAAGCCAACCAGGCATGTTTGTCGGCCTGCTCTTCAAGCCAGTGCATGCGCTGGTCGCGCTGCTCGATCTCGGAACGCAGGCGGTCCATCTCGGCCACCATGGAATTAAGTGCCGCCTGAACCTCGGGCGTCAGCTTGCGCTCGGGGATTCCCAACACCGATGCGATATCGGCAAAGACATGGCGAAGCGGCGAGCGCCGCTTCTGCTGCTGGCCGCCGCCATAAGCGCCATAACCCAAACCCGCACTGGGCGCCTGCGCGGAAGAAACCGCGCCGCCCGTGGGCAGGGAAGCATTCGCAGGGGGTATCTCGGCCATTGCCATCCTTTCCGTTGCAGGCCAAGCCGTCGCATGCCCAACCGCCCGGCCATTTCTTGGCCACGGCCGGATATGTTCACACTATATCACAATCCGCCCCTTGGCGAAGAGGCTTGCCCCCTCCCCGTTTGGGCGGTTTTTCGGGTAGGAGCCCCTTGCCAAGCCGCCCGGCTCTGACGCAAACTGACCCTTCCAAAAATCAGGGTCAACCCGAAGAAGGAAACGCACCATGACCGGCCGCTACGCCGCAGACCATCAGCGCTCGATGAACGATCCCAACGGCTATTGGGGCGATGCCGCCCAGGATATCGTCTGGATCGAACCCTTCAAGAAGGTTCTGGACGATGCGAATCCCCCCTTCTATCGCTGGTTCACGGGCGGCGTGGTCAACACCTGCTACAATGCGCTTGACCGCCATGTGGAGAGCGGGCGGGCCGAACAGGCGGCGCTTATCTATGACAGCCCGGTTACGAACAGCAAGACCACCTACAGCTATCGCCAATTGCGCGATGCCGTCGCCCTGTTCGCGGGCGTTCTGGCTGGCCTGGGTGTGGCCAAGGGCGACCGCGTCATCCTTTACATGCCCATGGTGCCCGAAGCGGCCATCGCCATGCTGGCCTGTGCGCGCCTGGGCGCCGTTCATTCCGTGGTCTTCGGCGGCTTTGCCGCCAACGAGTTGGCGACGCGCATCAACGACGCCAAACCCAAAGTGATCGTTTCGGCCTCGTGCGGCATCGAAGTGGCGAAGGTGATCCCCTATAAGCATCTGCTGGACGGCGCCATCGACATGGCGACCCACAAGCCCGATCATTGCGTGATCCTGCAGCGCCCGATGGAAAAGGCCTCGATGGTGGCGGGGCGCGATGTCGATTGGGCCGAGGCCGTTGCCAAGGCCAAGCCCGCCGATTGCGTACCGGTCGCCGCCACCGATCCCCTTTACATCCTCTATACTTCGGGCACCACCGGCCAGCCCAAGGGGGTCGTGCGCGACAATGGCGGCCATATGGTGGCGCTGAAAAAATCGATGAAGACGGTCTATGACATGGACCCCGGCGATGTTTTCTGGGCGGCCAGCGATGTCGGCTGGGTGGTGGGCCACAGCTATATCGTCTATGCGCCGCTGCTGCAGGGCTGCACGACCATTCTCTACGAAGGCAAGCCGGTGGGCACGCCCGATGCAGGCGCCTTCTGGCGCGTCATTTCCGAACACAAGGTCAAAGCGCTGTTCACCGCCCCCACGGCTTTCCGCGCCATCAAGCGCGACGATCCCAATGCCGAATTCCTTGCTAAATACGACATGTCCTGCTTCAAAACCCTGTTCCTGGCTGGCGAGCGCTGTGACCCCGACACGCTGAAATGGGCCGAAGATCATCTTAAAGTGCCGGTAATCGATCACTGGTGGCAGACCGAAACCGGCTGGGCGATCTGCGCCAATCCGATGGGGCTTGAACGCTTTCCCGTGAAGCCCGGCTCGCCCACCAAGGCGGTGCCGGGCTGGAACGTGCAGGTTCTGGACGAGGCGCATCATCCGGCCAAGCCGGGCCAGGTGGGCGCACTGGTGATGAAGCTGCCGCTGCCGCCGGGTTCGCTGCCCACGCTGTGGAACGCCGATGAGCGCTATATCCAAAGTTATCTCGAGGAGTTTCCCGGATTCTACAAAACCGGCGATGCCGGCTTCATCGACGAGGACGGCTATGTCTATGTCATGAGCCGCACCGACGACATCATCAATGTGGCAGGTCATCGCCTCAGCACGGGCGGCATGGAGGAAGTGCTGGCCAGCCATCCCGACGTGGCCGAATGCGCCGTGATCGGGGTTGCCGACCAATTGAAGGGCCAGTTGCCCCTGGGCTTCGTGGTGCTGAAGGCCGGTGTCGCCAAGCCCCACAACGAGATCGTAAAGGAAATCGTGGCCCTAGTGCGCGACCGCATCGGCCCCGTGGCCGCCTTCAAAACCGCCCTGGTGGTCAAGCGCCTGCCCAAGACCCGTTCGGGCAAGATTCTGCGCGGCACCATGCAGAAGATCGCCGATCAGCAGGACTACAAGATGCCCGCCACCATCGACGACCCCGCCATCCTGGGTGAAATCGACGAGGCGCTCACCATCGTGGGCTATGCCCATGGAAGGAAGGAATAGACAGCCACACTCTTGGCGTTGAAGACGGCCCGGGCCACCATCCGGGCCGTTTTCTTACTGAATCGACCGGAAATGGTCAAGAACCCTTCTCCAAGCCTCCGACAGTTGCTATATCTAAACGCGAAGCGTGACGGGTGAACCGTCTCTCCAAACACCGGATCAGGGCGATCGATTCTCATGGGCGTCATCTTACGAGTCTTAAGCGGGTGCGAAGATCTCACAAAAGCAAACTTCCGTCATATGTTCCTGGATATGGAAGAGAACATCCATATCCACTACCGCGATCTTCGCATCGAGTTAAGCCGCAATGAATTCGAAGAAATCGTCAACACCTTCAGCAAGCAGTCCGCCGAGTTGATGGCTATCATCAACAGCAGCAACTACAAGGACGGCGTTTTGCCAAATGCGAACCATGAAGAAAAGCGCATCTGGACCGAAAGCAGGCTGGAAACAGAAGTCACTTATCACCCCCACAGAGTTTCACTCGAGAAATGCACTGATGGCTACCATGTCCATCTGCGGAATTACAAACTGCTGTTTTCCGAGGAAGACTTCCGTGTCATCGTTAAGGCCTTTCGAGAAGTCAATCTCGACGCGCCCTACGCATCGTCGCTCGTGGAAGTCCTGAAGTTGTTCGACGCCAACCATCTGCACTACAAGATAACCGGCAGCAACCGCATCCTTGTCGCCCACTATCACGATCCAAAGGTAAGAGCCATTCTCCAGGGCATCGGATGCCAACGGGAAATATCCGGAGAATTCGACGTCTACATCAAGGGAGACTTTCGCCTCGAGACAAAAAAGTCTTGGGACAGGGCGGATTTTTCCGACAAGTTCGAAGGTGCCCCCAAGAAACTTGCCTTCCTGTGCGATTATCTGACGGAGCATAAGGACTCCGTCAACCCCGATTGGCTGAACGCAATAAAGGCCCGGGTTTTGGATACGTTCTCCTACTTCAATGCAACAACCCCGCCGCCACCGATCAATCTTGACCACAACACCTGGATTTACGACGAACGACTCGATCTGGTGATTTTTCCCTTTGATGCCTCTTCTCAGGCTGTTGATTCAAAGGCGACATACTCAGAGTGGACGAAGTTTCTGACTTCGTACAATTTGCACTTTGTCAAACCGACTAAAATCGCTTATCCCGCTCAAAAGCAGAAGGCCTTGTATGAAGAGATTCTGGAGGAGCTGAACAAGCAAGCCGAGCAAGTGCAGTCAATTTCGAAAATCTACCTCATGGGTTCGACCATCAAGGGCAACTTGGGCTATTACAAGGCGCCGTTCATTCTATCCGACTGGTCGAAGCTGGGATCGGACATCGACATTCTTATCGAAATCGACGATCAGAATGGCTTTACCCCAAACAAAGGCTGGAAGTACATCAATCTTGCTCACAACAATCAGTGCTTCATCTATCATCTTGGCCAACTTGCCATGACAGATCAGATGCAAAACAGAAAACGCTTCCCCAACATTTCCCATTTCGAGCACCTGCTTGATGCCTACGTCTTCCTTCCTTCCAGATGCGATGTGAAGATGAAGGACGATTTCTTGAAAAAGCACAATGCACAGCTTGTCTTCGACCGGAGCCCGTACGGGGCCATCCGTGAAGCCTTGGAGCATGAATTCGCAGAGACGATCGGCAACATCACTCGGCTGAATGTCAATACCGACAACGAAATCTACGATACGGTCGTCGGCGACAAACCCGCGATACTGAAGGTCTACAAGGTATCGGGCAACTTCGCTTCCAGCCGGTTGGCCGAACATACCGTATACGAGGGGGACGTCATCCAGGCTGTCCGCAAATTTGGTGGCAACATCCCCGCCCTTCTGCCGACAAAGACCGACCAAGCTACTTTTCAAATTGGCGGCGCTCCTGCCGGCTTGTTCGAAAAACTCGATGGGCAACTGCTGACCGGGACGAATTACCCCATAACCGAGTCCGCACACAGTCTGGCACAATTTCACCAACTGCAAATCGACAATCCGATAACCATCAATACGGGTTTTTTCTTCGACGAGAACTTTGACATCTGGCACACTACTTTTTCCAAGTATGCAGATGAATCCAAGGATGACGAGGAGTTAACTGCCAAGTTTGCTGGCTTGCAGCCCATTCATGGTAAAATGAATGAGATTTATTCCCGCCTAAAGCAGAGGATGAACTTGTACTGGGTTCACAATCACGGCGATGTGCAGCCGCGAAATGTCTTTATGAAGGACGGGACAGCGTATTTTTTTGATTTGCAGAACGCATTTTACGGCCCGCGCCTGTTTGATCTGGTAGATGGAGCGATTGAGTTCTGTTACGATCTCAAAGATCCCGACGGCAACGACTTTCACCGTTTCGACCAATTCATTGCCGCGTATAAATCTGTTTCTGCGCTGACGGATGACGAGGCGGCGGCACTTCCCGACGCCATTAACGTCGTTGGCATAATCAAATTCATCAAGGAAGTGCGGATGATCCGCGGCGACAAGAACAAGAACAATATTCGGCGGCGGCGGGCCTTAGATCTGGCGAACCACCTACTCGGCCTGTCCGGGAAGAGGGCTGAAAATTCCGAGAAAGTCTGACGCCACCAAAAGCAGATCGATAAACGAGACAGTCAGAAATTGGGCCGCCTTACAGCCTGTAGCCTAGCAGAGGTTTCACTCTTTTTTGGTTCCTCGACGTTTTAAGAGGAATTGAAATCCGCGCGTTTCCCTAATGAGCCGGGATATTTTACCTGCCATGGGTCTTTCATCCAGCGGCGATTAGATCCTCGGCGGTTAATACACCCTCCGGTGTGGTTTGAGCAACAGGGCGGCCCGCAGAGCCCGTCAATAGCGTCGCGGGCTGCCCTGTTGCGACGAGACTGGCGGCAAAGCCAGCCGGTGTTTTGTAATCCAGCGAAGAATGCGGCCTGACCTAGTTGTAATCGGCTACCCAAGCTGCAATGACCCTGACCTGAGACCCAAGTTTCATCCGGCCCCCGGTAGAGTCCCAATGGCATTTGAACCGATCTGGTCCGGTGATGCAACGGGGCGGGGCGCGGAGCCCTCAGGTTGCTCAAGCGCC
>PDZW01000035.1 GCA_002753155.1 Alphaproteobacteria bacterium WMHbin7
AGCCAAAAGCGTCATCGATGATTATGGCCGCTACCCCCAGCCCGAGGCGATGAACAACTGGCTGCGCGAGCGGACCATGGATTTTTACCAGCACCGCTATGGCAAAAGCACCTGGCAGCGCGGCCTCGACGGACGGATGGTAGAAGCCAAGCCGGGGATCACGCCCATCGTCGAACCGCAGCCCGCGAAACTTCCCGACGGGCGGCCCCTGTTGAAGATGCTGGAACAGTTGGGCGGCAAGCTGGCCCCTGCTTTCGACGTCGACGGCATGAGCAACGCCACCCGCTCGATGCAGCGCGGCCTCAATCTGGTCAATGGCGACCGCATGCCGAAGTTGAAGGAAGACGGCGATTGGGGACCGATCACGGATTTCAGTTTCAAGAAAAGTGTGGCCGCCCATGGCCCGGCCCGCATCGACGAGGGCTTTGCGCTCGGCCGCTTGCAAACCATCGCCGAAAAGCCGCAGCAGCCTGAAGACCTGGCGAAGAAGACGCAAGACATCCTGGGCCCGCTTTATGGCAGCCATCAGGGTGGCGGCGAGCCTGAACCCCTGCATGCCTATGCCCTGCAGATGGGGCTGAACGAGATCGGCCCCAAACACGTTGCTGATTGGCAGCCCTTGAAGCCCGATGGCGAGATCGGTCCCAAAACGACCAGCGCCTTCAATCAGGTCGCCGAAACCGCCGGGCCGATGTCGCTGGCCAGGGATTTCGGCAACTGGCTGGGATGGATGTAGTGCTCAGATGCGCAGGGTTGGGAGTGAGGTCTTGGATGAAGAACCTAGGCATATATGAATGGTTGCCGTCTTGACAAATCACCCGCAAAGGACTATCCATTGGCCATTACCGCCCTTATTGCGCCCGAAGAGGATCCTCGCCATGACGCGAAGCCGCCGCAGCCTCATGTTTCTGCGGACGGGCCTGCTTTGCCTGCTGCTGGTGGGGCTGTGCGGCGAAGCCCATGCAGAGTGGAGACAATATGTCGGCTGGGAAGGCATGCCAAAACTAACCAAGAATGACAAGACCTATATCCAACGCATGATCAAACGATGGACCGAAGAAAAGCCTAGCCCGGGAAGAGACTGGCTTCATCAGCCATGCAGAAACAATTCCTATGGCACTTGGTTCCCGCCAAGCCGAACAGTGAGTGAGTCGTTTGGGCGAACGGTGCTGACTCCTGACAGCATTATTTTTGAGGAACTGGGCGTATATCCATACGAATACGTACAAAGCGAGGAAGGCAAGAAAAGCGCCTGGGGTGGCGTAAGGGAGCGATATATCTTCAAGTTGAAGAGGCCATTCTATTACAAAGCCTTTGTCCACGAGCCAGCCTACATCGTATTCCGGTCGCAGTCATGGAATATCGATGACGATGATAATTTATACCGATGTATGTCTCAATTTGTTTTATGCCCGTCTCTGGAATCGGCAGAGACAGAATACGGCAATACGTCAAATGGATTTTCGAGTGCAGACTGTGGGGTGAGGGTGCATTTTCACCCATATCCAATAGACAAATGAATCCGTTGTCCTGATGGTCAGGACGACGTTCACCCGAGGCGGCGCATGAAGCGCCGCCTTTTTTGTTGACCAAAGGAGAACGACGATGAGCGAGCAACTGAGAGATAAACTGTATGGCGCACTGCGCACACACGAAGATCACGAGAAGAAATTCTACCCCGACATCCACAAGAACGCCACTATCGGCATCGGCTATACGCCGGTGGTAAAGGGCCAGGGCGGGACATGGCAAGTGCGTCCCGAAGCGGTGGCCGATTTCAAGGCGGCGGGTGTCACGCTTTCTGACAAGCACAAGCGCGCCTTCGAAGAGCTGGCCTATGCCAAGAACAATCCGGCGGCCAAGGATGCCAAGGCGCGGCAGGACAGCGCCATGAAGAATCTGGCCGATATCAGTATTAACGATGACCAGGGAAAAGCCTTGTCTGGACGATTGATCGACGAGAGCATTCGTCATGCCGAAAAGACGATCGGCAAGGAGCGTTTCGACAAGCTGGAGGACAAGAGGAAGACGGCCCTGGCGGGTGCTGCCTATCAGTCTCCGGCCAACATGTCCAAAATCGGCCCCGAACTTGGCAAAGCTATCGATGCCAAGGATTGGACCAAGGCGGCCTCGGTTCTGGAAGAGTCAGGAAAAAGGCTGGGCGATCAGGCCCGCTACAAAAGCTACGGAACCGAAATGCGCGATCCTGCCACACCGGGCAAGGTTCAGGCGCAGACGGGCGACAGCCTGTGGTCGCTGGCCAAGCAGCACGGCGTTTCGCTCGACGAGCTTCGCGCCGCCAATCCCAACTTGGGCAAGAACGGCGCCATCCGGGCCGGTGATTACCTCAACCTGCCCAAGGCAGCAGAACCGCAGCCACAAAACCCGCAAGAGCCGGTTTCGAGCGAAGCTCCGTCCACCGAACCGCCGTCAAGCGAGGAACCCGCCCCCCAGCCCCAGGAGCCACAGCAGAAGCAAAGCGAGCTTGGCGATGATGGGCGGGCCTTCATGGACCGGCTTTCGCAGCCTCTGGCCCGCCCGGCGCTTGAGGTGGCGGTAAAAGCCCCCACACAATGGACCGAGGAGGAAGCCAAAAGCGTCATCGATGATTATGGCCGCTATCCCCAGCCCGAGGCGATGAACAACTGGCTGCGCGAGCGCACCATGGATTTTTACCAGCACCGCTATGGCAAAAGCACCTGGCAGCGCGGCCTCGACGGACGGATGGTAGAAGCCAAGCCGGGGATCACGCCCATCGTCGAACCGCAGCCCGCGAAAGCCCCCGACGGGCGGCCCCTGTTGAAGATGCTGGAACAGTTGGGCGGCAAGCTGGCCCCCGCCTTCGATGCCGACGGTATGAGCAACGCCACCCGCTCGATGCAGCGCGGCCTCAATCTGGTCAACGGCGACCGCATGCCGAAGCTGAAGGAGGACGGCGATTGGGGACCGATCACGGATTTCAGTTTCAAGAAAAGTGTGGCCGCCCACGGCCCGGCCCGCATCGACGAGGGCTTTGCGCTCGGCCGCTTGCAAACCATCGCCGAAAAGCCGCAGCAGCCCCAGGACCTAGCGAAGAAGACACAAGACATTCTGGGCCCGCTTTATGGCAGCCATCAGGGCGGGCGCGAACCTGAACCCCTGCATGCCTATGCCCTGCAGATGGGGCTGAACGAGATCGGCCCCAAACATGTGGCGGACTGGCAGTCCTTGAAGCTCGACGGCGATATCGGCCCCAAGACTTCCAGCGCCTTCAATCAGGTTGCCGAGACCGCCGGGCCGATGTCTCTGGTCAGGGATTTCGGCAACTGGCTGGGATGGATGTAGTGCTCAGATGCGGCGAAGGAAATCCGTCCGAATCCCCTCGCCCGCTTGCGGGAGAGGGGGGGACCCGGCCCGTAGGGCTGGGAGGGTGAGGGCCATCCAAGAAGACATTGCTTGGATTGTAGCCCCCCTCACCCAACCTCTCCCCCCGCAAGCGGGTGGAGAGGGGTAAAAAAACTTGTGGGTCGGGAAACCTATCTTCCCTTGGCGAGGCCCATCATTTCCCGGGGATCAAAATTGAAGACGAAGCGCTCATCGGCTCTTATCTTGCCGGGCGGCAGCGGAATGGGCGAGGAGAGCAGTAAAGCGCGCCTCGCACTATCGGCAAAGCTGCGCCACAGCGCATCCGAGGGCTTTTCGTCCTCATAGCGCAGGTCGTAGAAGGTCCCGTTGGGGCGGAGCGTGAAGCTCAAGGTCACGATCACCGCCTCACGCGCCCCCACCGGCGGATTCCAGTTCTTCTGGATATAGGCCCGGATGAAATCGGTTTCGGTCAGGGTGAACTTCTCGTTCAGATTGCTGGCGGGCGATCCGGCGGCTGTGCGCACGGGGGCCGGGCTGGGCGGCTGCGGCTTGTCGTCCTTCTTGGGCGCGCTGTCCGTCACCTTCTTCAGCATCTTGTCGAAATCGTCCGTCTTCGGCGGCTGCTTCTTCAGCTTGTCCACCGACTTCAGCACATTGGCGAAATCGTCCGGCGGCGGCTCGGCCTTCGGCTTGGGCTTCTCGACTTCCTTGGGCTTGGGCACAGGCACAGGTGCCGGTTCGGGCTTGGGCTCCGGCTTGGGCGGCGGCGGTGGCGGAGGGGGCGGCGGCGGTTGCGGCTTGGGCGGCTCGGGCTTGGCCGGTTCCGGCTTGGGGGGCTCGGGCTTGGCGGGTTCAGGCGTGGGTTCAGGCTCGCCCTGCTTGGGCTCGGGGGCAGGCGGCGGATTGGTGATATCGCCGATGGTGGCCAGTTCCACGATGATCGGACGTTCTGGCTCGGGCGGTGTCACGCGCAGATTGGGCAAGCCGAACCAGGCGAGCAGAATGACCGCCACATGGAAGATTGCCGAAGAAATTACGCCCAGCCGCATTTCCGTCTACTTCTTGCCCTTGGCCTTGCCCTTGGCTTCCTCGGCCACCAGGGCCACCTTGTTGAAACCGGCGGCATTGATAAGGCCCATCACTTCCATGACCCGGCCATAGGGGATGGCCTTGTCGGCGCGAACGAAGATGCGCTGCTCCTTCTTGGCTTTGGTGACGGCTTCCAGACGGGGCACCAACGCATCCTGGTCGATCTTCGTCTCTTGCAGATAGACATCGTTGTCGGCGCGGATGGAAACGGTCAGGGGCTCGTCGTCGCCGGTCAGCGGCCCGGCGCTGGTTTTTGGCAGATCGACCTGCACACCAACAGTCAGCAGGGGGGCTGTCACCATGAAGATGACCAGCAGCACCAGCATGACATCGACCATGGGGGTGACGTTGATGTCGCTCATCGCCCGGTGGCGCTGGCGGCCAAAACGCCTGCCGCCGCCCCCGCCCTGAATCGAAGCGCCCATTACATCTTCTCCTCGATCTGACGCGACAGAATGGCGCCGAACTCGCCCGCGAAAGCCTCCAGCCGCTTGGCGTAGCGATCCAGATCACTGGAAATCTTGTTGTAGGCGATCACGGCGGGAATGGCCGCCACCAGACCCAGGGCTGTGGCGAACAGGGCCTCGGCGATGCCGGGAGCGACCACGGCCAGCGAGGTGTTCTTGGTCATGGCAATCGACTGGAAGCTGTTCATGATGCCCCAAACCGTGCCGAAGAGGCCGATGAAGGGAGCGGTCGAGCCCACCGAGGCCAGGAAGCTCATATGGCGCTCGATGCGGTCCATCTCGCGGCCCAGGGTCACCTGCATCACGCGGTCGATGCGCTGGGGCAGGCTGATCTTGGCCGAATCGCTTTCGGCCAGACCTTTGGCGGCCGAACGGCGCCATTCGCGCATGGCGGCCACGAACAGGGCCGACATGGGCTCAAGCGGGCGCGAGCCGATGCGATCATATAGCTCTTCCAGCGAGCCGCCCGACCAGAAGGTTTCCTCGAAATGCTCGGCCTGCGAGTAGAGTTTGCGCAGCCTCAGCATCTTGTCGAAGATGATGGCCCAACTCCAGAACGAGGCCATCGCCAGCATGCCCATCACGATTTTCACGATGATGTCGGCGCGCAGGAAAAGGGCCAGCATCGACAGATCATGGCTGACCACATCGCCGCCCAGGGTTACGGCTTGCACTACGGTGGGTTCCATCAGTTTCCTCGCATGGCTTCGGTCAAACGGTTGCGTAAGGCTTCGGGTATTCGGGCCGGCCTCAAACTATTATCGAGGCAGGCCAGCTTGATTTCGAGCCTGGCCAGGATATCGGCATCGCGCCGGACATCCTGAACCAGTTCCAGGCTGGCCGCTTTTACATCGGTAACGAGGCTGACGACACTTAAAAGATCGTCCAGCTTGGCCGGGCGCAGATAATCGACCACACAACGGCGCACGGCGAAAGCCAGGCCGGGGCCGTCGATCATGGCCTGATGCGGATGCCCGAGATCGCGCAGCCATTCCGTGCGCGCGCGCTCGGCAAAGCGCAGGTAATTGGCGTAATAGACGATGCCTGCCGCGTCGGTATCCTCGTAATAGACACGAATCGGGAAATGATGCAGGTCAGCCATCCGCATCGCCCTCCTCGTCCAATAGCAGGTCAAGCTGAGCCAGAGCCGCCTTGGGGGCGGCAAGCCCCAGATGCTTGAATCCAGGACCGGTCAGCATGCGCCCCCGGGGTGTGCGGGCGATCAGGCCC
This sequence comes from Alphaproteobacteria bacterium WMHbin7, assembly GCA_002753155.1. GTDB lineage: Bacteria > Pseudomonadota > Alphaproteobacteria > Rhodospirillales > WMHbin7 > WMHbin7. Next base: position 6,132 of record PDZW01000035.1, read on the forward strand.
TGCTGCAACAAGAAGGGCTCGATCACTTCTTCCAAAGTGTCGCGTTGCTCGGACAAAGCCGCCGACAGGGTTTCCACGCCCACCGGCCCGCCGCCATAGCTTTCGGCGATCAGGCGCATATAGCGCCGGTCCATGGCGTCAAGGCCCTGGGCATCAACTTCGAGGCGGTTGAGGGCGGCATCGGCGGCCTTGGCGTCCACCACGGCCAGCCCGGCCACATGGGCGAAATCGCGCACCCGGCGCAACAGGCGCCCGGCCACGCGCGGCGTGCCCCGGGCACGCCGGGCAATCTCGGCGGCACCGTCGCCCGACAGAGCAAAGCCCAGCACCCCAGCACCTCGGCGCACGATGCCCTCCAACTCCTCGGGCGTATAGAACATCAGCCTCAAGGGGATGCCAAAGCGCTCACGCAAGGGCGTGGTCAAAAGGCCAGAGCGCGTCGTGGCCCCTACCAGCGTGAAGGGCGGCAGATCGATGCGCACCGAACGCGCAGCCGGTCCCTCGCCGATGATGAGATCGAGCTGGAAATCCTCCATGGCCGGATAGAGCACTTCCTCTATGGCAGGATTAAGGCGGTGGATTTCGTCGATGAACAGAACATCCCGGGGTTCTAGATTGGTCAGCAGGGCGGCCAGATCGCCCGCCTTGGCGATGACAGGACCCGACGTGGCGCGAAACCCCACCCCCAATTCCCGAGAGACGATCTGGGCCAGCGTGGTCTTGCCCAGGCCGGGGGGACCAAACAAAAGCACATGGTCGAGTGCCTCGGCGCGCCCGCGCGCCGCCTCGATAAAAACCTTTAAATTAGCGCAGGCCTGGGCTTGGCCGATGAATTCGCTTAAGTGCTGCGGACGCAATTTGCCCTCGGCGGCATCGGCCTCGCTCTGACCCGGCGACACCAGACGTTCGCCGCTCATGTCGACAATTCCTTAAGACCCGCCTTGATCAGGGCACCGATCTCGGCCCCCTCGCCCAGCTTTCCTTGAGCGCGGGCCACGGCGGCGAAGGCCTCCGAGCGTCCGTAACCCAGATTGGCCAGGGCCGAGACGGCATCGGCCAGCGGGCCGCCCTCGCCCGGCAAAATCACCGGCGCCCCCATGGCTTCACCCGGCTTAGAAACGCCAAAAGCAATGCCGCCCACCTTGTCCTTGAGTTCCGCCACGATCCTGGCCGCCAGCTTGGGACCCACGCCGGGCGCCCGGCTTAAAGCCGCCTTGTCCTGGGCGGCGATGGCCTGGGACAGTTGATCCGGCGTCAGGGTGCCCAGAATGGCCAGCGCCACCTTGCCGCCAACTCCTTGCACATTGATCAGAATGCGAAACCAGTCGCGCTCGGCCACTTCGGCAAAACCGTAGAGATGCGGACCATCCTCGCGCCATTGGGTCTCGACCTCCAGCGACACGGCCAGCCCGGTTCCGCCCAGGCGCGAAAGCGTGCGATTGGAACAGGCGACGAGATAGCCCACGCCATTCACATCGATCACAGCCCAGCCCTCGCCGGTGCTGTCGAGAAGGCCCTTCAGCTTGGCGATCATCGCAAGCCCCCTGCCGCCTTGGCGACATAGACCCGCGTCTGGCGATGATGGGCATGACAGATCGCCACCGCCAGAGCGTCGGCGGCGTCGGGACTTTGGGCCAGACAACCCGGCAGCAAGACCCGCACCATATGAGCGATCTGCGCCTTGTCGGCGTGCCCGGTGCCAACGATGGATTTCTTGACCAAAGTCGCCGCATATTCCGCCACCGGCAAGCGGGCCAGGGCCGGGGCCAGCATCACGACGCCTCGGGCCTGGCCCAGCTTCAGCGTACTGGCCGGATTGACGTTGGAGAAGGTTTCCTCGACCGCCGCTTCCTCGGGGGCATAGGCGGCGATGACGGCATTAATGCCTTCGAACAAAGTGACCAGACGTTCGGCCAGAGGCGCCTTGGCATCCGAATCGATCACGCCGTCGGCAATATAGGACAGCCGGTTCCCCTGGGCTTCGACGAGTCCCCAGCCGGTGTGGCGCAATCCTGGATCGATGCCTAATAGCCTCACCCGCCCAACCTCGCCAGGGTTTCTTCGGACATGTCGAAATTGGAGGCCACGCGCTGCACGTCGTCGTGATCGTCCAGAATCTCCAGAAGCTTCAGCAGTGTTTCGGCGGCCTCGCCCTCGATCGGGGTGGTGACCTTGGGCCGCCATTCCAGACGCGCACTTTCCGGGGTGTTGAATTTCGCTTCCAGCGCGTCCCGCACCGCTCCCAGATCGTCCATGGAACAGGTGACGTCGTGGCCGTCCTCGCTGCTTTCCACATTGTCCGCACCGGCTTCAAGTGCTGCCTCGAACATGGCATCCGCCGAGGCAACCTTGGCCGGATAATGGATGGCGCCCACGCGGTCGAACTGGAAGCTGACCGAATTGGTCTCGCCCAGACTGCCGCCATTCTTTGAAAAGGCCGAACGGATGTCGGATGCCGTGCGGTTGCGATTGTCGGTCAGGGCCTCGACAATGATGGCAACACCGCCCGGGCCATAGCCCTCATAGCGCACTTCCTCGTAATTGCTGTCGTCGCCCCCACCCTGGCCGCGCTTGATGGCGCGCTCGATAGTGTCTCTCGGCATGTTGTTGCCCCGGGCCTCCTGAATGGCGGCACGAAGGCGCGGATTGGCCGCCGGATCGGGCAGGCCTGTTTTGGCCGAAACCGTCAACTCGCGGATGATCTTGGTGAAGATCTTGGCGCGTTTGGCGTCCTGGGCACCCTTGCGGTGCATGATGTTCTTGAATTGGGAATGACCGGCCATGACTCGAAAACCCTAGCGGTGGGGGCTGAAACGAAACTTCATACCATAGATTGGGGTGGATGTGCCATGCCTTGTAAAAGGAGGCGCAGAGCCCGAGAATTCGTGGCATGATTTCCTCCATGACACAAGAGCTGCAAGCCCTCATCTTCGATCTCGACGGCACATTGGCCGATACCGAGGAGGCCCATCGCCAAGCCTTCAACGAGGCCTTCGAGGCCTTCAACCTAGGCTGGGACTGGGACCCGAAGCTGTATAAGCACCTTCTGACCATAGCGGGCGGCAAGGAACGTCTTTTCGCCTATGCCCCGGCCCCGCAACAGGAAATCCTGGCCGGCCTGCACGCCGAAACCCTGGCCAAGCTGCATGCCGAGAAGACCAAGCGCTACCGGGCCAAGGTCGTTGACGGCGAGGTGGGGCTTCGCCCCGGCGTGGCCCACCTCATCAACGAGGCCAAGGCCTCGGGCCTGAAGCTTGGGCTGGCCTCAACCACCAGCCGCGCCAATGTGAAGGAGTTGCTGAACGTCTTCTTTCGCAAGGGCAACCCCTTTCAGGCCATCGTGGCGGGCGAGGACGTCAAGGCCAAAAAACCCGATCCCGAGGTTTACCTGAAGACATTGGCCAAGCTGGGCGTATCGCCTCAAGCGGCCCTGGCAATCGAAGACTCGGTGCCTGGCTTGAAAGCCGCAACGGCGGCGGGAATCCGCTGCCTGATCACGCCCTGCCCCTGGACCGAAGGGGACAATTTCTCCCAAGCCGCCCTGGTCAGGCCTGATCTTCAGGGGCTGACGCTTTCGGATTTGCAGCTCCTTCTGACTTAATCCTGTTTTGCATTAATCGTTACCGATTAATGCAAGCCTCAAGCGCCGGGCGGGCGCTGTGCGCCCTTGGCTCCCGCGCCTTCCGGCGCGCGCGGGCCTTGCCCGCGTCCAGGCGGCAATAAGTCGTTCATTTCACCTTCTGACATAAGGGCCTGTGTCGCCAGGATCTGGGCAGAAATCACCAGAGACATCATCAAAAAGCCGAAGAGGACTGCGATAAAGATGAGAACGCCCTGCTGGGTGCTTCCCGCCACGGCGCTTTCCTCGGCCCCCAGAATCAAGGCCAATCCCTGCGTCAGCAGCAATTGAACGAAGAAGGCCGGAAGAACGACGGTGATGACCAGCGAAAACAAGCGGAAGACCGCATTTTTCGTCAAGTGCCAGGAAGCCTTGATGGCATTTCCCGGCAGATCCAAGGCCGCCAGCACCGGAGCCAGCGACAGTTTCAACCAGAAAAAAACGCCCAGCGGAACAGTGCCCGCCACGATCAACAGAGGCACAGCCGGGACTTGGCTTCCCGAAAGGGCCAGCATCGTGGGAAAGAGCAACGCAATCCCCATCGGAATGCCCACCAAGAGACCTGCGCCAAAGGTCACCAGCACCACACGGAACTCGCGCCGCCCGAAACGAAGAACGGAAGCGCCCTCGGGCACCTCGCCGTGAATCAGCCAGCGCGTCCACTTTGCCAGAAAGCAGCACATGGCGACCAGATTGATCAGGGACAAGATGAACTGAACGAGGGACAGCCCGCCTTCGATCTGATCGCCCTCCAACTCCGAAGGAGCGGGAACCAACCGCTCGACCCCATAGACGGCCAGCACGGATAGCCCCAGCCAGGGCCAGGCGATATCGAGATAGCGCTTGAAGTCGGAAAAGACCGCGCGATAACTGCCCTGAGCCAGGGCGACGACATCAATCTGAGCGGTTCTCATAGTAAGAAATCGGTCAGGATATCGGTGAACAGAAACAGATAGCCGAAGACGATCAGCACCAGCAACACGCCCAGCTTCCAGCCTTCGGACGCAATGTTGCCGACATCGATACGGATTTTCGGAAGGAAGTCAGAGAGTGACTTCTTTTTCTTGGACGCCATGATTTTGCGGCCCAGCACATGCGCGTCGGTCTCGAAGTTCGGTTGGGCCTGTGCGCCCCTGCGCCCTTCCAGCCAGCTATTGCTGTCGACCGGAACCAACTGATCGGCCTCATTGGGCTGCCCGCTATCGACAAGATGCTCCCCTCTCAACAACAAGACATCTTCTTCACTGGGGATAAAGCCGCCATATTCCGGCTGCGGCAAAGGCTCCTCGACCAGATCGACAAGCTGGGTGTCCAGCACCTCTTCCTCATAGGGGGCTGCCGCATAAGGCGCCGATTCCTCATAGGAAACGGGTTCCTCATAGGGGGGGGCATAGACCTCGTCGGACTCCTGGTAGGAATCCTCGTTGGCGCCGCCCCAGGGATCCTCGCCCGCCAAAATCAGGCTGCGCGCCGCCAGCCCCATGGCGCCGAAAAACAGCATGGCCCCCAAAAAGCCCAGCGCCGCCGTCATGATCAGCAGCAAGGATTGCTGCGCTTCGGGAGCCAGCAGATCGGGCATGGGTTCAAGCGCCCATTCCAGCAGCCAGCCCATGCCCCAGGCGGCCAGAATTGCCGGCCCCGCCGTGATCACGAGCAGCAGGAACAGACGCAGGCTTTGGCCCCGTGTCAGGCGCAAGGCGTATAGAAGGGCATCGCCCGGCACCTGAAGCGCGGCCAGATTGACCGCCATGCCCAGGCGGGCCAGAAGGAATCCCCCCAGAATGAAACCGACAGCCTGGACGGCAAGAGCCGCCTCTAGCTGTTCCATCTCGTTCAGGGTGGGGGCCGCCAACAGGCCACCCAGAATAGGGATCAGCCCCAGGACCAGACATTCAACCAAAGCCCAGCCGACCTTCATTTCCGCCTTGCCAAGCTTCATGCCCTGACCCGGCTGTGGCAGATGCTCAAGCGTGACCCAGCGCGTCCAGCGGGTGGCAAAAATGGAAAGCCCGATCAGCCCGAAAAGGCCCAGCAAGACAGGCAGAGAAAGATAGGCCTCGACCCCGCCCAGATCATCCGCCGTCAGTTGGGGATAGATGCCAAAGCCCATGAATACCAGCAGCATCGCCACCAGCAGCCATACGCCTGAAATATCGAAAGCCGTCTTGGTCTGGCTGAAGACCGAACGATAGGTATCCTCAGCCAATTCCTGCCAGGGCAGTTTGATCGTTGGCAACGTAAGTCCCCTTCCCTCTGCTCCTACTTTACTCGTGCCGACGCCGTCCGCAAGCCCCCCTGTGGATGTTGCGGAGCAACAACATATCGTATGAACTTTCTATGTATCCTACGAAATCGAGTGACGAAAACAGAAAAACCCTGTATTGTCCACCTGCATGTCGATGACATGGCCCTTGTATGACTGAGGTGTACCGCCACGATGAATTTCGGTTTGGTCGCACTTTTCACAGAACGCCAGCGTTCCGGCCCTTTGGAGCGAGCATCCGGCGCCTCCGGCAGTCTCAAGGCCCCACGCCCCCGCTTACCCGGGGGCGTTTTTATTTACCACTTCTTAACGCTTTCCTTCCTCTCTTCTTTGCGAGGTTCCCGGTATGGCCAAGCGTAATGCCCGGGCAGCCACGGCTGCCCAGACCAAAATTCACCCCCTCTATGGCAAGGACTCGGAAAACTGGTCGCCCGTCGATGGCTATCGCGACCAAAGCTATCTGCGCAAGGTAAAGCCCAAAAGCGACGGGCAGCGCCTGCTGATGGAAGCCATCGATTCTTGCCATCTGACCATGGCGCTGGGGCCTGCCGGAACCGGCAAGACCTATCTGGCCATCACCAAGGCGGTGGAGGCCCTGGAAGCAGGCAGCGTCGGGCGCATCATCCTGTCACGCCCGGCCGTTGAGGCAGGGGAAAGCCTGGGCTTTTTGCCAGGGGACCTGCAAGACAAGCTGGCCCCCTATCTGCGCCCGCTCTACGACGCGCTGAACGACCGGCTGGGAGCCAAACGCATGAAATCCCTGATCGCCGAGGGATCGATTGAAATCGCCCCGGTGGCTTATATGCGCGGGCGCACGCTGAACAACGCCTTCATCGTCATCGACGAGGCGCAGAACTGCACCTACGGCCAGATCAAGATGCTGCTGACCCGGCTGGGCTGGCATTCGACCATGATCGTGACCGGCGATCCCGATCAAAGCGACCTTCTTCCCGGCATGTCGGGCCTTGCCGATATCGCCAACCGCCTAGAACCGGTTGGGGATATCGCCGTCGTCCGGCTCTCCGACCGCGATATCGTGCGCCATCCCCTGGTGGCCTCGATGCTGGGGGTGTTGTAACATTTGTTTGCATTCATCGTGACCGATGAATACAAGCCTCAATCGCCGGACGCGCCCCGTGGGCGCTAGGCTCCCGCTCGCCCACCGGCTTTGCCGGTTCAACATATTGGCCCGCCACCGGCGGGACAGGCTCGCGCGCGAGCCTTGCTCGCGACCGGCATGAATCATTTTCTATGTCGGCATAGATCTTTAACTAGGACCTTCTTTCCATTACATGTTGCGGGCGGCGGGCTTTTCCGCCGCCCTTTTTCCGGTAGCCTTATGGATAAGTCCGCCCCGCCCGCTCACCGCTCCCCGCCGCCGCTTACCGGGCTGGCAGGCAGGCTGCCGCACGACCTGGATCAGACTCTGCTGGCCCCCTTTCTGAAAGGAAACACAAGTGAGGCGATCAAGGCCGGGACCATCCTTTACCGCCAAGGAGAGGCGGCGAACCGATTCGCCTGGATCGAAGAGGGGTTGGTCGAACTGTTCGTCACCAACGACGCGGGCGAGGAACTGCAATTGGACATGGCAGCCAGAGGCGCCATGCTGGGCGACATTGCTGCCGCCAACGGAACACGCCACCTGACCTCGGCCCGCACACTCACACCCTCCCGTCTTTGCTGGATCGATGCCGCGCAATTCCAGGAACGCCTGACTTGCGACGGACGGATGGTGCTGGGAACTCTGGCAGGCCTGTGCCTGAGATTGCGCCGCCTTGTTCAGCAGATCGACGCCATGAAGCTGCGCTCGGGAACCAGGCGTCTGGCCGGATTCCTTCTGGAACTGGGCGGAAAGGACGTAGGAGCGGTCAGCCTGACGCTTCCTTTCGAGAAGAAGGCCTTGGCCCGGCACCTGGGTATGACCAATCAAAGCCTGTCGCGCTCGCTGAAGGCTTTGCGCGAGTTGGGTGTCACCGTCAAGGGCAGCGCGATACGCCTTCAGGATTGCAAACGTCTCGGTGATTTTTGCAGCAAGGAAGGGGATGGCCTGTGACCTCCTCCGCTCTCTGCCCCACGGCGGCACCGGCATCCCGCCAGAATCGTTTAGCCCCCAAGGCCGCCCTTCTCGCCGAGTCCCTGTTCGAGGGTCTGTCGCCAAAGGATCTCGACTGGCTGGCCGAACAGAGCGAGACAAGAACCTATGCCAAGGGTCAGACCGTTTTCGATCAGGGAGACGAGGCGCGTTTTCTGTTCGTGGTCGAAACCGGTCTTCTGAAAATCTTCACGACCCAGACCAACGGCGCACAGAATGTGCTAGGCCTTTTTGGCCCCGGTACCCATGTCGCCATCGTCGCACTGTTCGGCTTTGAAAGTTATCCGGCCGGATGCGAAGCCCTGGAGGAATCGCGTCTCCTGGTCCTGCCCGCAAGTCTGCTGGCCAAGCATCTGTCGGACGATCCCGCCACCGCCATGGCCATGTTAAAAAGTGCTGGAAAGCGCCTCGAGATGCTGCTGGACAGCTATCTGGAACTGAAAACCCTGACACCCTTTGAACGCCTGGTCCGCCATCTTTTGACCCTAGCGGGCACGGACAGGGGGGCTGCCCGCATCACCCTTTCCTATCCGCGCACCGTGCTGGCCGCCGCCATCGGCATTGCTCCTGAGAATCTGTCGCGCGCCTTCGCCCGTCTGGCCGGTTACGGAGTGCATAACGAGGGGAATTGCATCATCATCGAGGATGTGGCCGCCTTGAAGAAAATCAGCCGAGTTAAATGAGGGGAAGGGAAAAACGATGGCGATTTCGCATCTGTCTTACAGGCTTTACCGCGATGCCAGACGTGACGGCTGGCTGCCTACGGGCGGCAGCATTCTCGAATTCGGCGAGGCCAACTGGTACAACGACGTCGATGCCGCCGTCCTGCTCGGCGACATCGATCAGTTCATCACCTCGCCTGAAAAGAAGGTACAGCTTCAGGACCGCTTTCATACCATCGACCCCGCCTCTGCAAGCTGGCTCTTCGACATCGCCCATCTCTTCTACGACATCATTTTCGAACCCAGCCAGCGCAAGGCCATCGACCTCAACGGCACGCCAGAAGCCTTGCAACTCGACCTCAACGATCCGGTGGAACTCGGCGAAACCTTCGATATCTGCATCAACAACGGCACCGCCGAACATGTCTTCGACATCGCCAATTTCTTTCGCACCATGCACAAGGCGACCCGGCCGGGCGGCCTGATGTTCCACGAAGCGCCCATGACTGGATGGTTGGACCACGGATTCTACAATTTCCAGCCCACTTTCTTCTTCGATCTGGCGGCGGCGAATGCCTATCAGATCATCGGCATCTTCGTCTGCGACCTGAAGAATGTTGGCATCGCACCCTTGACCGACCGCAAGGTGGCGCACCGCATGGCCCGGGACAACCAGTTGCCGGACAATGCCAACCTGTTCGTGGCCTTCCGGAAATCATCGGTGGAAAGCGTGTTCAGAACACCCCAGCAGGCGGTTTATGACGGGCGTCTCGACGAGGAAGAGGTCGGCGACTGGAGCACGCTACGCTAACTTTTTTTCCGGGGGGGATTGTTTTTGCGGGGCGGCTGAGGCTGGGGATGAGGGGGGTGGACCGCCAGTTTCGCCTTGTCCAGGCGATAGAGCTGACTGTTGCGATAGCGCCGGTCACTGGTTACTTCCTCACCGACCCATTTGGGCATGGGGAAGCTTTCCTTGGGATGCGACAATTCGATCTCGGCCAGCATCAAGCCTTCGTGGCGGCCCAGGAACTGATCGACCTCCCAGACATGGCTTTCGACGGAAACGAGGTGGCGGATTTTCTCGATCGGCGGGTACGGACAAAATGAAAACAGCCAGTCGGCCATCTCCTTGGGAATGGGCACTTCCCACTCGCTGCGAACCCCTTCGGCCAGATCGGACTTGAAAGACAGAATGGCCTCGTCATCCATGCGGCGCACCCGCATGGAAACGCCGGGCGCGTAGGGCAGATAGCTTTGACGGATAAGACGTTTGCCTTGGCAGTTTTCCCGCCAACTGTCGGTGGCGACGAGAAATTTCCGCTCGATCTCAAGGCCAGGCCAGGGGGTTGCCACGGGGGATCACCTTTTCTTTCACCGGCCACTTTTTCAAAGTACAGGCCTTCGGTCAAGCTACCCGCCTGTGAATTGCTATTGCCGCCCGCTTAGCCGGAATCTGCGCAAATGGGCTAATTTAGCTGATTGACAATAACGGAGGCCCTAACGATTACAGCTTTCTGATCGCCACCCTGGCCACATCCGAGCCCGAGCCCGTGGCGTCGGTCAGCGCCATCGACATCGGAGCGATGGTATTGATGCTGGGTGCGCCCATCTCCTTGGCATAGGGTGTCGCCCAGTGGTCGAACTGGCCAACGGTCACCATCACGTCGGGACGAATGCCCTGCACCGGCACCGCAGCCCCCTTGGTCACGCCGTCGATGGTTGACAGCTCGACCAGATCGCCTTCGGCAATACCCAACTCCTTGGCCGTCCCCGCATTCATGATGACACCGCCAAAGCCGCGCAGATTTTTGGCGGCCTCGTGCATCAGCTGAATCGAGACATTGGCCCCGGTGTGGTACTGCATGCTTTTGGTGGTCAGAAGCCAGAAGGGATAATCCTGGGGCTTGGCGCCCCGCCGGATCAGTTCCTTCTCCCAGCGCGCCGGATGATCGTGCCAGATGGGCAGAGCCTGATATTCCTCAAGCTGCTCTTCCCACCAGTGGATGTTGTTTTCATGCAAGCGCCGCTCTAGCTGCTTGCCGATGCGCATCAATCGTTCCTGATAGGGCAGTTCGAAGCGCAGGCCCAATTTTTCGATGGTGGGATAGAGGTACCAGTCCACCTCGTGGAAAGGAGCCGCCATGAAACCATGTTGCTTGAACCAGTCAAGCCCCTGCGCCTCGCCGGTCAGGCCAGCGCTGGCCGCCTTGCACACACGGTCCCAGATATCCTCGACCGAATGTTCTTCCTGGCCTGGAATCGTGTAATCGAATCCCTCACCCTTCAAGGGAGCCCCCAGCAGGCCCCGATTGATCGCTGTATTGTATTCGGCCATCAGACCGGTACGCTTGGCCAGTTCGGTGGATATCCAGGTGAAGTCCTTGGCCTCGCTCTGCGGGGCCACCACCGGCTGGCGCAGGATATAGCCCTGATGGCGCCAATATTGCTCGACGAATTTCGAGCCGCCGAAACGGATAAGCTGCAAGCCCTCCAGATCCGTCGCCTCGGGCAGCAAAATGTCGGCCATCCAGTTGGTTTCGTCGATGGTATAGGCGAAGGCCACGACATAGGGCATCCTGGCCATGGTCTGGCTGAGGTGACGCGTGTCCCAAAAGGAAATGGCGGCGTTGCAGCGATAGACGAACCACAGATCGGGCAGATCCGTCCGCGGCCAGTTCTCGGGCGTCTCCTCTTCGAACATCCAGGCGAAATGCGTAGGTCCCAGAGCCTGGCTCCAGGGAAAATCGCCGACCAACGGCACCAGCGGCTTGTGCGCGTTGCGCCCCGTGGGCTGGGGCTTCCAATCTTCCTTGGCGGTGGTGTTGAAGGCATAGTCCATGAAACCATCGGGGCCGGGCTTGACGCTTTTCAGGCGGTCGTCGTGGTTGCGGTGCAGGCGGACCGACGTGCCCAGTGTGCCGCCCGGAACTTCCAGCGCACCCACCAGCACGGCCAGCATGGTGCGCGCCCAGCAGCATTCATAGGCCCCCCAGCCATTGTTCACCGTCTTGCCCAGGGTCACGGCCACGGGGCGATAGGGCAAGGTCACGCCGTCGATCTCGATGGTCTGGCCGATGCAAGCATTGTCGAGATACTCGTTTGCGATGCGGCGCATGGCGGCGGCGGGCACATCGCAAATCTTCTCGGCCCAATCGGGCGTAAAAGATTTCATATGATCGGCCAGCTTGGTGAAGGCCGTCACGCCTTCAACATCTTCCAGACTCTTGCGCTCGTCATCGGGGCCGATCTCGATGGCCTTGGCGATGGAAAAGCGTCCCTCCAGGGCGGGGATCAAACCGGGCGTATCGAAGGGCTGGGCGCTGTTGCTGGCCACATCCCAGATCAGGGGCTTGGACGATTCCGGATCGCGCAGATACCAGCCATTGGGACCAATCAGATAAGGCGAGCTGGTGCGGTTCTTCAGGAATTCCAGGTCAAGGCGCTCGCGCGGCGCTTCATGCAGCATGGCGTGGATCAGGGCGAACAGGAAGGCGGGGTCGGTCTTGGGCCGGATCGGTACCCATTCGGCGGCGCAGGCGCCGGTTACCGACAGATGCGGCTCGACCTGCACCTTCTTGATGCCCCTCACCCTGGCATCGGCATGACGCGTAACGGCACAGGAGCCACCCGAGACCTCGACATTGGTGCCCAGCGAGATGATGTAGCGCGCCTTCGGCGTATCGGCGGCCACGGTAAAGGCGCGGTGCCACAGCTCGCCATACAGATGTTCGGAATGGACGCACTTGACGCCCTGGCCCGAGCCGAAGCTGAAATCGACCGCCCCCCAAGCCGAAAGAAAGGCGTTGAAGCTGCCCATATAAAAGCCCGGTGTGCCGCCATGGCCGAAACTGGCGGCCAGACGTGGAATGCCCTGCGCGTCCAGCTTGCCCTTGGCCTTCATCTCGATCAGCTTCGCCGCCACCGTATCCAGCGCCTCGTCCCAGGAAATGGGAACGAAGCCGGGCTCCTCGCCCATGCCCTTCTTGGGATTGGTCCGCTTCATGGGCTGCTTGATGCGGTGCGGACTATAGGTCTTCTGCACCAACCCGTAGGCCTTCACGCAAGGCTTGCCGCCCGCCGGATGAAGGGCTGCCATCTGGAAATTAGGCGTCACCTCGGTCGCCACACCATCGACCACGGTCACGCACAAGGGATCGGGACCAGCCACACAGTTGTAGCAATAGGTGGAAACCGTGCGCACATCGGCACCCGCCTTGCGGGCCGCGGCTGTGTTGGTGGGCATGGCGGCTTTCCTCGCTTCCATGGACGGCCCGGACACGGGCTCGTTGTGATACATATATTTTTGCTGTTATTATGTGTTTTGTATCACATTACGTGGAAATCGGCAAGCGAATACCGATATCTCCCTTTTAGGAAAATCGCAGCATTTCGTCATTTGATCGGTTGGGGGGCGTTAGAACCGGGGAGGCCAGTGCTACCCGTTCTCTTCCTCGGCACGAAGGCCGAATTCGCCGCACCAGTCGTCATAGCGCGTGATAGGCCAGACGCGCCGCCGGTCGGAATCGGTGACCACGGGCGCATGAACCCGGCACATGGCCCAGTTCTGACGCCCGTAGGGCGTTTCCAGAAAGTCTTGCCCGGCTTGCAAGGGCGCACTGCCCCAATAGCGGCAATTCGAACAAGACATCAGAGCCTCCCTGTCACTGCCCGACAAAAACCGGCAGACGATTCACAAGGTCCAATATCCCTCATCAATGGAGGAATTACAATCCTCTGCTCTCGTCGGAAAATTCGCTTCTGATCGCCTCGATGGCATCCATGTCCGAAAAGAACAAATCGACGCAAACCGCATCAAAATGCTGGCCGCGCTGGCTTTGCAGAAGTTCCTTGGCCTGCTCGACCGTCCAGGGTTTCTTATAGGGGCGCTGCGACGTCAGCGCATCGAACACGTCGGCAACGGCAACGATGCGGGCGGTTAGGGGGATCGCCTCGCCCTTAAGCCCCTCCGGATAGCCGCCGCCATCGAATTTCTCATGATGGTATAGAGCGATTTCCGCCGCCATTCGCACCAAAGGAGAAGTGCTGCCCTTTAAGATTCCATGGCCCAACCTTGGATGCTGTTGCATGGCGGCGAATTCTTCGGGGGTAAGACGGGCTGGTTTGAGCAAAATATGATCGGGAATGCCGACCTTGCCGATATCGTGCATGGGGGCCGCCATCAAGATGCGCTCCTGCTCGTCCTCGCTCCAGCCCAGCTTGGCGGCAATCAAGCGGGCGTAGCGGGCCATGCGTTCGATATGCGCCCCGGTTTCCGGATCGCGATATTCCGCCGTGCGCGACAGGCGTATCACCAAGTCTTGCGCTGCCCGGTCCTTCAGCTTCATCTGACTGGCGCGAAGGGCCAGAAGATTGCGCACGCGCGCGCGCAATTCAGGGGGATCAACCGGCTTGGTGATGAAATCGCTGGCCCCAAGCTCCAGCGCCCTTTGCCGGACTTCCTTAAGATCTGTGGTTGTCACCACAACGATCGGCACTTCAAACATTGTCTCACTGGCGCGCAGGCGACTTAGCAGCTCAAGCCCGTCCATGTCAGGCATCATATAGTCGGTCAGAACCAGATCCGGCTCGTTTTGTGCGCACCAAGCCAGCGCCTTCTCAGCCGAGTCAACCGCCACCGGAACACAATCATCGACCTTGGCGACAAGAAGCTTGAGAAGCTGAAGGTTGGTCGGATTGTCGTCAACGATCAGAACATTCATGACACGGCCTTTGGAAGGGAGATTCCCAATTTGCTCAATTGCTTGGGAAGGTGGATAAGTGCTTTCCGGTAGGCGCCGATCTCGTTTTTGCAGCCGACGGCATCCGCCGCCTTGGCCGCCGCCTCAAGCTGCACGGCAATCATCGCCAGCCCATCGAATCCCAGATTCGCCGACGCACCCTTAAGGCTGTGCGCTTCAGACGCCGTTGCCTTGAAAGAAGAGGCAGCAAGGTCAGCCTCGGCATTGCCCAACCGCTCGGCAGAATCGTCGAGATAGGTTTGCAGCAACTCGCCCATCGCCTCTGGCCCCAGCGTTTCCTTCAAATCGCCCAGCAGAACAGGATTGAACAGGCCGACGACATCGTCATCGCTCTCCCCACCTATGGGCTTTACGGCAAGATCGTCATGATGTTGGCTCCACCTCGCCACGACCTCGGCAAGCTTGGTCCGATCAATCGGCTTGGCCACGTAATCATTCATGCCCGCAGCCAAACAGCGCTCGTCATCGCCGCGCATGGCGTTGGCCGTCATGGCGATAATGGGAACGTTGGCACGCTCGCCGGAAAGCGCACGAATGGCCGCCGTGGCCTCCAGCCCGTCCATTTCGGGCATCTGCACGTCCATCAGTACGAGATCATAGGCGAAGCTGCGCGCGGCATTGACCGCTTCCACCCCATTGGCGACGACATCGGCCATGTGGCCCAGACGTTTCAGCAGGCCTACGGCAACCTGCTGGTTCACCGGATTGTCCTCGGCGACCAGAATGCGCAAACTCTTCTGCTCGACGACGTTGTCTGCCTCTTGAATGGTCTTCGGATTGGCATATTCGGTATCGAGCAACAGCCCCAAAAGGCGCGCCACCGTAAAGACCAGCCCTGACTGGCGGATCGGCTTGAGAAGAAATGCATTGGAAAGGCCGGGTTCGGCATCGACTTCGCCACGATGTCCCTGCGACGAGGCGATGATGATGGGAATGTCACCAAGCCTTGCATGCGAGCGTAGCCAGCGCGCCATGTCGATGCCGCTCATGCCTGGCATCTGGACATCCAGCACGATCAGATCGTAGCGCTTTCCCTCTGCCAGAAACGCTTCCAGCCGCGACATGCCATGAGACGCACTTTCAACCGTGTCCGCCGCCATGCCCTGAGCCTGAAGCTGGCGGGCGATGGTTTCCAGATTGACCGTATTGTCGTCGATGATCAGCGCCTTCCATCCGGAAAGATCGGGAAGCTTGACCGGGGATGGCCCAACCTTTTCAAGCGGAATCTCGAACCAGAAGGTGCTGCCTTGGCCAGGGGTTGAGGTGAAATTGATGTTTCCGCCCATTACCTCGGTCAGGCGTCGGCTGATGGCAAGGCCAAGACCCGTGCCCCCGTAACGGCGCGCTGTCGAGGCATCGACCTGGGAAAACATCGCAAACAGGCGCTGACGCGACTCTTCCGGAATGCCGATACCGGTATCGCGCACCTCGAAACGTATCCAGGCATGATGGGCATCGATGGAACGCCCGCGCACTTCGATGGCCACGGCCCCCTTAGAGGTAAACTTGACGGCATTGCCCACCAGATTCATCAGAATCTGGCGGATGCGTCCGGGATCGCCGCGCACGATCAGGTGCAATCCGGGATCAACAAAGCTTGCAACCTCAACCCCCTTGCCATGGGCGCGCGGGGCAAGAATCTCGACAACGCTTTCGACCAGAGCAACCAGATCGAATTCTGTATGCTCCAGCTCCAGACGATCTGCTTCCATCTTCGAGAAATCGAGAATGTCGTTGATGACCGTCAGCAGGGCCTCGGCCGATTCGCGGATGGTCACGGCAAAATGGTTCTGCTCCTCGCTTAGCTGCGTATCCAGCAGCAATCCCGTCATGCCGATGACGCCATTCATGGGTGTGCGGATTTCATGACTCATGGTCGCCAGGAATTCGCTTTTGGCGCGGTCGCCCGCTTCAGCCGCATCCTTGGCTTCGCGCAAGCGCCGCTCGAATTCAAGGGCTTCAGTGACATCGGAATGCACCCCGACAACGCCGCCATCCGGTGTCCGCCGCTCGATCGAGCGGATCCAGCGTCCGCCCGCCAAGGGCTGAAGCAGCGGCTCGGACCCCGGATTGCGGTGGCGCTCAAGCCGAAAGGCCAGTGCTTCCTCATCGCTGCGCCCACCAAGGTCATACTGACCGCGCACGATTGCAGCTCGAATAAGGTCCTCGAAACGCACCCCAGGCTGAGCCAAATCGGACGTTATGGGGAACAGGCCACGGTAATGCTCGTTGCAAATCACCAGACGGTCTTCGGCATCATACAGCACGAAGCCATCGGCAATGCTGGATATGGCCGTTACCAAGCGGTCTTCCAGGGTCTTCAATTGCCTGCTGGCCGCCAGTTCATCGGTAATATCCGTGGCGGTTCCGCGATAGCCCAGAAAGGCTCCATCCACGTCAAAGACAGGCTTTCCGTTGACGCGCAAGGTGCGTACTTCGCCGCTTGCCCGCTTGTAACGGTAAACGAAATCTCTGAAGGGTCGCTTTGCTTCGATATCCTTGCGGTGCTGAGTGACGTGAAGCGGATCGTTGTCGGGCGCCATCATCTCAAAGCGGGTTTTGCCCAGGCTATCGACCGGCTTGAAGGCACCTACCTTGTCGAAATTTCCGATAAAGTTGGTAAAGCGATGCTCTGCGTCGGTTTCCCAGAACCAGTCCGACGAGGCTTCAGCAAAATCCTTGAAACGGGCCTCGCTGTGACGAACTTCCTGTTCGGCCTTCTTACGGCTGGTGATATCGCGGAGGATGCCGACAAACTGCGGCACACCCGAGGCGCGCAGATCGCCCACAGCCAGATCGATGGGAAACAGCTCGCCATTCTTGCGCTTGGCAACCTCCTCACGACCGCGCCCGATCACGCGCCGCTGTCCAGTTTCCTTGTACTGCTCGACATAGTGCCCATGCTTTAACGCATCCTTGGGCGCCATCAGGATCGTCATTGGCTGGCCAAGCAATTCTTCGCGCGCAAAGCCGAACATGGCTTCGATCGATTTATTGACGTCAAGAATAATGCCCTTAAGATCGCAGATCACCACGCCATCGCCAACCGTTTCCAGAATGGCCTTCAGGTGCACCTCTGCCTGCTCCTTGGAGCGTTTGTTGGCCTCCTGCAGCTCCTCTTCCATCAGGCGCGAAGCGCGTTCGGACAATGTCCGCTCGCGATCAAAGCCCTCATAGGTCTGGCTGACAACATTCAGCAGATCTTCCTGATCCACCGATGCCTGATCAGCCTGACGGGCCAGACGCTCGATCTGGCGTTTCAGAAGCTTGTGCATCCGCCCCTAATTTTCCGAAATGAGGGTGATGGTCATGGTCTGGTTGTGCAACTCGCACTTGCCGGTAAATCCATGAGGCGAAATTTCGCCATACGAATAGAATCCGGTCAAACGCGCTTCCTTGCCCAGAACGGGGGCAACGGCCTCGACCTCCTCGACAATGCGCTGATCGAGCAGAAGCTTGCGCCCGATGCAACTGACCAGAATAGCCAAGCTGGGGCCATTCCCACCGCCGGCCTGCTCGGCCGCCTTCTGAGCACCTTCGACAAGATGATCGAAATTTCCGCGCATCAACTGGGCGGAATAGCCCTGTTGAACATCGCCCGCGAAAATCATCGATTTTTTGTCTTCGTCAATGCCGACCACGGTGCGAACCACATCACCCTTGTCACTGGCATCCGCCCGCACGGAGAGCGGGAACAGAAGGGCACTGGCGGGCAAGCGGGTCGCCTCATCCCCCAGATAGCGCTTATAGAGGTCGAGCGCCGGTTCGTTGTCGAGTTCATAGAGAACATTGGCTTCAGATTTCGTGATGATGCGCTCTGGCCCGAAACGGTCCCATCCGCCAAAACTGCCATGACGGATGTGCAAGGCGTCTCCATAAAAACCGATGATCGCCAGCATGCCCTCTTTCGGCTGGCAGTCGCATCCCACCACCGTGCGTTTGAAATCGGCACCATCTCCGGCCAGACCGCCGGTGATGATGACCTCGTCGCCGACAGCGCTCCTGATGCCTTCGACAAGATCGCTGCCATTGACCTTGGTTCCATCCGACAAAACAAAAACAGCCTTGAGGCCATCTTGCTTCAACTTTTCTGCCAGGGACTTGCCCGCTAGCAGGGAACTTTCGCCCTCGGTCAAAGCGTGGCCGCAGACGTTGATGCTCCCCCTTTCAAATCGGACGGCTGTGATGGCGATCGTCCCATCCAGGACTTCCTCACCCAGAATTTCCCCGCCGGTCGAGCATCCGACAAGGTGAGACCCTGGAAAGCGCTGCTTCAATTCGGCGAAACGCTTTCCATCGTCCATCACCTTCGGCGCCGCGAAATAGAGCACCAGTTGGGGATCATCAAGAACAGCCGCCTGGTCGGCTTCAGCCAATCCCTTATCCGCCGTCCAGAGATATTGTTTCAATTTCATGGGAGCCCCCCGAAGTCGATCATTTGCCACCTTCGCACAAGCGAAGACAATGCCGATCATACGCCCTTCACAAGGCACGTAAAGGCCATCACCCACCATCTTCAGGCCTCCCAGCGGAAGAAAATTTTGCTCTATTTAACTAGTGATCTTTCTATCATTCGTCTCTCCATAAAAACCCACGACAGAGGGTGATCGGAATGTTATTTCTTGGCAGTGATGCACGTCTTCTTTATATAAATCATATGCGATTTTTTTGGGGGAATGCCCATTTCCGCCTCATTTTCGACGACAAAAGAGATAGATCCCGCGCTGCCTTATGCGCTGGCACCCGGCGTTTGGTGGGTCGGCAGTCATTTGGATGGCGATAGCTTTCAGTGTCACAGTTACCTCATCGAGGCGGGCGATCAGAGCCTGCTCATCGATCCGGGCGGGTTGCGCACTTGGCCCGAGACATTGAAGAAGGTCGAACAGATTCTGCCCTTCGACAAGATTCGCTATTTCGTTTGCCAGCATCAGGATCCTGATATTACAGCCTCGCTGGTCGAGATCGACAAACGGATCACGCGAAGCGATGCAGCCGTGGTCACTCATTGGCGCGCTCAGATGCTGATGAAGGAATATGGACTTAGCCTTCCCTTCTTGTGTGTCGAGAAGTGTGGCTGGCAGTTGGAGGCGGGGAAAAGACGCCTGCGTTTTGTCTTTACGCCTTATGCGCATTTTCCCGGGGCTTTCTGCACGTTCGACGAAGAAAGTGGCATTCTGTTCTCGAGCGATTTGTTTGGCGGCTTTACCGAAGGTTTCAAGCTGTTTGCCGAGGATGAATCCTATTTCGAGGCGATGCGCCCCTTTCACGAACACTACATTCCCAGCAACGAGGTGCTGGTGCATGCCGTCGAGAAAATCCGCAAGCTTCCCTTGTCGCTGATAGCTCCGCAGCATGGCCAGTTAATTCCCAAGGAGCTAACCCCCTATATCTTCGACCGTCTGACTTCGCTGGATTGCGGGCTGTTCCTGCTTGCCCAGGGAAGCGCAGATATCCACCGCCTGACTGCGCTCAGCAAGACCTTGCGCGAGTTCACGCGCGCCATGGTTCTTTACCGCGACTTCAGCGAGATTGTCGAAGCGGCAAACCCCATGGTCAGGCGTCTTCTGCCGCTTAAGGAACTTGCCTTCCTGGCCTTCGATGACGCAGGAACCATGGTGGCGATGACGCCGGAGAACCGCTATCACAGCCGCCCCGCCGACCTGCCTTCCGACATGCTGGAAGCACTTCTGATCGCAGCGCACGCTCCTGCCGGTTCAGCCGTTCCCATTCAGTTTTCCTTCCACAAGGAACTTGAGCCCCGCCCCACCCTGGCCGTGCCGCTGGACGCCGGCGGCAAGACCAGCAGCAGCGCCATGGCCCTGCTTGTCCTGCATGAGGAAATAGAGCTTTTCGAAGAAGTGCAAGCGCTGCTGCAGCATCTCAGCAAGCCCCTTCAGGTCGCCGTCGAGCGCGAAATGATGCTGCGCAATCTCGACCAGCAACGCGAACATATCTATCAGCGCTCGATCCGCGATCCGCTGACCGGCCTGTTCAATCGCAATTACATGCAAGATACGATGCAGCGCCTGCTTAGTCTGAATGACCGCAATCCCGATGCCAGAGTGGCGCTGGCCGTAGTTGATATCGATCACTTCAAGTCAATCAACGACCGCTTCGGCCACAACAAGGGCGATGCCGTTCTGAAAGCCGTGGCCCAGGCCGTCATAGCAACCATCCGCGACGATGATCTGGCCGTGCGCCTGGGCGGCGAGGAGTTCGCGATCTTTTCATCTGGTGCTTCTTGTCTGCGGATCATGGAATTCGCCGAGCGGCTGCGCCATGCCATCGAGAGCATCGATTTTTCGTATATACGCGTGGGCTTCAAGGTTACCGCCAGTTTCGGCGTTGCCCTGCGCCAAGCCAGCGAATCGCTTCATGATTTGATCGGACGTGCCGACGAATCCCTGTATCGGGCCAAGACCGAGGGCCGCAACCGCGTCTGCGGCGGAATCGGCGAATTAGGTTAGAATTCAAACTGTTCCTTGGCAAGTGGCGCGTCCGCGCTTAATCCTCGACCAAACCCTGAGTGGCCAGGGTGGCGTAGGTTTCTGCTATCTCCTCCAAAGAGGAGCCCTGACCGGGATGATACCAACGGCTCATCCAGTTCAGCATGCCAAGAAGACCGAAGGCCACCATCTTGGGATTCAAGCCCGCCTTGAAGCTGCCTTCCTCCTGGCCCTGACGCACCAGTTCGGCCCATAAATCGCCATAGGCCTTCCACATGGTGCGCAATTCCTCAAGCTTCGGATCCTCGCTGACGGCCAGGGTTTCGCGCAAAGTCAGCGTGAGATCGAGGTGCCCCGGAGAGAGAGAGGCGACATGGTCCTGAATGGCGGCACGCAGTTTCTCTGGAAAGCTCAACTCGGATTCCAAGATGCCCCGCATCGTCACCAGAAGCGCATCGCTTTGGGGCAGCACGATCTCGGCCAGAATCTCGTTTCTGCCCTTAAAGTAATAGTAGATCGCCTCGCGCTTGACTCCCACGGCCTGGGCGATGTCCTCCATCGAGGTTTGGGCAATCCCCTTGCGCTCGAAAATCTCGGCGGCACAGCGCAAGATCTCGTCGCGGCGCGACGGAGCCGTTTCTGTCGGTTTTCTCAAAGGCATACGGGAACCCATGGCGCGACTGCATAGCATATTTATAACTTCTTGTCCAAGAAGGGTAATTTCACGGACAGGCCCTGGCAAGCAATGTTTTCCGATGGCTGTCATCCCTCATTGGCGCAGCCCAAAGCGCTGCCTATAATCCCCCCATGCTAAGACGCCACGGCATCCGCCTGCCCCATAGCCGCAAGAAGCGCCTGGCCCTTGGTTGGGGGTTGGTTCTGGGCGGCCTCGTCGGTTTTTTACCCATCGTGGGCTTCTGGATGCTGCCCCTGGGAATGGCCGTGCTGTCGGTGGATTTGCCAAAGGTTCGCCGCTGGCGGCGGCAATCGCAGGTCTTTGTTGAACGCAAGCGAAGGAATGGTTGGAAATGAGTTTCGGAATCGAAGGCATCGAGCGCTGGTTCGAAGATTACCGAGAGGGCGATATTCACCGCTTCGGGCCCATCCTGGTCACGCAGGAGGAATTGCTGAGCTTTGCTGCACGTTTCGATCCGCAAAGCATCCATACTGACAGCGTGAAAGCACAGGCTGGCCCCTTTGGCGGGCTGATTGCCAGCGGCTGGCACAGCTGCGGGCTGATGATGAATCTCTATGCCCGCTATTACCTGTCGGAATGTTCCAGCATCGCCTCGCCCGGTATCGACGAATTGCGCTGGCCTACCCCGGTGCGTCCCGGTGATCAACTGTCGGTGCAAGTCAGCATTCTAGAGGCGCGCCCCTCGGAATCGAAACCCGACCGCGGCTTCGTGCGCAGTCTGATCGAAGTTTTGAATCAGAAGGACGAGATCGTGCTGAGTATGAAGGCCATGAACATGATTCGAAGGAAACCCACGCCATGACCGATCTTTTGAACCAGATCAGCTTTGATACCCAAGGGCTGATCCCCGCCATCGCCCAGGATCAGGCGACGGGCGAGATTCTCATGATGGCCTGGATGAATCGCGATGCGGTGGAAGAGACCCTAAGGACCGGGCAAGTCTGCTATTGGTCGCGCTCGCGGGGCAAGCTGTGGCGCAAGGGCGAAAGCTCGGGCCAGCAGCAAAGGCTGGTCGAGATGCGCCTCGATTGCGATGGGGATACGCTGCTTTTGAAGGTCGAGCAGAAGGGTGTCGCCTGCCATACCGGGCGCAAAAGCTGCTTTTATCGGGCGGCGCAGAACGGAAATTGGATTGAAACCGACCCGGTGTTGATCGACCCCCAAACCCTTTACGGCGACAAGCCCAAAGGGAAGTGACAGAGCCAGGCCGTCGTGATAGCGAAGGCAGGCGCAAAGGCCCGCTTGGTGGAATGGTAGACACAACAGACTTAAAATCTGTCGGAGGGCAACCTCCGTGCCGGTTCAAGTCCGGCAGCGGGCACCAAATATCAAAGGCTTAGCAGAATTTACGAATTAGATTTGCTCATGCGTCTTCTGAAA